>NZ_CP051680.1:2400000-3000000 GCF_012849095.1 Cohnella herbarum
GCGCCTTGTTTCTTGTCCTTCCATCGCTAGCCTAAGAGCTTGCGACATCGCCACGATTGCCGGAACGTTCTGCGTCCCAGAACGGACGCCTTGCTCTTGATCTCCGCCGCTCAGCAAAGGGGCCAATTCCACTCCCTGCTTGGCGAGTAGAAATCCCATCCCCTTCGGTCCTCCGAATTTATGCGCGGAACCCGAGTAGAGATGCACCCCCCAATCCTTCCACGAAAAAGGAACTTTTCCGATCGCTTGAACGCCGTCCACGTGTAACCGGACATGCGGGGCTTCGGCCACCGCTTGACCGATCTCGCGAATAGGTTGAATAACGCCCGTCTCATTATTGACCTGCATAATACTGACGAGAACGGTATCTTTTTGAATCGCTTTCGCTACGTCATCGGGATTCACTCTGCCTGACGAATCGACAGGTAATATCGTCGTCTGGATACCCGTCGTTTCCAGTTGGCGGAAACATTCGTATACGGAAGCATGTTCGATCGCGGAAGTAATGATATGCCTCGTCGTTCTGGCCACCTTATTCACGGAGCCTTTAATCGCCAAGTTATTGCTTTCCGTCCCGCCGGACGTAAATACGACTTCGCCCGGACTTGCGCTCATCCTATCGGCAACGCTAGCTCGAGCCCGGTCAACCAGCTTCATCGCTTCGGCGCCGGAACGGTGCAATGCGCCAGGGTTGGCATAATGCAGTCTCATGAGTTCGGTCATCGTCTGTATAACGGTCGGCAACATCGGCGTCGAAGCGCAATGATCATAATAATAGGTTTTCATAATTTTCCCCATTCTGTCGTCTACGGGATATTTCATAATAAAAGGACCAATAACGGGAGGGCCATTGGCCTTCCCGTCTTGATCCCCATTAAATGCAATAGCAGCTTGTATGAGCAGGCTGTTGAACCTAGACGCTCCATTGGTTGGAAGCATTCAGAACTTTACGAATATAATTCTGCGTTTCCGAAGGCAGCTTATGAAGATTCAACGCGACATCCTGATCGTTCTCGATTCCCAGTCGGTCTACGCGCCCAGGTCCGGCATTATACGCGGCTAACGCCGTCGATACGTTGCCGTCGTATTTGCGAAGCAGATAAGACAGGAATCGAGTGCCCCCATCGATATTCTGAGCAGGATCGAAAGAGTTGCCCACTCCGAGTCCGCGGGCCGTGTCGTCCATCAATTGCATGAGCCCCTTGGCTCCCGCCGAAGAAACGGCATTCGGATTAAAGGACGACTCCGATTGAACGACGCCCTTAATCAATGCTGGGTCGACGCCGTACTTAGCGCCAGCCGCGGAAATCAAATCGTCGTAGGCCGAGGACGAACTGTAATCGGCGGTCAATTCCCCTCCCAAGGAAGAGATCGGCATGGCTAGAGAGGATATATTGTTCAATTGCGATAAGGAATAATTCGTCGTTTCCCATGCGGAATCGGTAGCCGATAATTGGCTCAGCAGCATCTCGAACATGCCGGAGGTTTCGCTGGCCGTTCCATCCGCGGCTTTGCTGCTTAAAGGATTCATTTCGGTCATCCATTGCGTGAGAAGCATTTGCTTCAAAATGCGCGGATCCGTCGTTACATTCACGTCGGTTAGCTCCCGGTAGTCAAATTGTAAGTATTTCCATTGTACAACAACTACCCGAGTCCGACTAGTCCCGACAAAACCCGATATCCGGTTCCTTAGAACTATTTTTCGGTATTCGGCTTAAATGTCAGACAACAAGTAACGGAAGAAGTCGGTGCCGTGTCTTCGTGCGTGAAAAATTCGTCGGAAAACTCTTCGTGCCAACGGTGGTTGGCGTGAGAGTCCACTTCAATCGTGATTTCTTTAGCTCCGCAACGGTTTCCTTGACCCCAATACGAACAATTGCTTACGCTGCATGCGACGCCATTCGGCATTAAAATCACCCCCCTGTCCTATTGTGTACCCTGTGGAGTCGGGTATACGGACAGAGGGGTGGAGGTTACAGGCATAATTGTTATTTGGTTTGGTTTTGCATCCGGCGATGAGTCAGATAGTCGCTTTCATAATAAGACAAGTCATCGCGAAGCTCCTCGTAAACGCGGGAAATGTTCAAGATGACGTCGCGCGCGGCACGCACCGGCTTCATCCGGAAACGAATCGCGTCTTGACCGGTGTACGCGTAACGTCCATCTTCGGAATAACATTCGTTTTTCGGATAGAAAAAGGAATTCACTCCGTTATGATACACCTCGTATAGCGCGCGTTCCGCAAGCTCGTTATCGAAATTCGGACGTCTTAATACCGCTCCGAGCTTCTCGTAAGCCACTTCGGAAAATACGAGCAAATGACGTAAATCCGACAATAACCCGGTATAAAATCCAGGACCATCCGGATTGTCCGCCTGAACAAGCTGTTCGAGCGCATTGTGGTTTAAGAACTGCTCAATCGGATCGATCGCTGCCTTCAATTTATCTCGACTGGATTCGGCAAGCGCTTTGATATTAGTGGCTGGCATGAATGGTTCCCCTTTCCAATGCAAAACAATTCCCTTAACGGGGTTATCGATAGGTATCAAGCTAAATAGGCTTCCTCGTTATTCTCGCGAAACCAAGTTCATCGTAACATAATTCCAGGAGAAACGGTACTGGCAAGGGTAAATTGATCCGTATATTTTTGTGTATTTTCCTTCATTCTATAAGACAGGAATCCGTGCTCCCGGCTCGAACCGGGATAAAAAGGAGTGGTCCGCTTGCGCCGTCGCACGCTGCTTGGTTTGCTCTTTACCGCTGCCGTTATCGCATTCGCTATTCCGTTGTATCCGACTATGAGGGGTACCAACCACCGGACCCCTTCCGCTTTTCCAATGCCTTCTCCGGTGCCAAGTCGCGTACCTAGCCATCCATCGGCCTCGAACGAGGCTTCGTACAAACAACAAACCGTGCTTCGGGACATGGAAGCGACCGAACGTCTATCCCGCGCGCAGATCGAACGTGACATCCAAAATTTCTTGAAATCGAAGGACGCGCATCGTCCGATCAAGGATCTGCTGCGTACCCACCCCGAAATCTTATACGTAGAGTGGGGAAACGGGAATGGTCGGCAAAAAGCCGGATCGCTGAAGCCTGAACTCGCTACCGCAGTCGCTACGCATTTGACCAAAGCCCGAACGGCTGTCAAACAAGGCAGCAATTACTCTTCCCCTACGTTTAAACACGGAGGGAAAAGTTATTTCGTGCTGGCCCGGCATTCGTCCGAAGTCGCCGCTAAACAAAATGTGTTAGCTATCGTTTCCACGGAAGTGATACAAGCCGTCGAACGACATCAGCGCCGCAATTTACGGCTGATCCCCTACCCTCCCGAAGGAAGATACCGGATCGAATCCGTCACTCCCGGCAACAACAAGGAAACGACGGTTCGGACTGGAGAGGATAACGGTAACGCCAGCCATTATGCGGTAGACGAGATCGTAGTTAAATTCCGGAAACCGCTGACGGAGAAACAATTGCTCCAACTCCGCAGGGAGCTCGATCTTTCCGTCGTGCGCCATACCGGTAAAACTTATGTATTCCGGTCCAAGAAACATAAAACGATGGAACTGAAAAAGTATTTCGTCGACAAATACAAACCGGAATTCATTGAGCCGCACTATCTCTATTTAACGAATGAACTGGGGAACGATCCGAACAGTAAGTCCATCATCCCCAACGATACACTATATTCGGAATATCAGTGGAATTTGCCCGAAATTACTACCGAATTGGGATGGAAAGTTACGAAAGGCAGCCCGGACGTTATCGTAGCCGTGTTGGACACGGGCGTGCAAGCCGATCATCCCGATCTTAAAGGGCGGCTCGTTCCCGGAATGAACATCGTGGATCCCTCCAAGCCGCCTAACGACGACGTCGGACATGGAACCCATGTGGCGGGTATAATCGCCGCCGAAGTCAATAATGGCGAAGGCGTGGCTGGCATGACTTGGTTTACGAAGATCATGCCGGTCAAAGTGCTGGATAGCTCCGGAGCCGGATCCACCTATTCCGTTGCGGAAGGGATCATATGGGCTACGGATCATGGAGCGAAAATCATAAACATGAGCTTGGGCAATTATGCGGAAGCCGAATTTCTGCACGATGCGCTGAAGTACGCATATGATCACGGGGTTGTGCTGGTCGCCGCCAGCGGAAACGACAATACCGAACGCCCGGGCTATCCGGCCGCTTACGACGAAGTCATTGCCGTATCCGCCACCGATCCCGACGAATCTAAGGCGGAGTACTCCAATTACGGCGATTACATCGACGTAGCCGCTCCCGGCACTTCCATACCAAGCACGTACCCTGGAAGCCGTTACGCGGCGTTATCCGGAACATCGATGGCATCCCCGCATGTCGCTGCTCTTGCTTCTTTGGTTCGCGCAGCGAATTCGGGACTGACGAATAAAGAGGTTATGGAGTTGCTGCGGAGAACGGCCAAGGATCTAGGACAGAGCGGTAAGGACAAAGACTTCGGCTACGGACAGATCGACGTCGTCTCGGCGTTGAATTCCGCAAGCGGCTCCAGCACTTCCTTGCAGCTCTATCCGCTGCAAGTGCGTCGCGAGCTTGAGCGGTTGAACAAATAAACAACGAAAAGGGCCTCTCGGAAATTCCGAGAAGGCCCTTCAATTGTCTTATTAAGCCGGAAAGCTTGCCGTAAGCCGGGTTCTGTACTTCAAGTGGTCATAACGGCCTGCGCGAAGCAAGCCTCCCACGAACTGAAGCGACAATCATCTTTCTAGGCCGCACATTGCTATACGGCTCAAGCGACCAACCCGAACGCACCCCGGGCTAGGGCTGGCTTAACGCCTGCGTCCTCCTAGGTCTTGCTCCAAATGGGGTTTACCAGGAGCAAAGTCGCCAGTGCTCCTCGTGGTCTCTTACACCACGGTTCCATCCTTGCCTGTTTCTCTACCCCACAAAGTGACGTTAAGCTTTCGAAGCTTATGCCGATTACTTTGCGGGGACCCCAAAAACAAATTGGGCGATTAGAGATCATCGGCGGTCCATTTCTGTGGCCCTGATCCTTCAACTCGCGTTGACTGGACGTTATCCAGCATTCTGCCCTGCGGAGCCCGGACTTTCCTCTCGTGGCGCGAAGCCACCAGCGATTGTCTGTCAAACTTTCCGGTTTGCAACGACTAGTATATCGCGAATTCCTCGCCGTGACAACGGCAATCGATGGATTCCTAGAAAAGATCGCGCCTTTTCGCCTAATTCGTCCCTAATAACCGCTCAATTAGCGTAACCGAAACGGTTCCGTATCGACCTGCGACGCGAAAACTTCCGTCGCGTACCCTTTTTCCTTAAGCTGCTCCGAGAGCCAGCTTGCGACGTTAGGCTTCATGATTTTCTCCGCATGGTGTCCTGGATCGATGAGCGTCATTCCTGCAGCCAACGCATCTTGCGCGGAATGAAAATCGATGTCGCCCGTTACGAGGACGTCCGCCCCTGCAAACATCGCATGCCGAATATATTTCGCGCCCGAGCCGCCTAAAACGGCGACTTTACGTATAGGCTTGGCACCGTCTCCTACCATTCGCACGAACGGCACTTGCAATGCCGTCTTCACCCGTTCGGCGAACCGATCTAATGTTTCGACCGCCGGGAGCACGCCGACTCTACCCAGCCCGAAAGACCGTCCCTTGAGATCCATACTATAAAGATCGTACGCGACCTCTTCGTAAGGGTGCACCTTCAACATCGCGGATATTACTTTTTTCTTGGCGCTAAGCGGCACGACGGTTTCCACCCTGATCTCGCGGGCTTCCGACAACTTGCCCTGCGCTCCGATGAACGGATCGCTTCCTTCGTGTGGCAGGAATGTACCTGTACCTTCGATATTGAAGCTGCAATGGCTGTAATTGCCTATCCACCCGGCTCCCGCCGCGAACATGGCGTTACGCACCTTCTCGTGATGCGACTCGGGAATGAACACCGCAAGCTTATATAGCTTATCGGTATGAACCTCTTCCAGCACGTCTCTGCCGGAAAGCTCAAGCGCTTCCGCCATCCAATCGTTGATGCCGCCCTCCGCGGTATCCAGATTCGTATGGGAGATGTATACCGCGATATCTTTGCGCAGCAAATCCGCTACCAATGCCCCCGAAGGGGTATCCGTACGTAAATGCGCCATGGGACGAAAAATAACCGCATGATGCGCGATAATCAATTCAGCGCCTATCGTAGCGGCTTCCTCCACGACCGCCGGAGTAACATCCAACGTAACGAGTACGCGACGAACTTCTCTCGCTGCCGTACCTACCTGCAACCCAATTTTGTCGTCGGGTACGGCGTAGTGCTTAGGGGCTAACCGCTCCATCAATTGGAGGATGGTTTCTCCGCGGGCAAACATGCGAGCACCTCCCGAATTTCTCTTACGTCCTCTTCCCATTCTCTAGCCTTCTCCGCCGCTTCCGGAGCCGTCGCATGGCTAAGCTGCAGGATCACTCTTTCCCGCTTGGCGATCTCTTCTTCCCATTTCCGATGGAAGGCTTCCGTCGGCCGTCTCAGCAGCAACGGCCCCATCTCGTAAAGCAACACGGACGGCAGCTTCGCGATGGCTGGGGCAAGAAGCTTCTCGTCGTATAAGGCGCTGTTTAGACTCTCAGCTTCGGTTGGATCCGGCGTCAGAAATGCCCGCATCAAAGTATAAATGACGCCGTCTTCTTCAAGCAGCATCTCTTTATCTAAGACGAAGCGATGCTGAACGAGCCAACGCCTTACCGCATCTTCCGCGACATGAGGCGAGAGGATTAACGTGCGCACGCCGTTCAGACGATCGTTAGCTTGGTCGAGAATTCTTGCCATTAGGCTTCCGCCCATCCCGGCAATCGTTACCGTATCGACCTCCCCTGGCTGAAGAACGGCCATTCCGTCACCTAGCCTAACGGACACGGTCTGTTCAAGACCGGCCTCGGCCACCTGACGTTTAGCCGCTTCTACCGGACCGGCATGAATATCTCCGGCGACGGCATAGCTGATTTTTCCATTCAAAGCCAGAAAAACCGGAAGCAGCGCATGATCCGTCCCGATATCCGCGAAGCGAGCCCCTTGAGGAACCCACTCCGCTAGCGCCGACAAACGGCGGGACAGCTTCAGCCCTGCTCCGCTTTCCTTTATTTGTTTCATATTAAGCAACCCATTCCATCCAATGTTTACGCAACCGGAACATTCCCACGCCCGCGATTACGATCTTTAAAATAATCTCTACCTGGATCCATTCCGTATGAAGAGCATACAATGCCGAGTAAACTTCGGGCATAAACCATAGAACAAGGGAAGTCGCGAACAATACGGCCCCCGCCGATTGAAAACGAACATGCAGAAACCAACTTAGCCAGCAAAACAATAACGCAACCGGTATCCAGAAAATTTGAACTTCCAGCAAGGAAGGATTCGTAACATGCCTCGCCAACAACAAGGCATATAAAACGACGACGGCCATCCATCCGAACCAATGGACGA
This sequence comes from Cohnella herbarum, assembly GCF_012849095.1. Classification (NCBI taxonomy): domain Bacteria; kingdom Bacillati; phylum Bacillota; class Bacilli; order Caryophanales; family Paenibacillaceae; genus Cohnella; species Cohnella herbarum. Next base: position 2,407,477 of record NZ_CP051680.1, read on the forward strand.
TCGCAATGCGGAGAAGGATTCCGCAACCGATCCACGCGGCAGCACACAAGCCGAGCAACCACAAGGGACCGGTACCGCCCATCCAGCCATTCAACTGCAAAATACCGAACCCGACCCCTATAAGGAATATCATCCCCACGCCGATCGTTAGCAGCCCGCGTACCGGATTTTCTTCCCTATTTCTTACTCCCATTACGGTAAATGCCGCCGTAACAACGGCTGTTAAGCCTATTTGCAATGCCAAAGGAAACACGCTAAAATAAAGAACAACAAAACAAATCAAGGTAAAACTTCCAAATGCAAGAAGCCACTGTTTCCCTGATGCTTGGCTGATTTTCTTAATGGTGTTACCCATAAACCCTAACGGGCGTTCATTCAGATCTTCCAAATAGATGTTTTGCAAGAAGTCGCAATACTGCTCGGGCAACAACTTATTGCGACGCCAAGATTCGATTTCCTTGACGACCAGATTGCGCTTCTCTTCATCCAAACCAGCCATGCGACGATCCTCCTCGCGCCATTTGAAGAAAAAGACCTTCAACCATAACGGCAAAGGTCTCTATCGCACCACTATTATTGTTAATCCTTTATTTTACTCCAAGAAATCCTTCAAGCGTTTGCTGCGACTAGGGTGACGCAACTTGCGAAGCGCCTTGGCTTCGATTTGACGAATCCGCTCGCGAGTAACGCCGAATACTTTTCCTACCTCTTCCAGCGTACGGGTACGTCCGTCATCCAATCCGAAACGCAAGCGAAGAACATTCTCTTCCCGTTCGGTCAGCGTATCCAGGACATCTTCCAATTGCTCTTTAAGAAGCTCGTAAGCCGCGGCATCCGCAGGTGCCAACGCCTCTTGATCCTCGATAAAGTCGCCTAAGTGGGAATCGTCTTCTTCGCCGATCGGCGTCTCCAACGACACGGGCTCTTGCGCGATCTTCATAATTTCCCTTACTTTATCCACGCTTAGTTCCATCTGCTCCGCGATTTCTTCCGGCGTAGGCTCTCGTCCCAATTCTTGCAGCAATTGACGCGACACGCGAATCAGCTTGTTGATCGTTTCCACCATATGAACCGGAATCCTAATCGTTCTAGCTTGGTCCGCGATTGCCCGCGTGATCGCCTGCCTAATCCACCAAGTCGCATAAGTACTGAACTTGAAGCCTTTATCGTGATCGAATTTCTCGACCGCTTTCAACAAGCCCATATTGCCCTCTTGAATCAAATCCAAGAACAGCATGCCCCGTCCGACGTAACGCTTCGCGATACTGACGACTAGACGAAGGTTGGCTTCCGCCAGCCTTTTTTTCGCTTCTTCTCCGTCCGGTCCGCCGATCTCGATCTTCTTAGCCAGTTCGACCTCGTCATCCGCGCCTAGAAGCGGAACGCGTCCGATCTCCTTCAAGTACATGCGCACGGGATCGTTGATCTTGATTCCCGGTGGAAGCGAAAGGTCGTCGTCGAAGTTGAATTCGTCGCGTTCTTCCTCTTCTCCGGATCCATGACCGTGTCTCTCGCGTCCCAATTCGTCATGATCGTTGGATACCTCAATGCCGATATCCGCCAATTGTTCGAAAAACTCGTCGATTTGCTCGGGATCCTGATCAAAGGGCGATAGCTTCTCCATGATGTCTTTATAGGTCAAGGTAGACTTTTTCTTCCCTTGTTCTATCAGTTGAGCTTTGACCTGTTCCAACGTCGATTCCGTTTCCAGTCCGGTGTGTTGATCGTTTGCCATTACCGACTCCCTCCTCCCTGAGAAGCCCGCGCAATCAAAATTGCTTACGCTGCTTTTCCAGGGCGATAATCTCTAATACCACTTGTGTTGCCCGAGAAGAATCTCCTGCTCTTTCCGCTCGTTTGCCTTCTTCGGTCAACCGCTCGATTTCTCGCGTAAGCGAAGCATGACCGATCGTTCGGATGCAATCTTCCAATTCCCGTTCGCCAAACGGAATGTCTATTAATGCGATGGCACTGGCGGCTCGTTCTAAACGGTCATCCTGCAAAACCGCAACGAACCTCCCGACATCAGGATCATTGTTTTGGGCGTAAAAAGCATATAAATAAGCAGCTAAAGCCGCGTGATCCTCAACGTGAAAACGATCGCCAAGCCTTTGTTGAACGAGATGAGCCGTCTCTTTGTCCTGCATCATCCACGAAAGCAGCTGGCGTTCCGCATTCACATGCGCGGCTCCCAATGGAGGGTTCTTGGAGGTAGATCTCTTTTCATTCCATACATTATTCCACGATCCGGCTGGAATATCCCCTGCGTTTCCCAATTTCTCTTGCTGTCTGAACTCGTGGCTTTCCTGCTTCAGCGTATCTAACGATACGCCGAACTCTTGGGCAAGCTCCTTCAGCAGCAATTCCCGTTCCGTTGGAGAATCTCGTCTTGCTACGATTCGAACCGCATCGCGCAAATACCTAATCCTTCCATCTTCTTCTAGGAGTATATGGGCTTTCCTTAAATATATAAGCTGAAATTTGACCGCGGATACCGCTCCCTCGATGAATTCCCGAACGAATGGTTCTTGACCATGGGACGAAATGTATTCGTCCGGATCCATGCGATTCGGCAACACGCTAACCCGAACGCGGAATCCCGCCTCTTCCAGCAAAGGAATGCTCTTATGTGCGGCGGCTTGTCCTGCATCATCTCCGTCATAACATAAAATAACCTCATCCGCGAACCTCTTAAGCAGTGCCGCGTGTTCTCCGGTCAAAGCCGTACCCATTGTGGCAACTCCGTTATGGACTCCGGCGTACCAAGCCTTGATCACATCCACGTAGCCTTCGAAAAGGACCACCTGCCTCGCGCGGCGTATAGCCGGGCGCGCTTCATGCAAGCGGTATAACGTTCTGCTCTTGTTGAACAGCGGCGTTTCGGGAGAATTCAGGTACTTCGGTTGACCGTCCGATAGGAGTCTTCCCGCGAAGGCGATGATCTGTCCGCTCGCATCGTGGATAGGAAAGATAATCCGATCTCTGAAACGATCCACGTAGCCATCCGATTCCTGCCTGCGGGATAACAATCCGCCCGCTTCCATCTCCGCGGGAGAATACCCTTTTCGTTCCAATGCCTGGGTTAGCGTGTCCCATCTTGCGGGTGCGTAACCGATCCCGAAATGCTCGATCAGTCCATCATTGAACCCGCGCGATTGGAGGTACTCTAACGCCGGCTTGGCGACATCCGTGTTGCGAAGGAGATAATGATACAATTTCGAGCTGTAGTCGTGGGCTTCATGAAGGATTTTCTTTTCCTTCTGGAACGCGGAAGGTTCTTCGGCGCTTGCGGTCGTCCACGTAATGGGAATGCCGGCTTCTTCGGCTAATGCTTTGACCGCTTCGGGAAACGATTCCCCTTCCATGTCCATGACGAACTTAATGACATTGCCGCCTTTGCCACAGCCATAACAATGAAAGATTTGCTTCTCTGGCGTGACCGTGAACGACGGCGTTTTCTCGGAATGAAAGGGACAAAGACCTTTTAAGTATTTCCCGTTCTTGGTCAAATGAACGTATTTGCCGACCGTATCGGAAATTTCATGGCGACGCAAAACTTCATCGATGACCGATTGCGGTATCATTCCGTAATTCATGAAATCCACCTTATTTCCTAAGTGCGCGCGACCGCATGGATAGTTTCACCGCTCTGAAGGTCGCTTACTTGCACGTAATACAATTCGCTATAGGTCGGGATTTTCCTGCAACCCCTGCAATAGAGTTGTCAGTTTTTGTTGAAACCGGTCGCGATCCTCGTCCGTAAACGCTCTCGGTCCCTTCGTCCGCATGCCTCCCCGGCGCATGCGCGCTGAGAAATGACGCTGTTCCAGCAAGCCTTCGATGTCCGATTCCCGAATTTCTTTGCCTCTAGGCGTTAACACGGCGGATCCCCTTGCAAGTCCCAGTGCGGCTAATCCATAATCGCCCGTAACGAGAATATCGCTCTTCCTCAGAACGTTGGCGATATAGAGATCCGCGGCTTGATCGCTGGCATCGACAGTCACGACTTCAACGGACGGCTCAGCGACTAGTACATGCGCGTGACTCGATACAAGCAATGCCGTCGCTCCGCATTGTCTGACCGTTCTGGCAATTTCCGACTTTACCGGACAAGCATCGCCATCCACCACAACCCTAAGACGGGGAACAAGCATCGACATCACCACACGATTCACCCAAAGTTTGCCGTATTAATATATACGCTAACGGGATTCAAAATCCTGCCTTACCCTCATCAAATTTTATGTTCCCCAATTGTTTCCTTTTGAAACTTCGTCATTAATCGAAATAAGGCTTGTCATTTCATCATCCGCTAATAACTATACGCAACCAAGAGATTGTTAGTTACAGCATCGACACAATATCGCATAAAACAACATTTTTCGACAAATAGTTTGTTTATCAGAATACACTATATTCGCTTCGTTGTCCTATATCCCTTTCAATTCGTTCACAAAATGCTCATAAATGATAGTAATAGATCGAAAAGTCCTATGGACGTATATTTACATCCTAAATAAGAAGGAAATATAAGCTTATTAATTCTGCGTACATAGAACTATATGTTTCTTATCATCGTCTCTTTCGATTTGATTTAAACCCGGTTCGTCATCACAATTCCCGGCTCATTAACAATCAAAAGAGAACCTCGCGGTTCTCTTCCGTTTCCTAACTTAAGACAAGGCAATCGCTATCTCTGCAAATGCTCCAAAATAAGGCTGGCCGTTTCCTCCACCGCTTTATTCGAAACGTCGATGACGATGCAACCGATCTTCTCCATCACTTGCCTTGCGTGATCCAGCTCTTTGAGAATTCGCTCAGGAGTCGCATAAGGCGCCGAATCTGGCAGCCCTAATGCTTTCAGGCGTTCCTTGCGAATCGCGTTTAACGCATCCGGATTGATCGTTAGCCCGACCACTTTGCTCGGCGAAGCCAGATAGAGTTCCCTTGGAGGAACCAGTTCCGGAATCAAAGGCACGTTAGCGACCTTATACGTTTTGTGCGCAAGCACCATGGATAAAGGCGTTTTGGACGTTCGCGAAACGCCGACGAGAATAATATCGGCTTTGAGAATTCCGGTAACGTCCCTGGCATCGTCATAACGAACGGCGAATTCCACCGCTTCTACCTTGCGGAAATAGTCGGCGTTCAGCAAGTGGTTCAACCCGGGTTCATGCCGGGACTCATGACCGAGCGCATGCTCAAGATTATCGATTAACGGTCCCAACAAATCGACCGCCTTTACTTTCATCTTCGCCGCTTGCGCGACCATGTACTCGCGCAGAAACGGGATGACTAGCGTAAAGAGTACGATGCTATTATCTTCTTGGGCCGCCGTGAGAACAGAATCTATGCCGTCCCTCGTTTGAATGAACGCCGCTCGGCGGATGTTCACGGACAAAGGATGGAACTGAGCGGCGGCAGCGCGTACCGCAAGCTCTCCGGTGTCCCCCGCGGAGTCGGATACGACGTATACGATTACGCTTGCTTGCGACATTGGGCCAGCTCCTTCCTCTCGAATAATCAACCCGTCAACTTCGAGAAATCGGCGAATTGTTTAACATCGTCCGCCACTAACGCAAGGATGGCCAAGCGATTGCGCCGTAACGCCTCGTCTTCCGCCATGACCATGACCGCTTCGAAGAAGGTCGTCACCGGACCGCTCAAGGAAGAGAGCGCGGATAAAGCTTCCGCCATGTTCGCTTCCGCGCTTGCGCCGATGTACCGGCCATGCGCTTGCTGCCAAGCTTCGTATAGCTTGCTCTCGGCCGCGTCAGCGAATAAGTTCGCGTCCACCTGCTTCGAGTCCGCTTTGGCCGCTAAGTTGCAAACCCGATTAAACGCTTCGACGGCAGGACGGAACTCCGCTTTGCCGCTATCCGAGTTGACCTCTTGCAAAGCGCGGGCGCGAAGTAAAACCCGACGAACGTCTCTAACCCCGGCCCCAAGCACCGCGTCCACGACGTCGTATCGAATCTCTTGTTCGGACAATACGTTCTTGATCCGCAACGCGAAAAATTCGTGCATATCCTTACCGATATCGTAAGCTTCGCGCTTCAACCCTCTGGCCGCTTGAACGTCCAGAGCGATCTGGAACAGTTCGGCCAGCGAAATCTCCAACTCGTGCGCCAGCAGCGTATTTACGATACCGGCGGCTTGCCGGCGAAGCGCGTACGGATCTTGCGATCCCGTCGGAATGATGCCGATCGAGAAACATCCCGCGATCGTGTCCAACTTGTCGGCGATTCCGACGATGGCTCCGATTAGCGATGCCGCCGGACGATCTCCCGCGTTTCTTGGCGAATAGTGCTCATTGATCGCTTTAGCTACGGCTTCCCGCTCGCCGGCTTTACGCGCGTAGTCTTCGCCCATGATGCCTTGAAGCTCGGGGAATTCGTACACCATCTGGGACACAAGGTCGAATTTGCAAATATCGGCCGTACGGCTGACGTCGGCGAGGTCGTCCTTGTCTAAGCGCAAATGTTGGGCGATCCGATCGGCTACGATTCTTACGCGGCGAACTTTGTCCGCCACGGTGCCGAGCTCCTCGTGGTACACGATATTTTCAAGCTTGGCCAAGGCGTCCTCGATGACCAGCTTTTTGTCTTCTTCGTAGAAAAATTTCGCATCGGACAGACGCGCGCGCAGCACCTTCTCGTTTCCTTTGGAAACGACGTCCAGCGATAAAGAGTCGCCGTTGCGAACCGTAACGAAATGCGGAAGCAAGCGGCCTTCGCCGTCGAAAACCGGGAAATAACGCTGATGCTCGCGCATGGACGTGATCAGTACTTCCTGCGGGATCTGCAGGAACGACGGATCGAAGGATCCGGCAAGCACCGTCGGCGTTTCGACCAAGAAGAGTACCTCTTCCAGCAGGTCTTCTTTCACCGCGATATTCCAGCCCCGTTCCGCGGACAAGGCTTGAATTCCTTCAACGATCGCCTTCCGACGTTGTTCTACGTCTACGATAACCTGTTGGGCAAGCAACTTCTCCGTATATAAACGAGGCTCTTCGACGACGGTTTCGGCGCCGAGAAAACGATGACCCCGCGAAACGTTACCTGACGCGACGCCGGTAATCTCGAACGGAACGACATCGGTCCCGTGCAACGCGACCAACCAACGGATCGGTCGGACGTACTTAAGCTCGTAATTCCCCCAACGCATATTTTTCGGGAACGTAAGGGAAGTCACCAGAGCAGGAAGCGCTTCTGGCAACAGCGAAGCCGTTTCCACTCCTAAGCTGCTCTTCTTGGCATAAAGATACTCGACGCCCGCCAATTCGCGAATGAACAAGGTGTCCAGTTCGACGCCTTGGCTTCTGGCGAACCCCTGCGCGGGTTTGCTGAGAGCCCCGTTCTCATCGTAAGCGATTTTGCGCGAAGGCCCTTTAACCTCTTCGGTGACGTCCGCTTGCTTATCGGCGAGAGCGACGATATGGACCGCCAATCTTCTCGGCGTCGCGTAAGCGATAACTTCGCTGTATTCAAGGCGGCTGTCCGACAGCCACTTCTCCGTCTTCTCTTTAAGCTGTTCCATAGCGCCGCGCACGAAACGGGCAGGCACTTCTTCCAATCCGATTTCTAACAGCAGATCTCTAGCCATTGTTCACCGCTCCTTTCTTCAGCAACGGGAATTCCAGCCGTTCCCGTTCTTGCAAGTACGTGGCTCCGACCTGTCTGGCCAAATTCCGAACCCGCGTAATGTACCCCGTGCGTTCCGTTACGCTGATCGCTCCCCTGGCATCCAACAAGTTAAACGCGTGGGAGCATTTCAGCACATAGTCGTAAGCGGGGAATACGAGATTAACGTCCATCGCCCGCTTCGCCTCGCTCTCGTAAGTCGAGAACAATTGGAACAGCATGGCCGTATCCGACACTTCGAACGTATATTTGGAGTGCTCGTACTCGGGTTGCTTGAATACGTCGCCGTAAGTTACGCCGCTAACCCATTCAAGATCAAATACGTTTTCTTTGTTCTGAATGTAGGAAGCCAACCTTTCCATGCCGTACGTAATTTCCACGGCTACGGGGTGACAATCGATCCCGCCTACCTGTTGGAAATAAGTAAATTGCGTGACCTCCATGCCGTCGAGCCATACTTCCCAACCAAGACCCCATGCGCCCAGCGTAGGAGACTCCCAATTATCCTCGACGAAACGAATGTCGTGATGGAGCGGATCCAACCCGAGCTTCTTCAAACTTTCGAGATAGAGCTCCTGAATGTTGTCCGGCGAAGGTTTCATGATCACTTGGAATTGGTGATGCTGATAGAGCCTGTTCGGATTTTCTCCGTAACGGCCATCCGCCGGCCGCCTGGAAGGCTCCACGTACGCGACGTTCCAAGGCTCCGGTCCGATCGCCCGCAGGAAAGTCATCGGGTTCATCGTCCCCGCGCCCTTCTCCGTGTCGTACGGTTGTACGACGATACAATTCTGCTCAGCCCAAAACTGCTGCAGCGTTAACGTCATTTGTTGAAAATTCACTCGTTATTCGCTCCTTCGGCGTTGCCGCCCATAATAAAAAGCCCCCATCCCACGTCTGCCATTGCAGACATAGGGACGGGAGCTATACCCGCGGTTCCACCCTACTTGGTCTTCCTCCGACGTCGGCATAAGCGCCTGATCGCCCGAGATCAACCCTCCTCATTCGTTCGGAGTCCCTCCAGAGCGCCCTTCGCCGATCCGTCGCCTCCGGGCTTGCACTGTCCCCGGCTCGCTGCGTTGCTAACGGTATTCGACTACTTTTCTCCTTCGCAGAGACAATATCGATTATGATGTCATTCTAAACTACCGGTGAGCGGACTGTCAAACCGTTCCGTCTCCGGCCTCTTCGGGTTTTGCAGAAGGCTCGGGGCGTTTCATCCGCTCGCCAAGCATATCTCCGTATTTCTCCCACTGATCTAGAAAGTTGCGAGACTTCAAGACGAGATTCAAATGGGTATCCATCCATCTTCTCATCGCAAGCTGCAATTGACGTTTGGAGCTTTCCCTGACCGTAATGTTCCCCAATCTGCGCAAATCCAACGCGGAAAACACGCGCAGCAACTTCCACACCGTCTCTTCCAGCTCTAGAGCCGAAGGATCCCTGTGCCGACATTGAAGACACAGCGCGCCGCCGGCGATGGCGCTGAACCGAAATGGCCCTTGGGACTTCCCGCAACTGACGCATTCGTCCAGCAAAGGAGCATATCCCGCGGCGTTGACGATCTTCATCTCGTAAGCCCGCAGGACGATCTGCGGATCCTTGCCTTCCGCGAGTGCGGTCTGACAAGCTTTCAATTGATGGAACAAATAGGCGGCAGCTTCGTCATCGTTAATTGCCCGATCCGTCAGTTCCGCCGCGTAAGCCGCATAAGCCGGGCCTTCCAGCCCTTCCCGAAGTTCATGGAACGACTCGAGAATTTCCCCGCTGTTCAAGTTTCCGAGCGTCCCCGATTTATAATAGGAAAAATCCCCGTATGTAAACAGTTGGGCCAACGCGCCGTAACGGCTCTTCAGCTTCTTGGCTCCGCGCACGACAACGCCCTGCTTCCCGTATGTCGGCGTAAGCAGGGTAATGATCTTATTTCCTTCTCCGTAATCGGTACTTCGAATCACTAGTCCTTCGACCCGATATAACATCGGCACTCATTCCTCGTCCGCGACATTGCCCTCTTCGCTTTCATCTCCGGCATTCGCTCCCAGTTCGGAAGCGCCGAGATTGTGAACTTCCTTGTACAACAGATAAGCTTCGATATCGCCGGTTTGCGTAAACACGTGCCACGTGAAATCCCGCACAGCGCCTCATCCTCTCCGGGCGAAAATGGATTGCACTTTCAAGGATTAGGATGTCACGAGGACCGCTTCGGTATGCTTGACACTTTTTGCACAACGGCGAACCGTTGGATAGACCGGTTTCGGCTATTCGTTAGTCGTTGCGATATCCGAGCGTTTTCAAGATCGATTCGCGATTGCGCCAGTCTTTATTCACCTTCACCCATAGCTCGAGGAAGATTTTGGAACCGAGCAGTCTTTCCATATCTATTCGGGCCAGCTTGCCGACTTCCTTCAACAGCGCGCCGCTTTTGCCGATAATAATCCCCTTCTGCGAATCCCGTTCGACGAAAATGACCGCTCCGATGTTCACGAGCCCGTTATCCGCGACGCTCATGCTCTCGATCTCCACCGCGATCGAATGCGGGATCTCCTCCCGCGTAAGCTGCAGCAGCTTCTCGCGGATCAACTCCGCGCAGACGAATTGCTCGGGATGATCGGTAATTTGATCGGCCGGGTAATACATCGGGCCTTCTTGCAGGTAACGGGACACTTGCTCGAGCAACGCGTTAACGTTATTTCCGTTAAGCGCGGATACGGGCACGACTTCGGTAAAATTCATCAACTTCCTGTATTTGTCAATGACCGGAAGCATCTCTTCCGGATGGATCTTATCGATCTTGTTGAGCACGAGAAATACAGGCGTATCTTTCACTTTCTTCAACTGCTCGATAATGTAGCGGTCTCCGCCTCCGATCGGCTCCGTAACGTCCGTAAGAAACAGAATCGCTTCCACTTCGTTAAACGCGCTTTCTGCGGCTTTGAGCATGTAATTGCCCAGCTTCGAGTTCGGTTTCGTAATGCCGGGCGTATCCAAAAATACAATTTGAACGTCGTCCGTCGTGTAGACGCCATGAATTTTATTGCGCGTCGTTTGGGGCTTATCCGACATGATCGCGATCTTCTGACCGATCACTTGGTTCATTAGCGTCGATTTGCCCGCGTTAGGACGGCCGACGATGGCCACGAACCCTGATTTGAAACCTTTTTTCTGCATGCTGCAATCTCCTTGTCATGTGTGAACTTCCGCTATCTATCTCATTTGTTCAGGTCCCGCGAGGTGAATGCTCCCGGAAGCAGTTCCGACACCGTCGTCACCCGGTAGTCTCCGGACAGGTTACCTAGAATGACCGGCATATCCGGTTGGCAAAGCTCGGCCAATACTTGACGGCATACTCCGCAAGGCGAGATCGGTTGATCCGTTTCGCCGATTACCGCGACGGCCTGGAATTCGCCTGCCGCGCAGCCGTCCGCTATAGCCCGGAATAACGCCGTGCGTTCCGCGCAGTTCGTCGGCCCGTAGGCCGCGTTCTCCACGTTGCAGCCATGATGCAATCGTCCTTGAGCATCAAGCGCCACAGCGCCGACCGCAAAGCCGGAATAAGGAACGTAAGCTCGCGAACGAGCAATCGTAGCTTCTTCCATAAATCGTTCTATCGTTAGAGAAAGTCCGCTGATATCCATTATGATTCCCTCCGAATCATCCGACTATTGAAAACAAGCCTTCCACAAGGGCGGGCCAAGCACGATCAATCCGACGCCCACCGCGAAGAGAGCCGCGATAAGCACTGCGCCTGCAGCGGTATCTTTCGCGGCTTTAGCAAGCGGATGCTGCTCCGAGGAAATGCGGTCTACCGTTCTTTCGATCGCCGTATTGATCAGTTCCGCAACCCATACGCCGGTTATGGCCGCGAGCAACCATAGCCAATCCCCTGCGGACAACCTTAACCATGCCGCGAGGGCAATGACGAGTAACGCAGCTCCTAAATGAAATTGCATATGGCGTTCACTCCGCAACGCTTCGTAGATCCCCGCGAAAGCATGGCGGAACGATCTGATCTCGCGCGAACGCCAGCCGTTCATCGCAGAAGCCCCGCCTCTTTCAATACTTCCTCCTGCTTGGAGAACATCTCCCGTTCCTGCTCTTCATCCCCGTGATCGTAACCGATCACATGAAGAAAGCCGTGCACGAATAAGAAACCGAGCTCTCGCTCGAAGCTATGTCCGTAATCCTCGGCTTGCGCCTCGGCTCTGGGAACTGAGATCACGATATCCCCGAGCAGCTCGGAGAACGGGTTGCTGGCTTTCTCTTCGTCCTTCCATTCCTCTTCGCCTTCTTCGGAAGCTTCGTATTCGCCGTTATATTGAATATCCGGCTCCTCGCCTTCAAGCAAAGAGAACGAGAGCACGTCCGTCGGCTTGTCCAATCCCCGATACTGTTTATTTAATTCCCTAATCCCTTCATCGTCCGTCAACGTGAGCGTAACGATCCCGGAGGTCACGTCTTCCTTGTTCCCCGCGATATGAAGCAGCTTCTCCAACATATCCATCCATTGCTCTTCCCGCGCACCGGCTCCGCCTTCGCGTTCGTCGATCCATTCCAAGCTAAGAGTCATTCTTTGTTCTCCTTTGCGTCCATCGCCTTTTTCAATTCTTTATCGTCCGGATACTCGATGCGGGAATGAAACATTCCGATTACCGTTTCCTTAAGCGTCTCCGCGATCTTATCCAATTCCCTTAACGTCAGGTCGCACTCGTTATATTGATTATCGTCCAATCGATCCTTAATGATCTTGCCGATCATCTCCTCGATTTGTTCCACGCGAGGATGATTCAACGATCGAACGGCCGCTTCCACGCAATCCGCGATGCCGACGATGGCCGCTTCCTTCGACTGCGCTTTAGGCCCCGGATAACGGTAATCGTCCTCCGTAAAGTCGATGTCCGCTCCTTGTTCCTGAGCTTGTTTAACCGCCTTGTAGTAAAAATACTTCAGAAAGGTCGAGCCGTGGTGCTGTTCCGCGATATCCCGAATCGGCTTAGGCAGCTTATGCGCCTTAAGCATGTCCGCCCCATCCTTCGCATGCGCGATAATGATCGAAGCGCTGACCTTAGGGTCGAGCTTGTCGTGAGGGTTGCCCGATGCGTTCTGATTTTCGATAAAATAAAGCGGTCTCTTCGTCTTGCCCACGTCGTGGTAGAAAGATCCTACGCGGCATAACAGACCGTTGGCCCCGACGGATTCGGCTGCCGCCTCCGATAAGTTGCCGACCATAAGACTATGATGATAGGTGCCCGGCGTCTCCGTAAGCAGCTTGCGAAGCAGAGGATGATTCGGATTGGACAGCTCGACAAGCTTAAGCGCGGACAATATTCCGAACGTTACTTCGAAGAACGGCATCAACCCGATGACAAGCACGGCGGTTAATAGTCCGCTCGAGAACATGAAGATCACCGATTGGACGAGTTGAATTCGGCTAGGCTCGGGATTGACGAGCATTAAAGCGATTACCGCTACCGACCCGAACAGACTAACCATGATTCCCGCCTTTAATATGGACGATCGCTGGCTCGCTCTATGGATCGCCAGAACGGCAGTGAAGGAAACGACGGCCGCCACGAATCCGTAGTGAAAGTCGAAAATATGCTCCTGTTCCACATTCAGAATGAGACTCGCCAACAAAGTAAATAGGAAAGAGCTGACCAGTCCGAGATGCAAGTCGAGCAGAAGCGTCACGAGCATGCTCCCCATCGCGATTGGGGCCAAATAACCAACGAATGGCCAATCCGCGCTATGGGTCAACGCAACTAGATGCATGAACAGTATGTTTAACGCAAAGATCAACAACAGCATGACCCAATGGACGTTCGTTCGTTGCTGAGCGCCGGAACCGCCGGAAGTCAATTCGCCGTAACCGTATAAAGCCAAAGTGAAAATTACCGAAAACAATAGGACGCCCAGCTGAGGCAAGTAATTTTTTCGCTCTTGAAGCAGCCCCATCGAGTCTAGCTTTTCGTAGATATTTTCCGTAATGACTTGTCCCGATTTAACGATGATGTCCCCTTGCTTAATGAGGACGGGAGGCGTATTCTGCTTCGCTTCGACCTTGGCGTCTTCCGTTGCCTTCTTATCGAAAAATTTGTTCGGCAGAATAGCGAGGCGCGCAAGCTCTTGCACGATTTCCCGTTCCGTCTTCAACGAAAGCGAGCTCGCGTTGACGAGCTCCGCGACTTTCGTGCGGCCCGTTTCCGCTTGCGTCAAGGATTCGCCCGTAAGCTTGCGAACGACGTCGCGGCCGACCGAGCGCATCTCCGTCAGTTGTTCCGGCGTCAACCGAGGAATCTTATAAAAGGTTTCCTCGGGTATCGCATACCTCTGGGAGAACACCGCTTGCTGCATTTCCGTTAACAAACCTTCGGAATACGTTTCGGAGCCTTTGTTCGCGACGATGAAATTGGCGATGTATTGGTCTACGCGTTCCGGGATGACGCGACGAAAGATTTCCACCTTGTCGTTATCCGTAATTTGATCGTCGGAATTCAGCTCCTCGATCCTCGTGAAAATTTCGTTGATCAGCGCTTCATTCCGCAGCGCCACGATGGAATAGATCGGGCCTACCGTTTCCGCGGCTTCTTCTTGCGCTTTCAAAGTCGCCTTCTCGTCCAACTCCTGGCGAGGAGCTTTGATGTCTTTGTCGCTTTTGCCGTTTAACGTAATGTCGTAAGTTTCCGGCACGAGCCGCGGGGCAACGCTGAAGTAAAACAAAAATACAAAAAGCAGGAGCAGGAGCCAGCGCATCGCTGCGCTGTGCTTCCATCCTGCCGCTGCCCCAGATAAGGTAAGCGGATTGCTAGGTTGGCCGCCATTATTCCGACTCATCCGGCACTCCCCTTCCCTATGATTATTGTTGTTCGTTGTTTGCGTTGTAGGCTAAAATGATCTTCTGTACAAGGGCGTGACGGACGACGTCTTGATCCGTAAAGTATACCATCCCGATCTCTTCGATCTCGCGCAAAATACGCTCGGCTTCGATCAAACCGGATTTTTTCCCTTTCGGCAAGTCGATCTGGGTCACGTCGCCCGTAATGATCATACGCGAGCCGAAACCTAATCGCGTAAGGAACATCTTCATCTGCTCGGGTGTCGTGTTCTGCGCTTCATCCAGAATAACGAAGGAATCGTCCAACGTTCGGCCCCTCATGTAAGCAAGCGGCGCGATTTCGATCTGTCCGCGTTCCATTGCCTTGGCTACGCCTTCCAATCCGAGCGCGTCGTTCAACGCATCGTACAAAGGACGCAAATACGGGTCTACCTTCTCTTGCAGATCGCCGGGCAGGAATCCCAGGCTTTCACCCGCTTCGACGGCCGGACGGGTCAGCAGAATGCGCTTGACCTTGCCTTCCTTCAACGCGGCGACCGCGCACATAACGGCCAAATACGTCTTGCCCGTGCCGGCAGGCCCGATTCCGAAGACGATGTCCTTCTTCCGGATCGTCGTCACGTAATGCCGCTGACCGAGCGTCTTCGGAACAACCGGCTTTCCGCGGAAGGTCGCGGTGATCTCGCCTTTGAACAAGGTAAGCAGCTCGTCCGCCTTCATCTCGCGCGATAACTCCAAAGCGTAGCGAACGTCGCGTTCGTTTAACTGCAGCCCGCCTTGAATGAGTTGGATAAGCGTATCGAATAATTGTTGCAAGGACCGAACTTCGTCCGCGGGTCCTTCAATATGAATTTCCGCGTCCCTCGAATGGATAAGCGACACGGTTTCCTTCTCGATTAGTCGCAGGAATTTGTCCTGCGGGCCGAACAGCGCCAATCCTTCAGCTGCATTTCGTAACGGGATAGTCGTATATTCTTTCAGTTCCGTCAAAAAAACTCATTCCCCCTAATCGGTAGATCCTTATCCTATAGGACGTTCGACCTCGATGGATTGTTCCACCTCGAAAAGAACGGTTAACATCACTTTACCATTCTCAGTATGTTCATGCAAAATGTTTTCCGCCTTGATGGTCGTATCTTTCCCCCATTTAGCCATTAATTCCGCGCGAGCCTGCGCCAATCCCGCCTGCTTGGCTTCCTCGGGAGTCAGCGTCTTCTCGATTTCCACGACTTCCTGCTCGTGCTCCTTAATCGTGCCGAAGGGCATAAGCCGCTTCCACAGCTGCACTTGATTGACGGTCGAACGAGTTTGCGAGTTGTCGAACGTTTGCCCTCCGTAACCCGAGATCTGCAGCGCCCGGTTGCCGATCAACAAATAAGTGCGTTCTTTGGTCAACCCGGTTAGACTCTTGGATTTCGTGACGAGCGGAGATACGATACGATATTCATGCCAGACAAGACCCATCACTTTGCCTTTGGAAGCGACGGTCTTATAATGATTCGCGTCTCCCAGAATGCCGGAAATCAGAATATCGCCTTTGCGGACCCTATCGTTGCGCACAACTTTCGGACGCCCGTTCTCCGCGATAATCTGGGTGATGACCGCATCCGTTTTGGCGACCAAATGTCTCGGCCCCTCCAGCGTTTTAACCTCGGGTTTCGTCGAATCGATAACCGTGATCGATATGGACGTGCCCCGCTTGTCCACGCCGATCCAAGCCGCTTCGGGCAAGTGAAGAGCCAATCGTTGCGACAAAGACGCGGCATCCTGAAGCCGAAACGACCACTGATAGGGATAGATTCCTTCGGCTTTGGCCGCTTGACGTATTTTTTCCTCGGAGATAGAAGAATTGCCTTCGACCCGGACGTCCCATACGAGCGTGGAAAGAATGAATAACGCAACGACGAACGCGAGCATTCCTCCCGCGAACGTCTTTCTTCGCGAAAGCCGCGCCAACTGAAATGGCAGCCCATGACGAGAGAGAATCCGTATACGGCTCCCGCTCTTTCGCAACAATGGCCGCAATCGGAAAAAATCGGGAACGGACACTCCGAATAGCATTTCCCCCGCAGCATTAAACGAAATATTCCAAAGAGAGATTTTTTCCCTCGTAGCCGAGTTGAGGAAATCCTCGTTTTCTCCCCCGACGAGTTTGATCCACACATAACCGCGCATTGTCGCAACCCATGTTCCTTTCATCCTGACTCTCCTCCCGGATAAGGGCTTGTCCTAGTGCCAGCGAACGAATGCGTTCACTTAAAAAACGGTTCCGCCGTCATCGGAGCAACGAACGATCAAAGCTCAAGGAGCTGCAACGATCGGTAATCCGAGACGGCGACCTATTGGATGCTAAAATAGCTCGAGCATTCAGTTGGGCGGTTTCCCTTTCGCATGCAACTGAACGCCCATTATTTTTCCTTCCACGAATACTTCCTCTGCCCCGATATTCCGAATAATCAAATCTTGGCCCGTTACTTCCATTATCCCGTTATCCATAGCTAGACGAAGGTTATCCGGGGAAAAATGGAGGATTCCACGGTGGTTCTCCACCGTAACCTGAAGGCCCCCGATCATCGTGATGCGCGGCAAGTCCAGCACCACATCCTGCGGCAGGTCGAGAATCGTTGCGGTCCATTTGCGCAGCTTCCGACTTACACGCATCATTGGGCGGTCCTCCCTCCTATACGTTAAACATATGCGCCTAGCGGGTTCTTTATGAAGCGATGCGCGGTCAAGCCGCAGATCCGATTTTCCGCCGCACGCAAAAAAGACCAACCGGAAGCTTCCCGTTGATCCGATCTTTCAATTGGGACGTTCTATTCGTCGTCCTCGTCCTTATATCCTAACGCTCGATTCTTTTCCTTAAAACGATCGTTGTGCGATGAGACATATGCTACCCGGGGAGCTTCCGGATCTATGAAAAGCTTCGCGCTGTTCAAAGCAAGCACCGCATCCGAGAAGGCGCCCGCGATCAGGTTCACTTTACTGTCGTAGCTGGCAAAATCGCCCGCCGCGTAAATCCCCGCAATATTGGTTTCCAGCTTGCCGTTCGCGAACACGTTCCAATCGTCCATGTCGAGTCCCCAATCGGTAATGCCGGTAAAATCCGACTTCAGTCCGTGGTTCACGATGATCGCGTCCGTTTCCAGCACCTCAGTGACGCCCGTTTCTAAGTCGGACACCGTCACCTTGCCGATCGTCTCCCCGTCGTCGCTATGCAACTGCGTAATGGCGTGCAGCGTTCGAACCTGTACGGATGAGTTTTTCATCCGGAGCACGTTTTTCTCGTGACCTCCGAACCAATCCCGCCGATGGATAACCGTTACGCTAGCCGCTATCGACTCTAGCTCGTTCGCCCAATCGACCGCGGAATTGCCCCCTCCGGATATGATGACCCGCTTGCCGCGGAACGGCTCCAATTCCTGAACGGTGTAATGAAGGTTCGTGACCTCGTAACGCTCCGCGCCCTCGATGTTCAGTTTCTCCATTTTCAAGATTCCTCTGCCGAGAGCCAGTATAATCGTCCTTGTCCAGTGCTTCTCTCCGGATTCCGCTTCGAGCACGTACGTACCGTCCTCTTGTTTCGAAAGCCCTGTAATCTGTTGTCCGAAAACGACCGTCGGATCGAAGATCCTCGCTTGCTGCGCCAATTGAGCGATTAGCTGCTCGCACTTAACCGGCGCGAATCCTCCCACGTCCCATATCATCTTCTCAGGATAAATCAGCAGACGTCCGCCCAACTCTTCCTTCGCTTCGATCAGCTTTGTCTTAAGATCCCGCATCCCGCTATAGAAAGCCGCATACATGCCCGCAGGTCCCCCGCCGATAATGGTTACGTCATATAGTTCCAATGGCTCCGCCACGATAACATTCCTCCAGTAAGCTTCGGATCGGTTCTTGTAAATGATATTTATTCTCAATTACATCCCCAGTTATTGTAGCCTCGCCGAATCGCGGTTGCAATGGACAAAAAAAGCTTTTTCTTTGTACACATTTTATGATTTTCGATGAAACACTCATAACCGGCTTGCGTCGCGTCAAAAAAACCTCCCGATAGCAGGAGGTTTCTTCGTTTCTAGCGTCTATAAGGCCGGCGAGCTCTCGGGGGGCCGAGAATTTCCGCCCACATCACGGCGCGGGATAGTTCCGTTCCCGAAAGTCCTGGAGAGGTCGCTTTGCTACCTTTGCGTTCCGCTGCCGCAGCTACGGGAGCCTGTGCGGCAACCGAAGGCTCCCTGCGGGTATCCGACCGGACCGTCTGTCTCAGCTCGGGAAAAGGGGCTTCCACAGGCGTAGGACGCGTCTGGGTTGGGGCGGCGGCATCATCCGGGGAATCCGGCTGCCCTGTCCGGCTAGAACGCTGCTCGCCGTCGCCGCCGACATCCGGCCACCGAGTTCGCGGCCGTTCGGTCTGGGATTTACGAAAGAAAAGCGAGTAGATTATTCCTATCGCGATGATAACGAAATGAAAGTTGTTCGTTAGGAGCGTGATTAAGTCCTCCACGGTTCATCCCTCCTTGCTAGCGATCAGGGCTTATTGTTCCCGCCTAGCGAGTCATTTTGTTTGCCGATGGAGCCGCGCATTTGCGTATCGGCTTCGATGTTTTTCAAGTTCATGTAATCCATTACCCCAAGCTTACCCGATTTTAAGGCTTCCGCCATCGCTAACGGCACCTCGGATTCGGCTTCGACGACTTTAGCTTGCATCTCGACTACGCGAGCTTTCATTTCTTGCTCCTGGGCAACGGCCATCGCGCGGCGTTCCTCCGCCTTCGCTTGGGCGATCCGTTTGTCCGCTTCCGCTTGTTCCGTCTGCAAATGGGCGCCGATGTTCTTGCCAACGTCTACGTCCGCGATATCGATCGATAGGATTTCGAACGCCGTTCCCGCATCTAATCCTTTGTTAAGCACGGTCTTGGAGATCAGATCCGGATTTTCCAGAACGTCCTTATGCGACTCGGATGCACCGTTCGTGCTGACGATCCCTTCCGCGACGCGGGCGAGAATCGTTTCTTCTCCGGCGCCCCCGACTAAGCGGTCGATGTTTGCGCGTACCGTTACGCGAGCTTTAACTTTAACCTCGATGCCGTTCTTGGCCACCGCGGACACGACCGGGGTCTCGATGACTTTCGGGTTAACGCTCATTTGTACCGCTTGGAGTACGTCACGGCCTGCGAGATCAATCGCCGCGGCCCGTTCGAACACGAGAGGAATATCCGCGCGTTGCGCCGCGATAAGCGCATTGACGACGCGGTCGACGTTGCCTCCGGCCAAGAAATGGCTTTCGAGCTGGTTGATGTTCAATCCTAGCCCGGCTTTCGTCGCCTTGATCAAAGGATTCACGATTCGACTAGGCACGACGCGACGCAACCGCATGGCCACTAAAGTGATTATGCTGATTTTAACGCCCGACGCCAGTGCCGAGATCCATAACATAAAGGGGAAAAAGCTCAAGAATACCGATACCGCGACTACGGCCACTGCGATAATAACGAGTAACTGCACGTCCATATTATCCATTTTGTACCTCCAAGAGTTTATTGTGCGCTACGATTTCATTTAGCAGGCAATAATCTCGCCTCTTAAATAAATTCGGCCTACAGGCCTATATCTCCTTCACGAGAATACGGGTTCCGTCTACCGATACGACCCGAATCGACTTGCCTTTTTCGATTAGCTCCCCGGAAGTAATAACATCCAGCCGCTGTCCCTCGATCTCGGCAATGCCCGAAGGGCGAAGCATCGAAGTCGCGACCCCTTCCTGTCCGATCCATTTCTCGCGGGAGACTTGCGGGACGTATCCCTTATCCGTCGTTAACTGCTCGCTAAGAATAAATCGATTCCAAACGCCGCGTTTGCGGAAAACATACACGAACACGGCAACGATGACGGCGGCGACCAGACTCGCAATACCCAATGAGCGAAGCGCGTTTCCGGTATCGTAAGCGCCCATCGTAATGCCGAAGATAATCGCTACGATTCCTAGAATGCCCAGAATGCCGAAGCTTGGAATAAATACTTCCAGAACAAGCAGCGCTATTCCAAGCAAGAATACGACCAGGGCTTCCATGCCCGCAAAACCTGCGATCGATTGACCGAAGAAATAAAGTCCGAACGAGAGAAGACCGATAATTCCGGGTATTCCGAAACCCGGTACAAGCAGTTCGATCGCTACGCCGGCAATTCCGATAATAAGAAGCAGAGTCGCGATTCCCGGACTCGTAACCGCCGTGGATACTTTTTCCGCGAACGAAGGCTTGAGATCCACCACCGTTCGATCGGATAACCCTTTCCACGCGATGACTTCTTCCGGAGTCTTAGCTATCTTATCCGCATAGCCGACCTTTAAAGCTTTCTCGGAGCTTAAGGAGATGATCTGACCTTTCTGTTTCGTCTCCCCGATCGCTTTCATCTCGACTACCCGATCGGGATCAACCATTCCGATCGCGATATTCGCATCGCGACCGTTTAATTCCGCGGCGGATGCCATCTCTTCGCTCCAGAACGAGACAAGCTTCGGATTCTCGACCGCGTTGCCCGAGCCGTCCACGATCATCGCCGCTCCGATCGTCGTGCCCGGCGCCATTGCGATGCCCCCCGCGTTCAGCGCCAAGTATGCGCCGGCAGACGCGGCTTTACCGCTGACGTAGGCAACGGTAGGAACCGTAGCGCCACGAATGCGCTTACCGATCTCCTCCGCGGTGTCCAGTCGTCCTCCGGGTGTGTCAATATCGAGCACGACTAACGAAGCTTTGGCCTCTTCCGCTTCCTCCAGCGCTCGATCCAGAAAGGACGCAAGCCCGGTTTGGACCGTCTGATGCACCGGAATGACGTATACCGCTCCGGCGGAAGGCGTTTCCGCCGCGCGCGCGTTGCCAAGGGCAATGCCGATCAAAGGAATTACCGATAGCATTAGCAACAGCGCTAATCTCAATGCCTTTCCCCAGTCGACGATTTGATGGCGGTTCGGATGAAATATTCTCAATTTCATTCCTCCTATCGCGTTTTATTCGATATGTAGTTAATACGATTCGACAAGAGTATCGTTTCAATACGCCTGTCCATTAACAGCGTGGTTGCTTGCTGTCCCGATAATAAAGCAAAAAGCACCCCCTTAGGGGAGTGCCTGTCGTTCATGTCGGAGTTTACTGCAGAGATTGTTGGACGATTGCGTTGACGAGCTTACCGTCCGCAATTCCCTTCACCTTGGGCATTAAAGCGCCCATCAATTTCCCCAGGTCGGCTTTAGAAGAAGCACCGGTTTCTTGCATGGTCTGTACAACAATGGCTTTGACTTCTTCTTCCGTTAGCTGTCGTGGAAGATATTCAGAGATGATCTCAATTTCTGCTTTGACATTGCTTACGAGATCTTCCCGTCCGCCTCTTTCGAAGTCTTGGAGGGAATCGCGTCGCTGCTTGAGTTCACGGCTCAGTACATTAAGCGTTTCGTTATCGTCAAGCGCGCGGCGCAGCTCGATTTCTTGGTTTTTGATCGAAGACCGAACCATGCGAATGGTTTGAAGGCGAAACTTCTCGCCGCTCTTCATCGCCAGCTTCATGTCTTCATTCAATCTTTCCGCAAGATTCATGAGTGCGGATTCCTCCTAGAACTTCCGTTTGCGCGCAGCTTCGGATTTCAGCTTGCGCTTAACGCTCGGTTTCTCGTAATGTTTACGTTTCTTCACTTCCGCGAGAACGCCGTCTTTGGCAATGGAACGCTTAAAGCGGCGGAGTGCAGCGTCGATTGTTTCATTTTTTCGTACTTTTGTTTCGGCCACCTGTTTTCCCTCCCTCCGCAACAGACCCAACACGGTTATCAAACTATATTATATGTGATGAGGAAAGGGGGTGTCAACTTGAGTCTGCCGAAAAATACGAATCCTTTGACACTAAGTTTTTCCTCTTCGTCATCGGTTAACGAAATGAGTCATTTCCTATTTTGTTTGCGGGTTAAGACCGGCCAGTTTCTCGCCGCCCAGAATGTGCCAATGAACGTGGAAAACCAATTGGCCGGAATCGCTGCCGCAGTTGTTGACCAGCCGATAGCCCGAATCCGCGAGCCCCGCTTCTTTGGCGATCTGTTGGGCGCTTAACAACGTATGCCCGAGCAAAGCGGCGTCTCCCTCTTCCCACTCGTTCATCGAAGCGATATGCTTCTTCGGGATAACCAACAGATGGACCGGAGCTTGCGGTTGAATATCGTGGAAAGCGACGACTTGATCGTCTTCGAATACTTTGCGAGCGGGAATCGTTCCCTCGACGATTTTACAGAATAAGCAATCCGACAATTTACGCACCCCTAGAAAATCATTTTGCAATTATCATAACGCATTTCCAGCGTCCCCGTCCAACTATACGTCATCACTCGGTACGCAAAACAAGAAAGCCTGCAGCTCGGCTGCAGACTTGTTACGATCGCATGACGATCACCAGTAATAGGGCAGCAACGATATGGCCGCCAGCCCCGCAAGGGGCAGCACAAGCCGGTTAAACCGTCTTGGCCGATAGGGATAGAACGGACCGAATGCGCGCATCTGATCCGCCATTCCGGGTACCGCCAAACATAACCATTCGTCGTCGACGTGCTCCACGATTCCGTCGTAACAGTAGCCATCCGCGGCTTGAACTTCCACGTAGCGATGCATATGAGATTCGCACAAAGATTTCGTTACTTTCTTGGCGACGGGTTTCGGATACATCGGATGCGGATAAATCGGAAGTTTATGCTCGTGCGGATGTTTATGCTCGTGGTGGACTTCCTCCACTGGGAATACATTCGGTTTTTCTGCTTGTTTCTGGATTGGTTGCGGTGCTGGCTGGGGTTTTGGTTTCTCCATTTGCAATCCCTCCTTGGGCACTTGCCTTCTCCAACATCATATGCGGAACTAGGCGAATGGCTACTTAAGGGTGAAAGAAATGGGCGCAACAAAACGAGGGCTGATCCCACGGGGCGCGAAAGCCCCAGCGGAATAGCCCTATACGCTTAGCCGACTACAGATTTCCGGCTAATCGTTCTAAACTTTTACTCGCTTCGACCGCGTTCGGAACCCAATCCGCAATCGTGATCATCTGGCGGAAGCCCGCTTCCCCGGAGGGCGGACGAAAGCGATTCAGAGCTTCCTGCATTTGCGCTGCAGCGTCGCGAATGATTGTCAGTTTCGCTTTCTGATCGTCGGTTAACGGCCCGTCAATATCGCCGATCGACGCTATCGGACCTTCCTGACCCATCACGGCGTTCATCGCGACGAATAACGGCTTGCTTGCTTCTTCTCTCGATTGCCCGGTCGTCAGAGAGGCGGCTTCCACGAATAGGCCTACGGTCTCGCCGGAAGCCAGATGAGCCTCTCCGAGCCATTGCGCCGCTTGTAACCGTTTCGATTCCGTCTTGGCGCTCAGCAAGAGGTCTGCGCCGTCATGAAGCCGATCGGCATAAATCAACGCATAGCTATACTGCTCGGATAATTGTTTCCCTAAATCCGTCGTATGCGTTTGTTTGGTCAACAAATATTTGGAATAAACGACGATAATTAAAGTCATCATCAATACGATAACGATATAGAGAACCGGGATCGTGTACGTTCTTTTGTTTTGAGCTTTATCCGACATGGTAAATCCTCCCGAGCAACCGCTAATAATTAATCGATTATTGCGAAGCTTAACCTATTTTGTTCAGAGCAAACGAATCGTCTGTCCCCCGTCAAAAAAATAAACGTAAGCTTCCTTGACCTTCGTACCGAGAATCGATTGTACCGCTTCGCAGTATTGTTCCACCTGAAAGCGATGCTTCTCCGCCGCGTCCGCCGCATCGGCTCCCTTAAGAGCATCCGTCTTATAGTCTACAAGCACAAGGCCATCCTCCTCCGAAAACAAGCAGTCGATGACCCCTTGAATGATGACGGTCTCTTCGGCAGAGGGCTCGATAGAACCGGAATAAACGGAGGCCGCATC
Source organism: Cohnella herbarum (assembly GCF_012849095.1). Taxonomy (NCBI): domain Bacteria; kingdom Bacillati; phylum Bacillota; class Bacilli; order Caryophanales; family Paenibacillaceae; genus Cohnella; species Cohnella herbarum. Next base: position 2,431,900 of record NZ_CP051680.1, read on the forward strand.
TAGCCCGTAAGTAAATGGGACTTCCCGCCATACTTGCAGCGCTTTGCCGAGGCGCGAATACAGCGGGGTCTCGCAGAACGCCGCGATGACGGAAGCTTCGACGCCTTCGCGTTGCGCGGCGGACAATATGCGCCGTTCCGTCAAGCTCTCGAGCAGGTCATGGACCCGTCGCTCCGTCGTTCCCGCTTCGATTGGCAAGTGCTGCATGACCAAGTGAAATGCCGTGCCGCGTTCGGCTGGCGTTAAATGCTTAGCCGACATGAAGCGGGGGCGACGAAGCCGGTACGTGGCCGCGGGAAGGACTACGGGATTGACGGACGAACCGCCGAATTGCGGATCCGTTTCCGTCCAACCTTCCGCGGAGGAACGCTCTTGCTGCTCATGGAGCTGAAGCTCGTCTTCGTAAGCGACTGGAGGTTCGACAATTGACGGTTGGGACGCGTTTATCCTGCTCTTCAAGGCCGTGATCGAAGTTTTGGCCGCGACTTGTGTGGCCGCGATTTCATGGTACTCCCAAGACAGCATGCGATTTATTCGTTCCGATGCGTCCGATTTCCCAGCGCCAACCTTCTCGCCGTTCAAAACCGCATTCCATAACCTCGCTTCGTCCGGGTTCGATTCCTGTAATTCCGTCGACTGGCGGGTATACGAAATCGCGGGAACGATCCGACAGTTCCATCTGCGCGCGGGATCCGCAAATTCGCTAGCGATTACCGCCGCAGGACCCAACCAATCCAAATACTTAGAGGCAGCGCCGACGGCGAACGTCGGCAAGCTCCCGTCCGCCATAGCCGCGGTTTCGCTCCATTGCTCCCACGTTTTAACGGCATCCTTGCTTGTACCGATGAGATAGAGCTTCTCTTTGGGCCGGGTCAAAGCCACGTACAGCACCCGCATTTCTTCGGCGAGCATTTCCGCGGCCAGCTTCCTGCGAATGGCGAGTTGAGGCAACGTCGGGTAGGCGACCCTGGTTTCTTTCTCCATGACCCGAGGTCCGAAGCCTAGCTTCTTATGTTTCAAGAACGCTCCGTTTAAGTCCCGGCGATTGAAATTCCGACCCAGCCCAGCGGCGAACACGACCGGAAACTCCAATCCTTTGCTGCGATGAATAGATACGATACGCACGACGTTCTCGCTCTCCCCGAGCGCGCGTGCCGCTCCGAGATCGGCTCCCGTATCCCGCATCCGGCCCAGAAAACGGAGAAACCGGAACAACCCCCGGAATTTCGAGGAACGTTCGTATTGGACCGCCCGATGGACAAGCGCTCGCAAATTCGCCTGCCTTTGCCCGCCTCCCGGCAATCCGCCTACGTAGTCGTAATAGCCGGTCTCGCGGTATAACATCCACAGCAAATCCCCGAGCGGCTCCCTTCGCGCGAAATTCCGCCATTCCCCCAGCTTGCTAACGAATTTTGCTATCGCCTCTTGCAATTCCCCCGCGGATACCGAATCGGCGCCATCCTCGTTGCCCTTCGCGGCAACGTTAACGGCTTCCCAGAAAGAACCGCCGCGGCGAGCTAGACGGATTCGCGCCAACTGCTCCGCGGTAAATCCTCCGATCGGCGAACGCAACACGCCGGCAAGGGGAATATCCTGATGCGGATTATCGATGATGGACAGGAGCGATAACAGGATATCGACTTCGGTTGCGGCGAAGTAACCCGTCGCAAGATCCGCGTAAGCGGGAATTCCTGCCGCTTTCAGCTCGTCAAGGAACGCGGGCGCAAGCGCGGAAACCGCTCTTAGCAGAATGACGATGTCCCTGAACTGTACGGGTCTATGCAGCTTGGCTTTACCGTCATAAACCGCGAACGGAAGCCGATCTTCTTCGTCCGATCCCATTAACTTGCGGATCTCGGCCGCGATGCATCTGGCTTCCAACTGCGCGGACTCCGCGTCCTCGGCTTCTTCCGCGGGCGCGGAGCCGTTCTCGTTTACTTCCGCGGCGCCGGCTTCCGTAATGTCCGCACCTTGAGCAGCGTCTCCTTCGGAAGCCGCAACCGGCGCGGAATCCAATACGATTAACTCCACGGAATAAGGATTCGGCTCACCGGCGTCGGGATATCCGTCGCCGTAGATGAGTTCGGCCCGTTCGTCGTAATTCATTTCTCCGACGGGCTCCCTCATGATCAGCCTGAACACATGGTTGACCGCATTCAAGATTTCCCTGCGGCTACGGAAGTTTCGCGCCAGATCAATGCGCAGCCCATCCTCATCCGCCGTGAAAGACGAAGCGTCTTCCGGATCCGCGGAACCGGAATAGGCTTCGTACGTTTTGTATTTCTCCAGAAACAGACCCGGCTCGGCCAGACGGAACCGGTATATACTCTGCTTCACGTCGCCGACCATGAACACGTTTCCCGGTTCTTTCCTCGAAATTAGCGAAACGATCGCTTCTTGAACCTCGTTCGTATCCTGGTATTCATCCAGGTAGATTTCCGCGAATCGATCCTTAAATCCGAGTGCCGCCAGAGAGGGAAAACTGCCTTCCGGCGTCGAAGAAGAATCCCGCAATATCCGCAGCGCGTAATGCTCGAGATCGCTGAAATCGAGCAGCCCCTTAGCCCGCTTGGCCTGCTCGTAGCGCTCTCCGAATTGCACGGCTAGCTCGGCCAACTGCTCCATCGCCGTAGCCAACGCGCGCAGCTCGGAAGCGTACTGCTCGGGAGAACGGACAAGCCACTCCTCGGACAGCTTGCCTGCCGCTTTCTTGGCCGCGTCTCTCAACCCTTTGACCCGCTCGATAAGAAGCGGATCGTACTCGTCGCCTTTGCACGGCTTAAGCCGCCCGAAGGAAATATCCGCTACCGCGGCTTGCCAGTCCTCCCAGACGCCATCGTCAAAGGCTCGCGCAATCCTGTCCAATCCGTCGATATCCGCGAATAGCGTATCGATATAAGGCTCCGGACCTCCCGGTTCATGGGCGATCCGCAACGCGCTTCGCAGAAGATGAAGCGTACCCTGCAACAGTAATACGGCATCTTCGCGCAAACTTTTCACCCACAAGGAATTTAGAAGCGTTTCCGCTTCGGCGCGTTCGAATTCTCCGGCCGTCTTTCGAAGCCAATGTTCCGGCCAAGGATGGCTGCCCGCGTATTCGAACAGCTCCAGCACAAGCCTGTGAAGGGGCTCGTCGCTTCGTTCTCCGCCGAAATGATCGGCGAGAGCCGCCAACGGGCCCGCTTCTCCTTCGGCTTCGTAGCGCTCCTCGAACAGCTCGTCCAGCGTATCCATTCGCAAGAGCTCTGCCTCCGTCTCGTTCGCCATTCGGAAGCCGGGATCAAGCTCGATTAGCGGCGCGTACCTCTCGACGATCTCTAGGCAGAACGAATGAAGAGTCGTAACGGACGCTCGCGGAAGAAGGGCGATCTGGCGGCGCAAATGCCTGGAGTCCGGATTTTTCTCCAACGATTCCTCGAGCGCATGCCGGATTCTTTCCTTCATCTCCGCCGCGGCCGCTTTCGTGAACGTAGCTACCAACATGGCGTCAACGTCGAGCGGACGAGATTCGTCCGCGATTCGCGAAATGATCCTCTCGACGAGCACAGCGGTTTTGCCCGAGCCCGCCGCCGCGGCCACGAGCAAGTTGGAACCGTCCGCCGTTATCGCGGCCCATTGCTCGTCCGTCCAACGACTGTTTTCCGGCTTTGCGGGCCATATCCTAAGCTGCTTCAATTCGATTCACTCCCTTGCGCGCCGTTGGCCAGCCGCTGCCATAACTCTTCCTTGCTGCCGGCTTTGCTTAAAGCCTGATACGCATTGCCTTCTACTTGGCTATCGAAATGGCACACCGGCCGGAAATCGCAAAACGTGCACGGGCTGCGCTTGTCCATCCGGTACGGGGTAATCGCCACGTCACCGTCGACTATCCGTTTGCCGATACGGCGGATCTGAGAACGAACCGATCCCCGCAGCACTTCCCATTCGCTTTCGTTGGCGACTTGGGATCGCGCGGAGAACGCGCCGTCCTTCTTGAATTCGACGGGAACAACCGCCGATTTGCTGTTCTGATTCAACGATTCGTCCATAAGCTTGACCGATTCTCCGTCGGACAACAGCAAGCCTTGCATGCGGTATTGACGGAATAAGGCGTTGCGAGCCTCCTCTTTGGGCATTCCGTTCGGCGTAAGCAACAGAGGATTCTGCACATGGAAATAAAGCACGCCCGCCGGTTTGGCCGCTTGTCCGAGCCAATGAGGCGCATGGGAAACGACGACGTCCAAATAAGTAAGCATCTGAAGCGAAAGTCCGTGCGCCACCTCGTCCAACTTAAGCTTCATAGCGCTAGATTTATAGTCCATGATGCGAAGGAGCAACCCGGACGAGGATTGAGCCGCGTCGACGCGGTCGATTTTTCCGGCGATGTCCATCCAGCGTCCGCCGTCCAATTGCAGCGAAAGCGCCGGCAACAAGCCTTTAGGCCCGAAGCTCATCTCGAGTCCGACGGGCTTGAAAGCCGATAACGCGGCATGCTCTCCCAGGATGGCCGAAGCTTGCGTTACGATATCCCGAAGCTTGCGCGCCATCACCTGATGACGGTGGGAAGATAATAAGATTTGCGATTGAACGCGAGGCAGTAGCTTGTCCACCGCGGCGGCCGCTTCGATCTGCCAACGCATGGCATCCATCCCGGCCGGTCCTTCCGCGAACAGCTTCTCGGTCGTCTGGCGTAGCGCCGCATGGAACAATTGCCCGATGTCGGGCGAATCCACCTTGAACAAGCGCCGTTCTTGCAGCCGCAAGCCATGTACGGCGAAATGTTGGAACGGACAAGCGATGAACCGCTCCATCCGCGACACGCTCGCCAATAGACGATCCCCGTACAGCAATCGGCTCGTCTCCGGAGTCAGCGGCTCCTCCACGTTCGAGTAATTCAACGAGGCGACCAGGGAGGAAAGCCTCACGTTCCAATCTTCCCGATCCCTTAACCAATCGTATACCGACCACCAGCCCGCGGAAATTCTTTCTCCCTGCCGCCAGCCGCGAAGTCTCGTCAACAAATGGGTCAAAGCCCTTCCCGGATGAGCCGCGTACTCCAACTGCTCCGCTTCCGTTTGCGTTTCCAGCGGCTCCGCGGCGACCGAGCGAATCGGAATGCCCGGAAACCGGCTCCTCAGCTTGCCGATCCACTCCGACGGAAGCAAACCTTGGCCTTCATCGTCTGCTTGCGGATAACTAACCCATAGATGCTGGGAAGCGGTCGTAAACGTCAAATAGGCCAAAAACGCCTCGTCCAATAGCCTTCTGCGCGCTCCCGGCGCTAGCGATAAACCCGTGACGGCTAATCTGTCGCGTTCCTCTTCCGCGAACAAGCCGTTCTCGGATATCCGCATCGGAAGCACCCCGTCGTTCGCGCCGAGCAAATAGACGATCCGAACGCGATCGGATCGGGTTCTCTCCGGGCTGCCGATCAAGACGCCGTCAAGCGACGGCGGAACCGCTCCCAGCTTTAATTCTTCTAAGCCTGAATCCACCATACCCGCGAACAATTGAATATCCGCGGAGTTATCCCCCATCAACTCTACCAATTGATCTAGCAGATTGATCATTCCATCCCATAACGGGCGATGAACGGCCATGCGACCCGGTTTCCCCGTCGCTCCGTCCTCTCTGCTCCATTGTTCCAACATGTCCGCCGCTCCGGTTTGCTCTAAAAACCCGTATAAGCTCTCGCACAGCTCTCTGATCGTTTTTGCGGACTTCATACCTTCTTCTAGCGCCAATAACGACTTCAGCAGCGCATCCCTTACGTCGAGCAATCCTCGCATCGCTTCCTCGGCATCCATAATGGATGTTTCATCCTCTAGATCTCCCCTGAACAACGGGAACCAGGCTTGTGCCGAATGCCAGCGCCAGCCGTCGATTCCCGCGGCCAGCGCGTAGTTCTCCAAGCGGTCGATTTCGTCCCGCGAGACGCGTCGGTCAGGCGTTCCCAGCAAATCCGTCTTGGCGCAGCGAAATACGGCTTCGGCTTTCCATCCGCCGGCGACGCATTCGAGCGCGGAACGCACGAATTCTACTAGAGGATGGTGGGATACGGATGCCTTGCCGTCCAAATAATACGGAATGCCATAGTCGCCGAATACGGTGGCTAATAAATCCGCGTAATCGTCCATTTTACGGACGAATAGAGCCATATCTCTCCACCGGTTCCCATTTTCTCTCACCCGATACAGCATGTCCCGGGCAACGGCTTCGGCTTCCGCCCTGCGGTTGGCCGCCGCGTAAAGATGTAACCCGCAGCCGGGATGCTCCGGCGCCAAGAACGCGGATTCTCCCGTCCACTTCTTGCGATTTCCCCAATTCCGTTCCAAGAAAGCAAGCATCGGGTTGTTCCGAAAACGCGGCGAGACTTCAGGATCAAGGACGACCGGCGGCTCCATATGCACGCCGGACGCCTGCGCCAGCTCGCACAATTGCGCCGACGTCTCCGCCGTAGGATGGAACAGATCAAGCTCGTCCGGCCTTTCTGTGGCGTGATAAGGCCGATCTAGGCACAGGTTAACGCTAACCTTATCCGCTTTTCGCAATAGAGCTTCGATAACCGCGTACTCGCTCGGCGTAAAGCCATGAAATCCGTCTAGCCAAATTTCCGCGCCATTGAGGAAAGTCGATCCCGCGGCGCCCCTCGCAAGCCAACCCAGCATGTCCTCTCCGTCCAACCAATGACCGACCAATTGTTGCTCCATGTCGGTATAGATCATTGACAGATCGTGAAGCTTGTCCGCTAGCAGAGCCGACTCTTTCGTCGCCGCTACCCGTTCGGCCGTCGCCGTCGCTTGCTTCGATAATTTATCGCTGCCGATTCCGTATCTTTTCATTTCCGTCAACAAGTCGTTGATTCGCGTAATTAAGCCCGATTCGGTTTTCCCTCCGCGAAACAATCTTAAGCTTTCCCTGCGGGCTTCCAGCACCTTATGTAAAAGCATCGCTTTACCGTTATCGTGTATCGGAACGACGGCTGAGCCGCCCGTTTCCTGCATCACCCGAAAGGCGAGCCTGCGGAAACTGAGTACTTGGGCCCGAAGAAACCCGGGTAATCCCGGCGTCGTCACCATCGCGTATTCCATCTGGAAAGTCGCTTGCTCCGGCACGAGCAATATTAGCGGAGTTCCCAACGGATCGCTCTGCAGCTTACTCCGTATCTCATTCAATATCAGCTGCGTCTTTCCGCTACCCGAACGACCCGTTATTAGCCGAAGCGACATGCGTCAACCCTCCAAATCAATTCCGATATCCTGATCAAATCTAGATGCCGCTTATTGCGTGACATTCGCGACAACCTTCTTCGACCATTGTACCATAGGCACCCTAAAGGCGCACAGGCGTTCGCGAAATTGTCATTTACCGCCGACAATCCGACCGCATAAGAAAAACGCCGGATTTCCCCGGCGTTCGAATCGTTTTCGCTGCTTGATTATGAGATATTCATATACCACTTCGTGCCGTCCTCGTATTTGAAAATCGCGGCATCCGACCACAACTCGATATAACTGACTTTTTTCCAACGGCGGCGGAACTCCAGGTCGTCCGCCATAGCTCTCATTCGATTGTTAAACCGACTGCGGCTACTCAGGGCTTTAGCCCTATTTTCCAATGGCACCGCGCGTTTGCCGAACAAAATCACTTCATGCACCATGATGCTACCTCCCGTTTCCTTGCCTATAGATTAAACATAATCCAGAGGCGTTAGAAATGTTCCCTAAACGGGATGAAAACATCCTTCGATTTGCTAACAATTTCTTAACAAATTGTCCGCGCCTTGAAATTACAGCTCTTTGCGGCTTCGCACCTCGAATATTCCGAATTTCAAATAGTGTCCTTCTTCAACGCCGGCAAGCTGAGGATGATCCTTGCCCGCGCCGCGCCATTCGATCCGGCGAATGATCTTGCCCGCGTCTTTGGCCGCGTCCTGGATCGTTTCCAGGAACAGCTCCGGCCTCACATGATATGAACAGCTAGCCGTCACCAGATAGCCCCCTTCGTTAAGCAGCTTCATCGCTTGAAGGTTAATGTCCTTATATCCGCGGCAAGCTCCTTCGACTGCCCGTTTCGTCTTGGCGAAGGCCGGAGGATCGAGAATGATGACGTCCCAAGTCCTTCCTTCGGATGCAAGAGGCTTGGAAGTATCCACTTTTACGCCTGCTGCCTTGGCGTTCGCTCTCGTTTGACGCTCGTCCCGTCCTGCTACTTGTTGTCGTAAATACTCGAAAGCGTCCGCGGCCACGAATTCCACGCGATCCGAGAACCCGTTAATTTCTACGTTATGCCGAGCGGTTTGCAGCGCGTGCTCGGAAATGTCGAGGCAGGTGACTTTCTTGGCTCCGTAGTCGCAGGCATGCAGCGTAAAACTTCCCGTATGGGCGAAACATTCCAGTACGGTAGCCCCATCCCAATAAGGGAACGTGACGACGCTCCCCTTCTCGTTTATCGGAACCGTCCGAAGGCCTCCATTCTCCGTTACTTGCTCCACCAATTTAATACCACTCCGAGCGCCCCAACCTTTCACCAAAGGCTTAATCGAAGCCCGGTTCTCTCGCTGATCGAAAAAATAGCCCGTTTTCTGGCCGCCCTCGATATCGACCTGAACTTTTAACCCGTTTTCTAAGATTTCCACGAGTCTCGGGCATTCCCCGTACAAGACGCCGGTTGTTTCTTCTAGACCCTCTAACGTGCGAACGCCTACGTCGCTTCTCTCGTAAATGCCGCGAGGCGCGAACACATCGACCAATGCCGGAAGCCAAGCTTCTTTCGCGACGTCCATGCCCAGCGTAAGCACTTGAACAACCAGAACGTCGTTAAACCGATCGACGACTAGCCCCGGCAGAAAGTCGGCTTCCCCGTAAACAAGGCGACAAGAAGTTTCTTCGCCAAGAAAACGATAACGATGATCCTTCGCGCGCTCGAAACGTTTTCGGAAGAAATCTTCGTCCATCGCTTCCAACGGCCCGTAAGCTACGATACGAACCGTGATCTGCGAAGCCGGGTTCCAATAGCCGGTGCCAAGCAATTGTCCGCGATGATCCTTCACCTCGACTAATTGACCCGGCTTCGCTTCGCCTTCCATCTTGGCTATCTCGTTCGCATAAATCCAAGGATGTCCTTCCTCAAGACGCTGACGTCTCCCTTTATTTAACCATACTGCGGCTTGACTGCTCATTAACCTTCCACTCCTTATCGATTCCATATCCGATCATAAACTTGTCCTGTTTTCGCATAGTGTTAAATGGGGGTGCGAATATGATTGCCAGCTTCATAATCCCGTCTTTACTCGGGTTCGCGTTATTACTGTCCGGTATGAAGGTCATGGAAACCTCGTTGCAACGTTGGGCGGGACGCAAGCTGACTACCTGGGTGTCCCGTTCGACTTCGACGCCGCTCCGAGGTTTTGCCGTCGGAACCGCCGCCTCCGCTCTGCTCCAGAGCAGCACGGCCGTAACCGTCCTAACGATCGGCTTCGTGAACGCGGGCTGGCTCTCCCTCTCCCGAAGCTTCGGCATTATCCTCGGAACCAACGTAGGAACTTGTCTCACGACGGAGCTGATGAGCTTGGAGCTTCATCGTTTCGGAATGGCTATTCTTGCCATAAGCGCTGCCGGTTGGCTTGCGACTTATATGATGAACGAAATGAGAAGTCCGGATTCCGATCCCCGAATCGGAATGGCGTTGCGTTATGTATCCGTCGCTTTGGGAGGCTTCGGGTTGCTTCTCCTCGGCTTTAAACTGCTCCAAGGGATGGGACCGGCCCTGCGGACCAACGGCATGTTCGAGACATTGATGCAACATACGAACGAGAACTTAATCTGGGGCGTCCTAGGCGGTGCGGCGCTTACCGCTCTCGTCCATTCCAGCGCCGCGGTCATCGCCATGTGCATGGGTCTGGCTGCCACTGGAGCGATCTCGCCCGAAGCCGGGATAGCGATCGTCCTTGGCGCCAACATCGGTACATGCTTTACCGGGTTGGTCGCCTCTCTCGGCGGAGGAAAAGGAGGCCGCTTCGTCGCGCTCTCCCAGCTTGCCCTTAACGCGGGTGGAGCGCTGCTCTTCTATCCGTTGATCGGCGCGCTCCATTCGGCAGCAGCCTTCCTCGCCCCCGGCGATCCGTCCGCACAAATCGCCCACGCCCAGACGATTTTTAACGTGTTATGCTCTTTGATCGCCCTTCCGATCGCTTACATGCCCTTCTGGCGTTCTTCCGATCCCGATTCCGCCTAGCTTAGAGTAGCTTCGATAATCCGTGAACGATCGCTTTGCCGGAGCTGCTCCCGATCCGATTAGCTCCGGCGGCCAATAATTCGATCGCCGATTGCGCGTTCCGGATACCTCCCGATGCTTTTATCCCCATTTCAATCGATACCGCCGACCTGATCAGCGCGATATCGGATACCGATGCCCCCCTGCCCCCGAAGCCGGTAGAAGTCTGGACGTAATCCGCGCCCGCCGCTTCCGCGATCTTGGCGCCGGCGGTTATCCGCTCTTCGGTCAACATCCCCGTTTCCAAAATCACCTTCACTAGCGCCCCGCCTTGAACCGCTTGAACGACCGCGGCGATATCGCGCTCTACCGAATCATAGTCCCCGTCCGCTAACCTTCCGATCGGTAAGACCATATCGATCTCCGATGCGCCGTCATCCAGCGCCGCCGATGCTTCGAAAGCTTTGGCGCGGGTCGCGTGCGTTCCAAGCGGAAATCCGACAACCGCGCTGACTTTCGCTTTAGTCCCGCTTAACCGCTCCCGGCATAAGCGAACCCATCCGCCGCTAACGCACACGCCGTAATAACCGTCCGCGACCGCTTCCGAGCACAGATCGAGAAAAGCGCCAGCGCCAGCCTCGGCGGATACAAGCGTATAATCCGTAAAAGCTGCCAAATTGTCGTTCGATTGCCAAGAAGGAAAACGTCTTTCCTCGGACAAAGAGATCACCTCGTATTTAGCCGGCCAACTGGATTCCCAGCTTCTCAAGAGCAAGCCTAAGCACATCATCGTTATTGTCGTATCCCGCATCAAGTTGCAACCGCCATGCCGTCGAAGGCTCGTACCAGGCCACTCCCGTTATTTCCTCCACCTGTGCTTGGAGTTGCCCTTCGCCCGCTTCAACGAGATAGTAATGGACTTCCTTCTGCACCGTCCCGAGTTGCGCATGCTCATATACGTATGAAATCACTTGAAGAGGCGCGGACAGTTGCCCCGTTATTCCCGTTTCTTCTTGAATTTCCCTTAGCGCGGTTTGTTCGATCGTCTCTCCAGGCTCCATTTTACCTTTAGCCAGCGTCATCCGACCGAATCGATCCTCGATCAATTGAATTTCCAATTGCCCGTCGCGTTGACGATAGACGACTCCACCCGCGGAAATCTCTTTTTTCATCTCGCCGATTCCCCCCTTATAGTTCCTCTGTATGAGAAAAAGACTTCACCGAAAGGAGGAAGCTTGCGCAAATCCGCCCCGCGATGAAATCTTCGTCCGAAAATCAAGCTTGCATGGCCACCTGCTGCGAATCCGCTTCAATGACTTCAAGAAGCTCGCCTTGGCACTCGTTCACGGAAGAATCCGTAATGCGAACCCGGCACAGCTTGCCGATCAACGACGGATCCCCGTTAAGTACGACTTGGATGTAATTGTCGGTGTATCCCGAAATTAACCCGGTTCCTTCCGCGCCTTTCGCTTCCCGTTCAGGAATAACGTCAAGCACTTTACCGACCCACTCACGACCATATGCCGCTTGCATGCGCTCGGACAGGTCGATTAATTGATGCACGCGTTCGTGCTTCACTTCCTCGTCTACCTGTTCATCCATGCGAGCCGCCGGAGTTCCGGTCCGCTTAGAATACGGGAATACGTGCATTTCCGCGAAATTCATCGCTTCCATGAACTTGTAGCCCTTCTCGAATTGCTCTTGGGTTTCGCCGGGGAAACCGACGATGACGTCCGTCGTAATCGCCACTCCCGGCATCGCTTCTTGAATCAAGCGGATTTTCTCCGCGAATTCGGCGGTCGTGTATTTGCGACGCATTCTTTTCAGAATATCGTCGTCGCCCGCTTGAAGAGGAATGTGCAGATGTCGGCACATCTTCGGCGAGCTGTTCAAGATGGCGATTACTTTCTCGTCGATCTGACTGGCTTCGATGGAGCTGATGCGAATCCGCTCCAACCCGTCGATCTTATCCAGATCGGTTAACAAGTTGGCTAACCGGTAGTTTTCCAAGTCGTCTCCGTATCCGCCGGTGTGAATGCCGGTCAGCACGATTTCCTTGTAGCCCGAGGCAACGAGTTGGCGAGCTTGCTCCAGCACGCTTTCCGGCTTTCGGCTGCGAGATAGTCCGCGTGACCACGGAATAATGCAGAACGTGCAGAAGTTGTTGCAACCCTCTTGGATTTTCAGGAACGCGCGCGTGCGCTCCGCGAAATCGGGAACGTCCAGTTCCTCGAACTCCCGGGTTTTCATTATGTTGCGCACCGCGTTTACAGGTTTGCGATCATTCTGAATGTCGGTAACAAAAGACATCAGCTTCTCCCGGTCTTGCGTGCCGATAACCAGATCGACTCCCGGAATCGCCATAATCTCGGCTGGAGAAGTTTGCGCATAACAGCCCGTAACCGCGATAACGGCGTCCGGATTTCGGCGCACGGCGCGTCGGATAATTTGCCGGCTCTTCTTGTCGCCCGTATTCGTAACCGTACACGTATTAATCAAATAGACGTCAGCCGTCTGCTCGAAGTCGACTTGCTCGTAGCCTTCGTTCTTAAACAACTGCCAAATGGCCTCGGTATCGTAAAAGTTGACTTTGCAGCCAAGCGTATAAAATGCCACGTTCGGCATCTTCAGATTCCTCCCAACTCTCCGGATTCGTATGCGAGACAAGCGAGCGCGAACAACGCCGCAGTCTCCGTCCGTAATATTCTTCTGCCTAAACCGATTAAAGTCGCTCCGGACGCGGCAGCCGCTCCCGCTTCTTCCGGGGTAAAGCCCCCTTCGGGACCGATAACGACCATTACGCGCGCCGCGGGTTTGCCCGTCCGCTCAGACTTGAACCGAGAGAGTACATCGCGCAGTCCGTTGCCGGCGCGCCCTTCTTCCTCGTAACAGAACAAGACCAAGTCGAACTCAGCGAGCTGTTTCAAAAATAATTTCCATGAATTAACCGCGTAGATCTGCGGAACGACGCTGCGATGGCTTTGCTCAGCCGCTTCTTTGGCGATTTTACGCCAACGATCGATCCGTTTCGCTTCCTTGCGCTCGTCGTACTGCACGACCGTACGTTGCGATATGAAGGGCTGGAAAGCCGACGCTCCCGCTTCCGTCCCTTTCTGGATAACGATCTCGAGCTTATCCCCTTTGGGCAAGCTCTGAGCTACCGTAACTTGCCAAGTCATCTCGGCCGTGACGGATAACTCTTCGATAATATCCGCTTGCACGCTATCTTTATCAAGCGATACGATCTTAGCCAGCACGTCTCGGCCGTTACCATCGCAAGCGATAAAACAATCTCCCGGTTTGGATCTCATGACGGCGGCCGCATGCCGGGCGTCTTCTCCTTCAAGCGAGACGGACATCTCGCCCATCAATGCCGGAGGCACAAAATAACGCTGCATCTCTCAAACAGCCTCCTGCCTATGTTCCATGCTTCATCATACCTTGTTCGGGTTATTTTCGCTACATTCGTTACCTTGCAATTATGAGGAAAATCGATCCGATCTCCCGTCGCTAGAAAATGAGGTTCAGGATTCGGTCCATCCCTCTCCAAATCGGTTCTCGCAAGCTCAGCAACGGTGCGATCGTCGAATTCCGAAGCGGAGGAATAAAGATAATCAAAAGGAAAATGAACGTGATCCATTGGCCCATTTCCTGAATTTTGATTCTCGTTCTGAGCGGCAAAAACTCTTCCACGATCCGGTAGCCATCCAAAGGGGGTACGGGGATCAAGTTGAAGATGAACAACGCAAGGTTGATAGACATCCAATATTCGATGAAAGTCCAAAGATTATTCCAGAAATCCATCGAGACATGATCAAAAACGTTCAAAGCGTTCAATAAATAAATGAGAAACAGAAACAGAAAAGCCAAAAGCAAATTACTGATCGGTCCGGCTGCCGTTACGATGATGCTCATCAATCTAGGATTCTTGAATCTGCTGCGTCTTACCGGTACCGGCTTCGCCCAACCGAACCCCGCTAACACTAAGAATAACATCCCGATCCAGTCCAAATGGGCTATCGGATTCAAGGTTACCCGGCCTTCGCGATACGCCGTGTCGTCTCCGAACTTCCATGCGGTCCAAGCATGCGCAAACTCATGGACGCTAAAGGCGATAAGCATAATGAGAATGATAACGGGCAGATGCGCAATCGGAAACCAGAAAAAGTTATCCACTAGCTTTCCCCCTTAGGTTTTCCAGCGACGAACGCGATCCATTCCTCTTGTCTCAATACGTCGATGATCTCGAATCCGGCAGCGAGCAATCCCGCTTCGACGATCATTTCTTTGTTTTTATAAATTCCCGAAGTAATATAGATTCCGCCGGGCTTAAGTACTTCCATGACATCGCCGATGAACAGCAAAATAATCTCTGCTAAAATATTGGCGACGACAAGATCGACAGGAGGCGTAACGCCGACCGTGGCCGTTGTGATCCCATTGGAAACGTTCGCGGATGAGTCATTGCCGATATTTTCGCTCTCGTGCAGCACGCCAAGCAAATCGCTGAGCCGGACTTCTACCTCTTTCTCGTAGCCGTTTAACTCGATGTTCTCTTGCGCGCACTTCACCGCTACGGGATCCAAATCCAAAGCGAGCACTTTCGATGCTCCCAGCTTCATAGCTCCGATCGCTAGTACGCCCGAACCGGTGCCGACGTCGATGATCTGCTCTCCGCCTTTTATCGCGCTATCCAACGCTTTCAAACAAAGGGCGGTCGTTGCATGCGCCCCCGTCCCGAATGCCATACCCGGATCGATTTCAATAATAAGCTCGTCTCCTTGCGGAGTGTATTCCTCCCAAGTCGGCTTAATCGTTAAACGCTCCGTAATCGCGATCGGCTTGAAATATTGTTTCCATGCGTCCGCCCAATCGTCCTCGTGTACGTCGCCGACCGTAATCGTAAACTCTCCCGCATCGTAACCGAACTCCGGCAGCCCTTCAAGCAAAGTCTTCAGCTCGACGGCGATCGGTTCCATTTTCGTATCTTCCGAGAAATAAGCTTTAAACTCGGCATAGCCGGGTCTGATGTTGTTCAGAGGAGTATCATACAATTCTCCGTAGGTCGTGTCTCTCGGTTTATCCGCCGACCAGGCTTCCTCTACCGAAACTCCCCCCGCTCCAAGCTCCGTTAAATAATGCGTAACCATTTCCTGAGACGATTCCGTCGCCAGGACGGTAATTTCATGCCAGCGCAAATCTTTTCCTCCTCATGACTCCCAGCCTTGTGATTGCTCAATGAATCTCATTATACACGTACTGTTTTGCAGGATGCAAAACACTAAGCAATCGTATCGCAGCTTCTCTCGTTTCCGACGCGTATCCCCATTATCCCCTTCAGTCAGTTCACCATCGGTTCTCGTCGCTTGGTACGTTTGATTCGTCGATGGGTGGTGCACTCGGTTTATGGGGTTTGACGGTCGGCGGGTCACACCGCACATGAGGGTTGATGGTCGACGATCGGGTGGGGCGATCTATTTGTTGGCACGTATGTCTATTATCCCATCCAGTCAGGTTCAACCGTCAGTTCTCGTCGACTGGTGCCGGTTGATCGGACAATCGAGTAATGTGCTCGCTTCATGGGCGTCGACGTTCGGATTGGGCTGTCTGTCCGCGGGACACCTATGTCCATTATCCCCTTCAGTCAGGTTAAACCGTCAGTTCTCGTCGCTTGGTGCCGTTCTATCGTTCGGAGTGGAGTTCGATAGGTTGGAAAATTGATCGGGAAGTGGTTAGTCGGGGTGAAACTTCATTAATAAGCTGGTGCACGTCGTTGGTGCAATCGTTCAAAGTCCTTTGTCTCTATCCCTTCTGCTCAGGATAAATTAATTCCTTGATATCATTTCACTTCGATCTTCAATGGTCAATTACTGAATTACCAATCCTGAATAATAAGTAGGCTTTAGCAAACCACAATTCTGTATCTGAACGAAAGGGATAATAGATAGACATAGCGCGAGTATTCAATCGTCATCTGAGCGACGGGGATAATGGCGATAGCGCAAGAAAACAATCCAGCATCTGAGCAACGGGGATAGTGACCATAGTGCAAGAAATCAATCCTGCAACTGACTGACGGGGATAATGGCCATAGCACATTAATTCAATCCAGCATCTGAGCAACGGGGATAGTGACCATTGTGCAAGAAATCAATCCTGCAACTGAGTAACGGGGATAATGGCGATAGCACAAGAAAACAATCCAGCATCTGAGCAACGGGGATAATGGAGATAGCACATAAATTCAATCCTGCATCTGAGCGACGGGGATAATGGACATAGAACATATAAGATCAAGCCTGCATCTGAGCGACGGGGATAATGGACATAGCGCAAGAAATTAATCCTGTATCTAAGCAACGGGGATAATGGACATAGCTACGAAAAAAAGCACCACGCCAAAGCGTGATGCGAAGATCAACGATGCTTATAAAATTACGCCACCGGCTTGGAGAATTACGGTTCGTGCTTGTTCTGTTGCCTCGCCAGGCACGTTAGCGGACAGCGTGAATTCTGCGGATGAGCCTAAACGAGCCGGCGTTAATTCCTCGGAAGCTTCCAATCGGGAATTCGATAGCAACGATGATGCTGGGTTATCCGAGTCGGCAGTTGAAGCGGAACTTAGTTCCGATGATTGGTTAGCGTTCCCGCTAGCCCTCTCCAGCCGAAAACGATCGCCGCGAAGAGAAGCTAACTTGCGAATGACGGATTCAGCTTGATCCTGAGTCGCAAAGCTAGCCTGCAATGGCTGCATATCCAACGGCGTCATTCTCCTTCATCGGCGGCGTTAATCCGCTGATCGGCAGCAGCCGCCCGTTCTTGAGCTTCCTTATCCTCTTGATCCGCAAGCTCCTCGGAAAATTCCACGTCTTCGCCGAAAGCAATCGAGATATCGTTTTGATCGTTATTCAACCGTTATTCCTCCTTTGTTATACCGGGGTTAACCCTGCAAAGCAAATCTAGATTAGATTTCTCAGATGAAGCCAAGCTTATTCGCGCAAGTTTAAATGACGCCGCAAAAAACCGCCCATTATATTGGACGGTTTCCGTTATTATCGTTATTCTCCTAGTATGGCGCGTTTCATGCGTTCAAAGATGGATTTGCTTTGCTCATGCGTAGATTCGCCGCTCTTGGAAGCAAAATCTCGAAGCAGTTCCCGCTGATCTTCGCTTAGATGAGTCGGAGTAACGATCGTTACTTTAACTTGCTGATCGCCTTGACCGTATCCGCGAAGCTTCGGAACGCCTTTGCCCTTCAAACGGAAATAAGTTCCGGTTTGCGTTCCCGCTGGAACCTTTAACTTAACCTTCTCCGTCAAAGTCGGGATTTCGATCTCGTCGCCCAATGCCGCTTGGGTAAAGGTTAACGGAATCTCGCAGAAAATATCGTCGCCTTCGCGTTCGAAGAAATCATGTGATTTCACGCGCAGAACGATGTACAGATCTCCGGCAGGTCCTCCGCGAGTACCGCCTTCTCCTTCTCCGCTTACGCGAAGCTGGGCGCCTTCGTCCACTCCGGCAGGGATTTTAACGTGAATTTTGCGTTGCTTCTTCACTTGACCACTGCCGGAACAAGTGCCGCAACGATCTTTGATAATCGTTCCGCGCCCTGAACAATTCGTACAAGCGCGACGATTAACGATACGGCCGAATGGCGTATTCTGCGCCACTTCCTGTTGACCGGAGCCGCGGCAAACCGTACAAGTCTCCGGTTTCGTTCCGGGCTTCGCTCCGTTACCATGACAGGTGTCGCATGTCTCGGTGCGCGGAATCGTAATATCGGTTTCCTTGCCGAACACAGCTTCCTTGAACTCGATCGTCATCGTATATTGCAGATCGTTGCCTCGTTGAGGCGCGTTAGGATCTCTCCTCCCGCCACCGCCGCCGAAGAACATATCGAAAATATCCCCGAAACCGCCGCCGAAATCCGCTCCGCCGGCTCCGCCGCCAAACCCTGCGTTCGGATCTTGATGGCCGAATTGGTCGTAACGCGCCCGTTGCTGATCGTCGCTCAGCACGTCGTAGGCTTCTTTGACCTCTTTGAATTTCGTCTCGGCATCCGGCTCTTTGTTAACGTCCGGATGATACTGGCGGGCCAGCTTCCGGTAAGCTTTCTTCACGTCGTCCGCGGAGGCATTTTTCTGCAGCTCCAATACGTCGTAATAATCTCTTTTGTTCGCCACTTCTCCACCTCCTCATGAAGGAAAGTCAAAATGATTCCGCGGTCGGCGGAAATCACTTTGACTTTCGGTTTATGCCATCGAGTCCTTAGTTTTTCTTATCTTCGTCAACGACCTCGTAGTCCGCGTCAACGACATTATCCTTCGAAGGACCGGCATCCGCCGCGCCGTCGGCGCCGCCTTGAGCCGCTTGCGCTTGCGCAGCTTGCTCGTAGAGTTTAACGGAAAGTTGTTGCACGATTTCCGTCAGTTCTTCGGTCGCCTTTTGGATCTCTTCAAGGTTATCGGAAGCCAGAGCGGTCGTCAACTTCTCTTTTGCCGCGTTCGCTTTGTCGATCTCGCCCGCGTCGACTTTGTCGCCCAGATCTTTGATCGTTTTGTCTACTTGATAGATCAGTTGATCGCCGCCGTTCTTCGCTTCGACCAGCTCGCGACGAGCTTTGTCTTCTTCCGCGTGAAGCTCGGCTTCTTGCTGCATGCGGTCGATTTCTTCCTTGCTTAAACCGCCGGAAGAAGTGATCGTGATTTTTTGCGTCTTGCCCGTGCCTTTGTCGAGCGCGGATACGTTAACGATACCGTTCGCATCAATGTCGAAAGTGACTTCGATTTGCGGAACGCCGCGCGGCGCCGCAGGAATATCGCTAAGAATAAAGCGACCCAGCGTTTTGTTGTCTTTCGCCATCGCGCGCTCTCCTTGCAGAACGTGAATTTCAACTTGCGTCTGCATATCCGCGTAAGTGGAGTACACTTGCGATTTGCTCGTTGGGATCGTCGTATTGCGATCGATCATCTTCGTCAAAACGCCGCCGGCGGTTTCGATACCGAGGGACAACGGAGTTACGTCGAGCAATACCACGTCTTTAACTTCGCCCGTCAGTACTCCCGCTTGAACAGCGGCGCCTAGAGCAACGACTTCATCCGGGTTAACGCCTTTATGAGGATCTTGTCCCGTCAGCTTCTTAATCGCTTCTTGAACGGCAGGAATACGGGTAGAACCGCCGACAAGAACGACCTTGTCGATATCTTTAGCAGACAATCCGGAATCGGATAGCGCTTGGCGAGTCGGTCCCATCGTACGTTCTACCAGGCTCGCCGTCAATTCGTCGAATTTGGAACGGCTGAGATTGATCTCCAAATGCTGAGGAACTCCGTCTACAACCGTGATGAACGGCAGGGAAATCGTTGTGGAAACAACGCCGGAAAGCTCTTTTTTCGCTTTTTCGGCAGCATCCTTAAGGCGTTGTACCGCCGCTTTGTCTTTCAGCAAATCAATGCTGTGTTCTTTCTTGAATTCGCCTGCAAGCCATTCCATCACGACTTGGTCGAAATCGTCTCCGCCGAGGTGATTGTCGCCGCTTGTTGCTTTAACTTCGAAGAACCCTTCGCCAAGCTCAAGGATACTGACGTCGAACGTACCGCCGCCTAAGTCGAATACGAGGATCGTTTGGTCTTCTTGTTTTTCGAAGCCGTACGCGAGAGCCGCAGCCGTCGGCTCGTTAACGATCCGAAGAACTTCGAGGCCCGCGATGTTACCCGCGTCTTTAGTCGCTTGGCGTTGGCTGTCATTAAAGTATGCAGGAACCGTAATAACGGCTTGCGTTACGGGCTGGCCCAAGTAAGCTTCCGCATTGGCTTTTAGCTTCTGCAGGATGATCGCCGAAATCTCGGGAGCGGAATACGCTTTGCCTTCGATCGTTTCTTTATGGGTGGTTCCCATGTGGCGTTTAATCGAGCTTACCGTACGGTCAGGGTTAGTGATCGCTTGGCGTTTTGCCGTTTCTCCGACTACGCGCTCTCCGTCTTTCTTAAAACCGACCACCGAAGGGGTAGTGCGGTTGCCTTCCGGGTTCGGGATAACGACGGCTTCTCCGCCTTCCATTACCGCAACGCAGGAGTTTGTTGTACCAAGGTCGATACCGATTACTTTACTCATACTGTATTTTCCTCCTTCATATAAGTGCATGACTTGTTTTTAAGTATATAACCATCTTAGCCGCTAACTTTAACCATCGCGGGACGGATGACTTTATCCTTCAGGATGTAACCTGTTTGAATCGCCTCGACGACGATGCCTTCATCGTACTCTTCGCTCTCCACCTGCATGATCGCTTGGTGAAATTCGGGATCGAACGGCTGCCCGACGGATTCCATCGGTTTCAACCCTTCCCCTTCCAACACTTGGGACAGTTGGCGGAAGATCATATCTACGCCCTTAGCGAAAGATTCGCTTTCCGAGCCTTCGCCTCCGGTCTGCAAAGCGCGCTGGAAATTATCCAATACCGGCAGCAGTTGCGTGATCAGCTTCAAGGAAGCATACTGCGTTAGCTCTTCTTTTTCCTTAACGGTGCGACGACGGAAATTATCGAAATCGGCTTGCGCCCGCAAATATCGGCTATGATTATCATCCGCTAAGCGCTGAAGCTCGGTAATGGCTGCATTTTCCGCGTTGATTTCTTCAGCCGCCGGCGTTTCGTCGTCCAATTGGGTTGTTTGTTCCACGTCAGAACCCGTTTCCTGCTCCAAAGAGTCCTCTTGATGCTCTTCCATGTTTACTGGCTCCTTCGTCTCTTTCGTACTCATATAGAGTTCACCTCCTTACCGTGCCACCCTTCACAAGGGGCTATACAGACTTTACTTATACCAACGGGACATCATTAAAGCGATATCCTTGGATAGAAAATTGAGCAAGCTGATTACTTTTCCGTATTCCATTCTCGTCGGCCCCAAAATTCCGACCGTACCGAGCGACTGTCCTTCATAGGAATAAGTGGCCGTGATCAAACTGCATTGATTGATCGCTTCGAGCGCGTTTTCCGTTCCGATCTTCACCTGAATGCCGCCTGGATTGGATTGAAACAATTGCATGAGCAATTGCGTTTCCTCCAACATTCCCAGAATGTTCTTCGCTTTGTCGACATCCTTGAATTCCGGTTGAGTGAGCATGTTGGATGCGCCGCTTAAGTACACCTTCGGCTCCTGTTCTTCCATAATCGTGTCTTCCAGAAGGGTCAAGATATCCTCGCAGTGCTCGACGTAACGGCTTAGCTCTTTGGCAATCTCGCTATGCAGGACGGATTTGACCTTATAGAAGGGCACTCCCGTCAGCTTCTCGTTCAACATGTTGACGATCTTGTTCATGTCTTCCATCGATATTCCGTCCGGTATCGTAATCGTACGGTGCTCGACGTGTCCGGTATTCGCCACGATAATGGCGACGGCGGACGCTTCGTTAATCGGAATCAGTTGAAAATGCTTTAGCGTCGTGCTGAACATTTCCGGACCGAGGACGATCGACGTGTAGTTGGTCAGTTGCGACAAAATCGTCGCCGCGTGCCCGATAACGCCTTCCCAGTGATTCATTTTCTCCGCGAAAAAAGTACGCAGCTTCCTGGCGTCATGATCCTCTACTCCGTCCAAAGTGACGAGGTGATCCACGTAGTAGCGGTAGCCCTTTATAGAAGGAATTCGGCCGGCGGAGGTGTGCGGCTGCTCTAGCAAACCCATTTCCTCCAAATCCGCCATCTCGTTGCGGATGGTCGCCGGGCTAAAG
Organism: Cohnella herbarum; assembly: GCF_012849095.1. Classification (NCBI taxonomy): domain Bacteria; kingdom Bacillati; phylum Bacillota; class Bacilli; order Caryophanales; family Paenibacillaceae; genus Cohnella; species Cohnella herbarum. The sequence goes on from NZ_CP051680.1 coordinate 2,453,824, forward strand.
GTCACGTCGCCGCGCTTGGATATGCTACGGGATCCGACAGGTTCGGCCGAACGGATATAATCGTCGATAATCGCGTTCAGAATCATACGTTGACGTTCGCTTAGCATCCGAACTCCTCCTTTAAGCTTTCCGCTAATTACTTTCGTTAGCACTCCGTTTCGATGAGTGCTAACGGCTAATACAAAAATACCAAACCGAGGGCGGTCGTGTCAAGGACGTTCCGGCCCGATTTGGCAGTTCGATTAGATTTGGGCAAAACTCATTTGCTCAGTCGACGGCGCGACTTCAATCAACCTCACGACGGCGATTTCATCGCACTTGTGCTGCTTAGGACAATGAACGCAATCCGTCCACACTTTTTCCGGGAAAATTTCCTTTTCGACGATATGAAATCCGTTTTTCTGGAAAAAGGCCGATTCATAAGTCAAAGCCATTACTTTGGGAATGCCCTGGAGCTTTGCTTCTTCCATCAACGCGTCCACGAGCCGACTACCGATCCCTTGACCCTTGTATCCGTCCACGATGCCGAGAGACCGTATTTCCACCAAGTCGCTCCCTAGCCGAAACAAAGAACCGCAGCCGATCAAACGATCCCCGTCCTGCGCAACTAAAAAAGTATCGATTTGTCGGGTTAACGCCTCGCGTGACCGAGGCAGCATAATGCCATTAGCGGCATAACCCTGTATAAGTTCAAATAGCGCATCGACATCTTCGAGCAGCGCTTTCCGGCAAACGATCGACATGTGGATCCCTTCTCTCCTTGCATCAAATGTGTATGTATAAATATACATCAAAACGAATGGGCATTCAAGGGACATTTTTACAAGAAATTGAACAAGAATTCGAACAAGAATTCGAACGTTAATTACACGAAAGCGCCGAACACTTCGTTGCCAAGCAGAACCCCCGCGGAGTCAACCGATACCCGGCATCTAGTTCGGTTTTCTCGAGCAATCCCTGCGATACTAGGCGTTCCAGTTGTTGGCCGAATACTTCTTCCAGTTTCTCGCCGTTAAATTGCCGGGCGAAACTCGCCCGAGTAACGCCTTCCTGAAGCCTTAGACCAACCATCATGAAATCTCCCATCGCTTCCTCGGGACTCACAACGTTCTGTTCTAATCGCGGAAGAGTCTTGTTGGCCGAATCAATATAAGGTTGAACGCCTTTAATATTCATATGACGACGACCCAACGCATATCCATGGGCGCCTGCACCGAGTCCATAATAAGGCTCGTTATGCCAGTAGGTCGTGTTGTGACTGCTCTCATAGCCAGGTCTTGCGAAGTTGCTGATCTCGTAATGCCGATATCCCGCTTCTCCGAGCCGTTCCATCAAGTGCTCGTACATCGCCAACTCTTCGTCTTCTTCCGGTAACGGAAGTTCGTCTCTCTGATATAACCGATGGAATAACGTGTTCTCTTCCACCTTCAAGCCATAGAGAGAATAATGCGGCAAATCGAGCTCCAACGCCTTGGTGACGCTATCTTTCAATTGCTGCAGCGTTTGGTTCGGCAAGCCGAACATGAGATCGATGGACAGATTCGTAAATCCCGCCGCTTTCGCGTTCGCGATGCTCTGAATAACGTCCTGGGCCGCGTGGATTCTTCCGATCGTGGCCAGCAAGCCGTCGTCGAAAGTTTGCGCGCCGAAGCTGATCCGGTTTACGCCGCCTTCGCGCATTGCCGTAAGTTTATCCATATCGGTCGTTCCGGGATTCGCTTCCATCGTGAACTCGACGTTATCGGCCAACGGAAAGTACCTCTTAACGGAAGCCAGAAAACGAGACATCTGCGGAGGAGTTAACACGGTGGGCGTGCCTCCGCCGACGAATACGGTATTAATGATTTCCGGCGGCATTGTCTCGACGGTTAGCTTCATTTCATTTTCCAGCGCATCCAAGTATGCGTCTATCGGCTGACCGGCGGCAACGTACGAGTTGAAGTCGCAATAAAAGCACTTGTTCGTGCAAAACGGGATATGAATATAGAGCGCCCGCGGGGTCCATTGGTGAACCTGCGGAACGTTATTTGTCATGTTCAATGGGTTAGTCATTTTTGTCTTCACCTCTCTTGAAGCTGCTTATTGCTCCTATATAGCGAAAAGCGGGCCGGAAGCCCGCCATTCAAGTTACTTATCGCTTAATCGCTATCCAGCTTGAGTACCGCCATGAACGCTTCTTGAGGCACTTCGACGTTACCAACCTGCTTCATGCGTTTTTTACCTTCTTTTTGCTTGTCGAGAAGCTTCCGTTTCCGGGATATATCTCCGCCGTAACATTTCGCGAGTACGTTTTTGCGCATCGCCTTGATCGATTCGCGGGAAACGATCTTCTGACCGATAGCGGCTTGAATTGGCACCTCGAACATTTGACGAGGGATGAGCTCTTTAAGCTTCTCGCAAATGACGCGGCCGCGGTTATAAGCCCGGTCCTTATGGACAATGAAGGAAAGCGCGTCAACCTTCTCCGAGTTAAGCAAAATATCCATCTTCACAAGACTGGATTGACGATATCCGGTTAATTCGTAATCGAACGAAGCATACCCTTTCGTGCTGGACTTCAATTGGTCGAAGAAGTCGTATACGATCTCCGCTAACGGCATGTTATATTTCAACGTTACTCGATTCGTATCCAGGTATTGCATGTCGATGAACTCGCCGCGTTTGCCTTGGCAAAGCTCCATGATCGCTCCTACGAATTCGTTGGGTACTATGATGGAAGCTTTAACGTAAGGCTCTTCTACGAAGTCGATCTTGCCCGCTTCCGGATAGTCGGCCGGATTGGAAATATCCAATACTTCGCCGTTCGTTTGCGTGACTTTGTAAATAACGCTCGGAGCCGTCGTGATCAGCGGAATGTTAAATTCGCGCTCGATGCGCTCCTGAATGATCTCCATATGAAGCATGCCTAGAAACCCGCAGCGAAAGCCGAAACCTAGCGCCTGCGAAGACTCTGGCTCATACCGGAGGGAAGCATCGTTAAGCTCAAGCTTCTCCAGAGCGTCCCTCAGATCGTTATAATCCGTCGTCTCGATCGGATACAATCCGCAGAATACCATCGGGTTAACCCGGCGATAGCCCGGAAGGGCTTCGGCCGTCGGATTCTTCATATCCGTAATCGTATCCCCTACGCGCGTATCCTTCACGTTCCGGATCGAAGCGGTCACGAAGCCTACGTCTCCGGGTCCTAATTCCGTTACCGCAGTCGGACGCGGCATGAAGGTACCGACTTCGACCACGTCGAAGTTCGCGCCCGTCGCCATGAATTTCATGCGCGTGCCCGCGCGAATCGTACCGTCCACGATCCGGATGTAACAAATGACCCCTTTGTAAGGATCATAATGAGAGTCGAAAATGAGCGCCTTCAGAGGCTTATTCCGATCTCCGGTCGGAGCCGGAACCTTCTGTACGACTTGCTCCAATATTTCTTTGATTCCGATCCCGTTCTTCGCGGAAGCAAGAACCGCATCGCTCGTATCGAGTCCGATAACGTCCTCGACTTCTTTCTTGACCCGTTCCGGATCGGCGCTAGGAAGATCGATTTTGTTAATGACCGGCACGATCTCCAGATTGTTGTCGAGCGCCAGATAGACGTTCGCCAACGTTTGCGCCTCGATGCCTTGCGCGGCGTCGACGACCAATAACGCGCCTTCGCAAGCCGCCAAGCTCCGGGACACCTCGTAAGTGAAATCCACGTGCCCCGGAGTATCGATCAGATGAAGCATGTACGTTTCCCCGTCGTCCGCTTTGTATAACAGACGAACGGCTTGCAATTTAATCGTTATTCCGCGCTCGCGTTCAAGATCCATTGAATCCAGCACTTGATCTTGCATTTCGCGAGAAGTAAGCGTACCCGTATATTCCAGAATGCGGTCGGCCAAAGTCGATTTACCGTGGTCGATATGCGCGATAATACAGAAATTGCGAATGTGACTCTGTTTAAAAGTAAGTTCAGCCATTACAATAAGTACCCCCAGCCGGTTCCATGCGTCAGATGACGATCACTTCATTATAACAGCGTATAACCGACGCATCAATGAGCCTGTCTTTCGCAATCGCGATTAATCTTCCCCCGGCTTCTCGATAATAAGTCCCTCCACGTGCCGTTTGCCCATCAAATGGCGTTTCTTGCGGTTTTCGACGGTGTCGAAGACGATATCCATATCGTAATTTTCTCCGGGATAGAGATGTTTCTTGTCGATAAATTTGCGAATTCGCTTATGGTTGATCGTGATTTTCTCCTTCTGTACCTGAACGATCATGTTTCCTTTCTCGTCGGGCAACCGGTAGACGACTCCCGGCTTACGAAGCTGCGGGATGAAGACGACGTCCCCGACGGACCAGCTTATCTTCTTTAATGAATCTCCGCCTTCCGCGACTTCTTTGATCGGTTTTCTGTTCTCGTTGCGATTGTCGCGTCCTGATCGGGCATACGGGGATCCCGAAGGTGCGGCCGATTGCGCCGGAATCGACGTCTGGCCCCGGTTTTCTTTTAAGCTGTCAGCGATCGTGCGCGCCCTCTCGATAATCGCCTTGGAGATGCCGAGTTTCGCCGCGATGACGAAAGCGTAGCTATTACCCGCTTCCCCCATATCCAGACGGTACAGCGGACTTAACGTTTCTTCATCGAACGCCATTCTCGCGTTACGGAATCCCGGCGTTACCCGGGCGTATTCTTTGATCTCGTTAAAATGGGTCGTGGCCATAAGCACGGAACCTCTGCGATGCAATTCCTCCAGCACCGCGATGGATAAGCCTACGCCCTCTCCCGGATCCGTTCCGGTCGCCAGCTCATCGAGCAGAACGAGCGTAGACGATCCGGCATGAGCGAGAATGTCGATGACGTTGCGCAGATGCGAAGAGAACGTGCTTAGGGAAGAATCCAAGCTCTGGTCGTCGCCGATATCGACTTCAACCGAGCGGAACACCGCTATTCGGCTGCCTGGCGCAGCCGGAATAAGCAAGCCGGACTGCGCCATTAACGTCAATAGGCCGACGGTTTTGAGCGCTACGGTCTTTCCTCCCGTATTCGGACCGGTTACGAGCAGGGCTTGATAACCGTCTCCCAACCGAACGTTCAGCGGAACGGGTTTGGCCGCGAGCAACGGATGGCGGGCTTCCCGCAGATCGATCAAGCGATCGTCGTTTAGCTCCGGGGCGACTCCTCCGATCGCAAGACCCCATTTCGCTTTCGCGAATAGAAAGTCGTAATGGCCTACGGTTTCCATATTCACGGAAATCTCGTGCGAGTAAGATTCTATTTCACCCGTAAGCCGAGCGAGAATTTGCGATTGTTCCCGATTCTCCTCGGTCCTTAGAGCGCTTAGTTCCATTTGCAGCCCCGCTGATTCGGACGGCTCGACGAATACCGTTTGCCCGCTGGAAGATTCATCGAGCACCGTTCCGGGAACTCGCTTGCGGTATTCTTTCTTTATCGGCAGTACATACCTTCCGCTCCGTTGGCTAACTAGCCTCTCCTGCAAAATATCCGAGTAGCGCGATAGCATTCCTTCCAGCTTCTTCTGCAACCTTTCTTCCGCCGTGCGTATTTTTTTGCGGATTTTGTGCAACTCTGCGCTGGCCGTATCTACGATGTGCCCTCGATCGATGCAAGCTTCGATCGTCTCGCGCAGCGGTTTAAGATCGAACATGGATGTCCCGTAAGCCGCGACCTCCGGAGAGTCGGCTTTCTTAGCCGCCATATATTGGCGCAATTGCTCGCAGCTGCGGGCGAATTGCGCGGCGAATCCGAATTCCTGCTCGGTCATCACGTATCCCGTCCCCAGTAATGCCGTTAACGTCTCCATGCCTTCAAGCGAAGGCAATGGCGGGTGTCCTCCCTTGGCAAGCAAGCGGCTAGCTTCTTGCGTCTCCGCAAGCCTACGCGCGATAACGTTCCGATCCTGAAACGGCGATAGCTGCTCGACATGGCGTTTGCCCAAGTAGGTGGAAACGTAACTCGAAAGAATGCCGATCACGCGGTCGTACTCCAGTTTGTTTAGCGAATGTGTTCTCAAGAATAAACCCTCCTGTTTTGTTGGAAATCAAGCATAAGCGGCTTGCGCAGTCCTTAGGGACAGCGGGAGAACGGTTATGTCGAAGACGTTTCAGAAAAGTAGAACGAATTTTATACTTTCTGAAACGTAAAAATAGGCCGCGAACAAGCGCCATCGGCGCAAGCTCGCAGCCTATCGAAATGTAAATTTCGCGGAATCGCAAGAAAGCGGGACAGGATCCATCCCGTTTTTATTGCGCAAAAAAAGCCGTACCCTGATGAGCACGGCTGATCTCCCCGAAATTTTCTTCGTAAGGGGCGGTCTTGACCGGTTCTTCACTGGTTATCAGAGCCGCGCCAAGCCACTAGAAAATAAACCCTCGAATCGACGGTCATCATTCCTAATGCTCAATCGCGACATATCGATAAATCAGTTCAGAACCAATACCAACATTAAAATTTCCCCTTAGAACATAATTAACATCATATTAGACCAGCGCAACGATGACGTCAAGCCCGATGTTCGCATATGGCCCGATGTTCGCATACGGTAGCCATTACCCATTCGATCCATCAGCCCAACACGCGATCGAATATCGAGACGACCATGCGGATTCCGTTGCGGGACAAATCGTGTAGCACTTCCGCCGTTTTGCCGGAAACCCGATCGACGATCGGTTCCCTGTCGTAGCGAGGGATTCCATACTGCTCCGTTTGTTCACTGTCCGGCGGATACGCAGGCGATTCGGCCGGACTCTGCTCTCTTCCTCTAGCCGGCAGCGTCCAATCGCTTTCGCTTCCTTCGGTAAGCGTCTGCCCCTGCGAGCTTGGCTGCGGCGTCTCCCACGGGCCGTTCACGGTTTCGATCCCCTTAGAGGACAGCTCCATGCCGTATAAAATCGCGAATCCGATAATACCCGCAAAAATCAGCAGTTTAAACGAATCTCGACGCATCTCCGTTCTCTCCTTCCTATTTTTTCTGCGCGCTCGCTTTAACCGTATCTTCTTGCTTCCAATACAATTCGGCGATGACCTTCGCGAGCACGTCCGCCGTCCGGTAACATTCCTCCAACGTGTTATCGACGCCGCCGATTTCAAGCAGAACGCTATCCGGCGCGATCGATTGGTTGTATTCCCCGTTGCCGTTCGCAGCCGTCTTGCCCCATACTCCCCGCGACAAGCCCGGGTACGATTGCTCCAACTGCTCGTGTATTTGATTCGCGAATTGTTCGTTTTCCCGCCAATTCGGATTGCGATGCCCGATGATGAAATAAACTTGAGCGTAATCTTTTCCTTTGATCGTTGCGGTCGTTTTCTTGCGCCGCTGGGAATCACGGTGAATATCGAAGAAAAACTTCAACTGTTTATTGGAGGCCAGCGCTTGGCGGACCGTCTGCAAAGAATATTTGTACGAATAATTCCAATTATAGCCCTGAATGGCGGTAGGATAATCCTTAGCCGAATGAGTCGATCCGACGCCGAACGATTCTAACGATTTGGCCAATCTTTTTCCCACCAAAGTTACGTTAACGTCATCGGAGTTCGGATCCTTCTTGTCCGATTTCAACTCCGGATACCAAGACTCGCGATTGTGCGAATGATAGATGAATACGACTTTCCGTCCCTCCGTGGATGGCTTCTCCGTCATGCTAGGCGGTTCTTCGGAAGGGTTTGGCTCGGGCTGCGCGATTTCCTCCCTCGGCGTCGTCGCTTCTCCTTGCCCGAAGTCCGGGTCAGGCCAACCGGGAATGCCGGGCAAGCCGTTATCCGAAGGATGATCCGCTTCGCCCAAAGGCTCGTGATCCTCGGGAGCTTCCGGTTCGCCGGATCCCGGACGGAGCAACACCGATTGATCCCTAGCCATCCCCGGCATCTCTAGCGCGAGCATGCTCTTGGGATCGTTAGGGTTCATGTCCGTCATAAAACGCAGCAGGAACGCGGCCATTCGTCCGGTTTGAAAAGGAGACTTCTCCGGTGCATCCATATGCGGCAGCTCCATGCTGAGCAACGATTGAAAAAACTGCCCGGACAACGATGCCGCAAAACCTTTCATCGATTGGACCGGAGAAGCCGCTATCGATTTCTGCAGCATTCCGCCTATTCCCAATAGAACGAACAGCACCATGGAGCCGACGCTCAAAATAAAAAACGCTCGGCCGGTAATGAGAATTCTACGCCATCTCGCTCGCATTAACGGCCAATTCGGCACGACGTTGCGTTTCATCCGATGTCCTCCCCGGAGCCTCGAACCTGCCAAGACCCCTTCTCTTATTTCCTAGGTATCCTATCCTATGAGCGAACAGAAAATGATAGAACCACCACATTTCAGAGGTTAATAGAATCGGAGATTTTATATTGTCTGAGAGTCGCGCAAAAAAGAAAACAAAAAAACCCGGCTCTTGCAAGCCAGGCGGAAGCGTTGAAAAGATGGAAAGACGATCGGTCGACAGCGTCAATGCGTATAAGCGGCTACGTTATCCGTATCCACCGCTTCGTGAAGCGCCGCGTTAAGTCCGCTCGCGATTACGTTGGCGATATCCTCCATGAACTTATCGATTTCCTTGGGAGTAACGAGCAGATCGTGCCCGAGAGGGTTAAGCACCTCTTTCACGAGCTGGAGCCGCTCCGTTTCCTCCATTTTCCCGAACACTCCGAACAGCGGATCGGTGTTCTCCGTATGCTTCTTCATATGCTCGAACACGAGGTCCATCGTATTGTTCACGATCGTCGAAGCGTACACGACGGTCGGAACTCCGATTCCGATAACGGGAACGCCTAAGATGTCTTTCGTCAACCCCTTGCGTTTGTTGCCGATTCCCGATCCCGGATGAATGCCGGTATCCGCGATTTGGATCGTCGTGTTCACCCGTTCGAGCGATTTGGCCGCCAAAGCGTCGACGGCGATAATCAGATCCGGCTTCGACTTCTCGACGATTCCCTGTACGATATCGCTCGATTCGATTCCCGTCGTGCCCAGTACGCCCGGAGCGATCGCGCTAACCGGCCTGTAGCCCGGGCTCACTTGATCGGGCATCAGCTCGAAGAAATGCCTCGTGACCATAATGTTGTCCACGACGACGGGACCTAGCGCGTCCGGGGTTACGTTTAAATTGCCCAGACCGACGATAAGCACGCTGCTATTCTCCGTTATTCCGATCCTTTTCAAGAAGGCTTCGAATTCTTTCGCGAATGAAGTCGCGACCTTATCCTGCAACGTCGAATCTCCTTGCCGTAAATCCGGCACCTCGAGCGTTACGTAATGCCCGACCATTTTACCGATCTGCTGGGCCGCTTGATCGGTCTTAATCTCCATTCGGGTTACGGAAATGCCGTCGGCGCTTTCGCTCTCCGACCATACTCCCGGTATGGCCGATGTCTCTTGCCCTTGCGTCGCGATCTCCTGAGCCTCTAACGCCAGATCCGTGCGGATATTGTACATTGACAATTCGTGATCCATTGGGTCAAATCAAACCCCTTTCTCATGCGGATTGAGGTGGGAAATCGGCTTGCTTTTTACCCCCTTGCATGATAGAATGTTACAAGTTGTGTGGAGAAATACTTCTGTTTTATCTGGAGGTGAAAAGAATGCCAAACATCAAATCCGCCATTAAACGTACCAAAACGAACGAAGCTCGCCGTCTGCGCAATGCTTCGGCTAAATCCGCTCTTCGTACAGCAGTTAAACAAGCTGACGTAGCGGTCGTAGGAACGGACGTAAACGCTGCTAAAGCGGCTTACGGCGCGGCTCAGAAGAAGTTGGACAAAGCGGCAACCAAAGGGCTCATTCACAAAAATGCAGCTGCTCGCAAAAAGTCCCGTCTGGCCAAAAAACTCAACGCATTGTCCGCGCAAGCCTAAGCTTGTGCCTGACGCATATGCGGCTGCCGCATCAGATGTAGCAGCCATGAAAAAGCCATCCTCGCTTATAGGATGGCTTTTTTGGTGTTCTTTCATTTATCCGGTTTCTAATTTGATATTAACTCGCTCCTTGAGAACCGGTTTTGAGCAGGAAAAGCTCGAGTCCCAGCGTCTTCTCGACGCGGCCTGTTTTCATCGCATAATCGAGATCGGCAAGCTCGGACAATAGCGAGGCCAAACGCTCCTGGCTGAATTTGCGCGCTTGCTCGCCGGTGATTTTCACGGCGTACGGATGCAAGCCAAGCTGGGAAGCCATTTGTTGCGGCGAGTACCCTTGGCTTCCGAGTTCTTTGACGTAGAGCATGTTGCGAAATTGCCGGACGAGCAACGCCATCAGCTTGATCGGTTCCTCCCGTTGCTTCAGCAAATCGTAATAAAGCGCGATCGCTTCAGCCGTTCGAAGCGCGGCCAGCTCCTCCGTTAGCTTAAAAACGTTCTGTTCCGTGGCCATAGGCACCAGCGATCGTACGGCTTCGAGAGTGACAGAGCCGCTCAACCCAGCATGAAGGCAAAGCTTATCCGTTTCGGCCGCCAGGGCGTGCATGTCCGTGCCCACGCGCCTCAATAATTCCTCCGCCGTCTTCCCATCCATCGATCGGCCTTGGGAAGATGCGCGTTTAAGCAACCATTGCAGCAATTCTTCGGATTGCAACGGACTGAAAGAGATGACGAATTCTTTCGTTTTGGCCGTTTTCACAAGCTTCTTGCGTTCATCCAGCTTCTCGTGGGGCACCATAAAAATCAGTACGGACGTATCCGAGGGCTGGCCCATATAAGCAAGCAAACTCTCCGGACGGTGTTCTACGCGTGTGGATTCTTTGCCTGCCGCGAAGAGTACGCTATCCCGGACGAGTATGATTTTGCTGGGGACGAGGAACGGGAGCATTTCCGCCTCTTCGATGATCGTATCGATCGTCGTCTCCGCGGAATCGAATCGAACGACGGCCATCTCCCGATGTTCGGGCTGCACGAGCTGCTCTAACAATCGTTCGACGAACTCGTTCATGATATAAGCTTCAGTTCCGTAGCAAACGTATACGGGCAATAAATTTCCTTGTTTAATCGATCGAAAAGCCTGTTTAGCATCCATTGCGGCGAGCCCCCAACCTTATGTACTCCCTTGATTGTACAACAAACAACAAAGAGATCACACCTTTATGCAAGGAGCGATCTCTTTGTCCTCGGACATCTATATCAACGTTCGCCGGCCGGCCCATGGTGCCGTGCGCGAACGACCGTGACGATGGTCCAAAGACGATCGTCAACTTCATCTGTACACTATACGCGGAGCACGCGCGAAAGGTGACGATCGGTTAACGTTTTAGCGCTGGGATTCTTCGGAAGTCGCGATATCGAATTGCCACTGAGTTTGAGTTCCGCCGTCATCCGTCACCGTAAAATACAGCACGTTGCTTTCGTCATTCCAACTAAGCAAGCTGATCGTACCTTCCTTGGCTTTGGAGTCGTAGTAGGAACTGCCGTCTTCGTTGTTGAGAATCTGGAACGTGCCCGCGTTTTCCATCGCGACCGCTTTCCATTTGCCATCCGGAGAGTCTACGGTAGCCGGAAGACCGTAAGCCGATCTAAGAGGACCCACGGATTCCGGGTCTTCCAGATTGTCTCCACCCAGCGCGAAACCTTTCGTGTCGCCCAGATCTTGTTTATCCGCTCCCCCGCCGCTCTCTCCCGCTTCGGAAGCGGAGTTGGCGGCAGGCTCGCCGTATTGATCCGCCATTTTTTGTTGTGGCACTTCTTCGGCCGTGATGCCCATGCTTCTTTTCTGTACGGAGTCCGCACCTTCCGCAGCAGACATCAACTCGGGAGCCGCCGCATCGTTGTGGCTGCCGGAGCCTCCCAGCGTCCATTGGCCGGGATTGCTGAACAGCAGCAAACCAACGACGACGCCAGCGGCCACTACTCCCGATATTTTGCGGAATAGATGTCTCGCAGGACGATTCGACCTTACCGGTACCGGATTCGAATCGACGTTAGCGGCGTTTTCTCCACTTACGTTCGAATGGTTTAGCTTATCCGCGGTATGCAAGCGTTCCAATTCCGGAAGTATGGCATCTACGAGACTGTATTTGGGAACGACCCGGGGCAATTGCTCCAACTCGCTCGACAGCTTCTGCAACCTAGTTAACATGGCGGCGCAGTCAGGGCATTGACCAGCATGATCCATCATGAGCGATGTTTCTTGTTGATCTAAATCCCCGTCAATGTGACGCTGCATGAGTTCCATCACCTCTTGGCAAATCATCCCCGGACACCACCTTTCTGATAATCGTGAAGTAGGATTTGCAATTGTTGCCGGGCTCTAAATAAGTAGGACTTAACGGTGTTCAAGGGTAAATTTAAAGAGTCGGCAATTTCGTTGTACGAAAAATCCTGCAGATATCTGAGGACGACCACAGTGCGGTGATGCTCGGGAAGCTTACCGATGGCCTCGCGTATTTCCTCCGCAGCGTATGCGGAAAGAACCTCGGTCTCCACGTTATCTCCCGCATGAAAAACCATTTCATGCTCGTCAATCGATACGGAAGGCTTCTTGCGCCGAAATTTATCGATACATATGTTGGTCACGATCCGCTGCACCCAAGTGCGAAATTGAGCTTTTTCCTCGTAGGAATCAATTTTCGTATAAATCCGGATTAAAGCGTCTTGCGACGCATCCATGGCATCTTGCTCGTTATTAAGCAAATAATAAGCCGTACGATAAACTTGATTCTCAATTTCGCGGAGTAGCGTAACGAGTGCTTCTCGGTCGCCCGCTTGTGCGGCTTTGATCAGAGCCGGCTCCACCACAGAAGATCCTCCTCCCCTGCACCCTCTCAGACGTCAATGTCGGATTAAAGGTTGCATTCCCTTAGAGGGAATTTTCGGTATTTTAATTTCTCTAACTTTTAGTCTAGCAAAATTGTTCGCAAAGGCATAATGTTTTATGTTGGATAACGGAACCGATCCCCATTATACACTGTCTAATAGGGTAGAGGTGAACATATGAGGACGGAATACTTAAAGCATGTCGATACCGTCGATGATTCGGAGCTTAGACTGCTTATGGATCAATATGGAAACGAAGTATGGAAATATGCCTATATTTTAACTAGAAACAGAGAGCAAGCCAAAGATATCGCTCAAGAGGTGTTTATTAAAGCGCACTACAATATCCATACGTTTAGAGGGCAGTCCACGATTAAGACCTGGTTGCTTGCGATTACGAGAAATCTATCGTTAAACTACTTATCATCCGGTTATTTTCGCAAAATTCTCTTATTCGGAAACATGAAGACGCCCCAGTCGGCGCCTTCGGCCGAAACGGCTTTTCTAGACGAGCAATCCGCTTCGGAGGTTTGGGGAATCATTATGAAACTATCGCACAAATTGCGCGAGGTGCTCGTTCTTGATCTAGAGCATGAGCTGAGCGTTCAAGAAACGGCTAAATTGCTTAATCTTCCGGAGGGAACCGTGAAATCCAGGCTTCATCGCGCTCGCAAGGAAGTCGAGAACCAATTAAAGGGGTGGGTACAATGAATACGACCAAACCGGATTGGTACGAGCAAGCCAAGGGAGGACTAGGTCAAGCCAACTTCACCGAACCTATGAAACAAGAAGTAAGCCGGAAAATATTCGAGCGTCAGCCCGAGCGTAAAAAAAGCGGGAAATGGGTTGTTGCCGCCGTTACGGCCTTTGCAATATGCATCGCGGCCTTCCTCTTGATTAATCCTGCGCGTACGATCGATGAGCCTCCAGCCCCTGCCGGAACCCTTACGACTCCTGATATTAACAGCCCGAATCCGCTTCCTACCGAGAGCAATCCGCCTACCGAAACGCAACCCCCTATTGCCGAGGAACAGGTCAAGCTCGCTTATGAGGATCCCAGAGGTTCGTTAGGCACTTTAGGAAATTATCCGGTCGAATTGGATCGCATCGAAGCGACTCGAATTCCGAAATCATCCGTGATCGTGAAACGGGTCATCGAAGTCGACGAACTAGGAAATTATTTCCTTTACGTTAAAAATAAAAACGATACCCAGCTTTACGCCGGGATGGAAATCGTATCGGCTGGCCTGGGATCCTCTCCCACGGATGACATATACGAGATTGGCATCGTCGGTGACCTTACCTACCTGAACGACGTCCAAATTACGAAAAGCAATTTGTTCGGACGTTTCCATCTCCGGATATACGGAGTTTGCGGCGCCAATTGCGTAACGAATAACTGGATTCATTTCGAGGAAGACGTACCCGGCGTTCCGATCAGCGATATCCGACTGAATGCCCACGCTCAGGAAGTCGATCTCGACGAAGACGGAACTCCCGAACTGGTCTCTACGGAATCGTCAACGATTGCCAAAGTGCAAGTCTACAAAACTTTTAACGATCAAGTCAAGTTCGTCGATCTGAATATCGCGTTACAAGCGGAACATCCTAATTCCGTCCAATATGACGGTAACTCGCGAACTTTCACGGCTATCTTCGCCGACCGCAGTGTAAGCTATCAATATAAAAAAGGCGAAGATATCTTAGAACGCGTTGATCCTATAGAGAAGGATCAGAACCGGCTTATCGTCGGCGGTACTTACGACGGCAACGACTCCATTCAACTGAACGTGGACGGGACGAAGATTGATGCAAGCTGGGTTAAAGATCCTCTCAAAAAATTCGGCATCTACCTTCCGGCCGATATTCGGACGGTCAAGTTCGAAGACGGATACGAGTACAAATCCACGGTCGGCGATGCCATCATTCAATTAAGGGAAGCGAATGAAGGCAATCTTCCAACGCTGCGTAAAGAAAAAGATCTTGAGAGTTACTCCGATTACGTGGGCACGGAGTTCTGGGGCGATGAGCAGAACATTAGGTACGACTATTTCTTATACGAGCATGACTCCGACAATAGGACCTATATCGCCGTACGGTGCAGTACCGACGACATCGGTAAACTCCGCCCCTTACTTCTCGCGGTTATCTCTAATATCCGGTATGCATCAGAATAAAATTCCCGCAACCGCCGATTCCCATGGATTTCGGCGGTTTTTTCGCTATCTATTCGGCATCCCGCATCATTCTTCGTTCCATGTCGCCGTTTGGCTGAATTCGATATTGTACCTCACCGTGCAAATCCGTCCGCCAAATAAGGCTGCCCGCATCTTTAAGCCTTTCGAGCACGCCTTCGTTAGGATGACCATAGAAGTTGTTAATGCCGACGGATATGACCGTTTCGCGAGGCGACCAATAGTCGACCCATGGTTCCGTCGTCGAAGTTTTGCTGCCGTGATGCCCCGCTTTAAGCACGTCTATCTGCCGGAAAATAACATTCCCGTCGCGTTCGGATTCGATTTCGACGATATCCCGCTCGCCGCCTGCTTCCAAATCTCCGGGAAGCAAGAAGTTTCGACCATATACGGTTAGAATGAACACGATGCTGAGGTCGTTTTGCTCGTTCCGCACCTCGACCCTATTTTCGGGATCGGATTGTTGTACGTATGGATACAGAGCTAGTAATTTGGTCGTTTCATCCACCTCCCACTCCATCGTTGCTTGAACGGCATAGGAAGGAATATTTTTATCCATCGTTAATCGAAGCAACTTCAAGGTGCTAGGAGAATCCTTCAACGTCCCGTTGAACAGCAGGGAACGTACGGGAATATTGTTCAGAACGGCTTCCGCCCCGCCGATATGATCGGCATCGAAATGGGTCAACACCAACGCGTCTATATCACTAAAGCCCCGTTTAAGCAATAAAGGCACAATCAGCTTGCGCCCGACTTCATAAGGATCGCTGCGATTTTTCCATTCCTCTCCCGGTTTACGGAAATTAACCGTTCCTCCGGCATCGATCATGATGATCTTGCCTTTACCGGTGCGAATCAAGATGCTGTCGCCTTGCCCGACATTAAGGAATGAAATTGAGGCATCGCGATCGAACGCTGCCGGCCGATATCCCCATAACAGCCAGCTTACCGCGAGAAACGCGAACGCAACATAGGGGAGTACAGTCCTGCGTAAGTTCCTGACGTTACCGCTATACTCGGCGGAGAGCGGGGCCGTGGAATCCTCGCTTTCAACGGCTTGTTGTTTCCACCACTCTCGCTCCAGCTTGCGCGCTAATCTTTGCTTCAACCCCGCAATAGCCAACCCCATAAGAACATAAGCGCTTGCTACCCACAGCAAAGAGGGCTTCGGCCATACCGATCTAAGTCCAACGAATGCGTCCAACCAGTCCACGATGCCGAAGGTCAACGCATTTCCCATAGAGGCTAACTTTGCCGGAATGATTCCCATAGGCAGCCATATCCCGCCCAATACGATGGATGCCATACCGAGCGGCATGACAATAAAGCTGATAAACGGCACTAGCACGAAATTAGCGGGCAGCGATAGCAAATGAACGGCGTTAAAATAATAAACCGTAACCGGAAAAGAGACGAACTGTGCGGTTAAAGTAACGGCCACCGCTCCCTTCAGCCAATTCCAGCGAATGGGGAGCGACGCCGTAACCGTTGGAACGAATAGTATCAATCCGGCCGTGACGATAAAAGATAGTTGGAAACTGACGTTCTCAATCAGCAACGGATTCCATATGAGCATTAGCAAAGCCGCTGCCATCAAGAGATGGAGACCGTCCTTTAACGCGTTTTTACGCGCTAACCACAATGCGATCATTGCCATCACGCATGCGCGTACGGCCGATGGGGAAGCCCCGGTTATCAGCATGTATAGCGGCATCATCGCGATTGTCATATCCAGCGTGCGTTCCCGGGTTAGCCTCATCCATGCTCCGATTTGCAACAGTAAATAAACGACGACTCCGACATGCAATCCGGAGATCGCGAGCACGTGGGTCAAGCCAAGGCGGGCAAATTGATCGAACTGCTCGGGCTCCAAATCCGAACGGATGCCGACGACCAAACCTTTCATGTATCCCGAGTCGCCGCCCGGGTACATTCGATCCATGATTTTGCCGATCCCCATACGCAAGTCGTCCAAAACCCTAAGCGGCACGTTGAGGATTGATCCAGGTTCTCCCGTAAACGTGACGGAATTCAAACCTTTGGCGGAGAGTTGCCAATGAATCCCTTGCTTGCTCAAATAGTTACGATAGTCGAACGCGCCGAAGTTGCCCGCTTCGCCGGGCAATTCCAGAACTCCCGCTATTCGTATACGATCGCCCCTGCGCCAATCGGAGACGATCTGCTGATCCTCTTGCTTAGCCAGCTTAATTCTGATCAGCACCGTATCGGTAATCTTAAGTTCATTGCCGGCGGAAGAGCGTTTTATGGATTCGGCTTTGAGCTTGAACATCGCCACGTCCCCGTCTACTTCGATGACCGAAGAGGAGCGACCCGTTAATACGGCCTCCGCACCTACCGCGTCCGTCGAAACCGCAAGATCCGACTCGTTCCGGTTCTCTACCCACGCCCTTTCGCCATAAGCGAGCAGTAATGCTAACCCGCATATAAACGTTAGCTTCGGATTCAACTTTCCCAAGATTGCCAATCCGATCAAAAATAATATTAAGGCTACTAAAACGATGATAGAGCTAAACCCTTGAACCAACGATTCAATCGAAACGCCGACGATCCAGCAACAACATACCGCGACTAACGGTCTTCCGTTCATCTTTCACCTCATCCGCGTCAAATAAAAAACACCCCTTCGCCGAGTTAACTCGGCGAAGAGGTGCTTCCTCTTCTACATAGGACTACCTAAAGGTAAGGACGCAGCAGAGCTACGATCCGTCTTGTACTTCCGTATCCGCCGGAGGAACGTAACTCCCGATTTGCCGGAAGAGCAAACCTCGTTGTTCCATTAGCGCGGCTACTTTTCCATGATCCTTCAGGTAAGGCCGGTAATAAACGATCTCCGCGATGCCGCTGTTCGCCAGCATATTCGCGCAAGTCCAGCAAGGCTGGTCCGTTACGTACACGACGGATCCTTCGCGGTCCACGCGATCCGTGAACAACAGAAGATTCTGCTCCGCATGGATCGTCCTGATGCAGCGCTGCTTCTTGATCATTTCAGTCGATGGCGCGCCTTCGGGAGCGGATTCGAATTCCTCCACGATCATACAACCTGCTTCGGAGCAATCTTGAACGCCCATCGGAGCTCCGTTGTAAGCCGTGCCTAACAACTTCTTCCCTTGTACGAGCACCGTACCTACGTGACGCCTTGGACAGCGCGACCGGGTCGAAACCATAAAAGCGATATCCATGAAATACGTGTCCCAGTCCTTACGTAGGCCTGTCATCTGTTAAAACCTCCAACTATAGCTTGCATGAACGATTTACTTCTGGCTTGCCGCCAAAGCTTGCTCCAAATCGTGAATAATATCTTTGATCCCTTCCGTACCGACCGAGAGACGAATCATTCCAGGCTGAACGCCCGCCGCAAGCTGGCCCTCTTCCGTAAGCTGCTGATGCGTCGTGCTCGCGGGATGGATGATAAGCGACTTGGAATCTCCGACGTTTGCCAGATGGGAAAATAACTTGACCGCGTTAATGACCTTTTTGCCGGCCTCTACTCCGCCCTTAATTCCGAAAGTCATAATCGCTCCTTGTCCGTTAGGCAAATAACGTTGACCTAACTCGTAAGAAGGATGGCTCTCCAACCCTGCATAGTTAACCCACTCTACCGCAGGATGCGACTCCAGGAATTTGGCGACGGCCAACGTATTGCTGCTATGGCGCTCCATGCGAAGATGTAGAGTTTCAAGGCCCTGTAGGAACATGAAGGAGTTAAACGGAGCTAGTGCCGCTCCCATGTCGCGCAACAGTTGCACGCGCATCTTAATGATATACGCCACCGGTCCGACCGCATCCGCGTATACGACGCCGTGATAGCTCGGATCCGGTTCGGTCAAGCCCGGGAATTTGCCGCTTGCTTTCCAATCGAACTTGCCGCCGTCTACGACGATTCCTCCGATGGAAGTTCCGTGTCCGCCGATAAACTTAGTTGCGGAGTGAAGCACGATATCCGCGCCGTGCTCTAACGGACGGCAAAGGAACGGAGTCGCGAAAGTGCTGTCGATGATCAGCGGAATGCCGTTGTCATGCGCGACGGCCGCAACGGCGGAGATGTCCAGAATATCTCCTCTAGGATTACCGATCGTTTCCGCGAAAATGGCTTTCGTCTTCGGCGTAATAGCCGCGCGGAAGTTTTCCGGATTGGAAGGATCCACGAATTTAACCGTAATTCCTAGCTTAGGCAACGTAATCGCGAACAAGTTATACGTACCGCCGTACAGACTTGCAGCGGAGACGATCTCGTCTCCCGCGCCCGCGATGTTTAGAATCGAGTATGTAATCGCCGATTGACCGGAAGCAACGGCCAATGCCGCGGCACCGCCTTCCAGAGCAGCAACGCGTTGTTCGAAAACATCCGAAGTAGGGTTCATGATGCGGGTATAAATATTTCCGAATTCCTTCAGGGCGAACAGGTTGGCCGCATGTTCCGTATCGCGAAACCCGTAGGATGTCGTCTGGTAAATCGGTACCGCGCGGGACATCGTTGTCGGATCGATCTGTTGGCCGCCGTGTACGGCGAGTGTTTCCAATGAATAGGATGATTCTTGGCTCATTCAATAAACCTCCCGAAATAGATAATAATAGATTTCTTTATCATTTTCTCATATTTACGGCAAATGTTAAAGCATAAACGGATTTTATTTCCGGGTTGATACATCGACTAAGTCGGAAATCTTCTCGTATACCTTTGGTCCGATTCCCTTCACCTCAAGAAGTTGATCGATATTTTGAAAGCCGCCATGCTGTTCACGATAGGTTATGATCGCTTTTGCTTTAGATGGTCCGATGCCGGGCAACGTTTCCAACTGGGATTGGATTGCTTGGTTGAGATCAATAAGACCGGAAGAAGGAATCTCCGGTTGAGCGGCTACCGAGTGAGGCGGCGGAGGGCTTAAATCTGCGGACGATGCAGGCGACTCGGTGGTTATCGGGGTTACGCCGGTTTCACGGGATACATCGGCCGTACTTTCCGTGCGGCCAGACGGAAGCGGAGTATCGGACGGGGAATCGTTTGTCGACCCGGCAATAGGTTCAGTCGTGCTGGATCGGGTTGCGGTTAAGTCGTCGATTGCGTCTTCCAACGGTTCATTGACAGGTGACCAACCAGGTATGGATGCGGACGTCGATCCTTGCAAGAAAACATACCCGAGCAGAATCCCGCCCATGATGAGCAGGCTTATTGCGGTTATTTTTATCGAACCTATTTCCTTAACTTTTTTCATAATCAAACCTCCTGGTTTAGAATCGATCCGGGGAATGAAAAATCGTTCATGTCGGCCAAGCGCTGATTCATACAATATGAAATAGATAGTTCGTCGTGGGAGGGAATGGGATGAAAATCGGCTTCATCGGTGCGGGAAGCATGGGAAGCTTGCTTATTGGAGCATTCGTTCGCGCCGGTGCCATGCGGCCGGGCGACATCGTCGTCAGTTCACGAACGTATTCCAAGCTGTCAACGCTGGCAGATCAACATCCGGGATTACAACCTGTCTCTACTAATATGGAGGCGGCGAGCGGAGCCGATTATTTGTTCTTGTGCGTCAAACCGATGGATTTCCGTAAAGTCATCGATGAAATCTCGTCCGTGCTCACGAAAGATCAGATCGTCATCTCCATTACGAGCCCCGTAAAAATTTCATCGCTGGAAGAGCTGCTTCCGTGCAAAGTTGCCAAAATCATTCCAAGCGTCGTCAATGCCGTCGGCAGCGGAGCGTCTTTGTTCATGTGGGGCAATCGTTTGTCGGACGAGGATCAAACCGCATTATGGAAAATGTTCTCCTCCATCAGCCGACCCATCGTCATCATAGAAGATGAGGTCCGCGTTGCATCCGATATATCCAGTTGCGGGCCGGCGTTCCTTGCTTGCTTGTTAGAGCAATTTATCGACGCGGCGGTCATGTCTACCGGCATGGAACGGGAAACGGCTACCGAACTCGCCTGCGAAATGATGCTCGGAACCGCGCGGCTGATGCTGGAGCAGTCTTGCTCGCCGAGCGAGCTCCAAGCCAAAGTTTCCGTACCCGGGGGCATCACTGCGGCTGCATTGGAGGTGCTGCGCAAGTCTACCCGCGGCGCATTCCTGCAAGTGCTGTATACGACGCACGAGAAATTCGCCGAGGATCTGGATCGGGTCGATTCTTCTTTATTTTCCAGCGAACGTACGTGAACGGGTTTGAGCCAGGATTGAGCTTGAGTAAAATTCGCAGTTAAAAATAGGGTTTATCCATGGCGGGCGCTTAGTCCGCCTTTTTCGTGTTCGCATCCATGTTCATAAAAAAAAGCCGCCCGCTCCACCATAAAGTGGAGACAAGCGGCGTGTGCTTCACGCTGCAAAAAGTATTAGTTGGCGACGATGTTGACGAGTTTTCCTTTAACCGCGATAACCTTGCGAATCGTCTTGCCGGCGATAAGCTCCTTCACTTTCTCGGACTCAAGCGCCAGCGCCTGCATGCCCGCCTCGTCGAGATCGGCCGGAATGTTCAGGCGATCGGCGATTTTGCCGCTTACTTGCACGACGATCTCGACTTCGGCATCCACCGTGAGCGAGACATCGTATTGCGGCCACGCGACGTAGGAGACAGAGCCCGTGTATCCCAGCTTCTCCCACAGCTCTTCCGAGATATGCGGAGCGATCGGGGACAACATCTGAACGAAATGAGCCAACGCTTCCTTAGGCAACTTTTCCGTTTTGTATGCCTCGTTCACGAAGATCATCATCTGGCTAATCGCCGTGTTAAAGCGCAATGCCTCGTAATCCTCGCCGACCTTCTTCAAGCTCTTATGCCAAACTTTACGGAAACTATCGTCTCCTGCAACGTCTTGGATTTTACCGTTCAAATTGCCGTTATCGTCTACGAACAGTCTCCATACGCGAGCCAAGAAACGATAGACGCCTTCCACCCCGTTCGTGTTCCACGGCTTCGTCGCTTCGAGAGGCCCCATGAACATCTCGTACATCCGCAGCGTATCGGCTCCGAACTCTCCGACGATATCGTCCGGATTAATGACGTTGCCGCGGGATTTGGACATCTTCTCGTTGTTCATGCCGAGAATCATGCCTTGGTTGACGAGTTTATGGAACGGCTCTTTCGTCTTCACGACGCCGATGTCGTACAGTACCTTGTGCCAGAAGCGCGCGTACAGCAAGTGCAGAACCGCATGCTCCGCGCCGCCGATGTACAGATCTACCGGCAGCCACTCGGCTTGTTTTTCCGTCGAACAAATTTCTTTCTCGTTCTTCGGATCGATGAAGCGCAAGTAATACCAGCAGCTGCCCGCCCATTGCGGCATCGTGTTCGTCTCGCGGCGCGCCTTGCGTCCGTTGCGCGGATCGATAACGTTCACCCATTCCGTAACGTTGGCTAGCGGTGATTCGCCCGTGCCCGATGGCTGAATCGCTTCTACGTCGGGCAATAGCAACGGAAGATCTTCTTCCGGAATCGTATCCATCGTTCCGTCTTCGTAATGCAAGACGGGAATCGGCTCGCCCCAGTAGCGTTGGCGGCTGAACAGCCAATCGCGCAAACGGTACGTTACTTTGCCCTTACCATTGCCGTCCTTCTCCAGACGAGCAATCATCGCGGCGATCGCTTCCGCCGTGGACAACCCGTTCAAGAAATCGGAATTGACCAGTTTGCCGTCTCCCGTATAAGCCGCTTCGGCTACGTTTCCGCCCGCAACGACCTCAACGATCGGCAACCCGAATTTCTTCGCGAATTCCCAGTCGCGCTCGTCGTGTCCCGGAACGGCCATGATCGCTCCCGTACCGTATCCGCCAAGCACGTAATCCGCGATCCAGATCGGCACTTTGCCGCCGTTGACCGGATTAATCGCATAAGCACCCGTGAACACTCCGCTCTTATCCTTAGCCAAGTCCGTACGTTCTAGATCGCTTTTCCGCGCAGCCTGTTCAACGTAAGCTTCGACCGCAGCTTTCTGCTCGGAAGACGCGATCGCGCCTACCAGCTCGTGCTCGGGAGCGAGTACGCAATAGGTCGCTCCGAACAACGTATCCGGTCGAGTCGTAAACACCGTCAACGCGGAGTCGTGTCCATCGATGGCGAACGTCACTTCGGCGCCAGTCGATTTGCCGATCCAATTGCGTTGCATGTCCTTGATGCTTTCCGACCAGTCCAATTCTTCCAGGTCTTCGAGCAATCTCTCCGCGTACTCGGTAATTTTCAACATCCATTGGCGCATCGGCTTGCGAACGACCGGATGTCCTCCGCGCTCGCTTAGTCCGTCGATGACTTCCTCGTTCGCCAGCACAGTGCCGAGAGCCGGACACCAGTTCACCGGAACTTCCGCGACGTATGCTAATCCTTTTTTATATAGTTGAATGAAGATCCATTGCGTCCACTTGTAATAATCCGGATCCGTCGTGCTGAATTCGCGATCCCAATCATAGGAAAACCCTAGCGACTTAATCTGACGGCGGAAATTATCGATGTTTTCCACCGTGATCTCGCGCGGATGGCGACCCGTCTGCAGCGCATACTGCTCCGCCGGCAAGCCGAAGGCATCCCATCCCATCGGATGAAGCACGTTAAAGCCTTTCATCCGTTTGAAGCGACTGACGATATCGGTTGCCGTATAACCTTCCGGATGACCGACGTGAAGTCCGGCCCCGGATGGATACGGGAACATATCCAATGCGTAAAACTTAGGTTTTCCCGCTTCTTCCGTTGTGCGGAACGTTTTGTTCTTATCCCAATAGCTCTGCCATTTCGGCTCGATCTTCAGCGGTTGATAGCCTTGCCCGTTCTCATGCGACATGTGTGTTAACTCCCTTGTTATCATCTCTCTTGTTCTTGAAGCGCAAGCATAAACAGCCTACGCCGTCCTTTGGGATGGCGGGGGAGCGTTTATGTCGGAGACGTTTCAGTAAAGTAGAGCGAATTTATACTTTCTGAAAGGTCAACAAAAAACTCCCGCCTCTAGCGTTATCGCTAGGGACGAGAGTATAAATTCCCGTGGTACCACCCTAGTTGACGGACATCCTGCTTGGATTGCCGCCCACTCGTGCCTCGTAACGAGAGGAAACGCCCAACTTGTCGAACATCCGCATTCCAACGGCTTATTCGTTCGGTTCGGAGGCTCCAAGGCGAGTTCGTCGTTCGCGTTAACCGGCTTGCACCAACCGCCGGCTCTCTGGGTAACGTCTAACGAGTACTGCTCCTTATCACAGCCAAAGTATGCCATGATTATAGCCAATTTGCTCGATTCATGTCAAGCGAACAGCGCCGATTGCCCCGATCATCGGTTCGAAATTCCGTTCCAGAACACCCCGACGATCGCCGACGACAACTCTTGCGGGGAATATTCAGCATCGCCGACAATCTCCCGGTTCCCGATCATCAACAACGCGGCGAAAGCATGGGCAAGCAGCATCGGATTGCCCTCCGCGATATCCCCTGCCTCCATCGCTTGGCGGAAAGTAGCCGCCATAACCTCATGGATCTTATGCTCCGCCAAGCGGATATCGTCCCGCTGCTCCACGGTCAAGAAAGGAATGGCTTCCCTCATCAGACTCTCGAATTCCACATGCGATTTGGACATTTTCGTAAACGCGATCTGTTCGAGTCTCGTCCTTATATCCGGGTGAGCATCGATGATCCGTTGCGTAAAGAAGCAAATCCTCGCCATCATTTCCGTAACGGAAGTCGTGAAGAGCACCGCTTTATTCGTAAAATAGTAATAGACCGACGCCTTGGTCACTCCGGCTCGTTCCGCGATCATATTGATCGATACCGGCTCATAGCCTAATTCCATGAAAAGAACGGATGCCGTGTTCAATACTTTATCGCGCATCGAGGGTTGGTCGACGTTTCCTTTCGGCCTGCCGGGAGAACGCTTGGATCGGGGGGTCGTCATCGCGGTCCCCTCCTTTGTTCGGAAATTCGCCATTGCATAATTAACCTTCCGGTATATATAATTAATTTGCAACTCATCTTACGATTATATCCCAAATTCCAAATGCTTTCATCGTCGATTTTGTTAAGGAGGAACGAGATAACATGCACGAAAACCGAGGACTAGGAAAATGGGTAGCCGGGAAAAGAAGCAAGTGGATCACTCTGCTGGTTTGGATCGTCGCCGCCGGGCTTCTGAGCGCGCTGCTGCCGTCGGTCAATAATGAGGAAATCAATAACGCTCCTAACTTAAGCGACTCCAAGCCGTCGGTAAGAGCCGACGCCGTCGCGGAACGCGAATTCCCCAGCGGATCCGATATTCCGGCGCTTCTCGTCTGGCATAAACAAAGCGGGTTAACGGAATCCGACTTGCAGAACGTTCAGAAGCTGTACGGTCAACTCGCGGGCGAACCGGTTCCGCATCAGACTTCCGTCCCCCCTCTTCATCAGTTGCCGCTTCCTGCGTTGAAGGGACAATTATCGAAGGACGGCAGCACTTTCGTGTCTCCCGTGTTCTTCGGCAAACAAGCGGATGTCGACCAGTTGAAAGAAGGCATCGAGCAACTGAAAGAACAAACGAAAACGATATTCGGAACGGATCCATTCGCGACGGACAATCGTTCCGAAGAAGGATTAAGCGCCCGGGTAACCGGTCCGGTAGGCATTCAGATCGATGCGACCGGATTGTTCAAGAACGCCGACGTCAGCTTGATGATCGGTACCGTGTTGCTCGTGCTCGTCCTTTTGTTGTTGATCTACCGTTCTCCAATCTTGGCGCTAATGCCTCTGGTAGCGGTAGGATTCGCTTATGGGGTCATCAGTCCGATTCTCGGCTGGATGGCGCATGAAGGCTGGATCGTCGTCGACGGTCAAGCCATCTCCATCATGACCGTGCTGTTGTTCGGAGCCGGAACGGATTATTGTTTGTTCCTGATCTCCCGCTTCCGCCAACTGCTGAAAGTAGAGAGGGACAAAGGCAAGGCGCTGCTAGGCGCGATTACCGGATCATCGGGAGCGATCGCCATGAGCGGCTTGACCGTCGTACTATCCTTGCTTGCGCTGCTAGTCGCGGAATACGGTGCCTATCACCGATTCGCCGCTCCGTTCAGCATCGCGATATTGATAATGGGAATCGCTAGCTTAACGCTCGTACCTGCCATGCTGGCGATTATCGGGCGGAACTCGTTCTACCCTTTCGTGCCTAGGACGCCGGAAATGCTCCAAGAACGCGCTGCGCGAAAAGGAAAATCAGTACCGCCAGCCTCTCTTAAGAAACCTAGCAATTGGATCGGCAGAACCGTCGTAAGCAAACCATGGTGGATCCTCGGGATTTGCATCGTTCTCCTTGGCGGTTTAGCGACCTTTACGACGCAAATCAAGTACACGTACGACATCTTGTCTTCTTTTCCGAAGGATATGGAATCCCGCGAAGGGTTCGCGACGATCGGAGAACAGTTTACCGAAGGAGAGCTCGCTCCCGCGAAAGTCATCGTCGACACGCAGGGGAAGTCGATATCTCTTGATCAAACACTTGGCGCTCTGCCGTATATCGATACCGTATCGGAGCCGCAAACCGGTCAATCGAACTCGCAAATCATCGCATACGAAGTTCAGTTCAACTTGAACCCCTATTCCATGGAAGCGATGAATCATATCCCCGACCTAAGGGAAACAGCTATTCAAGCACTGTCCGACGCGGGCGTAGCCGATCCGGACGACCATGTATGGATCAGCGGTCAAACGGCGGAGCAATACGACACGAAGATCACCGGAGAACGAGACACGATGCTCGTTATCCCTATCGTCATCGGATTGATCACGCTGCTCCTGCTCCTTTACTTACGCTCCATCATAGCTACCGTATACTTGGTGCTGACGGTTATTCTATCCTACTTCTCGGCGCTCGGGCTCGGCTGGCTAATCGTCCATTACGTCATGGGCGCGGATGCCATCCAAGGCTCGATTCCTTTATATTCGTTCGTGTTCTTAGTCGCGCTCGGCGAAGACTACAACATCTTCATGATCTCGAGCATATGGCAGAAGAGAAAACATATGCCGTTGAAGCAAGCGATTAGGGAAGGCGTGGGGGAGACGGGAGCCGTCATCACGTCCGCGGGGTTGATTCTCGCCGGAACGTTCGCCGTACTGGCTACGCTGCCGATTCAAGTGCTTGTTCAATTCGGGACGATTACCGCGATCGGCGTCCTGCTTGATACTTTCGTCGTCCGGCCGTTCCTCGTACCGGCGATTACGTTGTTGCTAGGCCGCTGGGCGTTCTGGCCGGCCAAGTACGAACCCGTGAGAGAACCCATTCGGGGGACGAACGAATAGAATTCCGCAAATAAGCGGCTTCAGTGGTCGATCACTCGACTTCTGAGCCGCTTTTTTCTACCGATAAATGATCTGGTCTCTATGAGGTCCCACCGACACGCAAGAGATGTTGAATCCGATCGACGACTCGATAAATTTGACGTAATCTTGAGCGGCGACGGGTAAATCCGCGAACGCCTTTACGTCTGAAATATCGCGTCTCCATCCGGGGAGAAGCTGCAGAATCGGCTTAGCCCGATCGAGTTGTACGGTTGTCGGGAAACGATCGATTGCGACGCCCTCCGCCTCATATTGAACGCATACGGGAATTTCGTCCAAATAACCAAGAACGTCGAGATTCGTCAAGGCGACTTCGGTCGCCCCCTGCACCGCACAGCCGTAGCGGGTAGCTACCGTATCGAACCATCCTACTCGCCTTGGCCGCCCGGTCGTAACCCCGTATTCACCCGCGCTGCCTCCTCTGCGACGAAGCTCTTCCGCCTCCGTCCCGTTCAGTTCGGAGACGAAAGGCCCCGCCCCCACGCAAGAGGAATAGGCTTTGGCGACCGCCATCACCCGGGTTATCGCGTACGGGGGCAAACCCGCGCCCACGGTCGCGAATCCCGCTAGAGTGGAGGATGACGTCGAATGAGGATAAATGCCATGATCCGGATCCCGAAGAGCTCCCAGTTGTCCTTCCAACAAAATGTTTTCCCCTTGGCCGTAGGCTTCTTGAAGTAATCGAGTCGTATCGCTTATATAGGGTTCAAGTTTTGCCGAGAGCTCCAAGAGATTCGGCAGCAACTCGTCGATAGGAACTTCCGGCTTGTTATAGAGATGCTTGAGGAGAACGTTTTTGGATTCCAGCAACCTCTCCAGCTTATTTCTTAAACGTATCTCGTCAAAGAGGTCCGCGACTTGAATGCCCAATTTCGCGTATTTATCCGAATAGAACGGAGAAATCCCCCGCTTCGTTGAACCGAATCCGTTCAAGCCAAGCCTCTCCTCCTCGAGTTCGTCGAATAGACGATGCACCGGCAGTACGATCTGAGTCCGCTCGGATAAGCGAATTCGCGGCTGAGGCACCCCTCTTGCCGTTAGATTTTGGAGTTCGCTTAATAATTGCTCGGCATCCAAAGCCACGCCCGGACCGATGACGTTCGTCACCTCGGGATGGAACACGCCGGAAGGCAGCATATGAAGCGCGAATTTACCGTAGTCGTTAATAATCGTATGTCCGGCATTGCTCCCCCCTTGGTATCTAACCACGAGTGAAGATTCCGCCGCATGGATATCCGTCATCTTGCCTTTCCCTTCGTCTCCCCAATTCGCTCCCACGATCGCCATTACGGTCATATTATCTGGCCTCCTATTTCGTTTTGCAGCTGCTAGGTTTATTATAGATCTATGGAATATATAAGAAAAATTGATATTAGTAATGTCTGATATAAAGCGAGGTAATGTGTATGTCGATTAATTCGGAGTGGTATCGGGCGTTCTATTGGACGGCGGTAAAAGGAAGTTTATCCAAGGCGGCCGAACAGCTGCATATTACGCAACCCGCGATAAGCCATACTCTGAAGCAGCTAGAAAATCAGCTCGGAGGACAGTTGTTTTTTCGCACCCCGAGAGGAGTCGAACTGACAAAAGAAGGAGAAGTTCTGTTCACCCATATCGAGCAAGCCTTCCGGCTTATGGATATCGGAGAGAAAAAACTGGCCGAGATGCATAATCTCGACAGCGGCGAAATGAATATCGGCGCTAGCGATACGCTGTGCAAACACTTTTTGTTACCTTACCTCGAACGTTTCCACCTCGATTATCCGAATGTACGCATACGCGTTACGAATCGAACGACACCCGAGACGATTTCGTTGCTGAAGCAAGGGCTGATCGATTTCGGAATCGTCAATTTACCGGCATCGGACAGCAAAGTAACGATGAAGAAAAGTCTCGCTTTGCAGGAATGCCTTGTCGGAGGGGCAGCCTATGCCTCGCTTGCGGATCGGATTTTCAACCTTGAAGATATTGCTCGATTTCCGCTGTTAATGCTGGAGCCCGGTGGAAGCATTCGCGGTTTCCTCGATCGCTACGCCTCCTCCCACGGCATAACGTTAAAGCCCGAATTCGAGCTCGGGAGCATCGATCTCGTCATTCAATTCGTTCGCAGCGGTTTCGGCTTGGCTTTCGTTGCCCGCGAATACGTGAGCGATGAACTGAAGGCGGGACGACTAATCGAAATTCCGCTGTTCCCTGCCGTCCCCAAGCGGCATATCGGCATCGCGACTCTGAGCGGAATACCTCTATCATCCGCGTCGAAGCGGTTTCTCGGCTTGTTGCCTTAAGGATGTATTTCTCTCTCTAAAGCCCTAGCCTATTGTCGCGTTATGCGACAATGAGCGGGGTGATGCTCGTCTTGACCTCTCTATTGTCGCGTTATGCGACAATGAGCGGGGTGATGCTCGTCTTGACCTCTCCATTGTCGCGTTTTGCGACAATGGGCGGGGTGATGCTCGTCTTGACCTCTCCATTGTCGCGTTTTGCGACAATGGGCAGGGCGATGCTCGTCTTGACCTATCCATTGTCGCGTTTTGCG
Source organism: Cohnella herbarum (assembly GCF_012849095.1). Classification (NCBI taxonomy): domain Bacteria; kingdom Bacillati; phylum Bacillota; class Bacilli; order Caryophanales; family Paenibacillaceae; genus Cohnella; species Cohnella herbarum. The sequence goes on from NZ_CP051680.1 coordinate 2,483,581, forward strand.
ACAATGGGGGGGAGTTGCTCGTCTTGACCTATCCATTGTCGCGTTTTGCGACAATGGGCGGGGAGTTGCTCGTCTTGACCTATCCATTGTCGCGTTTTGCGACAATGGGTGGAGGATTACTCATCTGAACCTCCCCATTGTCGCGTTTTGCGACAATGGGTGGAGGATTACTCATCTGAACCTCCCCATTGTCGCGTTTTGCGACAATGGGCGGGGAGTTGCTCGTCTTGACCTATCCATTGTCGCGTTTTGCGACAATGGGTGGAGGATTACTCATCTGAACCTCCCCATTGTCGCGTTTTGCGACAATGGGTGGAGGATTACTCATCTGAACCTCCCCATTGTCGTGTTTTGCGACAATGGGCGGGGCATTGCTCGTTTGGACCTCTCCATTGTCGCCTTTTGCGACAATGGGCGGGAGGGACGCACGACTCTTACATTTCATTATTTATTTCATCCGTATTCACAAGGTACCGACTTAACGCTTCTCCCTATCTCTTGTTGCTAAGTTGCGCCTTCACTTAACACTTCTCCCTATCGCATGTTGCTAAGCTGCTCCTTCACAATTCCACTTTTTTATTTGCCTGCACACAGAATTCTTTGAACAACAAACAAGCGGGACTGTTTCCGAAGTCAGATGACTTCGGGAACAGTCCCGCTTAATAACAAATATTCGCTAGATAGTCAATTCTTCTTATTCCGCCGGCTTGCGGCAAACAAAGAATATTCTCTCCGATTCCTCGTTAGGTTGGTCCCACGTAAAATCGGCCACGAGATGGAGCAATTCAAAGCCTGCTTCCTTCAGCTGATCCTTGATCCAATCGGGATCGTAAGCTCTCTGAACGTGAGACTCCTCGAAGCGACTATACAGCGCTCCACCGTTGTGAGATGCCGATTCTTCCTGAATGAAGAAAGTCAAAGAATGCTCGATTTCCATCCGGCCCGGATCGTAGTCGCAGGTCCACAAGTAGGCTACGTCCTTCTCGTCGTATACGAACGGCTGCTCTTCAGCATAACTCTCCAATTGCCGCGGAGAATGAACGTCGAACATGAACAAGCCTCCCGGAGTCAACCCTTGATAAGTTTGACGAATCGTGGCGGTTACGTCTTGCGGCTCCGTCAAATAGTTCAAGCAATCGCAGAAGCTGATCACCGCGTCCGCCGAGTGAGGAAGCTCCCAATCCCGCATATCCTGCTGAAGCCATCGGATCGTTCCCGGCTCGTCGCGGTATCCGCCGCGGGTAACCGGCTCGTCCCATTTGCTTCGCGCAACGGACAGCATCTCCGAAGAAATATCGATTCCGAATACGCTGAAGCCCGAACGGGCAAGCGGAATCGTCATATTCCCCGTTCCGCAGCCGAGATCCACGACCGTCTTGGGAACGCCGTATTTATCCCAGCAACGACGAGCGAAGCTCATCCATTCGGAATACGGCATTTCCTCCATCAGTCGGTCGTATACCGCAGCGAACTGCCGGTATGTACGCATGCTTGTCTCCCCAGTCTCCGTCAAATGTCTCCCGAAAGCTAAGCCTCCGTTTGTTCGTTTTCCGTCTTCGGCCGATCCTCGGATTGCTCCTCTGTCGTAACCAAATGCGTCCAATTTCCCTTCTGAACGATTAGGCCTTCCTTCATCAGCTTGCCCAGCGCCCTCTTGAACGCCGATTTGCTAAGCTGGAAACGGCGTTGGATGTCTTCTGCGCTCGTCTGATCGGAATACGGCATTGCTCCGCCGGGTCGTTCCTTAATGAAAGCCAGAATACGATCCGCGTCTTCCAGACGTCCGACTTCTTTGCTTGCCCGAATGCTTAGGGAAACCCTTCCGTCTTCCCTAACCTGCGTGACCCTGCCGCAAAACTTCTGACCGATCCGAAGCGGGTGCGTCATGGATGCGTCGTTGATATAACCTAGCGCCCCTAAACCGATCAATCCGCCGTCTACCAAAGTAAACACGCCATCGCGAAAGACGTCCGTAACCCAGCCTTCGCGCATTTGATTAAGCCACGAGGTCGGAGCCCGGAAGATATGCGGGGAAAAATCATCGATCTTCGCTAAGCGAGCGAGCATGCGTCCTTCCTTATCCTGCTTCATGACGACGAATAGCTCGTCGCCCTTCTGGGGCCACACGTTTCTGCGCTCGGGAGGAAATTGCTTCATCGGCAACAACAATTGACGACCGATTCCCATCTCTAGAAAAAAGCCGAAATGAGGATGGAAATCCGCGACTTCAAGCTTAGCCATTTCACCCAATACGATCAGTGGCTTGCGCAAGGTTGCTGTTATGCGCTCCTTGTCGTCGTGAAACAGAAACACTTCGATTTCCGTATCTACTTCAGGCCGATTTCCGACGGCTTCCCCGTAAGGTAGATGAACTTCGGGACCTTCTTCGGGACCGAATCCGAGAAACCAGCCATAAGGAGAAATCTCTCTTCGAACCCATAATCGCTGCAAAGTACCAGCGGTCAAATTCATACGGATTCAACTGCCTTCGCATCGGACCATAGACGTTCCAGGTGGTAATACTCCCGCTCGTCGCGATGGAATACGTGCGCCACGACATCTCCCATATCAACAAGCACCCATCTCGCGGTATCCATACCCTCTAGACGTACTCTTTTGCCGCTAAGCTCCGCGCTTTTCCGAATTTCCGTCGCGATGGACATTACTTGCGTATCCGAATTCCCGTGGCAAATCACGAAATAATCCGCGATCAGCGAGATACCTTGCAAGTTCAAAGCCACGACATCGTGAGCTTTCTTTTCTTCCGCCGCGTTAAGTACCGCTTTCAACAATTGTTCCGAGCTTCCTGCCATGTCTCAGCCTCCGTTATCTATTTTATTGATTCGCTTGTTTGAATTGCACAATGAGATCGTTCCTTGCCAGTACCGTTAACGGAAAAATACGTTTTCCCCGCTCCGCCAGTACAGCTATCGTCGAACCGAAAGCCGAGATGAGCGCTTCCTCCAAGCTAAACTCGGCTAGCTCCCGCAACTTGTTCACGCCCGGAAAATCTCTCCCCGGTTCTATATAATCCGCTAAACAAACGATTTTGTCCAGCTTCGTCATGTTTACGCGTCCGGATGTATGGTAACGAATCGCGTCCAGAACCTCATCATCGGTAATGCCATGCTCGGCCTCAACCGCCCAAGCGCCTACATGCGCATGCCACAGCTCCTTATCGAATACGAGCAAGTCGGGAGACAGGTTCTGTTCGCGTATAATGGTTTCCATCCGATCGATCGCCCATGCTTTGGAGTAATCGTGCAATAGCGCCGCCAGCTCGGACTTCCTCTCGTCTCCGCCGTAACGCTTAGCCAACTTGATCGCCGTCTCGACGACCCCGAGCGTATGCTTCCATCTTTTCTCGGGCATCTGCTGGCGGGTAGCTTCCCTTAAAGATTCAAGATTCATATAAGCCATTCCTTTGGATGAATTCGGCGACCGAGTCCGGTAACATATAACGAATCGAACGTCCTTCTTTGACCCTTCGCCGGATATCGGTGGACGAAATGCCCATCGGAGGCATCGCTGCCCTCTGAAGCCGATTCCGAATGAAGTCGGGCAGCTGTTCCTCATCGCCCGGCTGATCCGGTCGTTCAAGGCCGATGAACGTTAATCGTTCAGCAAGTTCATCGATTTGCCGCCAATTCGGCAAGTCCTTTACCATATCGGAACCGACGATCCAATAGAACATCAAGTTTCGATGTTGTTGTTGCAGCGCGGTCACCGTTTCAATCGTATAGGACGTACCTTCGCGCTGCAGCTCGATTTCGTTGAGCTTGAAATTCCGATTGCCGGCGATCGCCTCTTCAAGCATCCGGCGGCGCATGCCGCTATCTGCACCGGGTTGCGGCTTATGCGGGGGCGTATTCGTAGGAATAAACCAGACTTCCTCCAGATTGGCCGACTCAAGGGCGGCTTGGGCTGCCAGCAAGTGGCCGTTATGGACGGGGTCGAAAGTTCCGCCGAGCAAACCGATTTTACGCATTGGCCCTAAGTCCTTCCGATCCTTATTTGCGTGGTAACACGATCTGCTTGTGGTCTTTGGATTCCTTGTATAAAACGATCGTTTTGCCGATGACTTGCGCCAGCTCGCAGCCCGATTTCTCGGCAAGCTCCGCTCCAATTTCACGCGGGTCGTCGTCGTTATTCGTCAGCACGGATATTTTGATTAGCTCGCGTACTTCGATCGCTTCTTCGATGTGGCGAATCAGATTGTCGTTAACGCCGCCCTTGCCGACTTGGAAAATCGGGGTAAGGTGATGGGCGAGCGATCTAAGGTGGCGTTTTTGTTTTCCTGTTAACATTAATTTTCCTGCTTTCTATTGTGAAAATAGCGCTGAGACTCTAGATTCTTAATGTCAGGATTACGAAAAAGGGTTGGCACTCCGCCGCTTGTTAATATGCGGGTACAACTCGATTTTAAAGGCGGACGTAAACTCTCCGTACCAATCCCTATTTCTCCACCCTTCCAAGAATCTCAAAGAGTTCAAAATCAAATATTCTTTTCTCATACAAAACCTATTTTACAAACGACTCAAGAACGACCTCGCGCATCGCTTCCACCGGGGCTGGCTGGCCGGTCCAATATTCGAAGGCGTAAGCGCCCTGGTAGATGAACATGCCCAGACCGCTGTGGATCTTACAACCGACCTGCTCTGCTTGCAGCAAGAACGCGGTCTTAAGGGGATTGTAGATCAGGTCGCTTGCGACCGAGCCTGACTTGAGCCATGTCGGATCAATCGGAAGCTCGTTGACGTTCGGCGACATTCCGACGGAAGTCGTATTGATGACGATATCCGCGTTCGAGCACGCTGCCCGAAGATCGCCCCAAGGGAGCGACGATATCCGATAATCCGGAGAGAACGACGCGGCAAGCTCCTTTGCTTTCGATTCCGTACGATTGGCAATTAGGATCGCCGCTGGATTCTCTTGGGCTAACGCCCAGAGAATGCCTCGAGCCGCGCCTCCGGCACCTAATACGACGATCGTTTTACCGGCTATGTCCGGTTCGGCTTCTTCCTTCAAGGAACGAACGTATCCGATACCGTCCGTGTTATATCCGATCAATCGGCCATTGTCGTTGACGATCGTGTTAACGGCGCCGGCCGCTTTCGCGCCTTCGCTGATCTCGTCGAGATACGCCATAACTTCGATCTTGTGCGGAATCGTAACATTTAACCCTCTGAATCCTAATCCCCGAACTCCCGCGATCGCATTCTCCAATTGATTCGGTTTGACGTGAAAAGCCGCGTAGGCTCCGTTGACGTTTCGCTCCCGAAAAGCGCGATTCAACATGATAGGCGATTTAGAATGGCGGATGGGATCGCCTATGACTCCGAATAATACGGTATTACTGTCCATCGAGGCATTACTCCTCTCTCTCCCGAAGAGGTAATTGACTATAAAAGGTAGTTCAAAGGATGCTTTCCCTCAGCATCACTTTAATTCCGCGCGGAGCGTGTACGTCTACGACCGCTCCCGATTTGCCGTTCGCTTGAATCCACCCTAATCCGGAGATGAAGATATCTTGCTTCGTATTCGGCGGAATTCTCAGACGATGGCGGGTCCATGCCGGGAAGGTTTCCAGATCCTCCGTGCTAGGAGGACTTAGCATAACGCCTCTATGCTGTTCGTACAATTCGTCGGCCCGTTCAAGCTTCGTCCGATGAACGGTAAGTCCGCTCGACATGTTGACCGTGAACGATTGGCGTTCCCCTTCCAAGAAGTCGAACCTAGCCAACGCCCCCATAAACAACGATTGCTTTTCATTTAGTTGATACGTTAACGGTTTAAGCGGTTTATCCGGCAACAGAGCCGCCAAGTCTTTGCGCGGAATGATTTCCGACATTCGCCATGCGTAGACGATCCCCGGCGTATCGATGATGCTTTTGCCGTCGTCAAGCGGAATATGAACGGCATCGAGCGTCGTTCCCGGATAACGGGAGACGGTGAGCTCGCGCTTCAGATCGCTATAATCGGAGATCAGACGATTGATTAACGTGCTCTTGCCGACGTTAGTCGCGCCGACGACATAGACGTCCTTGTTCTGACGATACGTATTCACGGCTTCTACGACGCGGTCGAAGCCGATATTTTTGCGGGCGCTGCACAACACGACGTCGGCGACTTTCAGCCCTTCCTCGCGCGCTTGTTTCTGCACCCAATTCCGTAATCTGTTCCAGTTCGTAACCGGCGGCAATAAATCGATCTTATTCACGACAAGAAGAATCGGATTTTGACCGACGAAGCGCTGCAAGCCGGAAATTAAACTGCCTTGAAAATCGAATAAGTCTACGATATGAACGACTAAGCTGTCCGTCGATGCGATTCCGCCCAGCAATTTAAGAAACTCGTCCTGATCCACCGCGACGGAAGAGGCTTCATTATAATTTTTGATCCGGAAACAGCGTTGGCACACCGCCTCTTCCTTATCGATGGAAGAAGCCGGCACGTATCCCGGTCGTCTCTGGTCTTCGCTTTGAAGCGGTATTCCGCAGCCTGCGCAACGAGGAGGCTTCTGTTGTTCTGCTATCATGATTTACGTTCTCCCTTATCCGGCCATAGCCCTTTTCTTCGCAATCTGGCTAGAGCGATCTTCTCTATCCGCCTATTGATTTGCGTCGCCCAGCCTTCCTCGCTCGGAGCGATCGGCGTCACCAGAATCGTATGCAGTCCCGCGCGCCGTCCTCCCAGCACATCGGTGAGCATTTGATCGCCTATGACAACGGTATGTCCAGGATCCAGTTTCAGCAAACTCAGTGCGCGACGAAAGGCAGCTCCGGCCGGCTTGCGCGCCGCGGGAATAAACGGAATACCGAGCGGATCGGCGAATTTCCCCACTCTCGTCTTATTGTTATTGGAAAGAATGACAACTTTAAAACCCCGTTCCTTGACGATATCCAACCAACCGACCAGTTGGGGAGTGGCAAGCGGGGTTTTGGCGCCCACTAGGGTGTTATCGAGATCCGTAATAATGCCGCGGACTCCTCTTGTTTTCAATTCATCCAAATCAATATCAAAAACGGTATTTACGATTTGATCGGGAAGCAAACGCTTGAACATCTTGATTATTAACTCCTGTCTGTTAACGGCTAATCTTCCTCAAAATATACCACACCCCCACTGACTAAGTAAAACGTACTCGCCGTCCCGAAGATGGCGGTACGCGTTTGTGACGAGCGATCGGATGAGGATTGAGGCCTAGGATTTTTAACCTTTTAGGTTCGTTTCTTGCAAAAAAAACGGGAAAGCACGGGCAGCCCGTGCCTTCCCTTTGTCTCAACGTTACTTCAATCCGTGCGGCTTATTCCACTAAATTTACTACCACTATAATGCTTTACGGATTTTAGTAGCCACATCGGTAAACTCATGAAGCAGTTGGCTATTCCCGTTATCATGTCCGTAACGCGCCTTCTCGAACGTCGTTAACGCTCCGTCGAATTCATTACGCAGCGAGGAGAACTTATTCCCCCATCGATTAAACGTTTCTCTGATGGTCTCGTGCGATTCCCTGCGCAATCCTTGGCGTTGGAGGAAGGACAATAGTTTCTCCATCTCTCGTACGACTCTTTGATTAGGCGTGCTCCCCTTATGACGAATGCGATCCCATAACTTCTTCGCGCGTTTGCTTCTGTAACCGACGAATACGATAGCAACGATAATCAGGACAACGCCGAGAGCGCCTGCAGGAACGATCCAATCTTTGTTCTTTTCCACCGTTCCCGTTTCCGCTGGAGTTACTTCCTCAACGACTTCGGTACTCGGTTGCAGCACTTCCCCTTCCGGTAACGGTTGAGGTACGGAAAACCCGGAGGTCGGTTCGAACGGAATCCAGCCGTATCCTTCGAAATAAACCTCTGCCCAGGAATGCGCGTCCGCGTTACGGACCGTATAAGTACCCGCTCCAGTAGGATCGGGAGCTTCATCCGGCCCGCCGAAGCGAGCGCGCTCCAAGACGGAAGGATCATAACCGGTAGAGTAACCTTTGACCCATCTTGTCGGCAATCCGATCGAACGAGCCATGACGACGAACGAGGTCGAGAAGTAATCGCAATAGCCTTCTTGAATTTCGAACAAGAAAGCATCCACGATATCGCCGTTCGTCCGATTCGTCTGACGGGTGACATCCGGCGTATTCGTATAAGGGAACGTTTCTTTCAAATATTGCTCAAGCTTCTTCGCCCGATCGTAATCGTTCGTTAAACCGTTCGTTTGCTCCTTGGCCAGATCCCGGACCCGCTCCGGTAAGCTGTCCGGCAATTGGAGGTAAGGAGCGAGATCAAGACTGCTACCCGAAGACGGAGCAAGCTCTCTTAATGCCTTCTCGTCAAGAACCGCGACTTGCGAAACGACCGAGTACGATTGAACGGTCGACGATTTCCCCCACCGCAGCTCCCACTCTAGCGGATTCCATCTGAGGCCGTTGTTGTTGTCGCTCTTCAGCTCGATGACGGACGATACCGGTCCGGCTGCGAACAGCACGGGAAGCTTGCCTTTCCGTTCGATCTTTACGGTCTGAACGACTTCGACCGTCTTAAGGCCTTCGGCTCTAGGCGGCGTAAGTTCCAGCGTTGGAACATCCTCCGGATCTCCGATCCCCGCGGGAACGAGCTCGGGATTCTTGAGATCCCCCCAGCCTTTGCCCGTATAGATTGTCTTCGTCTCGCCTCTCCAGTAGCTGCGTTGCGACGTCGTTATCGTCATAACCGGAGAGTAGTCGAATTGAAACCCTCCGCCGATTTTGCGATCGTCCCTGCTGTACCCGGATAACGAGGAGCCTTTACTGCCGGACGAGCTAACCTTCTGGACGCCGCCCTCCCCCGAGAAGACGGGTACCTCGCGTCCCTGCGCTTCCGTCCAGATCGTATAAGGATCTTCGAGAATGACGGGAGCCCGCGGCATTAAGACACCGGCTAGAAGCACGATCGTAATGATGATAACAGCGGGGAACGCGATATCGAGCGGCCTTTCGGCCATCGCTTCCCAACTATCCGGATGTCTGACCTGAAGTTGTCTAAGATGAAGAATGACAAGCCAGGCGAGACCGGCTGTAACGATCCAGGCAATATTGTGCCACAATTCCAGCGGAAAGAACGAATCGACGGTCGCCATGACGGCGATAGACAGTACGACGACGATAATGGCACCTACCCGCCTCGTACCCAACCATGCCAGAACGTGGACAGCGGCAACGACCCCGAGAGCCAATTCGAAGAAAGGGTGCAGCTCCGAAGCGTGAAACGAGATAAAATCGCCGATATTGCCCCAGCTTCTCCAGCTTTCGGGCCAACCACGCCATTCTACAGGCATTTTCCACAATATCATGCCAATGATTGAAGCGATTTGAACGACGATTCGGATGCCGAATAGTCGGGACATCAACAATTCCGTAACCGCCGTTACCGTTAATACGCCGTATATAATCGAATACGTTTCTTCCCACCAATAGTCGGAAAAGCATTGAATGAGTTGCAATACGATAACGAGCGCCAAAATCCTATGAAGGCGCTCCAGAACTAGGCGACGCCAGAATTGTCCGGATACCCGCAATTTCATGCCGTCACCGCCCCTAATGCCAACGGCAGCTTCTCAAGCTGGGAAACCGTACAAAACTCCCATTGCTTGGACTGGCACAACGTTTGCCATTGCCTAAGTTTTCCGGCTTCTTCCGCCGACGGATGCTTATCCGATATATGAATGACGCTTGGCACCATTCTCCTGCTCTCAAGGGTGCTCATAGCCCCGACCGTCTGATCGTCCGTAGACGACCCAATGATCACGATATGAATGCCGGGTTCGTATCTCTCCGCGACTTGGCATAATACGTCCCCAAGCGATTTCGTGCCGTCCGCTTCAACGTCTACGAGATGCTGGAGAACCTCATCCCGGGAGACGGGCGTTCGGCCTTCGCCGAACCAGTAGGAAGTCTCTCCCGAAGAGACGAAGCCGAGCGGCATTCCTTTCGCGATCGTTAATTCAAGCAGAGACGCAGCCACCGATACGGCGAGCTCGAAATGGTCCGCTACGGAATAGGAAGAAAGATTGCGATCCAGCACGAATACGACGCGGGGTAGCGCTTCTCTCTCGAATTCTTTCGATTTCCATTGCCCGGTCTTGGCGGTTGCGTTCCAATGAATCCGCGAAAGCCGATCCCCGTGGATGTATTCCCTTACCCCGTCGATCTGCGTCGTCTCTCTTGCCCACAACGAAGTGAACGTATGCTGGAACACCCCGCGCTGCGATCTGCGGAATAAACGCCAGTCCTTCAACGCTATCGTTCGCGGCAACACTTGGAGATGTAGCGGTTGGGCGAAAGAGCCTTTATGCTCGAACAATCCGAAAATATCTCTCGTCGAACAGTCGGTTTTATGGAATTGGTATCTGCCTCTTCTAAGCGGAGCCGTCTCAAAATGAACTTCTCCCCGGCGCTTGTAATCCGGGACGAAGGACATTTCGTACAACTGAGATTCTCCGCCGGTGGAACGGACCAATTTCTCTCTAACGATGACGTAAGGCAATGGCCAGAATCCGGGAATCTGCATGCGCAGCTTAACCTTTAGTCTCATCCCGGCGGTCAGAAGAGCGGAGTTGCCTTCTCCCGAGTCCGTTATCCGCATGCCTTGCACGCCGCCGATTCCGCTCCAGCGACCGAGCATTAAATAGGCTCCGAGCGCGTTTAAGATTACGAATAGCATGAGCGAAGTTTTGCCGCCCTGAAACAATAAATAACAGAGAGCGACTGCATATAGAATGGCGCTTAACCACCACGCACGCGGTAAATACAGGCGCGACATGATTATCGCTCCATTCCTACGGGCACCGGCAACAGCCGCAGAACGTCCTGCAGTACTTGTACCGTCGTAACGCCCTGCATCCTGGCTTCCGAGCGCAGATGCAATCTGTGGCTTAGTACGAGCGGCGCCATTGCCTTGACGTCATCCGGCAATACGAAAGCGCGATGATTAAGGAACGCATAGGCTTTAGAGGCGGAAGCAAGCGCAACCGCGGCCCGGGGACTTGCGCCGAGCAACACCGCCGAATGCTGACGAGTTCCGCGGATCAAGGCAATCAAATAATCGGCGACGGTCGTTTCCAAATGGATGGCCTCCGCCAACCGCTGCATCTGGGAAACGTCGTCAACCGTAGCGACGGCCTTCAACGATTCGGCCGCGCGGCTTGCGCCCGGCTCTAGAACAAGACGTTTCTCCGATGCTTCGTCTGGATAACCGAGTTTGATTTTCATCAAGAAACGATCCAACTGCGCTTCCGGCAAACTATATGTCCCTTCGAATTCTATCGGGTTTTGCGTAGCGAACAGCATAAAAGGATGAGGAAGGATATGCGTTTCCCCGTCAACGGATACTCTCCGTTCTTCCATCGCTTCCAGCAAAGCGGATTGCGTCTTCGTCGTTGCCCGGTTGATCTCGTCGGCAAGCAACAAATTGGCCATTACCGGGCCGGGTCTAAATACGAATTGTTCAAGTTTAGGATGATAGATAGAAACGCCCGTTATATCGGTAGGCAATAAATCCGGATTGCACTGAATGCGATGAAACACGCCGCCTATCGACAGGGCCAGCGCTTTAACCATTTGGGTTTTTCCCGTGCCCGGTACGTCTTCGATGAGCACATGACCGCCGGCAAGCATCGCGGTAAGCATGGAGGCGATTTCTTCTTTCTTTCCGTAAATACACGATTCCATATTTCGTCTAATTTGATCTAGTAGTTGCATCGCGGCATGATGATCCATTCTCGTTCCTCCTATGGAATCTACTTTGATGTATTTATATAGTCCTTTTTTTATTATACCTGAATTTGGATGGGATCGTAAATTTTAGTTTCTTCCAAAAATCAATAGTAAAACAGCCAAACCTCCACCGTCAACGGCGACCGCAAAAAATAGGACAATCCAATAGTCACCAATGGATGACAATGGATTGCCCTAAGCACAATCAACGAAAAACTATACGTATCTTAACCGCCCATCCTCTTCCGCAAGCTCGATAAAGACGGGACGCTCGTCCGGCGTGCTGTTCGGAGCGTGCAGAGTCAACAAAATTTTCCCCTCGAACGTTCGGAAAATCATGCCGTGACCGCCATCGTTCTCGTAAATCGGCTCGGGCTCCTGAACCCATGGACCGAGAATTCCGCCGGATACCGATCGAGCGATCCCTTGCGCGTAACGTCCTTGCCGGAAGCTCGACCATAAGAGCAGCAACTCGCCATTGTTGCAACGATAAGCGTAGGGCCCGTCGGTGACGTAACCCGCTCCTCCCTTAACCGCATCGACCCATGACGCATCTAGCGCGGAGAAGAGCAAGATCGGCTCTCCGATCGCCCGGTCTAATTCAGGAGATAAACGTGACGCGCAGACGGTTCCGTTCTTGACTTGTACCCACTCATGGCAGAAGACGATCCATGGCGTACCGTCTTCGTCGACATACAAGGTACCGTCCAAGCATTCCCAATCATGGGGAGTCACCGGCCCATCGCTATGGGGAATAAATGGGCCTACAGGTTGATCGGCAACCAAAATTTGCGTACCTCTGCATACGCCTTCCGCTTTGAATGTAGCGAACATATAATATTTGCCGTCGTAAGCATGAACTTCCGGAGCCCAATAATTCGTATCGGACCAGAAATCGGGTTCGGGGCGAAAAGCGGGGAACGGTCCCTCCCAATCTTCCAAGTCCCGACTCTTGTAAACGTCGAATCCGATCGCCTTGCCCTTCCAGATGTTCGGATCGGTAGAACCATATAAATAATAGCACCCTTCGCTTTCCTGCTTGAGTACGAATGGATCGCGCATCTGAATTTGTTCTTTGGTCAACGCCACGATAATCTTTCCTTTCCTGATAAGCTATTCATAGGTCGGGAGGATGACGCCCGGAGCCGATTCGATTACGAAACTTCCTTCTTCGAATCGTAAAACCTCGTTGCCCGCGATGCGAAACGGGATCTCCCGTTCCTCCAACCGAACGATTCCTTCGACCGGTCGAACGGACATGCCGACAATGTTGCGCAATAGCCCCGAGCGATCGGTAGCGATCCGAACGCCTGCGGGAAACCGGTATTTCAATCGGCCGTCTTGATAGATCGAGCATTCCGACCGCGTGTTATGAAGTTCAAATCCGATTCCGTCTACGGTTCGGCAATACGCCGTTTCATCCGCTAACTTTTGTCCATGGTCCAACGTCTGCGGAAGCAAACCTGTAAACCAGAGCTCGCCATCCGGCGTCGGCACGATACCGCTCAACCGCTCGATATAATCCAGAACGCACAAAATCGCCGGAGAATAAGTCTCGGTATATCCTTCTTCGCCCGTCCAAGGACTCAGACATTGACCGAATCGGGTCATCCGCGAGATCGCGGAAATAATCGGTTGCATAATCCAGGTGAGCTCCACATGACGTCCATGACTTTCGAAGGCATGCGGAGCCCGGATCAAGCTTAAGAAATTAACGGCGCCGCCCCACGTGTTGTAGCTCGTAAACGGATCGAAGCGGGGATCATCCATGGCGATCGACGTTAACGGGTATTTTGCGAAAAATTTACGGGTATTCAGCAAGTAACGTGATAGCGAAGAAGCGAAGAAATCGTCGTCTCCGACCTCGCAGGCAAGCACGCGCAAGAGGACGTCGGACTGAATACGATTAAACCTACCGTTGTTGTCCACGTCATAGAAGAAGCCGTCCGACTCATCCAAGCAATGAGCGTTCAGACTTCGCAGCGTCGCGGCGGCTTTGTTTTTCCATACTTGGGCTATGTCGTCCTGCCCTAGTTCGCGAGCCATCCGGGACAAGTAACTCCGACTGCAATACACGCTTGCCGTTAGATCCGGGGCGAGCAGCGGCAAGATCGGCGAATGCGGATCGTAACGCTTAGGATCGTCCTGCTCCGGCGTATCCGGCACGTGCCAGAATCGCGGCGACAAGTCGTGCCCGGTATCGAACGTACAGAATGCTTCCACGCATCCCGTACCTCTCGTATCGCGATACTGCGCCAGCCAGTCGTCGAACCGCGCAAGCGATGTATACATTTTGTTCAAGAAAACGCGATCCCGCCCGTTCAACATATAGTGATTCCACGCGCTCCTGGCCGGAGGCGTGACCAATTGAATTTGCTTAAAGACGGCGCCGTCCGCCGTCACTTTATACGGAATCAAGCCATCCTCGCGCTGCAGCTCGGCAAACTGCGCGAACGTGGACTGAGCCGTGTCCGGGCAATATCGCGCCAAAATTTCCGCATTGATCGTACCGGTGCTTTCCAGCCAGCAACCGTGATAGACGCCTCCTTCCTGCAGGATAGGCCTACCCTGGCCGTCCGGCTTGATGCAATCCCCGAGTTTGGCGACGGCGTGATCGAATACTTTCTCCAATCGAGCGGGCGAAGAAGCGAATTTAACGCCCAAGCGGGCAAATTCAGCTTGAAACGACTGAGCGATATTAGAGTTCCGCTGCATCGATATGCCTTGCGAATCCTTGTCCCGCAATTTCTGCAATACTGTGGCCATATGCTTACGCTCCTTTGTCCGATGCGTTAGCGATTATATTCGGACGGGCTGTACCCGGTAATCGATTTGAACACCTGACTAAAATAAGTAGAATTCTGAAAGCCTACCCTCTCGCTGATTTCGTAAACCATGTATTTTCCCGTGCCGATCAATTCGATCGCTTTGCGGATTCGATATTTGTTGAAATAGGTTACGAACGGTTCGCCGGTAACCCGTTTGAACAGTTGACTCAAATAATTCCGGTTCACGTGGAGATTCGCCGCGATTTGTTCTAAAGAAATATCCTCGTGATAACATTTTTCTATATATTCCTTAATTACTCGTTCGACCAACGCATTGCTCTTTTTGCCGACCTGATCGTCCCGGTTCAGAGCGATCAGACGCGCTATCGCATCGTCCATCCCCTCCAGCATTTGCCTGGCGGAGCTGGACCGGTTTAATTTGAGCAACAGGTCTTCGAGACCCGGACCCGACGTTTCCTCCTGCATGTCGGAAGTTTGCGTAGCTATCCACAAGGCGCTTGCGATCCCGGAGCAAACCCCTTTGCATACCGGAAGAGATACGTTGCCGCCCGCCATTTCCTTGGCCAGCCGATTCCATAGCTCATGGGCGTTCTGCCATTGTTTTTGAAAAATAGCATCGTGCAAATAGCGAACCGAATCCATCGAGACAACTTTACCCGGCTCCGTTTCGGTGGAATCCGCATAGACGTATACCCGGTTCCACTCGTTCATTTCCGCGATCTCTACCGCATAGCGGCTTTCCAGGTAGGAATCCATTAATTCATGATAACCGGCGCGAACGGTGCCGAGCCCCGCCAGCACGGAGAGCTTCATAAACTGAAGAATGTTTTCCAATATTTCATCCGATAAGTTGACGATGAATTGCTGCAATTGTTGACTCTCATCTTCCTGTGGCGGAGCACCTAGAAAAATGATCACGAATTCTTGATCGGAATATTCCAGCACTTCCGCGGACAGATCCGGTTGGCTGCCTAATTGGGCGTTCAGCATTTCGCGAATGATGTTCCCCGTTCCGAAACGCAACAGTTGCCAATCGCGTTCTTCTCTTCGCGCGAAGACGTCCGACCTCACGAGACTAAGCGTCAACGCCTGGACGGACGACTGTTCGGGCAAACCCATAAACGCGATTCTATTGTCCGGCAACTCCTCAGGCCGATACCGCGTAGACAACAAATCCCGGAAGAAAGCGTCCTTCATCGATTTACGCACGATATCTTGCTGCTGCAAATAGCTGGACAGCAATTCGTCTTGCTCTTGGGACTCGTTCAGTTGTTGCAGAACCTCGCGTACGACGAACTCGATCTCCGAAATGCTGGGCGGCTTGAGCAGGAAGTGATTCACTCCCGTAGATACCGCTTTCCTCGCGTTCGCCAAATCATCGTACCCGCTTAAGATGACTACCGGAACGTCCGGGTCGATGTCATGAATCGCTTCGGTTAACTGGAAGCCGTCCATCGCGGGCATATAGATATCCGTAATAACGAAATCCGGCCGCAGCTCGCGGAATTTACTCAACCCCTCCATTCCGTCTGCTGCCGTACCGACTATACTTACGCCCATGTCCTTCCATGGAATATGTTTTAGCAGTCCATTAATTACATAATCGTCATCATCAACCAAGAGAATCGTATTCATGGGATAGGCTCCTTGTCAGTTGCTCCATTTCCGCCTCATGGTTAATCAGCGGCAAATTCATGATCACCTGCGTGCCCCCCCGTTCCCCCGGAGCGACTCGCACTCCGTACTTCGGACCGCAATACAATTGTATCCTGTCTATGACATTACGAATTCCGATTCCTCCGGTCGTCTGAATATCGAACCCTTCCGGCAACCCGCTTCCGTTATCGGTAATCGCGATGATTAACTGTTGGTTTCCTGCTTCTTCCCGTTGTTCAATGACAACCTGAATAACCGCTTTCTCGTAGCTCCGATGTTGAAACCCATGAATGACCGCATTTTCCAAGAAAGGCTGAAGCACGATTTTCGGGATGATCACGTCAAGCAGATCGCTCTTCACGCTCTCGACGTATTCGATGCTGAAATTTTGCCGATATTCCTGAATAGCCATATAACAACGGGCATGAGCCAACTCGTCCCTCATGGGAACATACCACTTATCATTGCTTAGTCCGATACGAAACAGCTTGGACAATTGTTGAACCATCTGGCTAATTTCGTACGCATTGTAATCCAGAGCTCGCCAGTGAATCAAATCCAACGTGTTATATAGGAAATGGGGCTTGATCTGAGCATGCAACAATTGAATTTCCGCTTCCCGACGATCGCGATGTTCCTGATTCAATTGTCCGATCAACGCCTTTAACCGATGTACCATCCGATTAAAATGAGTCGTAAGATGAAGATATTCCTGTATGCCCGACGCACCCATCCGGACGTTGAAATCGCCTTTTTCCACGGTGCGCATGCCCTCGACAATTCCGTATATCGGAGAAGTCAATTTCCTTGACACCCATAGAGCGATCGGAATAGATAGCACGATCAGCCCGAGCAACAGTCCGATAATGAGTATCCGAACTTCTTTGCCGCTTTGCTTGAGCACGTCTTTGGAAATCAATTGCATGAGCATCCAGTACTGTGAATTCTGGTCCGATTCAATAACGCTGTATTTCGTTGCCGATACTTCGCGTACCATCGCATCTACGTCATCGATGACTTCGACGCCCTCAGGCAGCACGGATGCGATATAATTACCGCCGGAGTCCAATACCACGTAATAGTTGGCGCTATCCTTAAGCGCATCGCGCTTATTCAAAATTTCGAACAATTTTTTGTCGGGAATATTGAGCTTCACGATTCCCAGAATTTCTCCCCTGTGGCCAATAATTCGATAAACGTAACTGACCATCCGAACGTTGCCTGAAACTCCATAGTCGTGGGAAGCGATCCAGAACCCGTCGGTGCTGTCCATGCGTCCCAACCAACCTTGCTTGTCCGCTTCGTCCATCGGATGCATGAATTGACCCAAAAATGCCGGATAGCCTTTTAACCAATCCGTGTACAATTCAATTGAATGCAAACCTTCTTTAACTGTCGCAAGCTTTTGAAATTCTTCATATAACTGCCGACTCTTGGTTACGAAGTCGTACTCGCTATCCGGCGCTTCCGACAGGCTTTGTTGTACCATCGTGTTCGTCACTAAGAATCGGGCCGTATCTTGAATGCCCGCCACGTAATTCGAGAGCTTCTGGGATGTCTCGTCGAGCAGCTCTTTTTTGGTTTCCCGGATTTCGCGGTAGGCAATCTTAGAATACGTCTCATAATACACAATGCCCGATACTAGCAATAGAAGGCTATTAAAGCCGATGAAACAAAGCACCATAAGCGTAAAAAGTTTTGTCGGATATTTCACCAGATGTCGCATTTCGTACAGTCCTCTTTTTGAAAAGTTAATTTACAATCATAATCCTATTTTAACCTTTCAATCCGGTTGTCGCGATGCCTTGGGTGAAGTATTTCTGACCCAGGAAGAAGATGACAAGACTAGGAACGATGGACAGGACGGACATTGCGAACACGGCTCCCCAGTTAGAGCTGCCGCTGGAATCCAGGAAGAGGCGCAAGCCTAGCGGAACGGTGAATTTCTTAATATCGCTCAAGTAGATCAGTTGACCGAAGAAATCATCCCATGTGCCCATGAACGTGAAGATCGCGGCGGTCATCAACGCAGGCAGGCTAAGCGGCATAATGATGCGGAAATAGAGCGTAAACCAGCCGCAACCGTCGATCTTAGCGCTCTCGTCCAATTCTTTAGGAATACCCCGAATAAATTGCACGATCAAGAACACGAAAAAAGCGTCCCCGACGAATTTCGGCGTCATCAGAGGCAGGTAAGTATCTACCCATCCGATCTCATGAAACATAATATATTGGGGAATCAGCGTAACATGTCCCGGTAGCATGATCGTACCAAGCATCAACGCGAAAAGCAGGTTTTTCAACGGAAAGTCGATACGCGCGAACGAAAAGGCCGCCATAGAAGAACTGAGTACCGTCCCGATGACCGCGACTACGCACAATAAAATGGAATTAAGGAAGAACCGGCCGAATTGAATGTTGCGTAACCCGTTCCAGCCTTGGGAATAATGCTCGAACGTAATCGAGGAAGGCCACAAACCTTTAGACGTAAAGATTTCCGTAGTCGGTTTCACGGAGCTGCTGATCAACCAGAATACCGGATATAGCATCAAGAGCCCGCATCCCAGCACGATTACATGAAACAGGGCTGTTTTGAACTGTCGATTAATTGCCATCGATTAATTCCTCCCATCCGAATAGTAAACCCAGTAACGGGAGGTCAGGAACAATAAGCCGGTGAAAGCTGCGATGATAACCAATAACAGCCAAGCCATTGCGGAGGCGTATCCCATGTCCAGGAAAGTGAAGCCCTTAATATACAAGTACAAAGAATAGAGCAAAGTCGAATTGATCGGACCGCCCGAACCATTGCTTATAATGAAAGCTTTAGTGAACGTTTGGAACGACTGGATCAACGTAATTGTCAGATTAAAGAAGATGACGGGCGTAAGCAGAGGCATCGTGATTTTCGAAAATTTACGAAAAATGCTAGCACCGTCTACGGTAGCCGCTTCATATAACTCTTGAGGGATTTGCTTAAGTCCGGCCAAGAAAATAATCATGACCGACCCGAACTGCCATACGGACAATCCGATCAGAGAATAAATCGCGTACTTCGGATCGGCTATCCAATTGGGTCCCTCGATCCCGATAAATGACAAACCCTGATTGAAAATCCCCTCTTTGTCGAACACTTGTTTCCACAACACGGAAATCGCGACGCTTCCTCCAAGCAAGGAAGGAATGTAATAGATCGTTCGGTATAAACCAAGAAGCTTCATGCCTTGATTAAGCAACATAGCCAGTCCGAGCGCGAACGCCAAACGGAAAGGAACCGATAGTAACACGTATTGAAAAGTAACCTTGATCGAATCTCCCAAACGGTAATCGTCCGTAAACATCGTCTTATAATTTTCGAAGCCGATCCATTTCGGTGCCGTAAGCAAGTCATACTTCGTAAAGGACAAATACAAAGATGCGATGATCGGGCTTAAGTAAAGCAAGATAAAGCCGATCAACCATGGCAACAGAAACAAATACCCGGCTGCATAGGTTTTGTATTTCTGCATAAGATTAGCTCTCCTATCTTAGGGAAGAGGGAGCCGTCTAAGGGCTCCCGGTCTTCCGTTTTCTCTAGATGTTACGTTTATTGCGCTTTTGCTTTGACTAGCAATTTATCCAATTCGGTCATGAATTCATTGACGGAAGAATCGATCGGTTGAGCTCCGAACGCGATTTTCTCGCTCGTTAACTGCAACAATTTAATGAATTCATTATCCAACGGGAATTGTTGATACTCGACGGCCGGTGCCGTATCGCTTACTAGCGAGATGTAATCGTAAAGAACTTTATCGACCGGCGTGGATTGCGCGGACAATACGTCGCGAATTTTGCCTGCCGGCGGAACGCCTCTTGTACTGCCAAGGATAACGCCTGCTTCAGGGTCGTTCACCATGAAGTTAATGAACTTCGCGACTTCTTCAGGATGCTTAGTTCCTTCATACGAAGTGATGAATTGTCCGGAAATCGGAGGGACCATTCCGCTGCCCGCCGAACCGTTCGGGTACATGCTCAAAGCCAACTTATCCTGAGTCAGCTCTTGGAAACCGAAGATTTGGGATGCCGACATGCTTTGAATGGCAACTTGTCCCTTAACGATAAGGGATTTATCAACGGCCGTCGGAGGGTTGGCTACTTGAACGTCCGCAGGCACGATAGCTCCCGCTTTACGCAATTCATCCCACATCGTGAACCAGTTGATCATATCTTGGCTGTCGAAATGGCGTTCGCCGTCGCGATATAACTCTTTGCCGTTACTTCCCAAATACGAAGCCAACGAAGCCGCATCGCTGGAAAGATCGTACGAACCGTAATGACCTTTGCCTAGTTTCTGAGCAATTTGAGTCGTCGAGGTTTTAAAGTCTTCATAAGTCCATGTATCCGTCGGAAGCGGTACGCCCGCTTTCTCGAACATGCTCGCATTGTACATTAATGCGGTTGAACTAACGCCTAGCGTGACGCCGTACAGCTTCTCTTCGAAAGTAGCCGCTTTCACGTATCCGCCGTTAAAATCGTCCAAGACTAGAACGTTGCCTACATATGGAGTCAAATCCAGCAATGCTTTTTTGTCTACGTATTCTTTGATATTTCCGCCCATCTGGATCAAATCCGGGGCGTTGCCCGCAGCAATCTGAGTGTTCAGCTTATCCATATATCCGTCGAATCCGGAATATTCCCCCGTGATTTTGACGCCTGGATTTTTTTGCTCGAACAGCTCGATGACTTTTTGCGTTTTTTCGTGGCGCTCATCCGAACCCCACCAAGACATGCGCAATTCGACTTTCTTACCGCTATCCGCGGACGGCGAGGCCGCCGGTTGCGATGCCGAGCTCTCTTTGCTTGGTTCGTTTGCGCCATTGGAGCAAGCGGATAATAGCATCGTCAAGGCAAGCGAGACCCCGGTAATTGTTTTTTTGTTTAACATAAAGCGAACCCTCCTTAATGTTTGAATGCCTCCTCATTGTAGGTTAGGAAAGAAGGGAAAGACATAAACAAAAGTAAGGGATACCATAAGAATAATCAGTTATGCTAACTATTTTGCACATATTTACGATCCTTCCACCCCATGAACGATAAGAAAAGCACAAAACAGGTGACTCCCGTTAAATAATGGAATCACCTGTTTCGCTCGCAGGCTATCGCCGATCAACCCTTCGGCTTAACGACTAACGCGGCTAAAAACGAAAATACGATCGCCGCGGAAATGCCCGCGCTCGTTATGCTGAAAATACCGGTAATAACCCCTATCCAACCTACGTCCTGCAGCTCCGACAGAGCCCCATGAACCAATGCGTTGCCGAAGCTCGTTATCGGCACTGTCGCTCCGGCCCCCGCGAAGTCGACAAGCGGATCGTACCAACCGACGGCATCCATTACCGCTCCAGTGACGACCAACAATGACATCGTATGCGCCGGTGTAAGCTTTACGACGTCGAACAATAGCTGGCCAACGACACATATCGCGCCGCCGACCACGAAAGCCCATACGTAGTCCATCATAATTCGGCACCTCTTTGCTTCTCAGTGTTTGGCGCTTCTATCGCTACTGCGTGCGCTACGCATGGAATGCTTTCCCCTTGCTGATACGAAAGCGGGCTGAGCAAAGCTCCCGTCGCGACGACCAATATCCGGTTCAGTTCTCCCTTATGGATCCGTTTCAAGAGATGACCGTAAGTGACGACCGCCGAGCAAGCGCACCCGCTGCCTCCCGCCTGAACCTTCTGCTTCTGTACGTCATAGATCATCAGCCCGCAGTCCTGAAACTTCGTCTGATCCATCGGCACGCCGTTTCTTTGCAGCATCTCAGTCGCGATCGGATGGCCTACGCCCGCTAGATCTCCCGTTACGATCAAGTCGTAATACCCCGGCTCTCTTCCGGTATCCTGAAGATGCCCTTGAATCGTATCCACGGCAGCGGGAGCCATTGCCGCCCCCATATTGAAGGGGTCTTTAATGCCCAAGTCCATGATTTTGCCAATCGTCGCCGCGGTAATGATCGGTCCTTCTCCTTCGCTGGCAATGATGGACGCGCCCGCGCCCGTAACCGTATATTGGGCCGTCGGCGGTTTCTGCGATCCATACTCCGTCGGATACCTGAACTGCTTCTCTACGGTGCAATTGTGGCTGCAAGTGCCCGCCATGGCATATTCGCCGGCGCCGGAAGATACGATCAGAGACGCTATGGCGAGCGATTCCATCGAAGTCGAACAAGCGCCGAATACGCCAAGATAGGGAGCCCCTAACGTGCGTGCCGCGAAAGTATTACTAATAATCTGATTCATTAAATCTCCGCCGACGAAGAAGCTGAGCTTATCCTTAGACAGCTTCGCATGCTGCAACGCGATATCGGATGCTTGCTCCAGAAGCACCCTTTCGGATTTCTCCCAGCTAGGCTGTCCGATCTCCAGGTCGGGATGAACGAGGTCGAAATCGGAAGAGAGCGGACCCTCTCCCTCATCGGGTCCGACGACGGTTCCCGTTGCTATAATGACGGGCGGCTTTGGAAAAACCCATGTCCGTTTACCCTGTAGTATCATGCCACGCCCCGATTCCGAACACCCAGTAGATAATGCCGATTACGAAAGCCGCCACGACGCCGAACACGATGACGGAACCCGCCAACTTAAACATATTGGAACCAACGCCAAGTACCAAGCCTTCGGCCCGATGCTCGATCGCCGCCGACGCCATGGAATTCGCGAAGCCCGTTACCGGAACCGCGCTTCCCGCTCCGGCCCATTGCGCGATCTTGTCATAGACGCCCATGCTGGTCAGAATAACCGATAGCAGGATCATGATCGCTACGGTCGGGTTGCTGGCATCCTTGGATGACATGTGGAACACCGCGATGAAAAATTCGGTTACTCCCTGACCGATCGTGCAAATAATTCCGCCTACCAAGAACGCCTTCAGACAATTGGTCCATACGGACCGGGAAGGCTCTCTTGCTTTGGCGAATGCTTGGTACTCTTTCGAAGACATGGATACCGGCTTATACGGTCGATTACCGCGTCCGGCGCTTTTTACGGCCAAGAAAACCACCTCCAAAGGAAATTGCGACATACTTGTAGCGTTAATTATTTCCCATTGTGGGGCATTGTCATTCGGACGATCGACTTTAAAGCTGTGGAACAGGCACTGTTGGGCGTTTACCCACATACAATGGTAATGCTTCTTTCCAACAACCCGACCCCACTTACGGAGGTGGCCTTCCCGTGCCCGGTTTTATCACATCGATTGCCTTGTTCTTGAAGCAATTATCTTTACTCGTGTCTTATGTCAAAAATAACGCGTTTCCCCAGCCTCTCACCGACGATGAAGAGGCGTTGCATTTGCAACGGCTTGCCGAAGGTAACCCCGTTTCCCGAAACCTGCTTATCGAACACAATTTGAGATTGGTTGCCCATATCGTCAAGAAATTCGATAACACCGGAGAGGATTTGGAAGATCTCATCTCGATCGGAACGATCGGACTCATTAAAGCGATCGAGAGCTTCCAACCGAACAAAGGCACGAAACTTGCTACCTTCGCCGCTCGTTGCATCGAGAACGAAATTCTAATGCATCTACGGTCGTTAAAGAAAACGAGAAAAGACGTTTCGCTTCATGATCCGATAGGAACCGACAAAGAAGGCAACGAGATCACTCTGCAGGATATTCTCGGCACCGAGCCGGACGAAGTGGTCGAGAAAGTTCAGTTGAAAATCGAGAAAAGCAAAATTTACCGCAATCTCGATATATTGGACGATCGCGAGCAGGAAGTCATTCGCGGACGGTTCGGGTTGGACGGCGGCGGGGACGAGCGAACCCAACGAGAAATCGCTCGGGAGCTCGGAATATCGAGGAGTTACGTGTCAAGAATCGAGAAGAGAGCGTTAATGAAACTCTATCACGAGTTTTATAAGGCTAAGCGTTAATGCATAATTGAAAAACCGACGAGTTTGCTTGAGTAGAAGCGAACGCGTCGGTTTATTAATATACGGTTAAAATGCCACAGATTCTAACGGAACCAGCAGACTTTATTTTTCTCAAAAAGGGGCTTTTCAAAATCTAACGGAAATGTGCGCTCTTATTTGAGTGTTTTCCATTGAAAATATGGTTTTTGAATGGGATTAATCAACGGACCGTAGGCGGTTACTTCTGCCGTAATTCATCGAATTGACGAATCAGATGCGAAAATAGACGATCAATTGAATAAGAAACTTGGGTCGAAAAATACAAAAACTTGTACTTAAACACAAAACGGGAGGCACAGGAAACCTCCTGTACCACCCGTTTTCATAAATGTTTGTTCCCCCAATGAGACCATAATTCATTCATACGAGATGAGTTTTGTTCATACGATGGGGTTATGTTTGATTTATAACTGATGCTTACAGTCCGAAATCGCCGGCGGGAAGATTAACCGCCCGGCACATTTCCCTGACCACGTTTTTCTCCGATTCGTCGAAATCGCCGTCGGCGGCACCGATTGCGCAACAAACGCTAATGACAACGCGTGCTTCGGGCTTGTCCTTGAATTTGATAATCGGCTTCATCGCTTCGGCTTTACCGATCATATGATCGAAATCGAAATTGCTCGTATAATGGTTGAATCTTTCGATGACCTTCGAGATTTCGAACACTTTAAGCTCTTCGTTATGGTTAATATAACCGATCATCTTTTGTTTCTCGGAGCCGTCGATTTTTCCGTCGGCTGCAGCCACGATCGCACATCCGGCGACAACCGCGTCCATGAAATCCTTATTCTTGAACTTCGATACTTGATCTTTAAGTCCTTGGCGCATGGAAGTTAGCTTTTGCGAAAATGTACTCATGACATTAATTCCTCCTGTGGTTTACCTGCAATTGTGTTTGCTTAATTTCTAAATTGTACCTTATGGGACTCCAACGATCAAATTTTACGGCGATTTCAAGAAAAGATTGTCGAAATTGTGTCGGAGCCATTATCGGAATCGGCCCTATGTGGCTGGAGCTTTAGGCGTCATTCTCTTCTTATTCTTGTTTTTCAAACCTACTCTCTAGAACGAATATCATCGTCGGACAGCCCGCTGAACTTCATCAGCGGGCTGTCCGTGTTCAACTCCATTTTCAACCAAAAGCGAAGATTATTTTCCACACTGACAAATGCTTCGCGTAAGTCTATAATAACAAAGGTACGAAACATTATCGGAATGTCTTAGAGGTGCTTGAAGTGACCATTATCGTATATGACTTAGAAATGACGGTTCGGCGCAAGAAGGGCCAAATCGCCGAAATTATCGAAATCGGAGCGGCTAAAGTTCGTCTGGTCGACGATGTCCCGCAGATTATCGAAACGTTCCAATCGTTCGTGAAGCCGATGATCGTTCCTCAGCTGACCGCGGATACGACCGCTTTTACCGGAATTACGCAAGATGACGTTAACGGAGCGGGCACGCTTGAACAAGTCGTTCGCGAATATACGGAATGGATGGGATCGGACGAATATTTTCTGTGCGCGTGGGGACCGGACGACTTGCGACAACTCGTGCAGGAATGCCGACAGCATCAGATCGCGACCGATTGGATCGTTAACCATAACAACCTGCAGAAGATGTTATCCAAAATATACAAGCTAGAGAAACACCAGCAGATGGGTTTAAAACCGGCGCTCGAGATGCTGGAAATTCCCTTTTCCGGCTCCCACCACAGGGCGATGGACGACGCGATTAACACCGCGCATATTCTTGTTAAGTTGTTCGACCAGTTTCAATTTAAGCGCAACAAGCTGAGCGACGAAGCGAAAATCGAAAGCGAAGTCGTCTATAAGACCGACCACTACGAGAATTTGCCCTTCGCCGGACTCGCCGGTTTGTTCCCCGAACAGCAAAAGTAGCCGCATCGACGGACAACGCGGCTACTTTCGGCAATCTCATTTGTTACTCCTGGTCATCCAGGCCTCTTTAAGAAATCTCAACGGAGGCTGATCCATTAGCTGCAGCCTGACGCAGTCCCACGCGGCCAACGTCAGCCTCTGAAGTTTCCAGGCCGCATGTCCCGCCATCTGCACCACTATCCCGCATTTCGCGGTTCGAGCGACTCCCCAGCTAACCCCATCCGGAATAGCTTCCATGCTTTCCAACGCTTCGCGTATCCTGACCACAAGATCCGAGGTAACCCGATCGGAAAATACGGAGAATATTCCCATGTGGGTGTAACCTCCGAAACAGCCGACATTATCGACTTGCATTCGGGCGGGTTCCCACTTCTGTCTCTGATAATGTACGAGTTCTCCCTTGTACATGACCGTTATCTTCGAATCGTACGAATGGAAAGAAAACGCCTCGCCTCGCGATAGCCTTCCCGGACAAAAGATATCCCCGACCACGCAGATCGACCCATCAGCCAGATCGATCTCCGTTTCGGAGACGAAACGAGCATTCCGAAATAACATAATCGGCTCCGGCATCCATTCGAGTATGGCTTCGGGCCCTAACATGAACCGTTGGTACAACCTAGAATCGCTGCCGGACTCGCAAGGATGTACTCGGGTATAGGCTTGATTCGTCGCATAGAGGCGAGCGCCCTCGCGCAGTTCCCAATCAAACACATACCGGTCCCCTTCAAGCAGACCGGGGGAACCGTCCATTTGCAAGACGGCCAATTGCTTCCCATTACCGCTTCCGAGAGGGAATGTTTTCGCGATCTTAAGCGGTGAAGTATGATACCGGGAAATCAACTCCGGACGGCCGTTTATTATCCCGACCGTAGCCCGGAGCTCCGACAACCTCTCGATTAAAGGGATTGCGCCTAGACTAGACGGCGGCCTCATGGCGAACCGTCTCCCGAGCTACCCAATCCGAGACGACGTTTAATCCCTCGCCTCCGAACAAATTCGTGAAGACGAACGGCCTTTCGCCGCGCATTTGGCGGGAATCGCGTTCCATCACTTCCAAGCTGGCTCCTACGTACGGAGCCAGGTCGATTTTGTTAATGATCAGCAGATCCGATCTCATAATTCCGGGACCGCCTTTGCGAGGGATTTTCTCGCCTTGGGCAACGTCGATAATGTAGATGAACCGATCAACGAGCTCCGGGCTGAAAGCCGCGGCCAGATTGTCTCCGCCGCTCTCGATCAAGATCAAATCCAGATCGGGAAAACGTTGCTCAAGCTCCTCGACGGCCTCGAAATTCATCGAAGCATCTTCGCGAATGGCCGTATGCGGACATCCTCCGGTTTCAACGCCGATAATCCGATCGTCTGGCAAACACCCTGTATCGGACAGAATTCGCGCATCTTCCTTCGTATAGATGTCGTTCGTGATCACCGCTAAGTTAATTTTGTCCTTCAATTGAAAGGCAAGCTGCTCCACAAGCTTTGTTTTGCCGGATCCGACCGGGCCTCCGATTCCGATTCGCATCGGACGTCCTCCCGTGACTTGGGGCGTTTCCCACTCATGATGATGATGTCCTTCTTTTCCTTGGCACATATGCAATCCCTCCGCTTATAAGTGTTTTTTCGCTTCTTATGACATAAACAACCGGGAATATAACGTCTCATGCCGAATCATCGCAAGCTCGGCAAGAGGCATCGCGCTATAAGCCTCCGATGGATCCATTTCCCGCACGGCCTCCCACGACCGCGTAATGTCCGGGAACAAGGAAGCGGTCAAGCGTTGAGCTTCCGTCTGCCCCATCGAGATCAATCTCAAGGCCGCGTTCACGCATGTGGCGACCGCCGTATACAGGTATCCCTCCGCCGCTCTTCCAAGCGAAACCTGCAGTTCGCGGCAGATCACCCCATAGACGAGAGGATAACTGCCGTAACATTGCCCGCCGCGAGTGTCCTCA
This sequence comes from Cohnella herbarum, assembly GCF_012849095.1. Taxonomy (NCBI): domain Bacteria; kingdom Bacillati; phylum Bacillota; class Bacilli; order Caryophanales; family Paenibacillaceae; genus Cohnella; species Cohnella herbarum. The sequence continues at coordinate 2,511,586 of NZ_CP051680.1, forward strand.
TGAAGACTTCGTAGCGTCATCGACATAGACGGAAACAGCTCGGGAGCCAGCTTCAGCAGCCTCCGGCCGATTTTCTCCATCCCGTCCCGGGATTCAGGGGCAAGTCTTTGAAGATGGACTAGCTTCTCGATTTCGTAAGCATAAGCATTCCGATTTCTATTATCTGTGCCGTAGTCTCCACCTGGGGCAACTCCGAACGCGGCTTTAATGACCATGAGGTCGCTAGTCGCCCAGCTATGCCGCAGCATGGATATCATGTATTGGCGCAAGCTCGCTCCGTCCATGACTAGTCCGTCCTGAACGAGCGACTCCAATCCGAAGGAATGGGCAAAGCTGCCGATCGGCAGAGCCGAATCCAACAATAGCTGCAAGGAAAGCCACTGGCCGGAGCCCAATGATTCGCCTTCTGCTCCCCCTGCATCCTTCACGTCCGATCCGCCTCCTTCCTTGGAATGCTAGAATTTATGGATTAGAACAAAAAATACCTTTGAGCCATCGGAACGACGGAAGCCGGCTCGCATATCGCAAGCTCTCCGTCGACCGTTACTTTGTAAGTATCCGGATCGACTTCGATGACCGGCGTCGCATCGTTGCGGATCATGTCCTTCTTACCGATATTGCGGCAATTTTTGACCGGCTCGATTCGTTTCTGCAAGCCAAGTTCGTCGGCGATTCCTCGATCGTACGCCGCCTGCGACACGAAAGTAATCGAGCTACGAAACAGCGATTTTCCGTACGAAGCGAACATCGGCCTGCCGAATACCGGCTGAGGCGTCGGGATCGAAGCATTCGGATCTCCCATCTGCGCGTAGGCAATGCTGCCGCCCTTCAAGACGAGATCCGGCTTTACGCCGAAGAAGGACGGGCTCCATACGACCACGTCTGCCCATTTGCCCGGTTCGAGGGAACCGACGAGGTGAGAAATTCCGTGAGCGATCGCCGGATTAATCGTGTATTTGGACACGTAACGTTTGATCCGTTCATTGTCGCCTTCTTCGTCGTCCCCATCTAGCGGTCCCCTCTGCGTTTTCATTTTGTCCGCGGTTTGCCAAGTGCGGGTAATGACTTCCCCGACGCGCCCCATCGCTTGCGAATCCGAGCTGATGATGCTGAAAGCGCCGAGATCGTGCAAAATATCTTCCGCGGCGATCGTCTCCGGACGGATGCGCGAATCGGCGAACGCTACATCCTCGGGAATTCCGCTATCCAGATGATGGCAGACCATCAGCATATCCAAATGCTCTTCGATCGTGTTCACCGTAAAAGGTCGCGTAGGATTCGTCGAGGAGGGAATGATATTCGGCTCACCGGCCGCCTTGATAATATCCGGGGCATGACCGCCGCCCGCTCCTTCGGTATGATACGTGTGAATCGTTCGGCCGCCGATCGCCCTAAGCGTATCCTCTACGAATCCCGCTTCGTTTAACGTATCCGTATGGATCGCCACCTGAACGTCGAACCGATCTGCCGCCGATAGACAAGCGTCGATCGCCGCGGGCGTCGTCCCCCAGTCCTCGTGCAGCTTAAGCCCGATAGCGCCCGCCTCGATCTGCTCGATTAGAGGAGCCGGCGTCGAAGCGTTCCCTTTGCCCAGAAAACCGAGATTCATCGGAAAAGCCTCCGCAGCCTCCAGCATCCGGCGGAGATGCCACGCTCCCGGCGTGCAGGTCGTTGCGTTCGTCCCCGTCGCCGGCCCCGTCCCTCCGCCGATCATCGTCGTTACGCCAGATGACAGCGCGGTCTCGATCTGCTGCGGGCAAATGTAATGAATGTGCGTATCGATGCCGCCGGCTGTCACGATCTTGCCTTCCCCGGCAATGACTTCCGTGCTTGCACCGACGACCATTCCTTCATCCACGCCGTCCATGATATCCGGATTACCGGCTTTGCCTATCCCGACGATGACGCCGTCTTTGATCCCGATGTCGCCCTTCACGATTCCCCAATGGTCGATCACGACTGCATTCGTAATCAACGTATCCAGCACGCCTTCGTCTCTGATTGCACGGCTAGATTGACCCATTCCGTCCCGGATGACCTTACCTCCGCCGAATTTGCACTCATCCCCGTACACGGTGTAGTCCTGCTCGACAACCGCCCACAACCCCGTATCCGCAAGTCTTACCGCATCTCCGGCCGTAGGGCCGAACATTCCGGCGTAGCTCTGACGATCCATCCGCATGCCCGTTCTCTCCCTTCTTACTCCGTCCTGCTCCACATGTCACTTTGGAACTCACTTCAACGCTTCCCAAGCTTTTAGTCTATCTGCAACTGCGGCAGTCATCTCTCCCGATGCAGATCCATTTGAAATCCCATTCAATCCGAAAGCCATCTTGGCGCCGCCTAATTCGGTAAGAACGATCGGCTTTTCTTCTCCTGGCTCGAATCTGACCGCCGTACCCGCAGGGATATCCAATCTCATGCCGAAAGCTTGCTCCCTAGGAAAACGCAAAGACCGATTCACTTCGAAAAAGTGGTAGTGGGAACCGACCTGAACCGGACGATCGCCAACGTTGTTTACGATAAGCTCGACGGTACGCCTTCCTTCGTTTAGCTGAATTTCTCCGGATTTCGCCCTAATTTCACCTGGAATCATTACCTATCCCCCTTCCATTGACGCCCTAAGCAATCGGCTGATGAACGGTAACGAGTTTCGTACCGTCCGGGAAAGTCGCCTCCACTTGCACCTCGTGAATCATTTCCGGAACGCCTTCCATCACTTGCTCCCTAGTCAATAATGTGGTGCCATAAGACATCATCTCAGCTACCGATTTCCCGTCTCTGGCACCTTCCATAATGGCCGACGTAATCAACGCGATGCATTCCGGATAATTAAGCTTCACGCCGCGAGCTAATCTTCTTTGCGCTAAATCGGCCGCTACCGTAATTAGCAATTTTTCTTTTTCGCGTTCCGTCAGATTCAATTTCCCATCCCCTTCAGAACTTTTCTTCCCATTATAGGTAACCTAATCCGAGAAGTAAATAATATATGTTATGTTTTATTACATAATTTATTGATTAATTGTGTAAATCCCACTTATTTCAAACGATATATAACACATACATGACGCAAAATCACCATAATTTACTGAAGCGATTGTTTAACGATTCACCGCGTTATTCGAAAGCCTTGTCTGGTCAAGCCGTCTCGTTCTGTGATAAAATCAAGGATATGACATTCCGGTTTAACAGAAAGCGAGGGGCTAAATTTGGCTAACAAAAAAATGCGTTCAGACATGATCACCAAAGGCTTCGACCGCGCACCGCACCGCAGCTTGCTGCGTGCCGCCGGCGTTAAAGAAGAAGATTTCGGCAAACCCTTCATTGCAGTATGCAATTCTTACATCGATATCGTCCCGGGACATATTCACTTGCAGGAGTTCGGTAAAATCGTCAAAGACGCCATTCGCGAAGCTGGCGGCGTTCCGTTCGAATTTAATACGATCGGCGTCGATGACGGGATCGCTATGGGTCACATCGGCATGCGCTACTCCTTGGCGAGCCGCGAGATTATCGCGGACTCCGTCGAGACCGTCGTTAACGCTCACTGGTTCGACGGAATGGTTTGTATTCCGAACTGCGACAAAATTACTCCGGGCATGATGATGGCCGCTCTGCGCGTCAACATCCCGACTATCTTCGTCAGCGGCGGACCGATGAAAGCCGGACGTACGAGCGATGGCAGAGCGATTTCCTTAACGTCCGTTTTCGAAGGCGTTGGCGCGTTCATGACCGGCAAGATCGACGAGAAAAGCTTAACCGAGCTTGAACAATACGGATGTCCGACTTGCGGATCCTGCTCCGGCATGTTCACCGCTAACTCCATGAACTGTCTCGCCGAAGTGCTTGGTTTGGCATTGCCGGGCAACGGCACGATTCTGGCGGTCGCACCGGAACGTCGCGATTTCGTCAGGAAGTCCGCAACGCAACTGATGGAATTGATCAAGAAAGACATCAAGCCGCGCGATATCGTTACGCTTGATGCCATCGACAACGCTTTCGCATTGGATATGGCAATGGGCGGATCGACCAACACGGTATTGCATACTTTGGCTCTCGCGCACGAAGCGGGAATCGAATACCCGATCGAACGGATTAACGAAGTCGCGAAACGCGTGCCTTACTTGTCCAAGTTGGCTCCCGCTTCCGATCACCACATCGAAGACCTTCACAACGCGGGCGGCGTGAGCGCCATTATCAACGAGCTGTTCAAGAAAGAAGGAGCGCTTCAAGGCGACGTAATGACCGTATCCGCCAAGACGCTTCGCGAGAACGTCGTCGGCGCGGAAATTACCGATCACTCGGTCATTCGTCCGATCGACGATCCTCACTCGAAGGAGGGCGGCTTGTCCGTCTTGTTCGGAAACCTCGCTCCCGGCGGATCGATCATTAAAGTCGGCGCCGTCGACAAATCGGTTGGCGGTTATCACCGCGGACCGGCGATCTGCTTCGATTCGCAAGAAGCGGTGTTGCAAGGACTCGCCGAGGGCAAGGTCAAGGAAGGTCATGTCGTCGTTATTCGTTACGAAGGACCTAAAGGCGGCCCGGGCATGCCCGAGATGCTTGCTCCGACTTCCCAGATCGTCGGCATGGGGCTCGGCACGAAAGTCGGCCTGATTACCGACGGACGTTTCTCCGGAGCTTCCCGCGGAATCGCGATCGGCCATATTTCACCGGAAGCAGCCGAAGGCGGCCCTATCGCGTTCGTAGAAGACGGAGATATGATCGAGCTGGATATGAACAACCGCTCGATTACGCTTGAAGTCAGCGACGAAGAGCTGGATCGCCGCCGTTCCGAATGGAAAGGCTTCGAACCGAAGATCAAACGCGGTTACTTGGCCCGTTATTCCGCGATGGTTACCAACGCCAGCCGCGGCGGCGTTATGAAAATGTAGTTTTCGGCTTAAGCCTGGTACTGAATCGTTAATCGACCACCGCCTCTCTCGAGGCGGTTTTTTTTCTTTATTCCACATCGTTTATTCATCCAACAAATAAAAAAGCGAATACGCGGCTGTTAAACCCGTACTCGCTTCTTCGATTAAACAAGCTTGCCGATCGATCCTTCTTCGAAATGCGAGACAAGCTCCTGCGTTTCCGCCCCTTGATTGGATGGCTTGGCGGCATCGCTCTTCGTCGCGCGCTCTCGAACGGGGCGACGTTTCGCCCTGTCATCATTCGCCCAAGTCAACAGAATGTCTCTTGGCATAATGAGCATTCGCGGATTTAACGAATCGGCTTTCTCGCGTACCCTTTGATTACCTGCAGGATGAATAACACGCATAAGGACTCTTAAATAAATATTCGTCGTCCAGGCAAATAACCCCCTGGGCAATTCGAAAGTCTTATAACCAAGCGATTCGGAGCCGCGATGAATCATCGATACTCCGTATAACGCCCTGACTTGATCTCCGTTCGGAGCGACTGCAAGCTCCCTCGCCATCTCCGGCAGCGCCTTCTCCATCTCGCGAATGATCCGAATGCCGATTTGCAAAGTCGACTTGGAGTTCATTCCGAGATCGAACAACATTTGGTTCTCGAAATGGATTTCCATGATGCGATCCCCCGATCGGAGCGTCTGATCCCCTTGCAGATCAAGCGGAGGGCCTGAATAACGTCGGATCCGATAGTTGAAGAAGTGTCCGGAACCGACCGGACGAAGCCTGAATACGACATGGAAAATTTTCTCGTAGGCCATCCAAAGACTAACGATCACTTTCTTGAGGGGGCCAATACGCGGAACCGCGGCCTCTTCCCCTTCACTGCTCTTCATGGTTGATTTCCTCGCAGTCCGATGATCGCTATTCTTTTTTTTCTTAGCCCGTTCCGTAATCTCGATCATCTCGTCGATCCCGACAAATCGGTAGCCGAGTTGACGACCGTCGTCCAATATCCGTTCCAACGCCGAGATCGTATTGGCGGGCGCATCGCGATCCGCACCGAAAGTACTTCCGCAATCATGCAGCAGGAACACTTGGCCGGGCTTCAACTTCTGCCTCATGCGCCGGTAGAGCTTATCGGGTCCGATCTTCTTGCGCCAATCGCTGAACAAGGAAGTCCACAGCACGATCTGCAAGTACCCTAAGTTCGCGTAGTCGAAGACGTTCACGATTCCCCATGGCGGTCGATAATACATCGGTCTTGAACCCGTAATCTTTTTGATGACGTCCGACGTGCGATGGATTTGACGTTTCACCGTACGCGGACGCATAAGCCAGTTCGAATGATGTACGTAATTGTGAATGCCTAGAATATGTCCTTCTTCGTGAATGCGCGAGATGATCTCGGGGTTTCGTTCCGCATTTTCCCCAACGACGAAAAAAGTCGCTTTAGCTCCCTGTTGTTTCAATAGGTCCAAAAGCTTCGGCGTATATTCCGGATCGGGACCGTCATCGAAAGTCAGTGCGATCTCCGTCTTGGATTTACCGCGCATGAACACTCTAAAACCGAAAATCCGACTTATAAGAGCCGGTAAAAAAGCATAAAAAGTCAAAAAATAAAAACCGATCCAAAGGATGATTTCCATGCCTTCCCCACCATCTTGATTGCCATAATATACTGCGAGCTGTCAAATGCCTGTCTTCTATTTTATCATAACCGTTCGAAAAATAGGCATCCTTATAGGCATCTTTTTTGTTATCGTGTACAATAACATTATATGGAATGGACAAGTTATGATCGAACTTAGAAAAGGGTGGCTAAAGAAATGTTTTCTTTGTATCAGAAATATTGGCGGACCGCGTTCGACATTGGCGTTATCGCGCTTACGGTCTGGCTTACGATGTACACGTTCAGCTATTTGTACAACCTCGCAACTCCCGTTTTCTTATCCTTCCTTGTATTTTGGATCATCGAGCCTCTCGCCCGTTTGCTTAATCGTTGGGGCTTGCCCAAATCGATCGCATCCGGGATAAGCATATTGCTATTTGCGCTTGTTATTCTTGCTATATTTATCGGACTCGGATTTATCTTCACCCTGCAAATCACGCAACTTGCCGATGATTTGCCTAAGTATCAGGAACTTCTGCAAAACCAAGTCAAAACGATCACCGTCGACATTCAGAACCGGATGGACGCTTTGCCGCCTGATATCACGGAAAAAATAACGGAAGCTACGGCCAAAGTGACCGATCTTGGAGCGAAATGGGCCGGGGATTTTCTCAATTGGCTAGTCGGATTCCTGACTTCCTTCTCTTCGTTCATACTGAATTTCTCGATCGCCATCATTCTCGCTTATTTCTTAAGCGTTGAGATCGATACGTGGAAAAAATTAGGTAAAGACCGCGCTCCGAAAACGTTCAAAGTCGCTTTCGAATTTCTGAGCAACAACGTATTCCGAGGAATCGGAGCTTATCTCAAAGCGCAAGGAAAGCTGATCAGCATCACGTTCATCGTCATTTATATCGCGCTATTGTCGCTCGGAGTGAACAACGCTTTCTCCATCGCCCTTCTGGCCGGTTTCTTCGATGTTCTACCGCTTCTTGGCGTTAGCACGTTGTTCATTCCTTGGATCGCTTATTTGTTCATCACCGGCGACATTAATCTCGCCATTTGGTTGACGGGTTTGTTGCTCGTCGTCACGCTAACCCGGCAATTTTTGGAGCCGCGCATTACGGGACAGACCGTCGGGGTATCCGCTTTTACGATGCTGGCGTTCATGATGGTTTCCTTGTCTCTCTTCGGAGTTGCCGGACTCATCCTGGCACCGATTCTAATGATCCTGTTGAAAGCCTTGTACGACCAAGGTTACTTCCACACATGGATCCGGTATCCGAAAGAGGAATTCAACGTTTCTCCGTTCGCTCCTCAACCTGTCGATTCCGCTGTTCATAAAGACGAAGACCGTCCATAATCGCTCCGAACAGCGTTGCTCCGCGATTGCGCAAGCCCGCAGGCTGGTCTTCGATCAGCACGGCGACCGCATATCGCGGCTTACCTTCCGCAACCGGCCCGTAACCGACGAACCATTGGTCGTTATGGGCTTTTTGCTTGCCTGCTAACTCTGCCGTCCCCGACTTGCCGGCAAGCGGCCACTTGGCTCCCTTTAGGGCGTTCTCTGCCGTCCCCTGCAGTACGACCGAACGCATTCCTTGCCGAATCATCGCCGCGGTCTTAGGCTCGATCTGACCGTATTTAGAGGGGGCAGATTTCACTTTGATCGAAGTCAGCAATCCGCCGTCCGCATACCGAACCTCTTTCACGAGCCGTGGAGCGAATACATGACCGTTATGCAGCAACGTTACCGCCATATTGGCCATTTGAAGCGGGGTTACGCGCACATCCCGTTGCCCGATTCCGGTTCCCGTTCTCACGCCGCCGTCCTGCGCCGTTTTTTTGTCCAAGAAAATCGAACCCGCTTCTTCCTCGCCTAACAAACGAAGGGGCAGCCCATCGACGAACTTATCCGTGTTCCAGCCGACTTTACGACCGAGACCCAAGCGTTCCGCAGTAATTTGCAACCAAGCCGGATCCAGCCGTTCCGCCAAAGTGGCGAACGCCACATTGCATGATTGGGCATACGCCTGCTCCAACGTGAGATGGCCGTGTCCGCCTTCCTTCCAGCACTTCAACCCGTATTTACCGTAGTGCCCGTTGCAAATAAAAGTTTCGTCCCACGACGTCACGCCCGCTTCGATAGCTGCAGCTAACGTTATCGTCTTGAAGACGGAACCCGGAGGCGCAGCGACGAGCGCATGGTTGCGTTCATCAGTATCCTTCGAACCGATATGATAAGGATCAAGCTGCGGCAAAGACGCCATAGCCAGAATATCCGCATTACTTGCGTCCAGAACTACGGCCGCTCCTTTTCTTATCGAATATTTACTCATTACCTCGCTAACGATCTGCTGAATCTCGACGTCCAACGTCGTTGTGACCTGAATCGGAAAATGCGGATTATTAGGTGCCGTTATTCGCAGTCCTAAGCCTTTCAAAGGAAGCCTTGTAGCATCCGTAATTTGCATGACAGTTGTCGAAGCACGTCCTTGAAGAAAACGATCCAATGATTTCTCTAAACCCGATCCGCCGATAGGATTCTTGACATTCATATGATGATTCGCGATTTGCTTATCGTACTCTCGACGCACCCTTTCGGGATGTTGGGAAATGTAGCCGATCGCATGATAAGGCGAGAATTCGGCCGGATAACGATTTACGTAAGGCAGGACGGCTACTCCCAGCAAGTTGGAACGTTCAACCGTGCGAACTTGCTGTTCCGTCAGATTAAGCGCCAGAGAAGAATGCTGACCTTTCCATATTTCAGGTTCGCGTACATTAGCAAACCATTGTTCCAGCTTCCCAGCCTCGACGCCAAGTGCCGAGGCCAACTGCTTAACGTCCTGCTCCGTTCCCCGTGGCATGCCGTTGTCCGGAAACGCCGCCAAGCTTCGCACTGTCTCGCCCGTCAGCGGCCTGCCTTCGCGATCGCGAAACTGACCGCGGCCTTGATCCAACACGAGACCGTCCGATCGTTGGAGTAAGGCGCTCTGATTCAGCGATCCGCTCGCCGTCTTCGAACCGCCGAATCCAAACTGCAGCCAAGCCAATCTTGCGCTTTCGACTCCGAATAAGATGGCAATAAATAATAGGATATGAAAGCTTCGAATTGCCCACTCCCGTTTCATGCGCTTGCCCCCTCCATCCTTCTCCCCTTCATTATTTCCATATTGATCCAAAATAAAAAGCAGATCGGGAATTACCCCAATCTGCCTTGTTGTTTAGTTGGACGACGATTCGCCCGCTAGATTCATTAAGATACCGTAAACCTGCTCAAGGACTCGCGCAGTTTGCCGGATACGGCTTCTAGACGGTTGGACAATTGAACTAGGCCATCGCTGATGTTCAATTGCTCGTTACTCAGCGATGCGACTTGCTCAGAAGTTGCGGAAGCTTCTTGCGCAACGGCGCTAACGTTACTCATAGCCAGCGACAAGGTCGACTGCGCGCTCTCTAGGTTGCGAACGGAATCGGTAGCCGATTCTAACCGATGTACGAATCCGCCCATATTGTCTTGCACCGTGATGAAGATCTGATTCGCTTCGCGTACGGATTGAATCTGCTCTTGGAATATCGGATACGCTTCGGACAATACGCTTACGGTCTCGTCGATCTCGCGTTGGATATTCTCGACGATGCCGCCTACGATGCCGATCGAATCGCGCGATTGGTCGGCAAGCTTACGAATTTCATCGGCTACGACCATGAATCCCTTACCGGCCGCTCCGGCTCTTGCCGCTTCGATCGTTGCGTTCAAGGAAAGAATATTCGTCTGTTTCGTGATATTGCCCAGAACGTCCAAGATTTTGCGGATCGAGCCGGTGCTCTCCTTCAGCTTATCGACTTTATCGACCATCGAACGAGTCATTTCTTCCGTTTGGCCCGTCTTCTCGATAAGGCCGCCCATATAGATCGTCCCTTTGCGGCCGGCTTCTTCTACTTCGTTAGCCGATTGCCCCATCTGAACATTGGAATCGATAACCGATTGAACTTGTGCTCCGATTTGGATCGTCAAATCCGTGCCCTTCTCGGACTCGACGGCAAGGTTCGTCGCGCCGTTCGCGATTTCCTCGGTCGCCACGGCGATTTCCTTCGCGGCACCCGCGGTTTTGCGCGATGAATCCGTCAACGAGGTAGCCGTCTCCAGAACTTCTTGCGCCGATAAGTTCGTCTGCCGAACGAGACTCGTGATCTCCTCCATCATGCGGTTAAAGCTATCGGATACTTGTCCGATCTCGTCTTTCTGCCTAATCGTCGAACGAACCGTCAGGTTACCGCGCTCTCCTTCGTTCATTAAGGTCCGAAGTTGAGCTAGCGGACGTCCGACCGAACGCAATACGATAAAACCGATCGCTCCCGCGATTAACGCCGCGATAAGAGACATAAGCCATGTTAAGTTGCTGATCGCTTTGGCGTCTTTAACCAATGACGCTACCGGTATATTACCGATAAGCTTCCATCCGTTGTTCTCGAGGACGCCCGCTGAGGAAAGCGTCTTCGTTCCGTCCGCGCTAATCGTAGCGGTCCCGTCATCTCCAGGCACTTCGTACTCGTACTTCGATCCCCATTTCTTCTCATCGGGGCCGTAGACCATAGTACCGTCCGTCGCCACGATATAAGAGGAACTATCTTCTCCGAAGTTAACCGTCTTCATCTGCTCTTCCAACGTTTTGGCTTTAATCTCAAGCAATAAGTAATACGCTTTTCCTTGATTCAACATCCGTCCGAGCGAGAAGGTCGGAACGTTGCGCGCTCCGTCCAAGCCTCCTGCGAGCGTGGGCCCCCATACCGCTCTGCCGTTTCCTTCGGATACCGCTTTAAGGAACGGTAACTTCATTACTTCTTCCTTGCTAATCGAGCTGCCGGTAGTCATGAACTGACCTTCCGCATCCGCTGGAATCAGAGAAATAGATTCGTAGCTCGAGTCCGCCATGGCGATGCTGCTCAACTTTTCCGTCAGTTGTCTCGACGTATCGAACAGCTCGTAATCGTCTTCCGTAATCGCAAGAGTGCTCAACAAAGTGATAAAAGAATTGTCCGTAATAAATTGCAATGATTGCCGTTCATAGCCATCCATCAGCAAGGCGATTTTACCTGCCGTCTGGATCGCGGTCTGGCTGCTTGAATCCGCTACTTTCTGCTGTATGATAGTGCTGGACTTCGAGTAGGAAAACCATCCTAAAGAAAGTACACACGCTAAAATGCTGCAAAAGATGAGCAAAAACAACTTCATTCCTACCGAGCGAATCGGATTTTCGAACTTGGTTTCCTTAAACTGACCTCCAACGCGTTTTGATAAACCGCTTACACTATTGGTAGCTTTTTTCAAATTTACCGCTCCCAATTTTTCACGCCACGATTTATTCATCTGCTATGACCCTCCAACTATGTAGTGACGACTGACTAGCGGCTAATAAAAAAACTTGCCCAGATGTCCATAAAGTATATATCGGCCGCTTGGGTGGCAACATTTACTTAAATGTGACAATTCGACAAGTTTATTCACAAATCCTTTAGTATAGTTAAAATTTTTTAATGTAATTTTTTGCGCATGAGATCGAATGGCTTAACCGGCAGTGCCGTTTTCAGGCGGATTTTCTGCAGCGGATGACGGGCAACCTCCAAGGGATTCCCATCCGCGTCCGTGATTTCATCGATTCGTTGAACGAACTGCCTACCCCCTGGACCGAAAAATTCTACCTCCATGCCAGGGCGGAAAGGGCTGCGCTGCTGAATCGTCGCGATTCCCGTTCGTTCGTCATAATCCGTCACGACGGCCGCAAAATCGTAAGGAGCAGGTTTTTCTTCCGCTTCGTAGATATGTTCCTCCGCTCCTGGAACCGCATAGAAAAATCCGGTGTTCAACGGACGATTAGCCGCTTTGCCAATGTCCTCGATCCAATCGGTCCGCAATTGATAACCTTCCGGATCGGCCATGTAGGCATCGATCGCTTGTCGGTATACGTTAACTACGGAAGCGACATAGTGAATGCTTTTCATCCGTCCTTCAATCTTAAAGCTATCTACTCCGGCTTCGATAAGATCCGGAATGTGCTGGATCATGCACAAGTCTTTGGACCCCATCGTGAACGAATTTTGTCCTGGCTCCATGATCGATTGCTCGTCGGCATGCAGATCGTACTTCCAACGGCAAGATTGGCAGCAGCCCCCCCGATTGGAATCGCGGTCCGTAAAATGATTGGACAACACGCAACGCCCCGATACGGAAGAACACATCGCTCCGTGAATGAATACTTCCAGTTCGACATCCACTCTTGCCTTCATTTCGCGAATCTCTTCCATCGTCGTTTCTCTCGCAAGCACGACCCGGGGCAATCCTTCTTCCTTCCAAAATTGCACGGCTTGCCAGTTCATCGTCGACTGTTGGGTGCTTAAATGCACCTCCAGCTTGGGAGCGACTCTCTGCGCAGTTTCTACGATGGCCGGATCTGCCGCGATTATCGCCGCAATCCCCGCATCTTCAAGCTGCTTAAGATAGTCCTCGATGCCGTCTAAGTCCTCTTGATGAGCATAAATATTCGTCGCTACGAACACTTTCGCTCCGTACTTGGCTGCAAATTGTACGCCTTCGCGCATTTCTTCAAAAGTGAAGTTATCCGCGTTGGAACGCAAACCGTATTTCTGACCGCCAATATATACGGCATCGGCGCCGTAATGAACGGCAAACTTCAATTTCTCCAAGCTTCCGGCCGGCGCCAACAGCTCCGGTTTATCTAAACGCTGCCGTTTCCCGTTGCCGCGCGGCGTTTCCTGCATTAGAGATTGGCTCATACCCTTGTCCTCCTTGCGAGTAGTTTTATTAATAAATTGTACCGCATACGTCATTTATATCTCTCTGAAAATAATTGGATTCAAATAAAAGACTGAGGAGCGGAGCGTAGGCGAAACCTACGTGAGCACCGGAAGGCCCGGCTGAATTCAAGATTCGATGTCGAATTCGCTCCCTGAAATCGCTTCGTGATCAAAAGCTGACTTATTGAATTACCTCTTCAAATAAAAGTTCAATAAGTCGGCCTTTCAGCACCGAGAAGGTTGGATGAAGCTAGGGACTGAGGAGCGGAGCGTAGGCGAAACCTACGTGAGCATCGGAAGGCCCAGCTGAATTCAAGATTCGATGTCGAATTCGCTCCCTGAAATCGCTTCGTGATCATATGCTGACTTATTGAACTACCTCTCAGTAGACTTGCTCCTTGTATAGGAATCCGAAGCCTAACTCCCTATCGGGGTTCTGCAATTTCCGAATGGCTGCCAGCCATTTGGGATCGAGCTTGAATTCGCCAGGACTCCGTTCCCACGAATCCAAAGCTTGCCTGTAGCTCCTCAAGACAGTTTCGTTGTAATCATCCGACTTCAGCAGCGATTCCACATACATGCTATCTACTCCGGCCTCGATAAGCTCCGGCAACGCTTCTAATAGGCAAATGTCATCGGGGCTCATCACATGGGTACCGTTATCGTCTTCGTAAACGGGAAACTTCTCATCCGGTCTCTCGGCCTCTACCAAGAACAAACCTTTGTCCGCTCCTTTGCGAATGAGCGTCGCTTCTCGGCCAAGATGCTCCAAATAGCTTTGCACGAGATTCCGGTGAGAATGATAGATGTTCGTCATTCCGTGAACTTGAATTTGGATTTCCATCGGTGCTTTCTGTTTCAAATCGATGATCTCTTCTTCATTAAGCTCCCGTGCCACAACGGCTCGCTTAGCTCCTCGGCGCCCCCAATAAGAAGCAGCCGAAGAGTTCGTTCCCGTCATCTCCGCGTTCCAGAACAAAGTCATATCCGGCGCATGACGCCTTGCGTTCATCAGTACCGCCGGATCGCCGAATACGATCGCATCCGCATCGGCTTCTTTCACCAGTTCCATGTATTCCGGCAACCAACCCAACTCGTCGTTGCGGAACAGCTTATTCATATTTACGTAAACTTTCGCTCCAAGGCGGTGCGCCGCCGCAACGGCTTCCTTAAGCGATTCCGACGTCATCTCTCCCGGCTGTCTCATGCTGAAGCGGGATTCTCCGACGAGTATGGCGGTCGCGCCTGCCGCGATATATCGTTCCAGTTGCTCCATGGATCCTGCGGATATTTGCAACTCGGGAATTAACGTTGTAATAGGGATACACCTCCGGGAAGTCTTCGACCCGGCTCGCCTGCGCAAAGCACCTTTAGGTACTTTACGCAAGCTAGCCGGGTCGCAGCGCGTCCGATCGAACGCGTCTTTATTCTTATTTAACGTTTTTCTCGCTTAACTGAATATTTTTCTGATGCTGCTTATACGTTACCGCGAAGAGGTGGGTGTTCGTACCGTCTTTCTTGGTTACGTAGTAGAAGTAATCCGTCGTTTCCGGATATAGCGCGGCTTCGATCGACTTCAAGCTCGGGCTTGCGATCGGACCTGGCGGAAGTCCGGCGTTCAAGTAAGTGTTGTACGGACTATTCACTTTGAGATCGGCCTCGAGCAACCGCTCTTTCTGCTTATCGAGCAAATACTGAATCGTTGCGTCGATTTGAAGCGGCATCTTCTTCTTCAAGCGATTCTGGATGACGCTGGACACGATCGGCCGTTCTTCGTCCGCTACGACTTCCCTTTCTACTAAGGAGGCAATCGTCAGCAATTGATGGACGGTGAGCCCTCGTTCCTCGAGCGTGCTTTGCCAATCTTCAGGCAGCTGATCGAGCTTGTGATCAAGCTCGGCGAGCATCCGATTAATAACGTCGACCTCCGTGCTTCCGCGCTTCATCTCGTACGTTTCCGGGAAGAGATATCCTTCAAGCGGGAATCTTAGGCTGTTATCGTTCGGCAACGCTTTGGTCCATAGAGATCCGGTCCATTGGGCGGGATTCCCTGAAGCTTCCATAAACTTATTCTTGTCTAGACCCGAAGTTTCCGACAGTCTGGCCGCGATCTGCTGTACCGTGAACCCTTCCGGTATCGTGAAGCGGATCGTCTCTGCCGCTACGATATCGCCGGCATTCAATTTCGCAACGATTTCATCACGGGTCATTCCGGGAGTAAGTTCATATTCGCCGGCTTGGAATCGGGAGCCTTCCCCTTCGATCTTCAACCAACCGCTAAAAAGAAATGCACTTCGAATGAGTCCGTTTTCTTCAAGTACTTCCGCGACCTTCTGAGCACGCATCCCAGAGCTGATTGTAACGTTGATCGGAGTCGAAGAGGCAGCAGTCGGCCGAAGCCCGTTCCATAAATAGAACAAAGCTCCCCCCGCTACGATCAATACCAATCCCAATGCGATTAGAAAAGACCAAAGCAAGACGCGCGGTTTACGACGGCGAACAGGCGGTACCGACGTCGTTCGCGCCGCGGTTTCACGGCGTGTCGGCTGAGTTGCCCTTTCATCTGTTTGCCTCGCGTCGGACAGCGGCGTTTCCGACCTTGAGGTCTGGGGAAATCTGCTTAATTCCGTAGCCGCGGCGGATTCGCGAGTTCCCGTTGATTTGTCGTCTTCGCCGTTAATCTTATTGCCGTATATGGATTTCCAACCCGATGACGGCTCATCGTCTCTATTCACGGTTTTCCCCCTCCAGCAAGCCCCATTTCGTGAAAAAGAGCGGTCGCCCGCTCTAAGTCACTTTACTGATTAAGGCTGTTCGTCGCTGCCAAATTGAGAATCGTCGAAAGCTTCCTCAACAAGCTCCCACTCCTCTTCGTCCGTAACGGTTTCTAGCTGTTGTTCGCCTTCAGCGTCCGTAACGACTCTAAACACTTCGATTTCGTCTTCTTGCCGCATCGCCTTGGATTGAAGAATCGCGTAATTTACGCCGTTGACTTCAAGCTCGGCTAAAATTTTGTAGGATTGGGCTGCGCCGTCTTCGTCAAGCAGCTCCACCTGGTCCCCGAAAGCCTGTCGCAGCGCGGTAGGCTCTCCGTTCGTTTCTTTGTTTTTTCCAGCCATCTAGCTTACCTCCCGAACTTCAGCCGCGAGGCTTGATTAGCCTTTGTTTTCTTCGGCTGCATCGAACTCGCCGATCAAGGTGTTGAACGTTTCCTCGACCATATCCCATTCGGCTTGATCTTCGATCGGGTAGAGTTTGATCTCGTCGTTCTCTTCATCGTAGCGGAAAGCGAATACTTCCTGCTCTTCGTCCCCGTCTTCTTCCGCCGGAACGACCATTAAATATTTGCGGTCCGTTCCGTCGTCTAATTCGAAGCGCATAATGACTTCGAACGCTTCATCGTTCCCTTCATCATCCGGGATGTAAATAATTTCCGCTTCTTCTTCGATGTTTAAGTTGTCTGTCATTGTCTATTCCCTCATTTCGATATCGAATCAAGATAGCTCTGCAGCAAGATAGCCGCAGCCATTTTGTCGATGACTTGTTTGCGTTTGCGTCTGCTCACGTCGGCTTCCAGCAACGTTCGTTCCGCGGATACCGTAGTCAGCCTTTCATCCCAAAGCTGTACAGGTAAGGATAGTATTTGCTTTAGTCTTTCCGCGAATGCGATGCAATTTTCCCCACTGGGACCGATGGTTCCGTTCATGTTCTTCGGAAGACCGACGACTATCGCTTCTACTTCGTATTGTTTGATTAACTCGGTAATACGGCCAATCGGATCGGCGACGACTTTCTGGTCAATGACCTCCAAGCCTTGAGCGGTCCACCCGAACAAGTCGCTCATCGCAACGCCGATCCTTCTTTCCCCGTAATCCAATCCTATAATGCGCATAGGTTACCGGTTCTGCTGAAGATAGAAACGTACGAGCTCTTCTATCAATTCGTCGCGTTCCTTCTTGCGAATCAGGCTGCGGGCATTATTGTGACGCGGGATAAAGGCCGGATCGCCGGACAGCAGGTAGCCGACGATCTGATTAATCGGGTGATACTCTTTCTCCACTAAAGCATCATGCACCGTAAATAAAATATCGCGGGCTGAAACTTCATGAGGATCCGCCACGACGTCGAACTTGACCGTCAGATCCATATGATTATTGTTGTCCGACGAGCTCATCTCCAGCACCTCGCTTTCACTGACAAACTCTTAAGCACTTACAATCATAATAACATAATCTTTTGTGGACAGGAAATTAGTGGCTGCTTAGTTTTTCGACAAGTTGGGAGTACAGTGAACTAACTCTCTCCAGCCGCTTGCTCTCCGCCCATTGCCTTGATGAGATTTAATGGTGGCAATGGGCTCCAAGAGGCGGACGTAAACTCTTCCGAGAGTTAGTTCACTTCCCTCCCTTCGGTCGAATGCTTTTAAATTCCAAATTTCCTTAAGATAATTGAGCCAAAACCAATTGCTCGGCCGCGGCTAGAGCATCGGACAGCTTGGAAGGGTCCTTGCCGCCTGCTTGCGCGAGCTCGGGCTTGCCGCCACCGCCACCGCCGCAGATCGCGGCGATGTCTTTAATCAGCTTGCCTGCGTGCAGGCCTTGCTGCACGAGATCGGAAGTGACGGCGACGATAAGATTCACTTTATCGTCTGCCGGGGCGCCGAGCACGAGAACCGCTGATCCCAGCTTAAGCTTGAGCTCGTCGGCGACGCCTCGTAGAGCGTCCATGCCGCCAGCGTTAACTTGCGCGGCGAGCAGCGTAACGCCGCCTACCGTCTTAGTCGCGGATACGAGATCCGCCGCTTCCAAGCGGCTCAGCTTGCCTTGCAGCGACTCGTTGTCGCGTTGCAATTGGCGAGCTTCGCCTTGAACGGCTTCGACACGTTTCACGACGTCGCCTACGCTGCATTTCAATTGCGCGGCCGCGCCTTTAAGGATGTTCAACTGGTCATCCATATAGTTGTAAGCGTTGCGTCCCGTCACCGCTTCGATCCGGCGAACGCCCGATCCGATTCCGCCCTCGCTCACGAGCTTGAACAGCCCGATCTGCGAAGTATTGCGGACATGGCAACCGCCGCATAGCTCCAAGCTGTAATCCCCGACGCGGACGACCCGGACGATATCGCCGTACTTCTCGCCGAATAACGCCATGGCGCCTAATGCTTTCGCTTCGGCGATCGGTTTGAAGCTGATGTCGAGCTCCGTTCCGATCCAGATTTGTTCGTTCACGCGACGCTCGACTTCCGCCAATTCTTCCGGCGTGATCGCCCCGAAGTGCGAGAAGTCGAAACGAAGGCGTTCCGCTTCCACGAGCGAACCCGCTTGATTGACGTGCTCTCCGAGTACGTCTTTCAGCGCGCGGTGCAGCAAGTGGGTCGCCGTATGGTTACGGACGATGGCGCTGCGTTCGGACGCGTTTACGGAAGCCGTCACGGTGTCGCCGACACGCAAGACTCCTCCAGTAACAACGACCTGATGTACCGATTGTCCGTGCGGGGCTTTGCTCAAGCCCGTGACGTCCGCATTAACGTCTTTACCGAACAGGACTCCGCGGTCGCTTACTTGTCCGCCGCTCTCCGCGTAGAACGGAGTTCTGTCGAGAACGACCAGCACTTTACTGTCTACACCGGCCATATCGACGAATTGATTATCCGAGACGATGGCTAGCACGCGCGATTCCGCGGTAAGTCCTTCGTAACCGACGAATTCGCTCTTCTCGTTATATTCGGCGAGCGGTCCGCCTTGTACTTTCATGCTGTCGGTCTCTTGACGAGCGGCGCGAGCGCGATCGCGCTGTTCCTGCATCGACGAGTCGAAGCCTTCGCGATCGACGGTCATGCCTTGCTCCGTCGCATAGTCTTCCGTTAGATCGAACGGGAAGCCGTACGTATCGTATAACTTAAACGCATCGGGACCGGAAATGACCGTCCTGCCCTCGGCGCGAGCCTTCTGGCACAGGTCCGCCAAGATCGTCAATCCGTCCGACAACGTCTCGTGGAACCGCTCTTCCTCCGTGCGGATGACCTTCTCGATGAATTCGCGTTTCTCGAGCACTTCCGGATAGTAGTTGCCCATGATTTCTCCAACCGTTGGCGTAAGCTCCCAGAGGAACGGACGGTCGATGCCCAGCACTTTGCCGTATCTTACGGCACGGCGAAGCAAGCGGCGAATGACGTATCCGCGTCCTTCGTTGGAAGGAAGCACTCCGTCCCCGACGGAGAACGCTACCGTCCGAATGTGATCGGCGATGACCTTTAACGCGACGTCGTTGTCTTCGTTCGTTTTGTATTTCACGCCCGCGATTCCGCTAGTACGCTCGATCAACGGCATGAACAAATCGGTATCGAAGTTGGAATCCACGTCTTGCAGAATCGAAGCGAAGCGCTCCAGACCCGCGCCCGTATCGATATTCTTGTTAGGAAGCGGCGTATAGCTGCCGTCCTTATTATGATTGAATTGCGAGAACACGAGATTCCACACTTCGAGGAAACGCTCGTTCTCTCCGCCGGTCGTGCATTCGGGATCGGAGAGATCTCCGTATTTGTCGCCGCGGTCGTAGAAAATTTCCGTGCAAGGGCCGCAAGGACCTTCGCCGATATCCCAGAAATTGTCTTGCAGCTTAACGATCCGCTCGGGCGGCAGTCCGATCTTCTCGTTCCAGAAGCGATAGGCTTCCTCGTCCTCGGGATATACCGTCACGGAAAGCTTCTCCGGATCGAACCCGATCCATTCGGGTCCCGTTAGGAACTCCCACGCCCAAGAAATCGCTTCTTCCTTAAAATAATCGCCGATCGAGAAGTTGCCTAGCATCTCGAAGAAGGTATGGTGGCGGCGCGTCTTGCCCACGTTCTCGATATCGTTCGTGCGGATGCATTTTTGCGAATTCGCGATGCGCGGATTTTCCGGAATAACGCGTCCGTCGAAATACGCTTTAAGCGGCGCCATACCGGCATTTATCCATAATAACGACGGGTCATTATGGGGAACGAGCGGCGAGCTCGGCTCGATCTTATGTCCTTTGCTTTCGAAGAACGCTAACCATTTGCTGCGGATTTCTGCTGCCTTCATCGGTTTCATTCCGATCACCCTCCTCATAATCGTCCAAAAAAATAAAAAAACGCCCCTAAAATCAGGGACGAAAATCTTCGCGGTACCACCCTGGTTACCCTAATCGTTAAGATTAGAATCTCCTCTTTACGGGAATAACGGCCCTCACCGGCGGACTTGAATCCGCACTCCGAAACGAGCTTCCCTCATCCTTCGCACCGAAGATTCTCTCAGCCTTCTCGTCAATCCCCCGTTAGGAATTCGAAAAGGAATCTTCTCTCTGATTATGCGGACTACGAAGTACTTATGTTTCTTCAACGTGTTTAATATGCATATCACATAAATTATAGACAACGTGTTTCCACGCTGTCAAACGGTTTTTCTGTGGATGTAGTACGCGGAAACGTGCTGCACGATGACTTTCATCGCCGCGTAGAACGGTACCGCCAATATCATCCCTACGATACCCGCCAACTCTCCCCCGATAAGCAGCACCAATATGATCGTCAACGGATGCATTTTCATCGATTTGCCGACCACTTGCGGACTGATGACGTTGCTCTCTAGGTTCTGGCAAATCATATTGACGATGACGACCATCAGCACCATTTTCCAAGAAATCGTAGTCGCCATGATCAGCGCCGGCAACGCGCCGAAGAAAGGACCCAGATAAGGAATGATGTCGAACAAGGATACGAATCCCGCCATCAGCAACGGATACGGCATACCGATGATCAGATAACCGATATACGCAAGCACCCCGATGCATAAGGAAACGATTAGTTGCCCTCTTATGTAGCTGCCCAAGGCCGCGTCTATTTCTTTCAGAAGCCTGATCACGTGTTTGCGCTTAGCGCGAGGGACGTACTGCAGAGCCGCCCGCTCGAACACATCCAAGTCCTTCATCATGTAAAAGGCGAGAAAAGGGACGATCATCGCAATGAATAACACGTTAACGACAGCGCCGATATTGTTAAGGAAATCGGTAATCCGTTGTTCGAGCCGTTTCTCCATCCCGCTGATCGATTTATTGATCCCGTCCCGAATCGTCTCGGGCAATACGTTATTGTTGTTAAACTGATCGACGAAGCTTTGCGCCCTCATCGTTAAATCCGGCATATGTTCGTTCAGTTCCTCGACCTGGTTCATAAACATGGGAATGACATTCATCAGAATGACGACCGACACGGAAATAAACACCGCATAGATGATCAGAACCGCCGCCGTTCTTGGCACTTTGCGGTCGTGAAGCAGATTGACGATCGGATTAAGCGTGTACGAGATCACCATCGCAACGAGAAAGGGCGCCAGCACCGCTTTCAAGAAGTCGTACACGGACATAAGCATCGGACGCACTAGAACGACAAGAAACAAAACCACCAAAAATAGGATGGCGTAAATAAGCACGCTAAACAAACGGCTCTGAGAGAACCGATCCATTCCCCCACCTCCCCTTCATGCGCGCTTCTTCCTTAACTTTCTTATTTAGTATATGTACTTGTCCCTACCCATAAACCAACGCAAATAAAAAAGCACCCTGCCTCCCGAAGGAGAAACAGAGTGCTTGCTTATCCAACTTACATTCCGTTCGCGTGAATGTGGGCAGCCGGCATAGGCTCTTCGAAAAACAAATCGTCCAACGAGCTTAACGTTCCGTCTTCTTCCACTTGATAAACCGACATCTTCTCGCCGTTCACCGTTAATTCGATAAAGCAGCTCCAACAATAAAATTGGTGGGAACCGATTTTCCCAATATCTTTGGAGCTGCAATTCGGGCATCTCATCATCCGTCATCACCTGTCACTTTCCATGTATGGTCTCTCGTCAGTATCCGCTCGTAAGAAGCAGGAACCAGAATGGCATCTTCGCCCAGAGTAATATTCTCGGGTGCTTCCGGCAGAAATAATTTCCGCCTTCCCTCGAACACGTCCGTGAGAAAACCATCCGTCAACTCATATCCTATTATTTGTGTACCCTCGGACGGCTTAACGTAAACGTCCGACACTTCACCTAAATGCTGTCCTTCAATTGTAAACACCGGCATATCCTTTAATCTGACCACGCCGGTATGGAAAGTCCGCAGCAGTTGTTTGCTATCTAAGGTCGCGATGACCGTACTGTTGCGAATCAACAGGGCATCTTCACCGCAGTGAACGATGTTCTCCCAATAGACTACCTTAGGCATCTTGCGTACGATGCCCGAACGAGCGTACTTGTCTAAAACGACTCCGACCAAACTCCAGAACTCGTCGAACCATAGATCTTTGACTTTTCCAATGCTTTTACCGTTTTCGAACAACACCGGTAAGCCGAGAATCCGTTGAACTTGAATCATTACCGGACTCCTAACTATTCCAACGCTTGTTATCTATTACGCAAACGCGCCGAAATGGTTGCAGTTATTTTCGCCAATTTATCAGCTTCTTCCCTAGTATTGCCCAAACCGAAACTAAATCGTACGGCGGTTGACACTCTTTCGGAAGATAATTTCATTGCCGATAACACATGCGACGGTTTTAACGAGCCCGAGTTGCAGGCCGAACCGCCAGAAGCCGACACGTTCTCTAAGTCCAGGTTCATCAACATGCTCTCGGAAGAAATACCGGAAAAGCTCAAATTCAGAATATGGGGAAGCCGATGATCGGGGTGGCCATTGACGACGAACCGCTCGGCTCCGAGATATTGTTCCAACTTGCCCAGAACGGTCGCGCGGATATGCTCCGCATGATCCCATCGAGCCCGGAGTTGATCGTAAGCGATTTGCGCGGCTTTGGCGAACGAAACGATTCCTGCGACGTTTTCCGTTCCGGCTCTGCGGCTCCGTTCTTGCGAACCTCCGTGCAACAAAGGTTGAAACGGGGTTCCCTTACGGACGTAGAGCAAGCCGACGCCTTGCGGACCGTTGATTTTGTGGGCGGAAAGACTGAGGAAGTCGATCGGCAATTCCTTTAGGTTAAAAGAAACGTAACCGAATGCTTGTACGGCGTCCACGTGCATTAAAGCTTTATGCTTGCGAGCCCATTCGCCGATTTCGGCAATCGGCTGTAACGTTCCGGTTTCATTGTTGCCTGCCATTATGCTGACGACTGCCGTCGATTCGTTAATCGCGGCCTTCGCTTCTTCGACGGAGACGCGTCCGAACTCGTCCACCCGCAATACCGTCAGATCGAATCCATCCGCTTCCAGTTGACGGCAAGCGTTCAGAACGGCATGATGCTCGACCGCCGTCGTAACGATTCCGATTCGGCCTCGCTTACGCTGAGCCATCGCAGCTCCGAACAATGCGGAATTGTCGCTTTCCGTCCCGCTGCCGGTGAAAATAAGCTCGGATGCTTCGCAATTCAGTATCGATGCGAATACGTCCCTCGCCGAGGTAATTCGTTCCCTTGCCGCGCGGCCGTGGGCATGCAGGCTGGACGGGTTGCCCGGTCCACTTGCTACCGCCTCAACGTAAGCGTTAAGAACTTCCGGATCCATCGGTGACGTCGCGGCATGATCGAAATAAATTGAACCCATGTCTTGCACCTTCTTCTAAATGTAAAACATATAGTTGTCGAGCTTGTCCTCGCCTTTAAAAGTAATCAGGTCATGAAGAGTCGTAGAATCGAGAACATCGGCGATGCTGTCGCGAATCCGCAGCCACAGATCGCGTTTGGCCGGATCATCCTCTTCCGTAAAATCAACCGGACTGATCGGTCCTTCCAGGATGCGAATGACATCTCCCGAGGAAATCGTTTCCGGATCCTTGGACAAGATATAACCGCCGTATGCTCCTCGTACGCTTTTGACCAATCCTGCGTTACGCAGCGGGGCAATCAATTGCTCTAAGTAATGCTCGGAAAGACTATTTTTCTCCGCGATGCTTTTTAATGAAATCGGCCCCTCGCCGAATTTAGCCGCAAGTTCCATCATGATCGTTAAGCCGTAGCGGCCTTTGGTGGAGATTTTCAAGAGAACACCTGCTTTCATGCCTTTAGCATAGAATAAGTTTCTTTATGTCTTATTCGTTTAGTTTAAATGGGGGTATCCCCATATTAAATCTATGTTATCACATCTATTTCCTTTTTGGTCAAAAAAATCGTGACATATTCATGAAAGGACTCGCCCTAAGTGAGATTTAAGATCGAATATGCTAAAATAATAACGAATCGGTTGTGTCAGCAGTAAGGAGCGATGTTGCATGAATAATAATGAAGGAACTAAATTTCCATACGAGGAACGGTTTAAGGACCCCTCCAAAGTCCGTGTCGTCGTCGGCATGTCGGGCGGAGTGGATTCTTCCGTAACCGCGCTGTTATTGAAAAGACAAGGCTTCGATGTCATCGGAGTATTCATGAAAAATTGGGACGATACGGATGAATTCGGCGTATGCACCGCGGAGGAAGATGCCGAGGACGTGCGCCGCGTATGCAACCAAATCGGAATCCCTTATTATACGGTCAATTTCGAAGAGGAATATAAAGACAAAGTATTCGAATATTTCCTCGAAGAATATCGCCGGGGCAGAACCCCTAACCCGGACGTCATGTGTAACCGCGAGATCAAGTTCGGAGAATTTCTGCAAAAAGCGCTCGATCTCGGCGCCGAAGCGATCGCGACCGGACATTATGCGCGCGTTGAACTTAGGGATGGCAAATACGAGCTGCTGCGCGGAGTGGATACGAATAAAGACCAATCCTATTTCTTGCACGCTCTTAACCAGTCGCAATTATCGCGAGCCATGTTTCCGATCGGCCATCTTAATAAACCGGACGTACGCAAGATTGCCGACGAAGCCGGTTTGGCTACGGCCAAGAAAAAAGATAGTACCGGCGTCTGCTTCATCGGCGAACGCAATTTCAAGGAATTCCTAAGCCAGTACTTGCCGGCCAAACCGGGGAATATGGTCGATCTCGTTTCCGGTGAAGTGAAGGGTCGGCATGACGGCCTCATGTATTACACTTTAGGGCAACGCCAAGGTCTTGGAATTGGCGGTTCGGGCAACGGCGAGCCATGGTTCGTAGCCAGTAAAGATCTAACCACCAATACGCTTTACGTCGTTCAAGGGGATACGCACTCCAGTCTGTACTCCGTCGGGTTAACCGCTACGGACGTCAATTGGATCAGCCCTTCCGAACCCGCCGAAGCTGTTCGGTGCACGGCCAAATTCCGTTATCGCCAACCGGATCAGGGAGTAACGCTTACCCCTCGCGGTGACGGTACTTATGACGTCGAGTTCGATGTTCCGCAAAAAGCGATCACCCCCGGACAAGCCGTCGTCTTCTACGATGGGGAAACCTGTCTCGGCGGAGGCACCATCGATCAAGTCCGCATGCTGCAACCTACCGTTGCCGATGCTTCGGTATCCATATCGAAATAACTTGTTTCACCTGCAAAACCGCTATCCGAACTTGGATGGCGGTTTTTTTCAAGTAACACGAAAAAGAGGCCTCGCGGCCCCAAAAATAATGGCATATAGCCATCGTATCGAATGAAGTTTCGAATTAACCCAAACGGTTCATTTCATCGTCGCTGATCTCGAAGTTGTGGTAAACGTCTTGAACGTCGTCGTTATCGTCGAAAGCTTCCATCATCTTCAATAACTTATCGGCGTTATCGCCTTCCACGGCTACCGTATTTTGGGGCAACCAGCGAACTCCTGCCGTTTCGAAAGCGTATCCGGCCGTTTCCAGATTCCCTTTCACCGTATCGAAATCTTCAGGCGCGGTTATTATCTCGTAACTCTCTTCGTTGATAACGACGTCTTCCGCTCCGGCTTCCAAAGCTTCCATAATGAAACTATCTTCATCCCGATTATCGTCATCATCGCGGGCAACGACAAGCAGACCCTTCTGGTCGAACATGTAAGCGACGCATCCCGATTCACCCAAGTTACCGCCGCGTTTACCGAAAATGGAACGAACGTCTGCCGCAGTACGATTACGGTTATCGGTCAGGCATTTTACCATAACGGCAACTCCGCCCGGACCGTAGCCTTCGTACAATACATCCTCGTAATCCACGCTGTCGGCTCCGCCGGCCGCTTTCTTGATCGCTCTTTCAATATTGTCAGCAGGCATTTGAATCGCGCGCGCGCTGGCGATGGCGGATTTGAGGCCGTAGTTGGCCTCCGGGTTCGTCCCGCCCCTGCGAGCTTGCACATAGATTTCGCGACCCAGCTTAACGAATTGATTGTTTTTGGCTTGGTCCGCTTTCCCTTTGCGACCAGCAAAAAGCTTGAATTTTGGCATAACCGTTTACCCCCGAGAGACATCAGTATCAATAAAACCCAGAAATAGTGTACCATTTTGCCGCCGACAAGGTCAAAGGAATTGACAAGAAAAACCCCCAGCGGCAGCTAGGGGCTCTCCTTGTCGGTTCAAAAATTTCGTGATATGAGAATAAGTCAACGCATCGCGCGACTTACAGTTTAACCACGTTAGATGCTTGGGGACCACGATTGCCTTGAGTGATTTCGAATTCAACCGCTTGGCCTTCATCCAAAGTTTTGAAGCCGTCGCCTTGGATTGCGGAGAAGTGAACGAATACGTCGTTGCCGTCCTCGATGGAGATAAAACCGTAGCCTTTCTCCGCGTTAAACCACTTTACTGTTCCTCTCAAATGAAAAACCTCCTAAAATCTCGCCGTCAAGTCGGCGAATACGATAATTATAACCGAATTTACCCATATTTGCAATATAATCAGTTCTGTGTATGATGCGTTTTAACCAAGCGCAGCAAGGGACTCGGGACTGGCATGAAGGGTAATCCGGTTGGTAAATATTCGAAATGCTCAACATGCTTCAGCTCTCTCAAAATCTCCGAAAGGAATGAACATTCCTCCCATTTCAAGGTAATAATCGGATAGATTCGCAGTTCCCCGCCCGGACGCAGCACGCGAATCAGCTCCGCTAACGCATCGGCATGAAATGCCTCTCCGAAGGTGTCCGCGTACAAAAATAAAAAGTGACTGCAAACGACCAATTCGAAAGTGTCCTTCTCGAACGGCAAATTCGGAAGCGATGCGGCATAGTACCTGGAGCCGGCATCCGTTTTGCGGAAATCAGCCGCGAAACGCGCCCAGGAATCCTCCCTGAGCGTACGATGTTGCTTCGGAGATCCGTAGTAGCTCCAATCGTAATTGTCCGCCATGTTCTCCAGCTTAGCGGAAGACACTTCGATTTCCTTGAACCCGGCGGCGATAATAGCCTCCGTCTCCCCTTCGTAAAAAGGATCGGCCGCGAATGCGGCAATCCCCATCGCGTTCAATTCCGCGACAAAGGAGGAAGCACCTCCCGCGACGTCGAGCACCGGCCCTTTGTTCCAAATCGTTTCCGTCAATTGAAACATCGCGCGATATTCCTCGAACGAACGGCAGGTCGACGCGACTCCGACTTGCGGGTAAGCTTGCGGTACTGGCTTGTTTTCCATACTCCTCTTCTCCTCTCGGCTCATCAAACTCGTCTCGGCTCATCTCGTCTTCTTTTCTCCATCCACGACAATGTGGATTTCGAGTAGAATCCCATATCCGGCGGCATCTGTCAACCTAATATTTCCATCGCTACGTTGATTTCTACGTTGATCTCTTCTATGATGAAAAAAACGGCACAGATTGCCCAGATCAGGAGAAGCCCATGTTCACTAAACATACCGTCTATAAGCACGACAACTACAATATGCTGACTGTAGAGGTTCAAGGAAAAACGCTCGTCGTAAGGGAAATCTCCGACCAATGGGGAGAAATCTGCCATAAGTTCCTAAGCCGTCCGGAATTGATGGACTGGGCTGAAAAAAGATTTCTGCCGGAAGACTTTCCGGATGGCAGCGAAGGTCTGCAACAGACGATGGAAAAGCTGAAGAGCATCTAAATTTGATCTTCAGGGAGGGAGTTATCGCTTAATGGAGTCGGAAGCGAATATTATTTTTATCATTGCATCATTTAGCTTGGCGTTAATTCTCATCCTGTCGCGAGAGCGAATTCCAGAGCAGATGCGCCGTTCCATGGCGATTCTATCGATCTTGTTCGTGTTATTCGCTTTTTTCCTCATCGTGTACAGTTTCTTCAGAATGGGCACGTAACTTCGGCGAGCGCTGATAAAGCGTTAAGGTAAGGACATACTATTCCGGTAACTTATCCCGTTTCCGGAGGCGTTCCATGAAATCGTATGCCTATCCGTTTGCCGTTTCTTTGGTTGCCATGTCTTTCCTATGCACCGCTTCTTCTCCCCTTCCCGCATCCGTTGCGGCAAGCAGCGCGGGCGCGAAGGACATTAATCACTCTGATCATTTATTTAGGAGGTTGAACTCGCCCATGAATCAAGTCGCCAAAAGAAACGATATCCCGCAGGAACACCGTTGGAAGTTAGAGGATCTCTATCCGAACCAAGCCGCATGGGACTCCGAATTCGGCAAGGTGAAGAAACAAATCGGAGAAATCGCGGCCTATCAGGGCAAGCTTCAAGATGCCGCCTCCATCGCGCGCGTCTTCGAGTTAGACGACGAGATTTCGCTCTTAACCGAACGGTTATACGTCTATGCGAACATGCGTCATCATGAGGATACGGCCGAAGCTTCTTATCAAGCCCTGTCCGATAAATCGAAGAAAATCAGCGTGGAAGTGAGCGAGGCTACGTCCTTCATCACGCCCGAGATTCTTAGCCTGTCCGAACAACAGTTGACCGCTCTTATCGCGGATCCTTCCCTAGCAAAGTACAAACGAACTTTGGAAGAGATGCTCCGCCAGAAACCTCATATTTTGTCGAAAAACGAAGAATCCCTTCTCGCTCAAGTAGGCAACGTATCGCAGGCGCCGGGTACGATCTTCAGCATGCTGAACAACGCCGACCTCAAGTTCCCGAAAGTGAAAAACGAGCAAGGCGAAGAAGTCGAGCTTACGCACGGCCGTTACATACAGTTCTTGGAAAGCAAAAACCAGGAAGTCCGCCGCGACGCGTTCAAAGCCATGTACGATACGTACGGCAAATGGCGGAACACGCTGGCTTCGACGCTTAACGCCAACGTGACCAAAAACATTTTCTATTCGAAAGCGCGCCACTATCCTTCGGCTCTGGAAATGTCGTTATTCGGCGATAACATTCCGCAATCCGTGTACGATAACCTGATCTCCACGATCCATGAGTATTTGCCTCTCATGCACCGTTACATGGAGCTGCGCAAAAAGCTGCTCAAGCTGGACGAGTTGCATATGTACGACTTATTCGCTCCCCTCGTCGAGGAATTCGATATGGAAATCTCATACGAGGACGCGAAGAAGAAAGTATACGAAAGCCTCGCTCCCCTTGGAGACGACTACCGCAAAGTGCTCCAAGAAGGCTTCGACGGCGGCTGGATCGACATCTACGAGAATGAGGGTAAGCGCAGCGGAGCCTACAGTTGGGGTGCGTTCGGCACGCATCCGTACGTGCTCTTGAACCACAATGACAACCTGAACAGCATGTTCACGTTGACGCACGAGATGGGCCATGCGCTCCATTCCTATTATTCCGACAACAATAACGAATACCGCGACGCGCAATACACGATATTCCTTGCCGAAGTCGCGTCTACGCTTAACGAAGCGTTGCTCATGAATAACTTGCTGGGGAAATCGACGGACGCGAAGGAGAAAATGTACCTTCTCACCTATTACGCCGACCAATTCAGGACGACGGTGTTCCGGCAGACGATGTTCGCGGAATTCGAGAAGATCATCCACGAAAGAGCCGAAAGCGGCGAGGCTTTAACGCCTCAAGAACTTAGCTCGATCTATTATGACTTAAACCTGCAATATTACGGCAAAGGCATGGTCGTGGATAAGGATATCGAGATGGAATGGGCGAGAATTCCCCACTTCTATAACAGCTTCTACGTATACAAATACGCTACCGGTTTCTCGGCCGCGACTAGCTTCGCGAAGCAAATTCTGGACGAAGGCGAGCCTGCGGTCCAGCGCTACCTCGGTTTCCTGAAGAGCGGCGGCAAAGATTATTCCATCAACATCCTCAAGGAAGCCGGAGTCGATATGTCCACACCCGAGCCGATTCGTCAAGCGATGAGCGTGTTCGAAGGCTTGATTAAGGAAATGGAGCAGTTGACGAAATAAAAGGCTAAAGCGTTGCGATCCGTGGGATTACGATTGGGGGAGAAACGATGTCCGACTTGGAGCAACTGAAATACCCGATTGGCAAATTTCAATTCGACGAATCGACCGCCGGGGAATTACGGCTATCGCGGATCGAGGAGCTAGCGGCAACGGTCGTTAGGCTTCGTCAAGCGGTCGAAGGATTATCCGACGAGCAATTGGATACCCCTTACCGTCCCGATGGGTGGACAGCTAGGCAGGTCGCCCACCATATGGCGGACGCCTCGATGAACGGCTTCATCCGCGCTAAGCTGGCTTTGACGGAAAATCAGCCGCTCGTCAAAACGTTCGAAGAGAACGAATGGGTGAAGCTGCACGATTCGAACCGGCTTCCGATCGAGCCGTCTCTTCGGATGCTCGAAGGCATTCACGAGCGAATGGACGCCCTATTGCGGTCCCTGCCTCCGGAATCGTTCTCGCTCGCCTTCCGGCACCCCGTTAGCGGCCTCAACTCGTTGGATAAGCTATTAGCTTACTTTGCTTGGCATGGCAAGCACCACACGGCTCACATCACGTCTCTCCGCCTGCGCGAAGGCTGGTAGTAGAGAAACATACAAAAAGGTTAGAGGAGATTTATCTCCTCTAACCTTTTTTATACCTCTAACAATGCTCTCCACGCCGCAAGCCGATCGTCGAGACCGCGGTAATCCCGCGTCGGAATCGGACTCGTCGAAGGCATGCGGATTATCCTCCTTTTGACTACCTCGGGATCCGTACCGAAGTGCTTGTTCAACTCGGAATGGGATTTCGTCCCGTTGCAGACGAGGATTCCGATCTTCGGAAACCGGGCAAGCAAACCCGGAATATCGTTGGGAATCACTTGTTTAATATTGCTGTCCAAGCTCCCCGGCCGTTCGCAGCTCTCGATCACGTCCCATAAGGCAACGCCGTGATTCAGCGCGAACGCAACCCGGTCTTCGTATCGTTCGGAAGGCGCGCTGCCCGGACTGAACAAACCATATAGAATCCGCCACATAAAGTTACGCTCGTTCCAGTAATACCGCTGCGCTCGTAAAGAAGCCACTCCGGGCATGCTCCCAAGAATCAAATATCGCGAGTCCGCATCGACAATCGGCGGAAACGAATGTACGTTCAACTTCCATCACGTCCTTTCGCGTTGTTCTCCTTATTTTCTCACGAAGCGACGAAAAAACAAAAAAGCACCTTCCCCCATGAGGAGAAAGCGCTTGTTCGTATCCTTGCCGCTATTCGAATCATCCTTTAACGCTACCGGCCGTAATGCCTTCGATGATCTGCTTCTGCAAAAAGGCATACAAGAGCAATACCGGAGTGACGCTAAACACGATCCCCGTACAGATGAGCGCATAGTTCGTCTGATAAGCGTCCCGGAAGCCGACCATCCCGGTAGGCAACGTGCGGAGAGCGTCTTTGCTGATGAAGAAACTCGCCAGCAAATACTCGTTCCAGTTGCCGAGGAAGTTGATAATGAATACCGTGACCAGAGCGGGCATCGTAAGCGGAAGAACGATTCTCGCGAACAGTCCCGGCGCGCTTAGACCGTCAATGATCGCCGCTTCTTCAAGCTCGTTCGGGATGGACTTCATGAACGCGGAGATCAGCAATACGCTGAATGGAAGCGCGCCGGCCGTATACGGCCAGAACAGCGCCCAGTGCTCGTTCAGAATGTGCAAATCCATCATCAGGATATACTGAGCGATGAACAGAACGTTGCCCGGAATGAGCATGCCTAACAGTATCACTTGATAAATAAGTTTGCTGGGCAGTCTGAATTTCATGCGCGTTAGGGCAAACGATGTACCTGCCGCGATGAGAACGCCGATGACGGCAGAAGAAATACCGATGTACGTACTGTTCCAGAAGTAGACGTCTATTTTGGCCTGAACCCATGCATCGACATAGTTTTGAAAATACAAAGACTTAGGAAATGCGAACGGGGCTTGCGAAATCTCGACGTTGTCCGCCTTCAAGGACGAGAAAAGAACGAATACGAATGGAAACAATATGATGACCACGTACGCCATCAAAACGATATGGGGAATTGTTTTTTTGAGCGATGCCGGCATCAGTAGTCAATCCTTTCCGACTTACCGAACGTAAGCTGATAAATAGCGGTAAACACGAGCGCGAACGCGAAAATAATGATGGACAAAGCCATGCCGTATCCGTATTCGCCGTAATTTATCGCCCTATGCACCATGAAGGAAGCCATAACTTCCGTCGATCCCGCCGGACCGCCGTTCGTCATAACGAGAACGATATCGACAACCCTCATCGCGCCCGCGATGGAAAGCATGACGACAACAGAAATGATCGGTTTAATCAAAGGAACGGTCAAGTACCAAGCGCGCTGGGGAGCCGTCGCTCCGTCGATGCTCGCGGCCTCTTCGATATCCTTCGGTATGGCCAGAATGGCCGCCAATATCAATACAATATAAAAGCCGACCCACTGCCAGGCGTTCGTGATCAGAATAGCGATCATTGCCCAATCCGACTCAGCCAACCAATAGATCGGATCGATGCCGAAGAAGCCTAGGAACGCCGCGATCGGTCCAATGTCCGGATCGTAAATGAAGCCCCACAAAATACCGATTACGGATGTGGATAGGATGGACGGCATAAACACCGTCGTTTTGTAGAAACCTTGCAACTTCTTCACGTTGCTGATCAATAAAGCGAACACTACAATAACGGGTACTTGAAGACCTACAGAGAAAATAATGAAGTACATATTGTTTAATATAGCGCTGCGAAAACTCGAATCACCGAATGCCGTCTTGAAATTATCCAAACCGATGAACCGGGTGTCTTCTAATCCGTTCCAATTCGTGAACGCGTAAAATGCGGACGAGAACATGGGGTACAGGAAAAATAACCCGTACAGAACGATCGTTGGAATAACGAACATGAGGTAAACAGCGGGATTTTTGAGTGTATTTTTCATAGTTCCTCCCCACTAATGGATAAGGAGACTCGCCCGACTTAAGCAGGCCGAGCCTCCCCACCAATCTTGTAACGATTTACTGTTTGGCGTTTTCCGCGTCTTGCACTTTTTGCATCGCATCGCCGACTTGTTGAGCCGTCGCTTTACCGGCGATCAGTTTTTGCAATTGG
Organism: Cohnella herbarum; assembly: GCF_012849095.1. Classification (NCBI taxonomy): domain Bacteria; kingdom Bacillati; phylum Bacillota; class Bacilli; order Caryophanales; family Paenibacillaceae; genus Cohnella; species Cohnella herbarum. The sequence goes on from NZ_CP051680.1 coordinate 2,545,149, forward strand.
ACTTCGGACTCCGTATTCACCGCTTTTTGCACGACCGAGTCGAAGTGAACGAAGGAAGTTCCCGCTTTGCCCATCGTCTCGATAACTTGTTTCACGATTGGATCCGTAAGCTTAGCCAACGCTTCGTCGGACAGTTTCATGGAAGGAAGAACTCCGTCTTCGAGCAAGCCGCGAAGCTGCATTTCGTCGTTGTACAGGTTTTTGATGAAAGATTTAACGGCTTTCAGTTCGTTCTCGTTCAGGTCGGAAGAGAAGCCGTATCCGTTGCTGAAGTTAGCGTTGATCGAAGTTTGGTCGCCTTGAGCGCCATTAATCGCAGGCAACGCGATGAAGCCTACTTTGCCTTCCAGGTTAGCCGCTACCGCGCCCGCTTTGAAAGCGGACGAACGCCAGCTGCCGTCGAAGATCATGCCTGCTTTGCCCGCAGCGAAATCATTCAGCATATCGTCGTAAGTTTTGCCAAGCTCGCCTTTAGTGAAATACCCTTTCGTTACCCAATCTTGATAGATCGCGTATCCGGCAACGACTTCCGGTTGGTTCCACTTCACCGTTCCGTCGGTCAATCCGTTCGGGAATCCGGAAGTGACGTGACGACCGATAACCGTGTTCACTAACATGTTAGGTACCCAACCTGCTTGGGAACCGATAGCGAACGGCGTAATGCCTTTTGCTTTAAGAGTGTCGGCAGCTTTCACTAGATCGTCCCAAGTAGCCGGAGCGGTCAAGCCGTTAGCTTCGAAAATTTCTTTGTTGTAGAATACGCCTTCCATGTTCCCGCCGATCGGCAATCCGTAGATTTTGCCGTCCAGTTCGAACTGTCCGAACACGTTCAGGAACTTATCTCTGATGCCCAGTTCGTCCAGGATCGGAGTCAGGTCGAGCAATCGTCCTGCTTTAGCGTATTTCAACGCGTCCGCGTTACCGCCGAACAAGTCGAAGATTTTCGGAGGATTGCCGGCTGCCATTTCGGCAGGCAATTTCGTGAAGCGGTTTACCGCGTCTTCGATGCCGTCCAGCTCAAATTTCAATCCCGGAACTTCGGCTTCCGTCGCTTTCACGACGTCGTCGAGGATCGCTTTACGGAATTTTTGCGGTTCGCCGATTTGAATGTGGCGAAGGGACATCGTGAAAGGCTCGACCGTCTCTTCGCTAGGAGCGGCAGGCTCGGAAGCCGGTGCGCTTGCGCTTGGAGCCGCGCTGGACGCGGACGGGGAAGCTTCATTGTTGTCTTTGCCTCCGCAAGCCGCTAATACTGTCGACATCGCGAGAATGAGGGTAAGCGTAGTCGTTACGTTCTTTTTCATTTGGTAGACCTCCCAAAAAGTTATGTTTGTTTGTTGCTTCTTTATTGTACGGGCAAATAATTGCAAAGTAAGGGAGTCAAACTCCTAACGAAGGGATAAGATCATCTTGCATTTGCGACGCGAATTATCCCCCTTTAATTGCGCCTATTCATGAAGAATGCCGAACTATGGCGCAAATCCCTATTGCAAAAACTAATGTGATTAGTTATTGTAATAATACAATTAGTAGTCAGGAGGTATTATGCGATGATTAAAAATAGTTGGGGTCCCGTTACGCAACTCAGCTTCATGCCCAAACTTTTCCCGTTGAACTGTTATTTGATAGAGGACGAGGACAGCATCACATTGATCGATGCCTGCATGCCGTTCGTTGCCAAAGGAATTCACGAAGCGATCCAATCGACAGGCAAGACGCTTACCCGCATCCTGCTCACGCATGCGCATGAGGATCATCTAGGCGCCGTTCCCTTCTTGAAGCTGAAATATCCGAATGCTAAGATCGGGATTTCAGGTCGCGAAGCTGCTATATTACAAGGAGATCGCACGCTCCTGCCTCACGAGCCGCAAACCCCGCTTAAAGGCGGAGTTCCTAAGAAAGCTCTCTTCATTCCCGATTTTCTCATATCGGACAACGATCGTATAGGCTCGCTCATCGCCGTCTCGTCACCCGGCCACTCTCCCGGTCATCTCGCATTCCTCGAGACGGTTAGCAATACGTTGATCGCAGGAGACGCATTTCAAGCCAAAGGCGGCTTTGCGGTGTCCGGGCACTTGAAATGGAAATTCCCCTTCCCGGCATTAGCGACATGGCACGCGCCAACGGCAATCGACAGCGCTCGGAAACTGCTGGAGCTTAATCCATCCGTTCTCCTTGTCGGACACGGCCCGGCACTGATTCAACCCGCCCGCACCGTTCAACATGCGATCGAAGAAGCTCAGCGGAGATTAGACGGGAGGAAAAGCGGATGAGGGCAGGCATTAAACCCGAGACGGTCATCGCCGTTGCTGCGGACATTGCCGATCGCAACGGTTGGGAACAAATTACTCTAGCGAACGTTGCCGGACAATTGGGCATCAAGACCCCTTCCCTCTACAATCATGTCGATGGCTTACCCGATTTGCGCCAGAAGGTCGCCACGTATGCAGCCGAATTGCTAAGGGATCTGCTAAACGATGCGGCGATCGGACAATCCGGCAAAGAAGCTCTCATCGGAGTGGGCAAATCGTATGTCGCGTTCGTCAGATCGCATCCCGGACTTTATGATGCCATTAATCGGATACCTGAGCCAAAGCCCGCGCGATTCGAACAAGCCTCGGAAACCATTTTGCGATTGTTCGGCCGGTTAATGCAGCCTCTCGGCATCCCGCAAGAGGAATCGGTCCATGCGATACGAGGATTGCGCAGCATGGTTCACGGCTTCGCTTCGCTAGAGTCGATGGGCGGATTTCAAATGCCGGAAGACTTGTTCGATAGCTTATCCAAATCGATCACCTACTATATCGACGGCTTAAGCGCTAAAACCTAATAGAAGCTGACGTTATCTCCAAGCATGCGATGCAACATTTCCTAAGCGGAAATGTTGTTTTTCGTTTATTTGCAGGATTCGACAATATTCTCGCGAATAAAAGAAAGGAATGCTTTAAGGAGTGAATCCGATGTATAAAATAGAGCTAACTTCCGAAGATTTATTGCGAATCATCTTCGAATATACGGCAAGAATCGCAAGCGAACGGAATTTGAAATCCGTTCTGATCCATATGGCCAACATGGGCCGGGAAATGATCTTATCCGACAGATGCACGGTATGGCTAATAGATGAAATCAATCAGCAACTCTACACGACGGTCGCGCATGGCGTAGACGAAATCCGCATTCCCTACGGCACGGGCCTCGTCGGCAGCGCGATCATTACCGGTGAAGCGATCATCATCGAAGATGCTTACAACGATCCGAGACATAATGCCGAGAATGATCTGAGAACCGGATATCATACCAAATCGATCATCACCGTTCCTTTCCGCAACAACGACGGCGAAATTATCGGAGCCTATCAAGCGATCAACAAATTGACCGAAATCGGCTATTTTACTACGCGAGATTTGGAATTGCTTTCTTTGGCCGCTTCCTACGCCGGAAAGTCCCTCGAATCCGTCATGCTTCACCAAGAAATCATCGACACGCAGCGCGAGATCATCTCCGCGATGGGCGAGATCGGGGAAATCCGCTCCAAGGAAACCGGAAACCATGTCAAGCGCGTAGCCGAATATTCTTATGTTCTTGCCCTCGGATATGGCCTCGATGTCGACCAAGCCGACTTGCTGCGTACGATTTCCCCGATGCATGATATCGGCAAGGTCGCGATTCCGGATGCGGTGTTGAACAAGCCGGGAAAATTAACCGACGAGGAATTCGAAATCATTAAATCGCATACGAGAATCGGCCATCAATTGCTTCGCGGATCCAAACGGGAGCTGCTGCGCACCGCATCCATCGTAGCGGAGCAGCATCACGAGAAATGGGACGGGAGCGGATACCCCGAAGGCAAGAAGGGCGAAGAAATCCATATCTTCGGCAGGATTACCGCGGTCGCTGACGTATTCGACGCGCTTAGCGCGGAACGAGTATATAAAGCCGCATGGCCTCTCGATAAAATCGAAAATCTGTTCCGGGAAGAACGCGGGCGCCACTTCGATCCGGCCGTTGTCGACGTTTTCTTCGCCAAACTGCCGAAGCTGTTGGAAATCCGGCGCAAGCTGCCGGACGATGAACAATCCGACTTATCGTCGGGTGGAAGATGAGGCGTATCAAAGCAAAAGGAGCTATCCGGCGTATTTAACCCGGAGTAGCTCCTTTTTGCATTCATACTTCACTCAGTCTCGTCGTCAGGATCCCTAGACTGATCTCATTCCACCAAACGTCCAGTTGATCCCCTTCGTTCAGGGAACCCACCCCTTCAGGCGTGCCCGTAAATAGGATATCGCCGGCTCCAAGACCGTAATGTTGTCCCACGAAATCGACGATTTGTTGCAAGTCGAACACCATATCGACCGCATTTCCCCGTTGCACTTCGTTGCCGTTAATTCGCAAGCCGAAATCGTATTCCGATAGCGAGGCTATTCCGGGGAACGGCAGCCAACGACCGAACGTAGCCGAGTTCCGAAAGCCTTTGGCCGGCAGCCAAGGATGACCCTTCGCCTTCAATTTGTCCTGAACGTCCCGGAGCGTAAGATCCAAGCCTACCGTAAAAGCGGAGACGAGGTCATCGCATCGGATGCCCGGCTCGTAAGCGCGATTAACCGCGAATACGAGCTCCGCTTCGTAATGTACGCTTCCTTGCGTTCCCGGGAGCTCGAGACTACCGCCCCTCATTTCGATTGCGGCATGGGTCGGCTTCGTGAAAATCATCGGAGAGGAAGGCACTTCATTGCCCAATTCCGCCGCGTGAAGACGATAATTTCGCCCTACGCAATATAGGTTTCTCAAGTTGGATAATTCGATTTGATCTTGATCGTTCACAGATTGTTTACACCCCTTTAACGGCCGTCAACCAGCGGTCAGGATAGTTCGTGCACAATTGAAAGGATTCGGGACGTCCGGCAAGTCTCCGCAATTCGGAAACCGAGTTTAACGTCCACGCCATGACTTCGATCGAAGCCGCTTCGGCCTGCTTCAGAAGCCTTTCGTTGATATGCCTGAATCCGATAGATAAAAGCGATGCATCCAACGAGATCAGCTTCTCGACCAAATCCGCCGGGCAAGCGTCGATAATGAGCCCGGTCCGCAAGCGAGGGGAGTATTTACGCACGGCCATTAGAATATCCGCGTGGAAGGAGGTTACGATGATCTCATCTTCTAGACGAAGAGAGCTTATAACCTCGACGGCCCGCTTGGCAAGATGAGCATGATCGGCGTCGTCGCCTTTGAGCTCTACGTTAAGACGGCACTTCCCGGCCGTCATAACAAGAACCTCTTCAAGCGAAGGCACCCCTTCACCGGCAAAAGCAGGATCAAACCAACTGCCCGCGTCCAAACGGCCGAGCTCTTCGGCCGTATAATCGACGACGCGCCCTGCGCCGTTCGTCGTCCGTTCTAACGTGCCGTCGTGAATGACGACGGGGACGTCATCCCGCGACAGATGAACGTCCATCTCGATCCATGACACTTGGGATAGGCCGATCGCCATTCTAAACGCAGCTAACGTATTTTCGGGGGCTTTCCCCGAAAACCCTCGATGAGCGACGCATGGGTGCCTAGCCGCTCTCGCATTCGCGTCCGTTAAGTTCGGTTTCATGAACGGATATCGGAATGGAACGTTCTTAAGCCCTCGCAAGAAACTATTGATTCCGTACCACAATGGATCCATCCTCCTCCACGGAGGCACCATAGGATAATTCCGACAGGCGCGCCAGCAGCGCTTTGCCTTCGACTTCAGCCATTGGCGCAGGTTGTGAATTCGTGGCGAACATTGGAGCGAACGACAACGAGCACGCCCCGTCCTTACTGCATTCGGCATTTAAAACGCCGGTTTCAGACGTTTTGGTTCCGGTCGTCGAGAACACGAAGTTGCCTAGGCTATAAGCGATCCATTTGCCCTTGTAAGCCTCGAAGCCTTGCAGCACGTGCGGATGGCTTCCGACAACCAGATCGGCGCCCGCATCGACGAAGCGGTGGCTCAAATCCGTCTGATGCTCCACCGGGCGATCCGCGCGCTCTACGCCCCAATGAACCATAACGACGACGATATCGGCGTTCTGTTTCGCTTCCTTGATTGCGGCTACCGTTCGTTCAGGCGAATAAGCCTCCGCGACGCCTGGATGGGTTCGATCCGCTTTCCACGAAACATCCGGCACGACTCTCGTGACGCTAACGAATCCGACCGTGATTCCTTTGCTTTCTATGTACGCTGGCGTGAAAGCTTCGCGATCGTCGTTGCCCGAGCCCGCATGCTGCAGTTCGGCGTCATCCAGGACGTCCATCGTGTCGCTTAACCCTTGCCATCCATAATCCAAAGTATGATTGTTCGCTAGCGATAAGAAATCGAAGCCCGCTTCTTTCAGCGCGGGAACGGCATCCGAGCTGCCGCGAAAAACATACTGCTTGTCCTTGGCCGGCGTCCCCCTCGTCGTAATCGGAGCCTCTAAATTTCCGGCCGTGATGTCCGCTGCCTCTAGTATTGCCTTAGCTTCGCGAAAAGGATAATCGAAGCCGTTGATTTTCATCAGCTCCAGCACTCTTGCCGCAGGCAAAATGTCGCCGACTAATGCTAAACTTACCGTCTCGGCATCGCCCACGGGTTCGGTATATCCTCCTTCCGGCGTCGCCGTACCCGAATCGACAGGTTCCATTGTCGACTCAGGGTCGGGCGACGATAACTGCGTCGAAGACGGCTCCGACGGAGAGGCAACTCCTTCTGTCGGCGGCAGGCTTCCTGCGGGGCCTTGCCCGTCTTGATCGTCGTTCGATTTCCATACAATCACGGCAACCGCGACGATACAGCTTAACAAAACGCCGTTAACGATAAGCAACAAGCGCGTTTTACTGCGTCTCTTCGTTTTTTGCTGTTGATGCGTTCGCGATCGCGAATAAGTCATACCGACCACCGTCCCTCTGTCTCTCCTGCCCGTTATTATACCTCAAGGAAACGAAAAAAACGATTTCCCCTCGTCCAAAAGATGAGGAAATCGTCTATTTATCGCCTTTTTCTTACACGATAAGTCGTTTCGCCGCGTACTCCGCGCTGCCGTAAAGGCCGGAGTCTTCGCCCAATGACGGAGGAACGATCATCAGGCGCTCCCGATAGAGCGGATGCAAGCTTTCCGCGACATAAGCCCTCAACGGCTCGAAGAATACTTCGCCCGCAGACGCGACGCCCCCGCCTACGATGATGACGTCCGGACTAAGCAACGCAACCGAGGGAACGAGGACGCGCGACAACCAGTATGCCGTGCGCTGGAATACTTGCCCAGCGAATGCGTCCCCGTCTTGGTAAGCCTGCCACACGTCTTTCGACGTCAGTTCTTCGCGTTGCTCGGGCGGGAATCGATCCGCCAGCAGTCCGACCCATCCGGAAGATAATCCGTCTCTTGCTTGCCTTGCGACTCCCGATGCGGAGACTACCGTTTCCAAGCAGCCTCTCATGCCGCAACCGCACACGTAAGGAATATCCGTGAACGCGATATGTCCGATTTCTCCTGCCAGTCCGCCGGATCCGCCGTGAAGGCGTCCTTCGCTTACCCAGGCCGAGGCCATTCCCGTCCCCAAAGTAACCCCTAACACATGCGAGAGGCCCTGCCCCGATCCCCTTAAGGATTCGCCGTATACGATCATCTTCACATCGTTCTCTACCGTGACGGGAACGTCGAGCAAACGGCGAAGACGCTCGGCTACCGGATTATCTTGAAGAGGCAAATTAGCCGCCGTAACCAGACCCGTTTCGCTATTGATGAATCCGGGAAGACCGACTCCGACCGCAGCTAGTAACCGTCCGGATATCTGTTGCTCCTCTAGCAACTCCCCGCATAGACTAGCCAATTGTCCAAGCAATTCGGCCGAGCTCGTCTTAATCGTGCTTGCTTTGCTTTTACCTAGCAGATTACCATCCTCATCGAATAGTCCGGCAACGATATTCGTTCCTCCGACGTCTATCCCGATCCGGTATCCCATTCTTACTCCTCCGCGGCAACCCTCGGGTAATTGCCGATCGTCACGGGCTGCTTCGCCTTAACGGGAAGCCTTCCGGACAATACGCCCGCAAGAGCCGTCATCATCGCCGGTTTATTCTCGTAAGCGCACAAGTATGTCGGCGCCTCGGGAGCGACCAACAGATCGTATGGCGTTCTCGTTGCCACCCACACGAACGCGAAGCTTTCGTTAGCGGTTAGCTCGCGAATCAATTCGGTTTGTCCAGCCGAGAAACCCGCATCGTATGAAGCGAATACGACCGTCTTGCACCCTACCGTCGCTGCTCGCACCGCGGCAATTTCATCGGACTTCGGTTGAATTCCGATCCGTACCTCCTTGATATCGTAACCCGCTTGCGCGAGCGCGGCGCCTAACGTCCACTCCTGCTTAATCACTTCGATGACTTCCGTACCTACGCGGGCTTCCGTCCATACGACGACGGTCTTGCCTGCTCGAGGCAGAGGAAGATTGGCCTCGCCTTTCACTACCGTCACGGAAGCTTCGCTAAGCTTCCGTTGAACCTCTTCCGCTTTGTCTCGGTTAGTGGATGGAATACCGGACTGGAACAATCCTCTCGCCAGCTTCAGCTCCCAGTTTCTCCGGGCCGCTTCTTCGATGCGGGACTCGGCGATTTCACCCGTCATGACAGCCTCCAATACGGCTTCCAGTGCGGCCTTCTGGCGATCCGAACGATGGCTGACCAGAATAAGATCCGCACCCGCTTTAATGGCTTCCACTGCGCCGCGGGCGACTCCGATTGTTTCGGCTATGGCGTTCATCTCCAAACAATCCGTTACGATAACCCCTTCGAACCCGAGCTCATTGCGTAATAATCCGTTTATGATCCGTTCCGATAGCGTGGCCGGAATATCGTCCGGCTCGAACGCAGGAAATACGACGTGCGCAGTCATGATCGCGTCGACCCGCCGTTCTATCGCTTGGCGGAAAGGCAGCAGCTCTACTTCGTTTAAACGCTTGATATCGTGCGGAACTACCGGTAGCGCATGATGGGAATCCACGGCGGTGTCGCCGTGACCCGGAAAATGTTTGGCTACGGCCGAGATTCCGCCCTCGCCGTACCCAAGTATAGCCGCCAATCCCAGCTCGCCGACTCGCTTCGGATCTTCTCCGTAGGAACGAACGCCTATGACCGGGTTATGCGGATTATTGTTCACGTCAAGGCAAGGAGCGAAGTTCATGTTAATGCCGATCTCCCGCATTTCCGATCCCGACCATCTCGCGGCTTCATAAGTCAATTCCGCGTTAGCCGCCGCTCCTTGAGCCATCGCCCCGGGCATGACCGTTACGCCTTCCTCTAAACGCACGACCATACCGCCTTCCTGATCGATCGCGATGAACAATGGATCCGAAGACGCATCTTGAAGCTTGGCCGATAGTTCGGCGACCTGTGCCGCATCGCGCAGATTTCGTCTGAAGTAGATTATTCCGCCTATCCCGTACTCTTTGATTAAGCCTATGATCTCTTCCGTCGGTTCAAATCCGTTGAAACCGCACATGAAGAGCTGTCCGATCTTCTCTTTAAGATCGAGTTGTTCAAAGCTTCGATTGTTAGTCACTATGCTCTCTCCTCTACTTATCCCTTGGGATTCGCCCATGCCGGAGGTTCTGCTCCGGTATGATTTTGTTGCCGTTCCCGATATTCCGAAGGAAGCATTCCCGTATATTTACTGAATACCCGCGTGAAATATCGCCGCTCGATATACCCGACCATCTGGCCGACTAGCGTAACGCTCTTGTCGCTTAAGGCGAGCAGGGATTTGGCCATTTCCATTCTTTGTTTCGTCACGTACTCGACGAAGGTTTCTCCGAAGTGCTGCTTGAACAACAAGCTGAAGTAGCTGCCGCTGATGCCTAAATATTCCGCGATCATGTCGATGCTTAGTTCCGACGACAGGTTTCGTTCGATATAATCCCTGGCCGATATCATAAGAACGTCGCTCGTTTTTTTCTTCATGACGCTCTCGATCGATTGGTCCACCAACCGGTTAATGACGAGCAACGTCTCGCGAATGCCATGATGCTGATCGATCTGGCCCCAGATGGCGAGCTCCTCTTCTTTGCCGATTACGTCCATCGCCCTCATCTCCCTTAGCAGATGGATGCACAAATAATGAACGATCGGAGCAACTCGCTCGAAAGAGGTTTCAGGCAATAATTTAAAGCTATCGTTGAGCTCCTTAAGCGCGGTTTCGGTTCTGCGACGATCGCATCTTTTCAAACCGGTTACCATCTCTTCGATGCGATCCCATAACAATTGGGACGTATCCGCGGTTCCCCTAACCTTCTCCGAAAGAATTACGCTCTTATTCGATTCGGGCGATAGGTTAAGCGAGCGCTGCAAGCTCTTATATGTCTTGGCTAGTTGCTGCAAGGTCACTTCGGTTGGATGCAGAGCAATCCGAATGCACAATTTCAAGTAACTCTCCACCGCTAAACGCAGCTTCTCCGCCCATTCCATGCTTTGCTCTCTGTTGTAGATATCGGGCGGGATTCGCTCGATCAGGACGCACCATTCCCCGCTGCGAACCTGCAGAACGGAATGCGGAACCCCGAAGGACGCTAAATTTTCCTGCAAAATATTGTGAATGGCGAAATTCCACAGCTTCCGTTCCTTCTCGTCCCATGATCTCTCCCGCTTGGAGTAGTCCGCAACGTCCACGAGCATCATCGCGAAAGCCAAATTTTCTCCGTCCATCTCGTTAAACTTCAGGAACGGCCGGCTAGTCGTACCTCCGAGGTCGATGATTCGATCGTATAGCACTTTCTCGTAAGCCAGATGAAATACCTGCTTCCATTCCTGTTGCATGGAATACTGCTCGATGCTTCTTTCGCGTACGCCTTCCGCCAACCGTTTGATCGTTGCCACGAGCTCTTCGTAATCGATCGGCTTCAGAATGTAGTCCTTCACTTCGTAACGGATTACCGAACGTACGTAGCTGAAATCCTGATAACCGGTCATCATGATGACTTCGGCTTCCGTGTCGAACTCGCGCAACGCCCCGAGGAATTCGATTCCGTCCATAACGGGCATCCGAATATCGCAAAGAATAAGCTGCGGACGTTTTTCCTTCGCAAGTTCCAGCGCTAGTTCGCCATTACGGGCCGTGCCGATCAATTCGATATCGAGAGCGTCCCACGGGATTACCGCTTTTAAGTTTTTCAAAATGTTGATCTCGTCGTCTACCAATAACGCTTTAAGTCTCATTAGGCGTCACTCCCCCGGGTTTTGCGGTATAAGGCATTTAATTACCGTACCTTGACCTGGCGCGCTGCACAAAATGATGCCGTATCGATTCCCGTAGTGAATGCGAAGGCGATCGGCGACGTTGCCGACGCCAAGACCGCGGCGTTCTCCCGTTTCCGGAGACTCCTCGTACATTTCCTGAAGGGTTTTCATTCCGCTCGTCGCGAACCTTGCCAATTGCTCCTCGTCGATGCCGATCCCGTTGTCTTCCACGTAAAAGGCGATGTTACGGCCTTCTTCCCGGGCGTATACGTGAATGCGCCCCATGTAATCTATCCCTTCGAATCCATGCTGTATGCTGTTCTCGACCAAGGGCTGCAACGTCAATTTCAGGATGGAATTCGCCATCAGCTCTCTCGGAACGTCGATCGTATACTCGAACAGCTCCTCGAACCGGTATTTTTGAATTTCCAAATAGCTCGTAAGATGTTCCAGCTCTTGTTCGATCGTAATTTCTTCCTTCTGTTGAATGCTGATCCGGAAAATGTTCGCCAGCCTCTGCACCATTTTGCTGACTTTGCGTCCTTCGTTCTGCACCGCGAGAATATTAATCGACTCGAGCGCGTTAAACAGAAAATGCGGCTTAATTTGCGCTTGCAATAACATCATCTCTGCTTTGCGCTTGCGGGATTGCTCCTGCTTAACGTCGTCTAGAAGCTCCGACACTCTCGTAACCAGACTGTTAAAACCCCTGGCCAACGTCGTCGTCTCGTCATTCCCGACTACGGTTACCCGTGTCGAAAGGTCTCCGCGCTCCACTTGGCGCATTGCTCTGACGACTCTCACGATGAACCTAACCGTCCTTCGTATGAACATCAAATTGAAGGCGAGCGCCAGCACCAAGGAAATCGACGTTATGACGACCATCCACCTAAGCACCATCGCCATGTCGCCGGATAAATATTGCCACGAAGTGACCATCACCAATTTCCAATCGCCTACGCCGAGCCGCTCGAGCTGCAGGTCTTGAACGGAAACAAGGCTTTTGCGACCGTCAAAGGATAAAGTTTTACTTTGCGGCATATCGCTCTTCAAGTCAATTCCCTTGACCGTATCGACGAATTTCTCGATTTTCTCGCCTTCTGCGACCGTTGCGTTATCGAAGACGATATTGCCGTTCCCCGCAACGATGAGAAATCGCCGGTCGACTTTCCCTTGGCTGCTATAGAAACTGAATATCCGGGTAAGCTCGCTTAAATGAAAACGCGTGACCAGAATGCCCTTGCTCGTCAACGAGTCGATGTCCAGCAGCACCCGGATTTGCGTGAACAGATTGTTTTCTCCGGTCAGTTTAACGTCTTCATTCGGTCCGACCCATACCGGCGCTCCGTTTTTTCTCAATACTTCCTTGTAGATAGGGTTGCTCTCCAACTCTTCGCGGGCAAGAGGGGTATCTTTCGTAAAATTGACGGATACTTGCTGATTGTCGTTGCGATATAGCGTTACGGATTTAATGCCGGGATAGGTGAGAAGGACTCGCTGGCGTAGCCTTTCCTTCTCTAGCAGCTGAACGTAATCCGGCGTAAGGCTAGAATCGCCTGGAATTTCGAGACTTCCTCCGTTAGAGTCGATCGACTGCTCTACGGATTCCACGCTGTCCTCCGTCGTTACCCAGAAATCGGAGAAGTAGTTGGCTTCCTTGAACATATTATTGATATTTCTGCCGATTGCCTTCAGCGTCAATTCGGTCTGTTCGGCGTATTTCTCCTGGGTAACCTTCTGAAAAACAAGATAGGATACGCTGCCCAGCACGATTAATGGAACGATGATAAACGCGAAAAATGCGGCGAAAATGCGTTTGCTCAAACTCATCTGAAAGCGTCCGTCCTCTCGGGTAATGTGATCTAATTATATCAGGAGGAGGAGTTGAAAGGATTGCTTAGTGTAAACTTCCCGCTATCCCCCATTATAAAGTGGGATGCCGGGCGAGATAAGTTATTATTCCCATTATGGGGGGATAAAAATGGACAGTGGTTTGGGGAGCTGGCGCGGTGCTCATGGGGGAGCGGGCGAGTTGGCGTGGAGCCTGGGGAGGTGGGTGGAGCCTGGCATGATGCTCAAAGGAAGGGCGGCAGAGTCGGGGCGGGACTAGCCAAACCGGAGCGGGGAGCTGCAGGGGCAGTCCGCGGGCATAGGTCTCTCCAGCCGCTTCCTGCAAACCCATTGCCTGATGGATGATTGACGACAAGGTGGCAATGGGTTTACAGAGGCGGACGCTCCGCTCTTCCGAGACCTATGCCCGCTCCCTGCCTACTGGCTCCCCGTAATTGTACATTGCAAAACCATTCGGCTGAGGGGTTCGGACTCCTCTATTTCGCACACCATTACTAGCCACTAGGCCCTAAGTATCCCCGAGTTACACCGATTTCCAGGCTTTCTTTGGCCACTAACCCATTCGTACCTCCAAGTTGCGCCAGTTTTCCGTCTATCAATACTCACTAACCGCTTCAAACCTCAGAGTTACGCCGGTTTTCCGTCTATTTTTGCTCACTAACCCCTTCGTGCCACCGAGTTACGCCGGTTTTCCGCCTATTTTTGCTCACTAACCCCTTTGTGCCACCGAGTTACGCCGGTTTTCCGCCTATTTTTGCTTAACACACCTGGAATTAATCGATTTTATCGAGTTACTTTCGCCGAAACTCCTCACCACGCCGGAATTAGTCGATTTTATCGAGTTACTCTCGCTGAAACTAGTCACCACGCCGGAATTAATCGATTTTTTCGAGTTACTTTCGCCGAAACTCCTCACCTCGCCGGAATTAGTCGATTTTATCGAGTTACTCTCGCTGAAACTCCTCACCTCGCCGGAATTAGTCGATTTTTTCGAACAACTCTCGCTGAAACTCCTCACCACACCGGAATTAATCGATTATTTCGAGCAACACGCTGAAAATCCACACCTCGGCGGAAATTTTCTGACTACCTTCAGTCAAATATTGGAGTCGTTAACGAATTTCCGATATATGCGCCATGTTTTCAATTTTTCCAAGTTTACAAATTTCCCCTGTTTTCAAATTTCCCATTGACAACGTTTGCAATCGAGTGATAACATTTTCTTCCTTTCGCTTTTATTCCATACAGGAGGATAAATCATTGATAACGGTCAGCGGAATTAGCAAGAGCTTTAGGGTGGCGAAGAGGTCATCCGGGGTGAAAAATGCGGTTAAAGCGTTGTTTCGCAGAGAGTATACGGAGGTCGAGGCGCTTAACGACATTTCCTTCTCTATCGCCCCCGGGGAAATCGTCGGTTATATCGGACCGAACGGGGCCGGTAAATCGACGACGATCAAGGTGATGAGCGGCATTCTCGTCCCGGACTCCGGAACGTGCAAGATCATGGGCTACACGCCTTGGTTGGATAGGGTCGCGTACGTGAAAAACATCGGCGTCGTATTCGGACAGCGTTCCCAGCTGTGGTGGGACGTTCCGGTCATCGATTCCTTCGAGTTGTTAAGGGACATCTACGATGTACCGGACGCCGAATATCGCAGCAACCTCCTGCTGCTTACGGAGACGCTGGACCTCGAGGACATTCTCCGCACTCCCGTCCGTCAATTAAGCCTCGGTCAACGGATGCGTTGCGAGATCGCGGCATCGCTTCTGCACAGCCCGAGCATCCTTTTTCTCGATGAACCGACGATCGGACTCGACGCCGTTTCCAAAATCGCCGTAAGGGAATTCATCACCCGAATCAACAAGGAAAAAGGCGTTACCATCATTCTGACCACCCACGATATGAACGACATCGAGGCGCTTGCGCGCAGAATCATTATGATCGGGAAAGGCTCCCTGCTCTTCGACGGAGACTTGCAAACGTTACGCGATAAATACATCGGCGATTCCGCCGAGACGACTCCTTCCATCGATGAAATTATCGTTAGGATGTATAAGGAGTATCAGATCACATGAAGGGTTACTTATCCGTTTTCCGACTTCGGCTCGCCAATGGCCTTCAGTACCGTTCCGCGGCGCTCGCGGGAATCGCCACGCAGTTTTTCTGGGGCTTCATCATCATTATGGTGTTTGAAGCATTTTACAGCCAAACCGTCGTAACCCCGCCCCTCTCTCTGTCGCAAGTCGTCACCTATGTTTGGCTTCAACAAGCCTTTCTCGCCTTTATCATGTTATGGTTCAGAGACAACGAACTCTTCCAACTCATTACGTCGGGCAACATCGCCTATGAACTATGCCGTCCTACCGGCATTTACGGTTTCTGGTACGCCAAGCTGCTCGCTCAAAGACTATCGAGCGCCGTGCTGCGCTGTTCTCCGATTCTGATCGTCGCCGTTTTTCTGCCGCGGCCCTACCGACTTGAGTGGCCTGCCGACCTAACCGCTGCCGCGTTATTTATTTTAACGTTGCTCCTCGGCTTGTTTATCGTCGTAGCCATTTCCATGCTCATCTACATTTCGACTTTTATCACGATGTCATCCGCCGGTTCGCTGCTAATGTTCGGAGTCATCGGCGAATTTCTGGCCGGGATGATCATCCCGATTCCGCTTATGCCCGATTGGCTTCAAGCTATCGTGAACTACTTGCCTTTCCGGTTTACCGCCGATTTCCCTTTCCGGGTTTATTCCGGTCATATTCCCGTCTCCGAAGCGTTAGAGTTACTTCCGTTGCAGCTTGCATGGTTGGCCGCGCTAGTAGCCGTCGGCAAGTTCACGATGGGCAAAGCGCTTCGCAGAGTCGTCGTACAAGGAGGCTAGCGCAATGAAACTGTTCGGCAAATATATGCTCGTTTTGTTCAAATCCCAGATGCAGTACCGTACTTCTTTCTGGCTGCTGTCGTTCGGCCAGTTCTTCATTCCGTTCTCCGTCTTCGCGGGGTTATATTTCATGTTCGAACGATTCGGACAAATCAGGGGATGGGAATTCTACGAGGTCGCGCTCGTCTTCGGGGTTATCCATATGGCTTTCTCGATTAGCGAGTGCTTGGCGCGAGGTTTCGATATGTTCTCGAGCCTTGTCGTGAACGGGGAGTTCGATCGCTTGCTGGTGCGTCCCCGGAGTACGATCCTGCAGGTGCTCGGCTCCAAATTCGAATTCACACGAATCGGGCGATTGTTGCAGAGTTCCCTCGTACTCGCGTGGGCGATCAGTCAAGTTCAAGCCGAATGGACATTGTTAAAAGCAATGACGCTTCTCTTCATGACCGTCAGCGGCGTGTTTATTTTCACGGGGATATTCATATTGATGGCAACGATGTGCTTCTGGACGATACAAGGCTTGGAGATTGCGAATATATTTACGGACGGCGGCAGGGAAATGGCGCAATATCCGCTGAACATCTATCAGAAATGGGTAACCCGCTTCTTCACGTACGTCATCCCGTTCGGTTGCGTGAACTACTTCCCATTATTGTACATTCTCGGTAAAACGGACGGAGGGTCCCCGATCATCTACATGATGGCGCCTCTTGCAGGCTGCGTTTTCCTCGTTCCATGTCTCTTGCTCTGGCGATTCGGCGTTCGTCATTACCGTTCGACCGGATCGTGAGCTTCGGGTTCCAGTAACCCCATCTCCATGCAAATATTAATCGATAACCGTTTCGTCTCCGATGGAAATCGGATTTCTACGCTATCCCCGACGATCAGGATGATCTCGCCGTTGCCGAACTTAACATGCCGAACCTTTCGGCCGACGACAATCCGATCTCGGTCGGTTATCGCATTAGGATTAAGCGGGATCGCCGGACGAGCTTGGGCGGAGGTCTTCAACGCCTTCTTACTCTGGATTTCAACCGGAGGATTCTGAATGTTGCGAACGTCCGCGACGAATTGCGAGGGCTTTACCGGCTCCCCATCCTTCGTTTTGTACGTCAGCAGCTCCAGCTCTTGCTTCGCCCGGGTCATCCCGACGTAAAACAAACGTACCGCCTCTTCCATCCCTTCGGTCTCGTCTTTCTCGAATTTCTTGATGTCTTCGTTCGAAGGAAGAATGCCCTCTACCAAGTCGATCAAATACACGCAACCGAATTCCAAGCCCTTGGCGCTATGAAGGGTAGACAGCGTTACCGCGCCGCTATTCTTTTTCGACTTGGATTCTTTCATCCTTTTTTCAAGAAATTTCAATCGTTTAGCGAAGGCTTCCATCGTGTCCAGAGGCTCCGCGATTTCCTCCAGCGTATTCAGTATTCCGACCAAGTAATCCTTGCGAAAACCGAGGCGATCGCACATCTTCTCGATCGCTTTATCGTAACCGAGTTTGTCTCGAATCGTTCGAATAGCCGTTAAGGGCGGCGCTCCTTGCATCTCTAATAACGTTGCTTTGCCCGCTTCCAGTTGCTTGTGCTGGTAATCCTGCAAAGGAACGTACTTGAGCAACCGGTCAAAGACGGATTCGTCTGCGTCCGCATCGAGTTCCAACAGCGCCGTCATTTGCTGTTTCGTAATGTAGCCGTTGAACTTCGTATGAACTTTTTCCAATAGATCCGGCCGTTTGTCGTTGAAGGTCATACGCATGAAATTCAAAATATCTTCGACGACCCAATGGGAGAAAAAGCGGTTATCCCCATCCTTCATGTAAAAGGGAATTTCGGCTCGGTCCAACGCGTTCATAAGCATAATAGATGAGGAATTATTCCGGTAAAGCACCGCTACTTCGTTCAAATGAACCCGATCCGCGATTTTCTCGACGACGTATTTCGCCTGGTATTTGTAGTCGGGAAGCTCCGTTAACGTAACCGGCGCGTGCTCGGGATTACTCGTGAACATGTTTTTATCGTAGCGGTTTTTGTTGCGCTTAATAAACCGATTAGCCACGTCCACGATGTTAGGGGAGGACCGGTAGTTTTGTTCCATTTTCAGAATGGACGCATTCGGATAGACTTGCTTAAAATCGAGCAAATATTGGGGTTCGGCCGCCCGCCATGTGTAGATGCTCTGATCGTCGTCCGCTACGACGCACAAATTCCCATGCTCCCGAACGAGCTTCTCGACGATCGAATGCTGGACAAGCGACGTATCCTGGCTTTCATCCGTCAGAACGTAATCGTACCGAAGCTGAAACTGACGAAGGAGCGCGGGTTGTTCCGCCAACGCCGTATTCGCGATCGTCAGCATGTCGTCATAGTCGACCAATAGCTTCGCCGTTCCCGATTGCTTGAACCATTCGTATTTCTTGAAAATGTCCTCCGCCTTCGGAACGTCGCATTTCGCCGCCGACAGTCGATCCATCGGAATCAGCTTGTTTTTAATAAAGCTAATGTAACTCGTCAGTTCTTCCATTTGGTCATCCGTAATAAAATCGCCGTTAATATTCTTATAGATGTCTCTTAAGATTCTTGTTTTGTTCGCCTGCTCATTGTCCCCGTCGGAACTGCCTTCGATCATTCGATAGGCGATCTTTTGCTTGCGCAAATGCTCCCTGACGACTTCGAAAGCAAGGCTGTGGATCGTAGAGAAATCAGGAATCTCTTGGCGCAGCTCCGGGAAAAAACGATGAAATCGCTCCTTCATGTCCGTCGCCGATGCTTTGCTGAAGGTAACCGCCTTAATGCGCGATGCCCGTACTCCCTTTGCTTCCATTAAGTAACCGATTCGCATGATGATCGTCGTCGTTTTGCCGGAGCCCGGCGAAGCAAGAAGCAACAACGCGCCTTCCGTGTGGGAAGCGGCCTGCCGCTGAACTTCGTTTAAGAAAACTCCGGTTTCGGTTTCTTTACGCTTGAAATAATCTAGGTGCTGATGAGATTGCGATTGTGGGTTCATTTCTTGCGATTCCTTTCACTTGCCGGATAGGACAATAAAATCTAAATGATGAGCTACCAAATTAGCTCCTATTCGTAACGTATTCGATCAAAGGTCCAAAACTCAGAGTGTCCGGTTGAACAAACAACGGGACACTCCGATTGTTCGTCATTTCCTCGATGCTCGCGTTCGACTCGCGAACGACAACGGCAACTATATTCGGAAGAGCCAGCAACTCCTCATCCTCTTCGCTTCTAAGCAATACGATCTTAGGATATGAAGCAGTCTTAAACCCTTCGATAATTAGAAAATCTACGGATTGGGATTCCATTCGGGACACTAGCTTTTCAATGGGCGTCGATTGTTCTTGAACCCAAGCCGTGCGAGAGGGCGACGTTATCGCCGTAATGTGAGCTCCCGCCTGTCGATGTTTCCACGAATCTTTGCCCGGGACGTCCGGCTCGAAGTCATGGGCATCGTGTTTCAATGTGCCGACACGTCGTCCCTGCTTACCGAGTTCTCGTACTAATTCGCACGTCAGCGTTGTTTTTCCGCTATTTTTATAACCAACGATCTGAATAATGCGCATGATTGCTCCCCCGCTCGTGCAGTCTGTCTCGATGAGACTGTTACTCCAACTTCCATGCCGTGACCAGATGCCCTTGCTCTAGCGCGGCTTTCAGCGGAGGAATTTCGATCAGGCAATCCGCACCGACGATCGTCGACATCAGACTCGACTTGTCGTCTCCGTTCGGAATGACCCATATCGTGCCTTCCCGGATCTCGGTTCTGGCGCGGATGTATCTGCGATAAGCATTCACCTTTGGAAAGTCCGCGCCTAGAAAAGCCTTGAAACTTGGCGTTACAGGCTGAGGCTCGCCTTGCATCGCCTTCAGCGAAGGAGCGACAAATAAATGAAAACCGACGAAACACGCTCCGGGATTGCCGGACAGCGCGACGATCGGTTTATCGTTATAGAGCGCCGCCGTAGTCGGGCTGCCGGGACGCATCGCGATTTTATTATACAGTAGCTCCGCTTCCGGATCGGCAAGCACTTCGACCATGACGTCGTAGTCGCCAACGGACACGCCGCCTGAAGTCAGCAGGAGATCGCAGTCGCGCAACCCATGATTCACTAACTCCCGAGCCGCCTTTACGTCATCGGGAACTTTGCCGAGCAGAATCGGCGCTCCCCCGAATTGTTTGACTAATGCCGATAACATCGAAGCGTTACTGTTGCGGATTTTGGCGGGACTCAACGGCTCGTCAACTTCCAACAACTCCGAACCGGTAGAGAAGATAGCCACTCTCGGTCTGCGGAATACGGGGACTTGCGTATAACCGCAAGCGGCCAGAAGAGCGGTCTCGCCCGGCCCTATCGGTTGGCCTTCGCTCAGCAGCAGCTCGCCTTGCTCAATCTCGCACCCGATCTCGGCAATGTTCAGACCCGCTCGCGCGTTCTTGCCGATGAGTACGGTTGGCATCCCGTCCCGCTCATCGTCGGCTGTCATCTCCAGCATCACGACGGCATCCGCGCCATCGGGAACCATTCCGCCCGTCATGATCCGGGTTGCTTGTCCTGAACCGAGGGGATACCGTGGCACAACCCCGCCCGGTAAAGACTCCAGAACCGTTAACCTAGCAGGATTATCCGGTGTCGCTTGCAGCAAATCTTCGGTCCTTACCGCGTATCCATCCATTCCGGATCGACGAAACGGCGGAAAAGGATGAGGCGCGTAAACATTTTCGCCGAGCCGCCTCCCCCACGATTCGTCCAAAGGAATCCATTCCATTGGAAGCGTACGGATATGATTCATGAGGAGCTCTCGCGCTTCTTCCGGCTTTATCGCCTTACGGTGAAATCGGTCCTGTTTATCTAAAGACTGCATGTCGGAAATGACTCCTTTAGCGATCATCCGTCATAGGAGAATTCGCGTTCGCATATTGCTCGGGAGTATCGATGTCATCGGAGAAAATCGAAGAGAATCCGTTCGCCGTCAACTCCTGTTCCTCGATCCCAAGCCAATTCGCCTGATCGAACAGAGCCATAAGCTTCCGCTCGCCCGCTCGAAGCTTTTGCCCCGCGACGGCTCCGAACTCCTTCCGATAGATCGCGTGCAAAGGTTGCGGTCTTCCTCCTATGTAAGGGATCACCGCATCATAAGCACCTTTTTGCATCCGCTCTATCAAATACCTAACGACCTTAAAATCGGGATAGGGCATGTCGCATCCCAATACCCAAACGAACGGATGAGTTGCCGCGCTCAATCCTGCATGTACTCCAGCTAAAGGCCCTTCGCCGATGTATTGATCCGGAATCGATCTCACCGTCTCGAACGCCGATAAGTAACGCGTCATGTCTTCATTCTGACATACGACGATAATATCGTCCGAAACCTTTCGTGCTTCCCGAAGCTGACGCTCGATGATCGTATCGCCTCGAACGGACAATAAGGCTTTGTTCAGGCCGCCCATTCTGCGACCTTGACCGCCCGCTAAGATCGCAACCGATATGGCCATCATATTCATCATGCGACCTCCTTGTCATCACGGGCATTGCGTGACGTTCATTCAATTGTATCCCCCATCCGACGTTCGTGACAAGGCGCTTGAGGTTGCCGAACAGTAAAAAACGTTCCATTCTACAACTTTAGGATAATATTAGTCTTTTTTGAAATGTAGTATCATGAACTAATTAGAAAATAAATCCATTTATTTCATAACTGATCGCCAATTAGACCGAGGGTTGCTTGCTTTTATTAAATGGGAGGTGTTTTTATTATTAGAAGAAGCTATAAATCATTGATCGTTTCATCCATTTTTCTGATGCTGTTCAGCATCATCGCTCCGTATCTTGCCGCCGCAGCGGAAAACGATGCCAAAGGAGGAGCGCAGCCTGCTAAATTCAGCGATATTAAGTCTCACTGGGCGTACAAAGATATTATGGAACTTTCGGCGACGAACATCGTGGCCGGTTTCAAAGATGGAACGTTTAAGCCTAATGGCAATGTAACGCGGGAGCAATTTCTGAAGATGCTCGTAGAGCTTAAGAAGCTTCCGAAAGATTCAAGCCAAGTTCCGTTCAAAGACGTTAAACCGGAGAGCTGGTCTGCACCTTATATAGCCGCAGGATTGAAGAGCGGCATTTTGTTTCCCGCCGATTTTCCGGACGGATTTAAGCCGAACCAGCCCATTACGCGTTATGAAATGGCGATATGGATTGTAAGAGCGTTGCAGCTTCCGCCGCAGAAGGAAGAGAAATTACTTGGAAAAGTGAAAGATCAAGCGGATATAAAGAGCAATCGAGACTTGATCGAAGCGGCGTTAGGAACGGGAATTATTCGCGGAAATCCGGATGGTTCGTTCAAAGGCGGAAATAATTCCACCCGAGCGGAAGCAGCGGTTATGTTAGTACGCGCCCTCCATTATTCACCAGGGCAATTGCCGACATCAACGACTGAAGCTCCTCGCAAAATCGTCGAATACAAACCTGAAGTGAAACAAAGCAAGAGCGCGAGTTATTCGAAACGAGATGACGTTACGTGGGTAATTGACGATCCGAATTTGAAATTAGAGGTTGGCGATGTGTTCGTCATGCCTCCGAATGACCAATATTACGGCGGTATTGCGAGAAAAGTGGTATCCATCAGCCAGGAGAAGGGCGCTCTAGTCGTAAAAACATCAATTCCCAAGGTTAGCGAGGTTTTTTCCAAGCTCGACATACATGCCACAGAGCCGATAAATCCCAAAATGCTCGTCCCGGCCGATCCTTCGATCCAGATTACGAAGAACGAAGTAAGCAAACTGGATAAGTCCTTCACCGTGCCCTGTTTCGGAATTGCTTTAAATAATAAAAATTACGAAGGCGTTGTTCTCAATGCTAGCATGAACTTCTGTAACGTAGGGGTAATTGCAGATATTGGTCTTGATGTCGATGTGGATTGGTTTGATGTGGACATCGATTTCTATTCAAAGCTGGTAATGACCGGAGATATTACGACTAAAGTAAAAGTGAATGCCGATACAGGAAAAGGGGCATTAACCAAGCCCATATATATTCCGTTAACGAAGCTATTTTATGTGCCCGTCTTTCCAGGCATATTCGTTAAAGGTGAGCTGAGTTTGAGAATCGATCCTGATTTTAGAGCTTCATTAGAAATCAATTTCGTGGATGAATTCCATCTTGAACAAGGCTTCGCCTATTCTTCTAGTAAAGGTTTCCAATCGATTAATAAAACAACGAACACTGCAACGTTAACGGTAAATTCTAAGGTTGATGCCAGTCTTGCTGCGGGTCCGTCCTTTAAAGTGGGGCTAACATTATTAGAAATCGCAGATGCCGGACTTGAACTTTATCCCGGAATTCGAGCGGGATTTTACGAATTGGAGCCCTGTGATACTATACGTGTTGACGCTTTTCTCAAATTGGATGTGTACGCGGGCTATAATGTGTTGGTAGCAAAAGGTCGAGTCTCGAAAAATTTGATCAACTTGAATTATCCGTTATATGAGCAAGAAATCAATTGTTCGCCACCGCCGGCGCCTAATAACTTGAATGCCAAATTAATACGGGTTATAGGTGAAACCGGTAAGTACAATGAAATTATACTAAACCGAAACGATGTCCAACTGAGTTGGGACACGGTTAACGATGCAACAAGCTATATTGTGAAGCGCTCGGATGTTCCTAGCGGTCCGTTTAAGGCCAAACGCTCCAACCTTAAAACTACTTCGTTTACGGATACAACGGCTCGCATTGGTAATACGTACTATTATCAGGTCACGGCAGTGAATGATTATGGCGAAAGCGCGCCTTCACGTACTTTACCGGTTCCGATAGTGAACCAGCCGCCGCCGGCGCCTCAGAATTTAACCGCAGCAAGGAGCGGAGGATCGGTCATTCTCAACTGGGATAAAGTTGGAGGCTTCACGACGTACAACGTGAAGCGAGCTGAAGGCTCCAGCAATGCCTATGTGACGATTGCTTCTAAAGTTAGCGGGACTACGTTCACGGATACATCGGCTGGTTTTCTTAAAGGATATAGTTACATCGTCACGGCAGTGAATGATGGAGAAAGCGAAAGCAGCAATATGGCATATGTTTCAAGGGCAGAAATCGTTGATATCACGCCAATAACTCCGCAAGTGCCCATAGACCGAGCGATCATTCCGCCTGCTCCCGACAACTTCATCGTTGAGCCGCACAGCGGGAAGGTCAATTTAAGTTGGAGCCCCGTTAACAACGTAACAAGCTACAATGTGAAACGCTCGAATGCTTCCGACGGTACCTATGAAACAATAGGTTCCAAGGTTAGCCAAACGACTTTTACAGATACGACGGTTGAAAACGGTAAAACGTACTACTACAAGATCACTGCTGTGAATAGTGCTGGCAATGAAAGCAAAGACTCCTCTATTCAAGAGGCTAAACCGATGTTGGTTATTGATCTGAAAGATATAGAAGTAACGCCTATAATTCCGGTAATACCTATTAAACCAATACTTGTTCGAATAGCTCCTCCCGGGAATTTCAATGCAAACACGGACTTAAACAGCGGGAAGGTCGTCCTCAGTTGGAACGCGGTCGAAGGCGCAGCAGGCTATAACGTGATGCGCTCGGACGCTGCGAACGGTACATTCCAGACCATAGGCGCCAAAGTTAGCGGCACGACTTTCAAAGACACGACGGCCATAATTAATACAACTTACTATTACAAAGTTACGGCAGTGAATGGCAGCGGTTCTGAAAGCAACGCTACTCCTGTCAAATCGGCTACGCCGAGTTACGGAATAAGGTGATGTAAAAATCCGCCAAGCAGAATATCCGGAGGCAGGAAAACCTCTTGATATCTGCATGGCGGATTTTTTTATGCATTCAATTCCGAAGCAAAACGATATTTTCCCGAGCTTATCTCCACAGAAACGCAATCGTTACCTTCCCTGCTAGTCCCCAATACTCCCTCAGCCGCGCTGAGTTCCGTATTTCCTTCAAGCACGTTTGTCCCTGCAGCGGAAGGAATAACGACCCTCGCCGTCACGTTCGCCGGCACGGTCACCTCTAGAATGAACCGTCCGTTCGCGACTTCCCATTTCGTTTCGATAAGTCCTTGCAAAGAATCATAGCTGCAACTCGCGGATGTCAAACCTCCGAGAGGCCTTGGACGAATGAGCAGCTTACGGTAACCCGGCGCTTCGACATCCCGATCGATGCCCCCGATATTCCGATACATCCATTCGCCGATCGAACCGAATGCATAATGGCAGAGCGAGTTCATGCCGGGATCTTGGAATCCGTTCTCTTCGGTCCAGCCGTCCCATCGTTCCCAGATCGTCGTCGCGCCTTGATTAACCGAATAAAGCCAGGAAGGGTACTCCTCCCTCAGCAACAAGCGATAAGCTACATCAGCGTATCCTGCCTGCGTAAGTGCGTCCATCAAAAACTTCGTCCCGTGAAAGCCCGTCGTCGCCATCCCTCCGGCTTGCTCGATTTTCCCGACAAGTCGCCCGATCGTGGCAGGCCGCAAATTCTCGGGAAGCAGATCCATCCGCAATGCCATCGCGTAAGCCGTCTGCGTATCTCCCTTAATCTTGCCATTTCCGTCGACGAACTGCTCTGCGAACGCGTCCCGAATTCGATTGAACAGCTTCGAATAGCTTTCGCGATCCTCCATTTCCCCCAACACGCCAGCGATATCCGCCAGAAGCTTAGCATTGTAGGCCATATACGCGGTAGAGAAAATATCGTAAGGCGTCGTAGAATGATGGCTGACCATGCGGCCGAATTCCGCGATCGCTTCCTCGAACGGCCTCTCGTTCACCGAAAGCCAATCGCCGTATTGCGGAACATCTCTCCGAATACCGTCGGGATGCTGCTTGCGATTGAATTCGACCCATTTTTTCATCGAATCGTAATGCTTCTCTAACAGCCTCTTGTCTCCGTATGTTTCGTACAATCCCCATGCGACGATAATCGGAGCGTCCGCCCATCCGGCCGAAGCAGTGTGCGTGTAAGTAAAGTCATTATCGAACTCCGTTTTCGGACCGAATATAAACGGCGCAAAATCGGTATAAGCCCCCGTCGGCTGTTGCGCGTCTTCAAGATCGACCATCCATTTTGCGAAAAAAGCGGCGACATCCATATTGTATGCGGCCGTTCCCGCGAAGATCTGCGCATCCCCGGTCCAACCATGCCGTTCGTCGCGCTGCGGGCAATCCGTCGGAACGCCCATAAAATTCGCTTTTTGCGTCCATCTAATATTCTGGACAAGACGGTTAACGAGCGGGCGAGACGTAACGAGGCGACCCGTTTCGGGCAGATCGGAATGGACCACGATGCCGGTTATCTCTCCGAGCTCGACCGACTCGGTATCTCCGCTTATTTCGACGTAACGATAGCCATGGTATGTGAACGCCGGCTCGAATGTTTCCTGACTGCCGCCTTGGCAAATATACTTATCGGTTTGCCTCGCAAACCGCAAATTTTCCGTATACAGCTCCCCGTTCGCGTCGAGCACTTCTCCGAACCGAAAGAGGAGGCGAGCCCCTTCTTTTCCCGTTAAGCTAACGCGGAGCCACCCCGCGCAATTTTGCCCGAGATCGATAATGGTTCTACCGTCGGGCAGAAAACGAATAAGCTCCGGATTGCGTTCTTCCGTGGCCCGAATCTTCCTCGACATCTGAGCTACGATCCATCCGCGATAGTCGTACATGATATCGACGTTCGTCCACTTGTCGGCCCCGTTAAAATCCGCCTCGTTCCAACCGGGCATCTTTAATCTCGCGTCGATCGTCTCCCCCATCTGCAAATCCGAGGAAACGATCTCGCCGAAAGACGCCTTCCATTCGGAATCCGTTATGATGCTTGTTGTCGTTCCGTCCTCGTATTCCAAGTTCAGTTGCATCAAGAACGAAGGATCCATGCCGTATCTCTGATAGCCGTACATGCCGATATAGCCGGCATACCAGCCTTGACCGAGAATAGCGCCCGCGGCGTTATCCCCTTCCCTCAGAAGGGCGGTCACGTCATAAGTCTGGTATTGCACCCGCACGTGATAATCGGTCCATTCCGGCGAGAACACGTCGTTGCCGACGCGCTCGCCGTTAAGGAATAGCCTGTATAAGCCCAGCGCCGTCGCGTAGACGGTCGCCCTCTTCAAGCCCGCTCCGATCCGAAAATCCCGGCGCAAATAAACGTTCGGCTTCGGCGTTTCCTTCGTCGGTTTCCGATCGTTCTTCCAACCGATCCACTGGCCATGCCATTGCTCTCTCCCGAGCAGCCCCATCGTCCACTTTCCGGGCTCGCTCCAATCGCTAACCTTGTCGTTTTCGTCCCAAACCCGAACTTTCCAATAAGCCGCTTGCCCGGAGCTCAGCTCTTTGCCCCCGTATACGATATGTTGCGTTTCGGATGAATCCTTTTTCCCGCTATCCCATAGGTCGCCTTGCCCGGTCTCTAGCAACTCCATCGAGCCGGCAACTAGTACACGATATCCCGTCTGCCGGGCTCCCCGGCGCTCGGACGTGACGATCCAGCCCAACCGGGGAGCGATGACGTCGATTCCTAACGGATTGTCCAAATACTCCACGCGCAGCCGTTCCGCACGTATAACTTCCATTATCGATCCCCTCCATTTCTGCATGAACCTTTACCCTTAGATGCCTTCGTCACGCTAGCCCTTGACTCCCCCGGAAGCGACTCCTTCCAGCACTTTGCCTGAGAACAAGAAGAACAAGATCAGGATCGGTACCGTCGCCATAACCGAGCCCACCATCGCCAGATCGATGTTGTACATCAGGTTGTTCGTGAATTTCATGATCATGAGCGGAATCGTCTTATTGTCCTCGCTCTGCAGCATAATTAGCGGCACGAAAAATTGATTCCAGATTTGCACCGACATGATGATGCAGATGCTGAATATAACCGGACTAGCCAGCGGAAACATAACCCGGATGAACGTCGTCCACTCGCCCGCGCCGTCGATCTTGGCGGATTCGTACAGATCGTTGGGCAGCTTCTCGAAGAAAGTCGTCAGCAGGAACACCGGCATGGACAGACCCGAAGCCAGCACAAGCGCCACGCCCCATTGCGAGTTCAACAATCCCATGTCGCGAATGAGCAGGAAAATCGGGACGATACCCAGTTGAACCGGAAACATGAGTCCGATCAGGAAGTAAATAAGAACCGCTCCCTTGAGCCGGAACCGGTACTTGCCGATGCCGTAAGCGACCATGGACGACAGCATAATGATTGCGGCAAGCGTCGCGATTAATATCCAAGCGCTGTTAAATAAATATCGAAGAAAGTCCGCTTCCGCGAACAGCTTTTTGAGATTAGCGAAACCGAACACGTCCGGCCATCCGAACGTATTGGACAATAGCTCTTTCTTGGACCTGAAGGATTGGTAAGTCATATATCCCAGGACGAATAGCGTGAAGGACGAATAAAGCCATAGAATGGCAGAGCTGACATACGTTCTTGTCGGACGCAAGTTGTTCATGTTTAATCCTCCGTTCGGCGATAGGTGAGAATCACCTGTACGACCGCGACGATAAAAATGACGGCGAACATGACGCAGGCGATCGTCGTGCCCATACCCATCGCGTTCACGTTCATCGTGCCGCCTACCGCGCTGTTGTCTCCGAATGCGATCCGGTAGAAGAATAACGCCATCACGTCGACGCTGCGGTTAATTCCGCCAGAAACGCCGCCTAGAATAAAGCTGAAATCGAACATCGTCATCGCGAAAATATAAGTTAGAATGAGCATGTTAAGCACCGTCGTCTTGATCTGGGGAAGCACGATGCTGAAAAACCTTCTCCAATAAGAAGCTCCTTCGAGTAACGCGGCTTCCATCACTTCGCTGGAAATCATTTTCATCGCCCCGAGGAAGAAGATCATCCCCACGCCGATACCAGACCAAGCGACCATAATCCAAACGATGAAGATGCCGAGCTCCGGCAGCCCGATCCATGGACGAGTCCATTCTCCTAAACCCACCGCTTCTAGCAGCTTGTTGAATACGCCGATATTCCCGTCGAAAATTAACGTCCCCATGAATACGATGACCGGCGTCGCGATAAATTGGGGGGAGAAGATCATGGCTTGAAAAAAGCGATGTCCCCTGATACCGCTATATAGCAGATAAGCCATATAGAGCTGGGCAGGCAACACGGCAAAAGCGTTAAGAAGGAACAGCACGACACTGTTGCGGAACGCTCCCGTCAGTTGGGAGAACAACTCTTTATTGCCGAACAGCTCCCCGTAATTGTCCAAGCCGACGAACGTTTTCGCCCCGATCCCGTCCCATTGGTTCAGGCTGATCTGGAACGCCGAGAAAATCGGATAGACCGAGAATAAGCTGTACAATAGGAATCCCGGTAAAATAAACCATAAGAACGGTCGCTTCTTGAACCAAGTCAACCGAAACACCCTCTTTGCTAGGACAAGCGGCCAAGCGGCGTCCCCGACGCCGATTGACCGCCTCCCGAATTCTATGCAAGCTTTTATTTCGTCGGGTACTTAGCCGCCTTATCCAGCGTGGCTGCTCCCTCTGCTCCCGTTATCGCCGAAGTCATAAGCTTCGGAATAACGTCTTTCATGAGGACGTCCGCCGCGTTAGATTCCGGTGTCGACAACGCGGTGAGAACGGAATAGATGTTCACTCCGGCTTCGTCGAATACGGCAAGCTCTTTGACTCCTTCGTCCTTCGCAACGATGTCTTTAAGCGTAGGGACAAGTCCGATCGCGTCTTCCAGAATTTGCTGGGCTTCCAGCGAATTCAAGAATTCGATGTATTTTACCGCTTGGTCAGGATACTTGGAGTTAGCGGAAACCGCATAAGTCATGAAGTTGCTATAGCTGGACTGTACGATTTTCTTGCCATCCTTGTTCGGAATCGAGAACCGACCCAAATTCATTCCGGAATCGACGTAAGTCGCGTTAGCCCACGTACCGTCGATAATTCCAGCCGCTTTGCCGTTCGTGAAGGCGAATTGGGCGGCCGCATAATCTTGGGCAAGGAAATCTTTACCGAAGTAGCCTTTGTCCGCGAAGTCGCGGAACGATTGCAGCATGTCGGCGATTGCCGGGTCAGTCATCTTGCCATCTCCGGATTGCGCTGCCTTCAATTGCGCATTTGCGAATGCGGGCGCTAATGCGAACACCGGCCATGCGCGATCCCACTCGCTCTTGCCGGCCAACGCGATCGGCGTTACTCCGGCTGCCTTCAAAGTTTCCAGGCCTTGAACGAATTCATCCCAGTTCGTCGGCGATTTAATCCCGTTTTTCTCGTAAAGATCCTTATTGTAATACACGACGTTCGTATCGAAGAAGGAAGGCAACGAGCAGTAGACTTTGCCATCGATGGTGCAATACGTTTTCTCGGAATCCGCGAATCTAGACAAATCCAAGTTATAGGACGTCAGATCCTTGAGAAAACCGTTCTTGACCATCTCTGCCATCTTCGACGTTTTGTCGCCTTGTACCCAGAAGAGATCGGGCAGTTCGTTCGCTTGCAAGGCGACGTTCAAACTTTGGTCGTTCTGGGCGAAATCATACTCCAGCTTGATGTTCGGGTATTTCGCCGCGAAGGCCGCATTGATTTTTTTGAACGGCTCCTCGAGCACGGCTTGATTCCCTAAATCTCCCCAGACTTTCAAGGTTACGTTTTGTTCGCTGGGCGGTTCCGAGCTTTCCGCCGGAGCGCTCGCGGACGGGCTTGCCGGCGCGGATGCCGACGGACTGGAATTGCCCTCTTTGTTTCCGTTGCCGCAGCCTTGCAGCAAAGCTCCGATCATGGCTACGAACGCAATTACGATAACCAACCTTTTTAGCTTCAATTAGAACCCCTCCGATATTCGCATTTGCGTACGATAAAGCGATCGCGATCTCTTCTAATTGTAAGCGATTGCATATTCCCGCTCCATGCAGTAACCCCCAATGAAGATGCCAATTGGAACGGACTATGGGCAACGACGATGTTACAATGTTCCAAATGATCCGAACGAGATGCCATATTCTTGGGTCAACCTTGTTGTTTGAACTGCTTTACCGTTAAGCCCGTCGTTTTTTTGAACACTTTAATAAAATAATTCGAATTTAAATACCCGACCCGGGAAGCGATCTCTTCCGTCGAGTAATTCGTTTCCTTATACAATCGGATCGCCTCGCGAATCCGTATCCGGGTCACGTAGTCCGAGAATGCTTCCCCCGTCTCTTGACGAAACCGCTGGCTGAAATGGTTCGGGCTGAAGTTGACCATCTCTGCGGCCTCTTCCAATCGAATCGAATGGCTGTAACGGCTCTCTACGTATTCTTTAACCCTCAGCACCCACCCCCGGCTCGGTTGCATCGATGCGATGACTTCTTCCGTCCGTGATAGCATCGTCTTCAGGATGGCGGAATATTCCATTCGATTCGTGACTTTCTTAAGCGCTTCGTTCAGAGGCCATAAAGCTCCGAATCTCTTTCTGATCCCCTCCATGTCCAAGTCGTAACGCTCGATCAGCAAGTCCATGAGATGGGTGGCGATCATTTCCCCGAAACGCTGCCATTCGCTCGGATAGAGTCTTCGCCGGGAATCGTTCAATCGGCTGTCGATCTCCTCGCCCACCTTCTTGAAATGCAAATACTGAATTTCGATTCTCGCCTGCTTGTATCCTTCCAGCCATTCCTGCTCCGAGATCAAGCTGAGTACGGATTGTTCTTTGAAATAAATGCCCGCGCCTTCATAGAAATAAAGCTGGATCGCCTGCTGCGCTTCCTTTCTGGACTCCCCTATCCGCTCTAGCGCCGTATTGGAGCTAATTCCCGCAATCAAGCCGATATTCAAGTTTTTCGCCCAAGCCGCCTTCAACTCTTCCGCTTTCTGATGCAGATGAACCAATCCGTCCGCTTCCGTCTCGTCTTCTCCGAGCATGCATAGACCGTGCAGAAGTCCGGAATCTTCTCCGATATATTCAAGCCGTTTCATTCGCGAGAAGATTTCTTCCGCCTGCAAGGACATCGCCTTCTTCTCCGTGGCGGAATAGCCCGATTCCCGAGGAACCGGTCTTAAGCATATCCAACGCAGCGTCCGACCTTCCGCTTCCAGCCTTTCGTATAAGTCCGGATAATCTTCCTCAAGCCTAATTTCGTTGCCTTCCGCCGTCCGCTGCAACATGCTCGTCTTCTCTTCCGCCCTGACATTCGAACGATCATGCGGGCGATACTGAGCACCGGCATCCGGCTTCGACACGGAATTTCGTTCCTCGTAGGAGAGCGAATCCAATACCCGCAACAACTCGACGGGTTCCATCTCGTATTTGGAAATATAATCGGTAACGCCCGCTTGAATCGCTTGCCGGGTATATTCGAAATCGCTATAACTGCTTAGAATAATAAACTTCAAGCCATTGTCCAACTGTTTCAAGTTGCGAATCAACTCGAATCCGTCCATCCCCGGCATTCTGATGTCGGTCAGCACGATGTCGAACGTATCCCTCCCGGCCGCGGCGATCGCTTCTTCCCCGTTCTTGAACACTCCCGTTATCCGGTATCCCCGGCTTTCCCAATCGATAATCGATTGCAGGCCGATTCTGACGAGCGCTTCGTCGTCGACGATCATCACTCTACGCATCGTTTCGTTCCCCCGTTTCGTCCGTTTCGTCCGTTTTCCGTAGCGGCACGTTTACGGTAATCTCCGTGCCTTTGCCCTGTTCGCTCTGTATGGACAATCCGAATTGATGCCCGTAATGAAGCTGAATTCGTTCATTGACGCTATGCAATCCGAAGTGTCGGCTCGGATCGGAGAGCCCGCTGACGATCTCTGTTCTTTTGTCCGCGGACATACCGACTCCGTTATCGCTTACCGTTACCTTCAACGAATCTGCTTCTTCGTATGCGGATACCTTAATCTCGCCCGGATGATCGGACGCAGCCAATCCGTGAATAAGCGCGTTCTCTATCAACGGCTGGAGCAGAAATTTAAGCACTCTAACCTGCTCCAGATGCTGCGGGATTTCCGTTGCAAACTCGAAATGCTGATATCGGACTTGCTGAATCGTGACATAACTATGCAAAATCGCGATCTCATCGGTAAGCGGGACCGGATCTCCCGATCCTCTCAAGGCATAGGTAAGCAAGGTATTTAACGAATCGACCATTTCTTTGATATTATCCTGCTTCTGGATCATTGCCATCCAACGAATGGAATTCAGCGTGTTATACAAGAAGTGCGGGGATAATTGATTCTGAAGAACGCGAATTTCGGCGTCCTTCTTCTTCTTTTCTTGTTTCGCCACGGCGTCGATCAACTGTTCGATCTCGTACATGATGGAAATGAAAGTATCGTTCATCTCCACGACCTCAATCGCTCCGCCGAACCTCTTCAGCTTGCCGGGACGTACCCCCTTGATGCCCATCTTCATGTTCATCATTAACCGGCGAATCGGAATGACCAAATCGAGGGCCAGCAGATGAGTCACGACCAAACCAAGCAAAATGCAAATGAGAACGATGAAGAGCGCCTGCCGCACGGTATGATAGATCGGCTCGTATAGCTGTTTCAGCGGCAATTGTACGGATAGCTGCCAACCGTTCTGGATCTTATCTTCGGAATAGGACAATAGTTGTTTCTCTCCCGGATCTACGGAAATTCCGTTATCGACGAGACCTTTCCCGTTCGCGTCCATTAGCTTAAGCGCCGTATCCTCTTGAAATTTCGTTTGTTTGAAAATATCCGTTATCGACTCGGTTCGGATGACAAGCGTCAACGTACCGAGCTCGTTCAGTTTCTCGTCGCGAATCGTACGTCCCAATCGGAACGCTTTAAAACTCGTATACCCGTCGTTATAGGATTCGGGAGGAAACCATCTCGCCCCGCCCCGCATCGTTTGGATTTCTTGCCTGTACTCCGGATTCTGCACGCCGTAATGGTCGATTGAATTTTTACCGTAGGTATACATCGAAGTCGGCGTTTCGATCTTGATCGAGCGAATATAGCTGTTCTGATCGGCGCCGAGCCATAACACGTTTAATTTTTCGTTAATGATACTTTCCATTCTGAATTGATCGTACTTCGATTCCGGTTCCGTCGTCACCAGCTTAAGAAGATCCCCGTCCGTCATGATTTGTTTGCTTAATTGCTCGTAGCTTCGCATTCGATCGTCGATTTTCTGCCCCATCAAGCTAAGCAGGTCGGTCGCGTATTCGGCTGTTCTAGCTTTCGAGGAAGTCGTATAGCTATCCGTTAAATAATAGATTCCCGCCAATGCCGGAAGCAGGATCAGGGGAGTATAGACCAGAATCAGCTTGTAAGGTAACCGGATATTCCGCCATAGGCCCGAAAGCCCTGCTCTGCCTTTATTCATATGAATCCCCCTTCAAGCTTGCCCAATACGGTTTTCCTATTATTCTAACACTTCCGCATTCCTAAACGTGATGCAAAAAAGCCGTTTCCCGATATCTTAATAACTCGGAAAACGGCTTGCAAGTCTCTATTGCTCGAAAGCTCCGTTCATATGAATCTGCATGGAGCCGGGATCTATGACGTCCGTTTTGCGTTGGAACCGGTATTCTAACGACACTCTTAACCGATCTTCCGTCCGATTGTCCAATGCCTTATGAAGCGTATGCCCGTGAAAGAGAAGCAAATCCCCCGCTTTGAAATCCGCCGTTAGCCATGGCTTTCCGAGTTGTTTGCATCTTTCATGGGTGACCCCATGTCCCCCCGTCCCTTGCATCGGCTCATGAACCAGCATGCCCAGATGATTCGTACCCGGCATGACGGCGAGCCCGCCTAACTCTTCCGGGCAATCGCCTGCCGGAATCCAGCACGTATACGTATCCGGAGTTCCCTTAATGTAAAAGTAATCCTGATGCGGCGGAGTCGTGTTCTTCAAGCTCCCGGGAAACGTAATTCTTCCGATCCTTCGGCGGTGCTCTTGAATTTCGGAATCCAGCAAACCCGAAAGCAATAAGGAGAGCACCGCATTGCCGCCAAATGCATTAAACCGGGGGAGATCCAGTATGCGCCGATATAGCGGCGAAGTCTCGAATTTACCGGACGTCGGGAACGGTTTGCCCGAATAAATACCGTCTTCCAGCGGGACGCCGGATTTCACGTATCCGTATTCGCTGGCCAGCACCAACATATCGGTTCTGATCCCGGTCAGCTCATGTACGTCCAAGATTCCCTTGAAAAATAAATAGCCTTCCTCCTGCAGCCTCTTCCGTAATGCGGGAATGTCATTCAGAAATTCGTTCGATACCGCGAGTTGCGTATTCGATGGCAGAGTCATCCCGATGTCCCTCTCCTCTCCCTTACGGAGTTGATTTTATCTTTCATAAATTCTTCCCTTTTACTATAATGGATGTATTTCAAGATTGATTTAGGGTTCATGAAGAAGATTTGTACTTTACGAAGAATTTAAGAAGGAGAGGCGCGAAAAATGAGCTGGGAAATAGGCTGGGAAAACTTAAGTCCGATCGTGTCCTATGCCAATCGGCTTGTCTGTTCGCCAGGTTATCGATTCGGTCCGAGGATCGTTCATGACCACCAGTTTATCTGGGTTGCGGAGGGCTTCGGAGAAGCGGAAATCCAGGGGAGAAAATACGCGGCAACCAGCGGCGATTTATTTCATTACGGCCCCGATGTTCCCCATCGGTTTACGGCTGACCAAGCTAAGCCGTTCGTGCTCTTCGGACTGCATTTCAAGACGGGAGGAACCATTCCCGCGCAAGGCGCGGTAGCTTATCTCCAGCCGACGGCCGTTGCCGAGGATTACGGTCTTAATCGGAGCAACGAGTGGCTTATCGGCTCGCAGCAGGATTCGTTGCGAATTCCCGAATATGTCCGATTTCCTGGCTCGGACGCGGAGCGGTTATTCGAAAGTACCGTTCATTGCTTCCAGCAATCGGACCCGTATCATCATCTGCTGAATCAGGCGAACGTCGTTCGCCTGTTCTCGGAGCTGCGCCGTGTCGTTCGCCGGCAAACCGAGACGGGCTCCGAGCAAGGCAGGCTGATGCGGAAAGTGCAAGATCTGTTGAAAGTTAAAGCAGCCATGCCTTACGATCGGGCATGGCTGCGGGAATGGACGAATTATCACGAAAATCATGCCTCGTCTTTGTTTCTGAAGCAATACGGAATGTCTCCGCACGAGTATTTTCTCGAACGCAAGCTGGATCTGGCAAAGAGCCTGCTGGCCGATTCCGACGATTCGGTCGGCGAGATCGCGGACAGGCTTGCCTTCGGCTCCGTTCATTATTTCTCCCGCTTATTCAAAGCCCGGATCGGGTACGGCCCGATCGCTTACAGGCGTATAAGCAGGACGATCTAATTGCGGCGTCTATCGCCGGATTCGGCGCTTGCAGTAAAATTGTGTATGATTTTTCGCATACAAAATCGCCGGATTCGGCACCTAGCATAAAAATATGCAGCGAAGTAACTCGTCGTAGATTGCGTTATTTTGTGCGGAGCAGATTTTCCCTCGAATAATTTGAATATGTCTAATCGCCAAGTGAATAATCGTTTGATTCATATGCATTATTGTAGCGGTCAAAATGACCGTCTCATACGGGATATTGTCCTACTCAACTTGAGAGACGGTCGGAAAGACCGTCTCAATAAGCATTTTGGGGAAAATACGCCTATGATAAGTGTCCAGGCGGTCAAAATGACCGCCTGGATGGGGAGATTTGCTCAAGCGATGGTGTGTAACGGTCAAATTGACCGTCTCACAATTTGAAAGCTCGTGCCATTCAATTTTCCGAGCTAATTTGATAGCCAAGTAGAATTTTAGGCTTTCCGATAGTTTAGTAAAGCCTCCGCCGCTTTCTTTCCTTGCTCGACGCAATCCGGCAAGCCCACTCCGCCGAACGCGGCGCCGGTCGCTAGCACCCCCGGCAAACTCGCGCTTAGGTTATCTCGGAAACTCGCGATCGCGTCCACATGACCGACCGGATATTGTGGCATGGAATGGCGAAGCCTCGTGATCTCGACGAATTCAGGCGTTGCCGTTAGCCCCGTCAGATCTTGCAGATCGCGTTGAACGACCCCGGCCAACACCGCATCGTTCAGCTCGACGCCTTGCTCGGCGCCGGCTCGTCCAACGTAACACCGTATGAGCCGTTTGCCTTTCGGCGCGGTATGAAGCCATTTCGAGGAAGTCCATGTGCTTGCCGTGATATGTCTGTGCTCCCCTCGCGGTACGAGGAAACCCGAACCGTCCAAATCGTGATTAAAACCCGCTTCATCGTAGGCTAATACAACGTTCGCGACGGAAATATACCGTATATT
Source organism: Cohnella herbarum (assembly GCF_012849095.1). Lineage (NCBI taxonomy): Bacteria > Bacillati > Bacillota > Bacilli > Caryophanales > Paenibacillaceae > Cohnella > Cohnella herbarum. Next base: position 2,582,369 of record NZ_CP051680.1, read on the forward strand.
CGTTAACGCCGACACATCGACATGGGGCGAGAGCAGTTCGGACGTCGCATAAGCCGGCAACGTAAACAATACCTCGTCTGCGTCCAAAGCACTGCCGTCCGATAAGTTAAGCCGATAAGTCCCATGGTCTGCCACGTTCGATTGCGGCTGCGGTATGGGTGCTAAGGATTCTACCTCGGACCCCATCCGAATTAAGCAACCATCGGCTCTTATTCGAGCCTCAAGCGCTTCGATTACGGTTGATAGCCCGTTGCGGAAAGTCATGAACACGGATGACGGCAAAGGCTCAGAGTCCGCGTTTGTTGCCGCCGCAGCGGGCGAATTCGCTTCTTTTTCCGCCTTTAATCTCGCCGCATCCAGTTGGGCTTCTTTCGTACCCGCGATCAAGCTGCCATGCTCCCTGACCATTTGCTTAAACTGAGGAAAGGTCGCTTGAAGTCCCAATCGATACAGATCGCCGGCATGGATGCCCGCGAGCAACGGTTCGAAAATCCGTTCTACCATTTCCTTGCCCATTCTGCGTTCAAGGAAATCTCCGACCGTTTCATCGCCTTGATCGTCTTCCGGCGCCATGCTTAAATCTTCGAGAGCGCGAAGCTTGCCTTCCTCGGAAACGAGATCCGTCCGCATGAATTTCTCCTGATCGGATGGGATACCGAGCGTTAACCCTTCCGGCATCGGATGGAGCCGGCCGTCCAAGGAAATATAAGTTTTCTTCGCTAACGGATTCGTCCCCGTCAACTCTACCGCAATGCCGAGTTCCCTGGCGAGCTCGATCATCGGAAGTTTGCGCGCGAGAAACGAATCCGGCCCCCGTTCGATCACGTAGCCATCCCGTCTTAACGTGTTCACTCTGCCGCCCAGCCTGTTCGATCCTTCGATGACGGTTACCTCGATGTTCTCCCCGCGTTCCTTCGATAGCTTCAGTAAATAAAAAGCGGCGCTAAGGCCGGTCAATCCGCCGCCTAGCACCGCCACCCGGCGTAATCGCTGTTCCATTAATTCGTCCTCCCGTTCGCCGCACCGATGACCGAATCCGCCAAAGCGTTCATATACTGAGGATCATCGTTCAGCATGCGAATTCTTTCCAGACGTATTCCGCGTGCATCCGCGAACTTCCGGGCTTCGATATCGATATCGTACAAAACTTCCAAGTGATCCGATACGAACCCGACGGGCGTTACGAGCACCGATTTCACGCCCTCGGCGCTTAGCCGTTCCAACGTCTCGAGAATATCCGGTCCAAGCCATGGCTGTCCGGTTTGTCCAGCGCTTTGCCATGTGAACTGCCACTTCTCGACGCCTGCTGCTTTCGCCACTGCCGCTGATGTCGCAAGCAATTGATCCGCGTAAGGATCGTTCATTTCCAAAATCTTAGCAGGCAAGCTGTGCGCGCTGAACAACACCAATGAGTCCTCACGCGAATCGCCTAACCGCTCTAATCCATCGTTGACTCGTTTGCTTAACGCATCGATCAATTGCGGGTGCAGATGATATTCCTGAACGGCCTTAAAGGCGATCCCTTGCTTGTCCGCTTCCTCTTGCGCGCGTTTCATGTAGCCGCCGACGCTCATCGCGGAGTACTGGGGCGTCAGAACGATGCCGATCGCCTCCGTAATGCCTGCCGCCGCCATCGCCGCAACTCCGTCCTCTATGTAAGGCGAAGCATGCTTTAAGCCCTGATAGCAGGCGTAAGTCCCTTCGCCGGCTAAGCTATCCAACGTACGCTGCAAAGCAGCGACTTGGCCGTTCGTATTCTCGCGAAGCGGGAACACGCCGCCGACGATCGCTTGATATCGGCTCGTGAGATCTTCCAATTGTTCCGCCGAAGGCGGATGCCCTCTGCGAATATGGGTGTAATAAGCTTCCACGCCATCTAAACTTTCCGGAGTCCCGTAGGACATGACGAGTACTCCGATGGCTTTCTTGGCCGTCACGCTCATGATCTCGCCCCCGCCGACAATTGTTGTTCGCTGTAAGCATGAATATATTCCGTTAATTCCCGCAGCTTATCCAAGGAAGCTTCCGGGTACAATCCGTGTCCAAGGTTAAAAATAAAGCCGGGCTCTTTCATCCCGTCGTCTAGAATCATACGGGCATGTTCGTGAATGACTTCCGACGGAGCCGTAAGCACGTAAGGATCGAGGTTGCCCTGGATGGCAAACTTGCCGCCGAGACGGCGTCTTCCTTCCGACAGCGGAACCCGCCAATCCAAACCGATGACGTTCGCCTTCAAGCCGGTAAGCTGTGGCAGCAACTCTCCCGAACTAACGCCAGGAAAATAAATTTTCGGAACGTCCAGATCGGACAGGCTCGCGAAAATGCTTTCCACGTGAGGAAGCACGAAAGCTTTGAAGTCATGGGGAGCAAGCGAGCCTACCCAACTATCGAACAATTGCACGGCTTTGGCGCCCGATTGAATATGCGCGCGCAAATAAGTCGCTGCCATGTCAGCCAGCTTGCCCATCAAGCGATGCCAGATTTGCGGCTCGCTGTACATGAGGGTCTTCGTCCGGATATACGATTTGGTCGGACGTCCTTCGATAATATAGCTGGCAAGCGTAAACGGCGCTCCGGCAAACGTAATTAAAGGAACGTCTAGCTCGCGGTCCAATATTCTGATCGTCTCGAGAACATGGGACAGATCGCGTTCGACATCGATCGGCGTTAATCGTTCTACGTCGCTCGCGCTGCGCACCGGATTATGAATGACGGGGCCGATATCCTTCACGATATCGAAATCGATTCCGATCGAAGCTACGGGATTCATAATATCGGAATAAAGGATAGCCGCATCGACCCCTAGCTTCTTGATCGGCATTAACGTCACTTCCGCCGCAAGCTCGGGCTGTCTGCAAATCTCTAACAGCGAATATTTCTCTTTGATTTTACGGTAATCGGGATCGTACCTACCGGCTTGACGCATATACCATACGGGTATTCGTTCAACCGCTTCTCCCCGGCTTGCTCGCAAAAAAAGATCGTTTTTCATTTTATTTGCCTCATTTATGTATCGGATTGTCTTTCTCGTTGCTTTCATTATGCCCCTTTTATCCCGACCGAACAACCTCGGACTCCCCGCGGAGTATGACAATAGTTTGACAATGCTGTTATTAGGCGCTCGTTTAGCCTATGATATACTGACTGTACGTAGGCAGCTTCGGGAAAGGAGTAGCTCATGCAACGTTGGAAAATCAATTTGTTCGTCTTAATGGGCGGCAATTTCTTGGTTATGGCGGGGATGACGATGATCATGCCCTTCCTGAGCCTATATTTGCAACAAGATCTAGGATTGACCGATAGACACGAGATCGGGGTATGGGCCGGATTTATTTTCGCGGCTAACTTTATTACCTCGTTCATCTTTCAACCGCTGTGGGGTAAATTATCGGACAAGTATGGCCGTAAAATGATGCTGCTGCGATCGGGCTTCGGAATGTCCCTCGTTATGGTGCTCATGGGGTTCGCGACCGCCCCTTGGCATTTGTTGGCGTTGAGGATGCTGAACGGGGTCATCTCCGGTTATACGCCCGCGGCGGTTTCGCTCGTATCGGCCACTACGCCGAAGGACCGAATGGGCTTCGCGATGGGAACTTTGCAGTCCGGCGGCACGGCGGGGACGATCCTCGGTCCGTTTATCGGGGGGTTGCTGGCCGATAATTTCGGATTCCGGCCGATTTTCTATATTACGGGAAGCTTGATGTTTCTTGCTTCCGTTATCTCGTGGCTGCTCGTCCAAGAAAACTTCGACCGAGCTGCCGCGGCGTTGAAGAAACAAATGAGCGTCTTCAAAGGGTTGCGCGATTTGATGGTAATCCGACAGTTGCCGGTGCTGCTAACCGTGACTTTCCTTATTCAATTCGCGATGTTAAGCCCGATGCCGCTAATCCCGCTATACGTGCAGGATCTGCACGGAACGACCGAGAACCTGGCTTTTTATGCCGGCTTCGTCGGTTCGGTAACCGGAATATCCAACATGATATGCGCGCCTCTTCTCGGAAAGTTAAGCGATAGAATCGGGGCGACCCGAATATTGCTCGTATCGTTGGCAGGCGCGGCGGTCATGCTGATTCCGCAGGCTTTCGTCGGCTCGGTCGGCCAGCTGCTCGTGTTCCGGTTTCTGCTCGGCTGCTTCATGGGCGGACTTATCCCGACCGTCAACTCCCTCGTTCGCCGGTACACGCCGGACGGAATGGAAAGCCGGGCTTTCGGCTTCAATAGCAGCGCCCTCAGCCTCGGCAACATGATGGGTCCGATTATGGGCGGCGCGTTATCGGGTTTCATCGGCATCGAGGGACTGTTCGTGTTGTCCGGCGTGCTGTTGTTTATGACTTGCATTTGGGCGACCCGCGCTTTACGCTCCCGGTCGGCTTCGCGTACTTAAAGGTTAGACGGTAAGTTACTTTCTGTGCGCTATGAGGTTGCGTGTTCCAATTGCATAGGAGATAAGGTACTCTCAGTACTTTATTTGGTTCGTCACCCACCCTGCGGGGGAGATAAGGTACACTCAGTGCTCTATTGGATGCGCCGGCGGTGATCTCTATTAAGCCCCCTAAATGAATTGGAGAATGGCTAGGGAAATAAGGTAGTATTTCATTAGGGGGGCGAGCGGAAATGAGACAGCGAAATAATGCCTTTAAGGAAGTACGTTACAAAGCAGCACAAGAGGCTCTTGCGGGAATGAAAGCAGGCGTGCTGGCCAGAAAGTATGACGTGACTCCGAAAACAATTAGAGCATGGGTAGTGGAATATCAAGAGACGTTTGGGGCAGATTCATTGCCAACGATCGACGAACGAGTTATGGAGTCCAAGCGACTTGCAGATCTGGAAGAAAAGTACGAGCGTGCATTAAAGGCGTTAGGGCAAAAAGAGTTAGAGATCGAGGTGCTGCGCGAACTCGTAAAAAAGACGAACCCTGCCTCAATGACAAACTCGACGTTGCCCAGACGTTCATTGAGCAGGGACATACAGTAGCTAACATCTTAAGCATTGTGGGGGCCGCGTCTTCGACGTACTACGAACGAAAGAAAGCATCACGTGAGGATACAACTACAGAAACAAAAATGCCACTCCGAGGACGCCCTGTAACTAAGCATTCTCTAACGGTTTGCGGAAACGTAATAAGTAATGCACAGATTGAAGAGTGGTTAATGGAGCTGGTGTCTGGCGAAGAGCATAGCTACGGCTATCTGTTGTTAACAGAATGCTTACACGTACAGCGCCAACTCATCATCAATAAGAAAAAAGTGTACCGCCTCTGTAAGAAGCTCGGTATTCTTCATCCGCAACGACGTAAGAAGGTTCACTATCCAAGGCGCCTAGCACGCAATCACACGATAACAGGTTCCAACCAAGTCTGGCAGCTCGATATTAAGTATGGATACGTTGCGGGGTATGATCAGTTTTTCTACATCGCAGATATGATCGACGTTTACGATCGCAGTATCGTCGGCATCCATATCGGTACGAATTGCGAAGCCAAACACGTATGCGAAGCTGTGAAAAAGGCGTTACAGTCACGTCTAAAGCCCGAAGAGAGCAAGCCGATCATTCGCACCGATAACGGCCCCCAATTTATCAGCAAGGCGTTTGGAGAGTTATGCGAAGCAGAGGGAATTATGCATGAGCGCATTCCTCCAAAGACACCTAATATGAATGCATACATCGAGTCCTTTCATGCCACCCTTGAGCGAGATCTGCTTGGAAAAGAGAGCTTTGAATCTTTTCAGGAGGCACACGAAGCTGTACGGAATTACATTGATTTTTACAACAACCGCCGCATGCACAGAAGCCTGGGAAAACGGTCCCCAACGGCTTTCATGAAGTGGGTGGAGCAAACGACTGATTCTTTAGAAAAGTACACTCGAGCCGTTTAAGAATCGAAATCCTGAGGAAAACGCTAGTAAACCAAGTATTTTTACGACAGCAACGTATTTCATCAGTAATACTCCGGATTTAGGGGGTCTAACCGATCTGTCTCCCAACAGTTAAGATAAGGTACTTTCAGTGCTTTATTTGGTTCGTCACCCACCCTGCGGCGGAGATAAGGTACTCTCAGTGCTCTATTGGATGCGCCGGCGGCGATCTGCCCTTCCAGCAGCTAAGATATGGTACTCAGTGCTTTATTTGGTTCGTAACCCACCCTGCGGCGGATAAGGTACTTTCAGCGAAAAACAAAAAGAAGGGATTGGGCAGATGCCCAATCCCTTCTACATTACGCTTATCCGCGTAAGCCAACCCCTACTCGAACTTCACCAAGTAGTAATTTTTCTTGCCGCGACGCAGGACGGTGTACTTGTCATGCAGCCGTTGTTCCTTCGTTACGACGAAATTAACATTCTGCTGTCTTTCGCCGTTTACATACACCGCGCCTTTTTCGATATCTTCTCTCGCTTGGCGCTTCGAAGGAGAAGCTTTCGTCTCGATCAGAAGATCCAGAAGCGCGGTTTCCTCATGCCCGGAAATAACGGTCGTCGGCATATCCTGCAATGCTTCGACGAGTTCGGACTCGCTAAGCTGCGTAACGTCTCCGGAGAACAACGCTTGCGTGATCTTCTCCGCGCTTACGACGGCTTCTTCGCCGTGAACGAGACCGGTAACTTGTCGAGCCAGCTCGCGTTGAGCTACGCGTTTCTCTGGACGCTCGGCAAGTTCGGCTTCTAATTCCGCGATTTGCGCACGATCAAGGTACGTGAAGTATTTCAAGAACTTGATTACGTCATTGTCGTCCGTATTAATCCAGAACTGATAGAAGGCGTATACCGACGTTTTGCTGCGATCTAGCCAGATCGCTCCGGACTCGGATTTACCGAACTTCTTGCCGTCGCTCTTCGTAACGAGAGGAACCGTCATCCCGTATGCGTCGCCGCCGCCCATTTTTCCGATCAGATCAAGTCCTGCCGTAATGTTGCCCCATTGATCGCTGCCACCGACTTGAAGCGTACAGTTATGATCGGTCAACAGCTTGTAGAAGTCATACGATTGAAGGATCATGTAGCTGAACTCGGTAAAAGAAATACCGTTCGCGAGTCTCGAATCGACCGAGTCCTTGGCCAGCATGTAATTGACGGTAAAGTTTTTGCCGATGTCGCGCAGGAACGTAATGATATCCATCGGGCCTAACCATTCGTAGTTGCTCACGAGTTTCGCCGAATTGGCATCCGGAGTGAAATCCAGAAACCTCGAGAGCTGATCCTTCAGCCGATTCGTCCATCCCGCAACCGTATCGGTCGTATTGAGGGATCGTTCCGTCGAACGTCCACTCGGATCTCCGATCATTCCGGTACCGCCTCCGACTAGCGCGATCGGGTTATGTCCGGCACGCTGAAAATGACGAAGGATCAGTATCGGCAGCAAATGACCGATATGCAAACTGTCTGCAGTCGGATCGAATCCGCAGTAAAGTACGACCCGCTCTTTGCCCAGCTTTTCTTGCAAGCCCTCGCGGTTGGTCATTTGATGAATTAATCCTCTGTATTCGAGTTCCTCCAGCAAATCGTAGGTGCCTTTGGCTTCATTGATTGCGGTCATGGTCATCGTTCCTCCTATTTTTCATGTAAAAACAAAAAAGACCCGTCCTGTCTATAGACAGGGACGAGTCATCGCGGTACCACCCTAATTGAAAATGCGCTCCGGCGCATTCTCCACTCTTGTCTCGTAACGGTTGACGACCGTCTTGCCTTTCCGTACCGGTACGGTTTCAGGTCAAGATGCTCCAGGACGTAATTCGCGTTTGCTCGTGTACCGGCTTGCATCGACCGCCGGCTTTCTGAAACACGGGATACGAACGCTACTGATCCCCTTCATCGCTAATGCTAAATTATTCGTTTGAATCACTGTATACGATGCGGCGCAGGAAGTCAACTTTGATTATGCAGAACTGTGACTATACAGAACAATCTCGGATTATTTCCGAATCCGAAGATCGACTTATGCTTGCCATTTTTCATAAAAAAATCAACCCCGGCTAGCCGCGAGGCTGAGCGGGGTTGTGCTAGTATTAGCTTCGCCATCTTATTAACGGAGTAAGGAGGGGTGCTTCCGGATAGATTTGTTGTTACGCACGCAAACCTTAACGGGTAATACGGATTAGTAGATCCCGATTCCGGCTCTCAAGATGATGACCAACAGTATGAAGAGAACAAGAGCGAATGCCGCAGCTCCCATTCCGCCATAACCTGCACAAGAACCAGCACCTACACCGCCAACTGGATAACCCATAGTATCACCACCAGTTTTTTTATTGTGACTGTTTATCACCCTGTTAGATTATGTATGGTTAATCATATTGTCAGTACATTCGCACAGATCCAAGCAAAAATCCGCTAATGCACAACTAGTCCCATTTTGCTGTTATAAGTAAAACCACCATGCTTTTCAGCATGGTGGTTTATTTTCATTCGTGATTAGTAACCGGCTCTCAGAATGATAACCAACAGAATGAAAAGTACAAGTACAAATGCAGCAGCTTGCATACCGCCATAACCTGCACAAGATCCACCGTAACTCATCTTCATCACCACCTGATTCTTTTTGTCTGTGATTATTTATTACCCTGCTAAAATATGCAGGTATACTTATACCGTCAGTGCATTCGCACAGATTTTTAAGATATCCGCGAATAACTACCGATTCGCCTATAAAAAAGGATGAGGATAAGGGTTAATCCCTTGTCCCCCTTGCGATTCCTTCGTATAACCAAGCATTGCCGGAACGTTAAGCATCCTCTCCAACCCCGTCAAACGAACAAGGCGGTGACCGAATGACATGGGCACCATCCCGGGGATCAGAACTTTAACGCAATGTAGTCCGTTACTTAAAGTTTCGGGAGTCGTTTGGTCGATCACGATGACTTCGAGATTTAATGACCGGAATTTCAGAAGGATATCCTTGAGATCATCCGTCAAATCCTTATTCCATTGTCTAGGTTCGAATCCTTGTTCGAAAGTTTGGAGAGGACGATTCTGATCCAGTATAAAAGACAAACGCTTCTCCGCTTCAGGTAAGCCGTACAACAAGGAATGATCCTCCATCCGCTTTACTAAGTACGGATCATCCAGCATTCGATAATACTCATCCTTGTTCCGTTGCAACGTTTCTCCAAGATAGATCAGGTTGCCCGCCACTTCATGAACCGCGCTTTTGGCGGCTCTTATCGGATCCAGGTGGGCTCCGCCCGCGCAAATGAGATTTAATCCGCTATTCCCCTTATTTTTGGCTATTGTCCAAATACTAGGAATTCCGGTTTCCATGGTCACGTTAAACAAATATAAATCATAACCTGATACGGCCTGTAAACGATCTGCCATGAGCAGTAATTCCTTGTCGTTGGACGAAAAGAGATCTAGTCGCGGGGCCGGGATTTGCGAATACCAAGTCATTAGAAACGAATCGCGCTCGACCACCTCCATAATGCCGTAGAAAATCGCTTCCTCCAAGCTCCCCCCTAACGCGCAGCCGTTCGAGCCCTCCATAACAAAGCCGTCTCCTAATCCTAAACTATAGTAAGCAAGCTGTTCGGGAACCAGTATCGGCAGCTCCGCCGTTAAGGAGTAACCCCACACCCAGTTCATCGGGAACTCGGGATCAAAGGGTTTGAACGGAAAATCCTCTTGCGCATACTGATCAGCCGAGTATACCCCCACCTCCATGGGATTGAGCGCTCTATTGGACAGATTCTGATAAGAATCATGAATCACGACTCTCTTGCCGCGCGCCGAAATTCCGCAATAACGCTCCAAGCCTTCCAAGATGGCTATTCGTTCGCTTCTCTCATAAGAATGAGAACGGCCTCCCGAAGTTTCATTGCCTGTCGTTGATGGTAGGTTCACGTATATATTGGAAAATGGCGATAACAGATCCATAGATTTTTTATTGAAAATGCCCGTCCGTTCGTCTAAATAATGTTTAACTAAGTCTCGCCCGAGGTCATCCACCGATTTGCTTCGATACGTATCGGCATTGATCTTAGGGCTTGGCTGCAATGAAACGATCGCGTTCTCCGGCGTATCGAGAGGCGGATTGCCGCAATAAAGACACAGAGGGTCTGGTATAAACGCATGCAGCGAACTTTCCAACGTTTGCAAGTCCACGAAATACACCCCGCAATCCGTTAGAGCAGGTAATCCCTGAATCCAATTCCGTGTTTCCGCGGCGATCAAGTAACTCATCTGCATAATTCCAAACCTCGAGATCGATGAATCACGCGGAATTGCGCCATGCAACAATAGAGTCATTTGTAACTCAATACTATTCTCTCGATCCTGCCCGGCCGTAAAGCTCCTTAACTCGGCACATTGGGAACAGCCCGGTTTACCCGGTTGAATCAGCGGTCCGACCACGCCTTCGTCATGACATATAAATCCCCTCAACCAAGGAATGGCGGTCCTATGCAATACTTGTTCGGCAAGCTCATATACGGAAGGTCGCCATTCATCGGATAGCACCAATACCATTTTCGCCGATTCCGGGATGGGCAGGTTGAAATCAATTTGACGATTGACTTGATATTGTTCGGATAATAAATCGCTAACAGATTGTGCCAACAGTCCTTCACCGACGATCGCAACGAGATCATTCACCCGGATACCTCCTCCTCTCCAAGCATAAAGCCAAGTAAGCCCCCCAGATGTTCATTCAAAAAGAATTCCGCCTTGATATCGAATACGATTAATTGCTTTTGATTACGTTTTAAGACGGATATAGCGCGTTGTATCAACTCGGCGTTTGTCGTGTCGTCGACGTCTTTAATTCTCAAGTCTGATGCCATGGCAATTTCCGAATCTGGAGTCGGCATTTCATCTCCGCGCTGCAAGGCGGGCTCCATTTGATTTTGTATGCTCAGAAGCGCCTGTTGAAGAGCCGTTCTGAGCGCCAATGTCCTGTTCAATCCGACGCAGCTGTACCAGCTCTCGCCCATACCGATCCAAACGACCGGAAAGCCGTGTACGTCTTCGCCCAATCGGATCTTCGGTACTCCATGCAAAGTCTCTAGTGCTCGTAAGTAATAGAGGGAGCGGGGATCCTCGACATGACTAAGCGGTATCCCGACTTTCGGCGAGATCCGTTTAGCACCTTGCTTCCTCCATAGTTGCGTTAAACACTTCTGCAATCCGCGACAAACGGCTTCTTCGAAAGTTGCCCCCGCTCCGATATCAATGGATTCGGATTGCTGGTCCGTCAAGAATCGGGAAAACGACAATCGACTTAATCTAGTTACGTAGGCCTCTATTCCAGCTAACCCCGCTTCGTTGCGAGCTTCCATATGCGTCAGACCTGCGCTAGTGATTACCGGGAGCATTTCCGCAAGCCCTTCCGACAACGGATCAACCGGCTGAATCCGGCATTGCGAGAGAGGAAGCTGGCTCAGGTCTCCCTCCTCCCAAAGGTGAAATATACCGGAGTGCGGAGATGTTAACCGACTCGTAAACGATAGGAATTCGTTATCATCCATACTGCTTACCCTATCACTTCCGAGTCGCTGCTCCCAATTTCGAACACGTTCAATCGTGACTTCATTTGTTATTAACGGATGGGGCAAGAAGGAATGATAGCTACCTTCAAGCGTGCGCAAATCCAACAAAAAAAATCTATTTTTCGACTCCGACTCCGACGTTGTTGTAATCGTTCTATACATGTCAAATACGATGACGTTGGCAAGCATTGCCGTTGCCGCTAGGCTAACTCTTGAAGCCATTGGGTCGATACGAATCGCGGCTCGATGGAGGCGCCTCCGTGCAGAATCCCAACTCCCCAAGGAGTCGGAATTCACCAAAGGTCCCACAAAGCCCGTTTGCCCGATGCAGGCGGCGATGAGCAGAGATTTCTTTTCAGCGATGCTGGCTTCTTGAATAGCCTGGATTTGTTCGACTTTCATCTGCTGACCGAAATACAAAATCCAATCAAACGGCTGAACTCTTGCTCTCCAAGCGCTTACGGTATTTTGGGACGTAGTCCATTCAATTAATTCCGTGTCCATAGACGTCACATGGCTGTCCGATAATCCGGATTCGAACAATGCCTTAACCAACGAAGTCAAAAAGGAACCGGCTCCGATCGCCAATACTTTGACTCCGATTCTCGAATCGTATCTTCCAACGATTTCAATCGTTGACTGGGTCATGAGAATGTCATTCCTCGCACAAGGGGGATTAGGCGATAGCCCGCCAGAAATAAGATATGGCTTTATGCGGAAAATGGTGTATTCGCTGCGGGGTAATCGCATTAGTTTGCTTCATAACCGAGTAACGCTTTAATTAATTGTCCCGGGCTTATTTTATAAACGGAACTGGACGCCGTTATTTAGTCGAAAACAAGTGTTTTTGAGTTCTAACGGCGCTGGACGCCGCTATTTAGGCTCGGATGGCATTTTTTCTGGGGGAAACACTCGAATAAGAGCGCTCATCTCCGTTAGATTTTGAAAAGTACCTTTTTTAGCAAAATAGCGGCTTCCACCTCCGTTAGACGTAAGCTATTGTAGGGTAAAGTAGTGTATTGAGCATAAAGTACGAAGCGATTCTTAATGTGAATACCCAGTAGTTTACAGCATGCTCCTCTTGTATGAGTGGCTGGATTACGTTATACTACAACAAATTAAATGATCGACATTATGCCTATGAAGAGCATCCAACTCGGAGGCGTTCCCGTCAAGGAAGTCGTTCGGCTAAGCCGGGCAGCTTCCCTAAGTTAACCGTAGCCGCTCGTTATCGCGGAACTAAAGAGGATCGGACAGAGCTGTCTGTTCGGTCAATTTGGGTGGCACCGCGAGTAAAAAACGCTTCTCGTCCCATGAAGACGAGGGCGTTTTTTGCATTTTATTCTAAAGGAGCGCGGTGACATGTTGGACATCAAATGGATTCGGATGAATCAAGAAAGAGTGCAGACGGTAGCGGATCAGAAAGGGATCGTTATTTCGATAGCGGAGCTGCTGGAGTGGGATGAGAAAAGACGAGCGTTGCTCGCCGAAACGGAAGGGCTAAGAGAATCCAGAAACAAGCTGTCGCAGCAGATCGGAAGCCTAACCCGCCAAGGTGATTTTGGGCAAATCGAACCGATCAAGCTAAGGGTAAAGCAGATCAATGATAGCTTGCTCCAATGCGAGATGAATTTATCTGAAGCGGAAACTCGCTATTCGGAATTGATGATGCTCGTACCGAATAACGTCTCGCACGATACGCCCTACGGCAAGTCGGATCTGGACAACGTGGAGCTTAAGCGGGTCGGAGAGCCAAGAATGGCCGATTATAGCCTTAAAGATCACGTAGCGCTCGGTGAACTGCACGAGATGATCGATGTTCCCCGCGGAGTCAAAACGGCCGGATCGCGCAACTATTACTTGAAGGGCGAAGGTGTCCTGTTGCATCGCGCCGTACAGCAACTCGCTTTCGACTTGCTTATCGCCCAAGGGTTCACACCGTTGGAAGTCCCATTAACGGCGAGGCCCGAAGCGCTGCGCAATACCGGATTCTTCCCGCTTGGAGAAGACCAAACCTATCGGATCGCCGAGGAGGACAGATGGCTCGTGGGAACCTCGGAGGTGCCACTTGTTACCTATTACGCCAATGAAATCGTTAACGTCGACGAACCGATCAAGTTAGCGGCGGCTTCCGTCTGTTTTCGCAGCGAAGTCGGCTCGACCGGCAAGGACGTCCATGGACTGTACCGGGTGCATCAATTCGCCAAAGTTGAACAAGTCATCCTATGCGATGCCGACCCGGAACTGTCGGATCGCATCCTCCAAGAGATTACCGCTAACGCCGAACGGCTTTTGCAACTTCTGGAGCTGCCATATCGGGTAGTCGCCGTATGTACGGGCGACATGTCGCAGAAAACCTACAAGCAATACGACATCGAAACTTGGATGCCGAGCCGGCAAGCATACGGCGAAACCCATTCGTCGTCCAACCTGCACGATTTCCAAGCGCGTCGCTCGAATATCCGTTATCGCGATGCGGACGGTCGTCTTCAATACTGTCACACGCTTAACAACACTGCCGTTGCTAGCCCGAGAATTCTTATTCCGCTTCTGGAGAACCATCAAGACGAAGACGGCTCGATTAGCATTCCGGCAGCTCTGCGGCCATATATGGGCGGCCGTGAGCGGCTTTATCCTCTCCATTCTGTATAGCAACAAGATGAGATCGCATGCTCAGCGGACTCCGGAGGAAATAGGTGCGCGGCAGTACTAATCCGTGTGCGGAGCCGACTCTGGAGGAAATAAGTGCGTGCCGGGGTACTATTCCGTGTGCGAGGCCGGCTATGGAGAAAATAGATGCGTGTTGCGGTTACTGGGCTTAGGCCGACTTCTTTTAGGGAGTATTACTAGTCACTTTTTTAGTCTGCTTCGCCGTAGTCGTCATCCAGCCTCACACTCAGTAACATTCTCCGTGGATCGTTAGCCAACTTTCGTCGGGTGTAAGGTACTCTCAGTTCGTTTCGTGGTTCGTTAGCCAACTTTCGGCAGCTGTAAGGTACTCAGTTCGTTTCGTGGTTCGTTAGCCAACTTTCGTCGGGTGTAAGGTACTCTCAGTTCGTTTCGAGGTTCGTCAGCCAACCTTTGGCGGAGATAAGGTACTCTCAGTGCGCTTCCCGGATCGTTAGCCAACTTTCGTCGGATGTAAGGTACTTTCAGTTCGTTTCGAGGTTCGTTAGCCAACTTTCGGCGGAGATAAGGTACTCTCAGTTCGTTTTGCGGTGCGTTAGCCAACTTTCGGCGGGGTACGGTACTCTCGGTTCGTTTCGTGGTTCGTTAGCCGAAATTTGGCGGAAAGCGTACTTAGAGTAACTTTGGCTCTGTGAAACTCCATTGTGATGGCGAAATAACGTTACGGCGTAACGTTATTCCGGTTTTCCGGGTGACTGCGGGATCAATTAGCGGTGTGGCATAACGTTATTTTTTTGAATTCTGTCCATTTTCTTCTTCAGGTGAGAGATAGCGTTATGGCATAACTTTATTGCGGCACTCTGGATAACTTTGAGGGCAAATAGCGATATCGGATAACGTTATTATATAAACGGCGGGTAGTGTTCCGACACTATGGGTCATCCGAGCTCGGAGTCCGCGCTAAAGTATCATATTCCGGCACTATGGCCCCAATCCTGATTGAAAGCATATTCAAAGTATCATAATGGATTGCTTATTACCGTCTATATAGTTGCAGATTGAACACTTAAGTGTACATGCTTTGCAGAGGGAGACCTGAGTAGTAACCGCGTGGCGGTACTATTCCTCATACGAAGCTACTGCTAAAAAAAGCCCCAAGTCGCTAGGACTTGGGGCTTTTATTTCTTATCGCTTACAGCAAATGGCAAGCCGCGAAATGACCCGGCTCCACCTCTTTGAACGGAGGCATCGTCGCCGCGCATTCCGGCATGGCGTGCGGACAACGAGTGCGGAACGGGCAACCGCTCGGCGGATTTAGCGGGCTTGGAATCTCGCCTTGAAGAATGATCCGCTTGCGCGCCTTCTGCAAGTCGGGATCCGGAATCGGAATCGCCGACAGCAGCGATTGCGTATAGGGGTGCATCGGTTTCGCGTTCAACTTATCGGACGTCGCCACCTCGACCAGCTTGCCCAAGTACATCACTCCGATACGATCGGAAATATGCTTGACCATCGCAAGGTCATGCGCGATGAACAAATAAGTTAGCCCGCGTTCCTTCTGCAGCTTCTTGAACAGATTCACGACTTGAGCCTGCACGGATACGTCGAGCGCCGAGATCGGCTCGTCCGCGATTATGAATTGCGGCTCGATCGCCAGTGCCCGGGCGATCCCGATGCGTTGGCGTTGTCCGCCGGAGAACTCATGCGGGAAACGTCCGGCATGCTCTTCGTTCAAACCGACGTCCCTCAGCAGTTGATTGACGCGTTCCTTCTTCTCCTTGCCGGAGTAGAGCCCGTGAATCTCGATCCCTTCGGCGATAATCTTGCCGACGGTCATCCGCGGATTCAACGAAGCATACGGATCTTGAAACACCATCTGCATATCTCGATGGAATTTCTCCCGTTCTGCTCCCTTCATCTTCTGAACGTCTTTACCGTTAAACAAAACTTGCCCGCCGGTAGCTTCGTAGAGACGGATGATCGTTCGTCCGGTCGTCGACTTGCCGCAGCCCGACTCGCCGACCAAACCGAACGTCTCGCCCCGCTTGATCGAGAAGTTTAAGCCGTCAACCGCCTTAAGCACCCGACCACCGCTTAGCTGAAAGTGCTTCTGCAAATCTTTTACTTCTAAAATTTTATCTTCAGCCATGTGATCCCCTCCCTATTCCAACGGGCATTTCTACCTCGGGAGCGTCCGGATGGTTAAGCCAGCATGCCGCGCTGTGATCCGCGGACACTTCGAAGTGTTCCGGATCGATCTCTTTACACACTTTCATCGCATATGGACAACGGGCCGCGAACGCGCAGCCGACCGGAGGCGAATACAAATCCGGCGGCGTACCCGGAATCGAGGCAAGCTCGTTATTTTTGTCGCTGTCGAGCCTTGGAACGGAACGAAGCAAGCCCCAAGTATACGGATGCCTAGGGTTGTAGAAAATATCGTCCAACGTGCCTCTCTCCACGACTTTACCTGCGTACATAACGATGACTTTATGGGCCATCTCGGCCACGACGCCTAAATCATGCGTAATCAAAATAATCGAAGTTTCCGTCTTCTCTTGAATATCTCGCAACAAATCGATGATTTGCGCTTGGATAGTTACGTCCAAGGCAGTCGTCGGCTCATCCGCGATCAACAGCTTCGGATTGCAAGCAAGCGACAGCGCGATCATAACCCGTTGACGCATACCGCCCGACAATTCATGCGGGTACTGATGAATTCGTTCTTGGGCGTTAGACATTCCGACAAGCGTCAACAGCTCGGCAGCCCGTTTCAAGCCTTCCACCTTGCTTACCTTCTGATGCTTGAGAATGCCTTCGGAAATTTGCGCGCCTACGGTTTTCGTCGGGTTCAGAGAGGTCATCGGATCTTGGAAGATCATCCCCATCTCTTGCCCGCGAATGTGTTGCATTTGGGATTCGTTCATTTTGGCGATTTCATGCTTACCGTCGAACAAAATGGACGAACCTTCCTTAATCATGCTAGGCGGAGAAGGAACCAGTCTCATGATCGTTTGAGCCGTTACCGATTTACCGCAACCGGACTCGCCGACGATCGCTAGAACCTCTCCTTTATTTACAGTGAAGGAGACGCCACGAACCGCTTGAACTTCACCGGCATACATTTTGAAGGAGACGCGTAGATTATTGACTTCAAGTATCGGTTTACCCATTCGGCAGGCCTCCTTATTTTCTCATTTTCGGATCGAGCGCATCTCGCAATCCGTCTCCAAGAACGTTAAAGCTTAACAAGATTAAACTAAACACGATCGTTGGAAAAATAATCCGGTGAGGCTGGTACCTCATATAGTGGGCACCATCGTTAATCAAGTTACCCAGAGATGCCATCGGCGGACGGATGCCGACCCCGATGAAGCTTAAGAACGACTCGAAGAATATCGCCGTCGGCACGATAAACGTGATTTGAACGATAACCAAACCGATGACGTTAGGAATCAAATGTTGAAGAATAATCCGTTTAGGCTTCGCGCCTAAAGTCCGAGCTGCCAATACGAATTCTTGCTCCTTGACGAGCAGAAGCTGACCTCTGACGAGACGGGCCATTCCCACCCAGCCGGTCAAGGCGTAGGCGATAATAATCGAACTTATGCCCGGCCCGAGGAAGACGATGAGAATGATCGCGAGCAACAGCAACGGGATGGAGTAAATAACCTCGACGATCCGTTGCATCACGTTATCGACCTTACCGCCGAAGTAAGCGGAAATCCCGCCGTACAGAACGCCGATCACGAGATCGATAAGGGCTGCGATAACCCCGATAAGCAAGGAAATACGCGTTCCCCACCATACCCTCGTCCACAAATCCCGTCCGAAGTCGTCCGTACCGAAGAAATGACCCCAAGACGGCTTTAAGTCGATATCCTTCAAATATTGCGTTTCGTAATCGTACTTGCTGAACATAGGAGCAAAGATGGCTAGTATGGTCAACAGGATCAGTATGATCAATCCCGCCATAGCCATTTTATTAGATCTCAAACGCCTCCACGCGTCCTGCCAATAAGTTAGCGAAGGCCGCACTATGGATTCCGCGTTTGTCGTTTTCTCGGCCGGTTGAAACTTGTCTTTCGATATGCTTTCCATCGTTTACCTCCTCCCCGACATACGAATCCTTGGATCGATAAGGCCGTAGGCGATATCGGTCAGGAACATTACGACGATAAGAATTGCCGCGTAGAAAATCGTCAGTCCCGTAATCATCGTATAATCCAACGTCGTGATGGAGCTCACGAACTGGTAACCCAAGCCAGGGATAACGAATACGTTCTCGACTACGAGCGTACCCGTAATAACGCCGACCGCAATGGGGCCAAGAATCGTTACGACAGGCAGTATCGCATTTCGCAACATATGGCCTGTTACGATTTTGCGCGTGGAAAGACCTTTAGACTTAGCTGTTTTAATATAATCCAAGCTCGCAACCTCGAGCATTGAGGCGCGCATCATCCGCGCTAAAGTAGCGATTGTTCCGAGAGCGAGAGCGAATGCCGGTAAAATACGATTTTCGGGTCCTTCCCATAAACCTGGCGGAAGAATTCCCCACTTGTTACCTACGTAAAGCGAAAGCAGCGGTGCAAGAACGAACGAAGGAATGGATATGCCGATGAGAGCAATGATCATGGCGGAATGATCCTGCCACTTGTTATGCTTTAATGCGGCAACGATTCCAAGCGAAAGACCTATGATGATCGCGATAATAAGCGATTCGACTCCAAGCTCCAACGAAGCCGGGAACGATTGCTTGATGACTTCAACGACCGTACGGGTCGGGAATTGATACGATACGCCCAAATCTCCTTGGGCTACATTTCCTAAATACTGCAGGTACTGCTGCCATTCCGGCTTATCCAAGCCGTATTGCGCTTTCAAGATGGCCAAGTTTTCTGGCGGCAACTTCGCGGCAACTTCTCCAAAAGGATTTCCCGGCAATAGCTTCATGAGAAAAAAAGTCGCCGTGATAATGACCCATAACGTAACGATCATATAGATAAAGCGACGCAGCACGTATTTCAGCACGATGAAATCCTCCTTTCCGGGAATGAATAATTTTCCTATGCCCTACAATCAACATGAAAGAAGCCGTTCTAGCAACGGCCTCTTCCATGGATTGTTCTTGTACTGAATGTACGGCATGATCGCTTCTAGATCATGGAGCCTCCGAATTACTTAATCGAAGTCCATTTCAACTCGAAGTCGGGACCGTAAGGAGGTAAGATCAAACCCTCTACTTTGTCTTTGATCAAGAACGGCGAAGAGCGGAAGAACAGCGGGAATACCGCAGCTTCTTCAAGCAAGATTTTTTCGGCTTCGTGCATTTTTTCAGCGCGTACTTTGTTGTCGAGCTCTTTGTTAGCCGATTTGATCAACTCGTCGTACTTCGCGTTTTTCCAATCTTGCGTATTGAACGGGCTGCCCGAAACGTACATATCCAACCAAGTCATCGGATCGTTGTAGTCAGCGCCCCACAATGTGGATACGATGGAGTAGTTTTTGCTAAGCTCTCTTTCAAGACGAGTCGCATGCGGCAACGGCTCGGCAAGAACCGTAATTCCTAAATTCGTTTTCCATTGGGAAACGAGGAATTCAAGCAATTTCTTACCGGTTTCCGTATCATCGCCCATTACGGACACTTGCGGTAAAGAAGAAATACCGACTTCAGCCAAACCTTCGGCAAGCAAAGTTTTTGCTTTAGCCGCGTCGAAAGGAACTTCCGTATCTCCTACGACTTTACGGAACTCAGCTCCGTTACCGTCGCTGTTACCGTTAGGAACGTAACCGGTAGAAGCTACGGAACCGTTTTTCAGAACAACGTCGACAAGACCTTGACGGTCGATCGCCATGCTCAAAGCTTGACGAACTTTAACGTTAGCGAAAGCGGGAACTTTCGATTGTTGGAAGTTCAAGTAACCCGTAACAAGCTCGCTCTTGCGGTGAAGCTCCGATTTACCTTCATAAGGCTTCATTTGATCGCCTTTGATGTCGGCATAATCCGTTTTATTGGATTCGTACAAGTTCAAGCCTGTTGCCGTATCTTTGACGATATTCAAAGTTACTTTATCTAGCTTGACGTTGGCGGCATCCCAATATTTCGGGTTTTTCTCGAGTACGAGCTGTTGCTCATGATCCCATTTCGTCAGTACGAATGGACCGGCTCCGAGAACTTTGTCCGCATCCGCGCCGCTCTTGTCGCCTTGAGCTTCAACGAACTCTTGTTTTTGCGGGTAGTAGTTCAAAAATGCAAGCTGAGCAGTAAAATATGCCCGCGGAATATCCAATTTCAATTCCAGCGTCTTCTCGTCAAGTGCTTTGACGCCAAGGTTTTCTTTAGCCGCTTTCAATTTCTCCGGCGTATCCGCTTCGATTACCTCTTGGCCGCCTTTCAACCAAGTAAGAATGAATGCATAGGAAGCTTTAGTCGCTGGATCCAGCGTTCTTTGGTAGGAATAAACGAAGTCTTTGGCAGTCAACGGAGATCCGTCGGCCCACACAAGACCGTCGCGCAATTTAATCGTATAAGTCAAACCGTCTTCGGAAATCGTTGGCAACTCCGCTGCTAGAGCTGGTTGCGGATTCATGTCTTTGTCCAAACGGTACAAGCCTTCGCTGATCGCTCCGAGAATCGTAAACGAAGCAGCGCTTTCCGCGATCGATACGTCGAGTGCCGGAGGATCGGCGCGGTAGTTCATAACCATTTCTTGTTTACTGCCCTTGCCGGAACCTGCCGACGCGGATGCAGTTGCCGAACCGGATGGCTCAGCAGCGTTGTTGTTGCCGCAAGCCGCAAGTAACGAGCCCGCAAGCGTGACTGCCATGGCAGTCGAGAAAATCTTCTTGAAATTCATTCTGTTGCCTCCCCGTTTTTATTGACTATCTTTGCTAATTCACATAGCTTCTATGCATCTATACCTGCATATACCCCCATGTTTCGAAACTGAAAATTGCCAAAATCTCCAAATATGAAAAAATGACAATTCCAATATCCGACATTTGTTCTTCTCAATAGAATGATTAACCATCCTGCACTGGATTAACTCACTCTTCCAAGTTGATTTTTTGACGGAATAGTTGTCATATTACATTAATAGGATCGGAATTTGCAATGAGAGTTTCTGGTAAAGGGACTTAAAGTGACTTATTATGTTCTGTTATATAACACCAATGTGACACAAATCGCGATTTTTATGTATTTTTAATTAATCATTCCGCATAAACATTCATTTCATTTGTCGAAAATGTAAGGGGAGAATCAAAAAATGTGAAATTATGTTCAAATTAAAACCATATAATAGTAACAACGCATTCTTACTGGATGTAATATTAGTACAAAACTAACTAAATGTAAGCGGGCCATTAAAAATTGCTAATGTATATGAAAAATCCTCCATCTATGGCTCTAAACAGCCATTTCCGGAGGACCGATTCGACGTTATGATTTATGCATAATGACAAGCGGCATAATGCGCAGGACGCACTTCGCGGAACGCGGGAGTTTCCGCCGCGCATTTCTCCGTCGCCACAGGACAGCGAGTACGGAAGGCACAGCCGCTCGGAGGATTGACGGGGCTTGGCAAGTCGCCGCTTAACACGATACGTTCTTTGTTCGCCTCGACGTCGGGATCCGGAACCGGGATCGCCGACAGCAACGCTTTCGTATAAGGGTGCTGCGGATTCGAATACAGATCCTCGCTAAGCGCGAGTTCGACGATTTTACCCAAATACATAACGGCTACTCGATCGCTTATGTACTTGACCATCGATAGATCATGCGCCACGAACAAATACGTGAGCCCCATTTTCTTCTGAAGCTCCATAAGTAAATTCACGATTTGCGCTTGTATCGATACATCCAACGCCGATATCGGTTCATCGCATACGATGAATTCCGGCTTCACTGCAAGCGCCCTCGTAATTCCGATCCGTTGGCGTTGTCCGCCGGAAAATTCATGCGGGTAACGAGAGGCGTGCTCGGCGTTTAATCCGACCAGTTCGAGCAACTCTTCCACCCGACGTTTCCTCTCGGCCTTACTGCCCGCCAATCCATGAATATCAAGCGCTTCGCCAACGATATCCAGAACGGTCATCCTAGGGTTAAGCGAAGCGTACGGATCCTGGAACACCATCTGCATCTTGCTGCGGCATACTTTCAATTTCTTGCCGGACAGCTTGGAAATATCGGTTCCATCCAACAGGATTCGCCCGGCCGTCGGCTCGTACAAGCGAATAATCGTGCGTCCGGCCGTCGATTTACCGCAACCGGATTCGCCGACGAGCCCCAACGTTTCCCCCTTTTGAATGGAGAAGCTAATATCTTGGACGGCTTTCAATACGCGGTTATTGCCAACGTGAAAAAATTTGGTTAAATTTTCGATTTCAACAAACGCCTTACTCATACCGCCGCCCCCTTGCCGCCCGATGAATCCGTTTGTTTCGCGTAAGGATGCTGCAGCCAGCAGCGCACCGATTGCGTCGTGCTCAACTCAGTCATATCCGGAACTTGCGTTTCGCAGATCGTCATCGCGAATTCGCATCGACTACAGAACCCACAGCCTTGGGGCGGCTTGATCAAATCCGGAGGCGTCCCGAATATCGGAATGAGCGGCTCGGATTTATCCTGGTCTAGCCGAGGCAACGACTTTAACAACCCTTTCGTGTACGGATGTTTCGGGTTGCGGAAAATTTCCCGTTTCGTTCCCGTTTCGACGATCTGACCCGCGTACATGACCAAGACACGGTCGCAAAGGTCGGCCACGATTCCCAAATCATGCGTAATCAAAATAATAGATGTATTTAATCGTTTCTGAAGATCTTTCATTAACGTAAGGATTTGCGCTTGTATCGTGACATCCAATGCAGTCGTCGGTTCGTCGGCAATTAACAGAAACGGATTACACGCAAGCGCAATCGCAATCATTACCCGCTGCCGCATGCCTCCGGAAAACTGATGCGGATACTGATTAAGCCGCGTCTCCGGGTTAGGGATACCCACCATCGTCAGCAACTCGATGACGCGAGCTTTCGCCATTACCCCGCTAAGACGCTGATGCTGAACAAGACCTTCCATGATCTGTTTCCCGACCGTCATCGTCGGATTCAGCGATGTCATCGGATCTTGGAAGATCATGCCGATCTGATCGCCGCGAACTTTCCTCATTTCCTTCTCGGACAACTTCAGAAGATCCAACTCGCCCAGCTTCACGGAACCGCTTTTGATTTTGCCGGGAGGCATCTGAATCAACCGCATTATCGTTTGGGCCGTGACGCTTTTACCGGAACCGGATTCGCCAACGATCGCGACGGCCTCCCCTTCTTTGACCTCAAAGCTGATGTCCCGGACCGCTTGCACTTCTCCGCCGTAAACATCGAAAGACACGCTTAAGTTTTCCACTTCAAGTAACGTTTTCATCTGGAGATGACCTCCTTTCCGTGTCTAACGTTTATTTTTTCATTTTCGGGTCGAATGCGTCGCGCACTCCGTCACCGAAGATGTTGAAGGCGAATATCGTCAAACTCAAGAACAAAGCCGGGAAAAATAACCTCCACGGGTAAATGTTCATCGATTTGACCCCATCGTTAATCATGGTCCCCCATGAAGCAATCGGAGACTGAACCCCGAGACCGAGGAAGCTAAGGAAAGCCTCCGTAAATATCGCGCTAGGAACCGTTAAAGTTAGCGTAACAAGAATCGGACCCATCGCGTTCGGGATCAAATGTCGGAAAATAATGCGCATAGAACCAGCTCCGAGCGCTTGCGAAGCCAAGGCATACTCTTGGTTTTTCAATTGCATCATCTGACCGCGAACAATCCAAGCCATATTGATCCAGCCCGTAATAGACATCGCTATAATGATCGTAAATAAGCTCGGTTCCATCACGACGAGCAACAAAATAACGACAAGCAAGTAGGGGATTGCGTACAAAACTTCGGCAAACCGGTTCATGAATTCATCAATCTTACCGCCATGGTAGCCCATAATCCCACCGTAAATAATCCCGAACAATAGATCGATAAATGCGGCGACAAAACCGATGAACAAAGAAATTCGAGCACCCATCCACGTTCTCACGTATAAGTCGCGACCTAAATCATCCGTACCAAACCAATGTTTGGAGCTTGGCGGCTGATTCGAATTGACCAAATCATTCGTAAAATGGTCATACGAAGATGCCCATGGCGCGATAACCGCAAACAGCACGATGACGATCATGAGCCAAAAACCGAACATTGCTAACTTATTGCTATACAGCCTCATCCTGATATCTTGCCAGGCAGTGAGTCGTTTGCGTTCTATTTTTTCAGCGCCGCCATAATTGCGGTCGATAGACTTGAACAGCTCGGGACGAACGTCGCCCGCTTTAGATTGATTTTGCAAGGTTTACTTCGCCACCTTTCCGCCTGTTACCCTGATCCGAGGATCGACCAGCACGTAAGCGATATCAGCCAATAGTCGAGATACCATCAGAATAACCGCATAGAAAATCGTAATGCCCATAATCAGCGGGTAATCCCGGTCCGAGACGCTTTGCACGAAAAACTTGCCCAGTCCGGGAATGGCGAATATTTTCTCGATAACGACAGACCCCGTGACGACGTTAGCCATTAAGTAACCAAGGAACGTAACGACAGGCAGCATCGAATTACGCAAAGCGTGGCGCCAAATAATCAGATGTCCGGCTAGCCCTTTGGACTTCGCGGTCTTAATAAAGTCGGCGTTTAATACTTCTATCATAGTTGAGCGAATCAACCTGGCGATAAATGCGATCGAAGCGGATGATAGCGCAATCGTAGGTAGTACGTAATCCATCGGACCGTTTAAGCCCGCCACTTCAAAGGCCCTAATTTTCACGGCTAACGCATATTGCAGCACCGGGGCCATTACCAGACTCGGAATCGACAACCCGATTACCGCAATAACCATTGCTAGATTGTCTAACATTTTCCGATGGTACATCGCGGCAATAATGCCTAAGACGCACCCTGCTACGACAGAGGTAATGACGGACGCGATTCCAAGCTTCAGAGAATACTTAAACGATTCGGAAATGATTTTATCGACTGCCTGAAACTTTTTCTTCATCGAAATCCCAAGATCAAACTGGGTCAAGTTTTTCAAATAGATGCCATACTGTACGATCACGGGCTTATCCAGACCGTAATACGCCTCAAGATTTTTCTGTATTTGTTCGCTCGTCGCTTTCTCCGATTGCAGCGGACTACCCGGCACTGCATTCATCAGGACGAAAGTTGCTGTGATCAAAAAAAACAAAGACAAGATCATAAATACGAATTTCTTCAATATATAGCGAATCACAGCTTCTCACCGCCCGTTCTTCCGAAATTATGCAACTAAAAGGGTATATATAGGGATACTATATATACCCTTCCAAGTCGTGGATTAGCCCAAGCTCAACTATGACTTATTCCTTTTTGCCGAACGCCCAATCCAAGTGACCTGCATAATCGGACACAACGTCCGTGAAGCCCGGTTTGATCATCGTTACAGTCGTATAGTAGTAAATCGGCAATACAGCCATATCGTCGGCCATTGCGATTTTCTCCGCTTTCGCGATCAAATCCAGACGGGTTTTGTCGTCGGGAGCAGCGAGAGAGTCATCCAACGCCTTGCCGACTTCAGGGTTGTTGTATTTGCCGTCGTTGTTGCCGGATTTCGGATGAATCAAGTCGTAAGAGAAGTTAATCGCATGGTTGATATCCGCGCCCCAACCTGCGCGAGCGATACCAAATTGCTGCGCGTCTCTCGTCTCGAGGAACGTGCCCCACTCTTGATTGGACAACTTCAGCTCCACGCCGAGGTTTTTGCGCCACATGTCGATGATCGCTTCCGCAATCGCTTTATGCCCTTCGCTCGTGTTGTACAGCAAAGTCGTTTCCGGGAATTTAGCAAGTCCGCTTTCTTTAAGCCCTTCCGCCAACAGCGTCTTCGCTTCTTCCACATTCTCCTTGATATAGTCCGCATCCGGATACATTTCGCGGAACGATTTGCCGTCCAAACCGCTAATGCTTGGCGGTACTAGCGCATGCGCAGGCGTTTGGTTAGCTTTCGTTACGTTATCGATAATAGCTTGCCGATCGATCGCCATCGAGAACGCTTTACGGATTTTCACGTTATCGAACGGTTTCTGGGTCGTGTTGAACACATAATAATAAGTGGACGCACTCGGCACGATTTCAGCCTTGCCTGCAGCTACAAGCGATGGTACTAGATCGCTCGGTACCGAACCCGCTTGCGCCCCGATCCAGTCGATCTTATCCGTTTCGAATAAGTTGTACACGGTAGTTTCGTCTTCGACCAAAGAAATCGTCGCTTTGTCGAAGCTAACATTAGCCGCATTATAGTAGTTCGGGTTTTTCGTTAGAACAAGCTTGTCGCCATGCGCCCATTCCGCCAACGTGAACGGTCCGCTCGTAACCATCGTAGACTTGTCGGCCGCCCAATCCGGCTTACCTTCAACGGAAGCCTTATGTACTGGCCAGTACGAATAGTGAGCCAACAAGGAGTCAAAATACGGAGTGGCCGATTTCAGCTTCACTTCCAACGCGAAGTCGCCCGTCGCTTTGACGCCGACTTGACTTGCGTCGACTTTGCCGGCATTATATTCCTCGCCGTTCTCAAGATAAAAGAGCATATAGGCGTAATCGGCAACGGTCTCTTTCGCTAAGACGCGTTTCCACGAGAACTCGACGTCTTGCGCCGTAATAGGATCTCCGTTGCTCCATTTGGCATCATCGCGGAGGTTAAACGTATAGGTTTTGCCGTCGTCTGAAATCGTCCAATCTTTAGCAATGGCAGGTTGCGGAACGCCAGCAGCGTTCAGACGAGTAAGTCCGTCGAACAATCCGGAAGCTACGATCGACGACTGAGCATCGGTCATTAACCCTGGATCAAGACTTGGCGGCTCGCTCGCCAACGTAAAACGGAATTCCTTAGGATCTTGGTTCTCAGGGGCAGCCGAACTTTCCGCAGCCGGAGAGCTCGCAGCCGGCGAACTCGCCTCAGGAGCCTTACTCGCGGACGAGGAAGCACCGCCTTCATTATTTTTGTCGCTGCATGCCGCGAGTAGCGAACCCGCGAGCGCGACCACCAAGGCGACCGAGAATATCTTCTTCAATTTCATATTATTACCTCCCCATTTTTGTCATTTTTCTCTTTTCATCGACATTTCGATTTCAATTTCAGAATATTGCGAATTAACAGAATACAGCTTCACGATTTCGGTTGATCCGTCAATCCCACCTCCAAAAGAAAGTGTTTTCAATGAAAATACTGGAACAAATGAATCTTACTACTAACGTTCGGATTCTGCAATCAAAGTTTACGTATTTGTTATGTAATATTACATGTTATGTGACTAATAATTACCTATACTTGACGGAAAACGCTTGCAAAACCGACTAATAATTAGCTTGTTCGTATAAACATTCACTAAAAGTGATCCGTTTGTAAGTTGAGCCGTCAAACTGTGAACACTCGTTCAATTTTATGGAAAAATATAGATATTACTCAACAAAAATTCTCTAAAATTTGCAGAAAACTAACCAAATTTTCTGAAAACGCTATTTTTTCTTTATGCATCACTTATACATCAATGGAAAAGAGCTCTAAAACAGTCAACTTCAACCGTTTCGGAGCTCCATTAGTTGGTAATTATTTCACGCGAGCCAGCGCTAACCCGTCATAAGCAGGAAGATGTACTCCCATTAACCTCTCGTCCTGAGCGATAATTCGATTAAAATGTCGAATCGCGAGCACGGAAGGCCCCTGCTTGTTCTCGTCTATCGTTTTCCCTCGCAACAGAGTATTATCCGCCGCAATGATCGCGCCTTTGCTAGCGAGTTGGATACAGGCCTCTAAGTAATGCGGGTAACTTTCCTTATCCGCGTCGATGAAGAAAAAGTCAAACCTCGATCCTTCAGCGGCAAGGCTTTCCAAGCTTATCTTCGCGTCTCCGACCCGGTACTCCACACGCTCTCCCAATCCTGCTGCGGTCATATTCATCTGCGCTACGTCTGCGTATTCTTGCTTAAGCTCCAGCGATATGAGCTTCCCGTCTTCGGGCAATTCTCTAGCTAAACAAATTCCGCTGTACCCGCCTAATGCGCCTATTTCCAGAACATTACGGGCTTTGGATACGGATATAAGAAAGGTAAGCAATCTGCCATAGCCGGGAGCGACCGAAATTTCCGGCATTCCCGCGTTTCGGATGCTCTCGTTCACTCGTTCAAGCGCAACATCCTTCGAATATAACTCGTCAAAATACTGATCTGGCAACAAATCCATAGCCCCTCATTCCTCCTTCGTTCGTTACGACGGGCATTGCCGCATTAATATTTTAACACAATGTTTGTAATTTCCCCTTCAATAGAGCTATACTAATTTTTATTTAGGATTTACATTCCGTTAATCATCTGGTATGGCGAACCTTACAAAGCGAAAGAATCGCCGTTATGGGAAGGAAGTTTTGTTCATGTTAGCGCGATTAAAAAGTGTTGCCCTCGGAGGGCTTCATTGGTTGAGTCGAAGTGTCCGGATTGTACCTTTATGGGGGGTTATTCTGCTCGCCGCTTCGATGTTATACAAGTTAAACGAGCTTGATGATCAATTTAACGTTGGGGGCATGAACTATTGGAAATGGGCCGTTAATTTGGGCGCCGTACTTCTCGTCTCCTTCTGGACGGTATTCTTAGGCGTCCGCGCCAGGGCGATCTCGCTTGCCCTGCTGGATTTGGCTCTGTCGGTTCTCCTATTCGCCGATCTGATCTACTTCAGATATTTCAAGGATTTCATCTCTATCCCGGTCCTGCTCCAAGCGGGCCAAGTAGGCGAATTGCAGGCTAGCATCTGGAGCCTAATGCAACCGGGGGATTGGATTTTCTTCGCCGATATTCCGGTAGCCTTCGCGCTAGCCGGGTGGGTACTTTGGCGGCATTCGGCTAAACGCCGTCCCGTACGGACTTCTTCCGGTTCTTCTGCCCTTAAATACGTTTTGAAGAAATTCATCCCGGCGACGCTCCTGTTCGCCGTTGGTTGGGCACTTGTCTACTACCCTGTCGAAGAGCAAAAGAACGGCTGGGCGCGCGGATTGTTTGTTGGAAACTGGTGGAACATACCGATTTACAACGTAACCGGCTTACTTGGGTTTCACGGTTATGACGGCTATCGTTACGCGAAAGAGCATTGGTTCGGCGACGGTATATCCGATGAGCAGATCGAGGAAAGCAAAGCCTGGTTCACGGAACGTCAAAGGCTGCAAAAGCAAATGGAATCCGAGCCGCTGTTCGGACAATACAAAGGAAAAAACGTTCTTATCGTTCAAGCCGAAGCCTTCCAAGAATTCGTTATCGGTCAATCCATCGGCGGCGAGGAGATTACTCCTAATCTCAATAAACTCATCGGACAGAGCATTTATTTTCCTAACTTCTATCACCAGACCGCCCAAGGCCGAACTTCGGATGCCGATTTCCTTACAAGTTGCTCGATGCATCCATTGCCGACCGGTTCCGCCTTCATTCGCTTCGCCGGCAACGAATTCACCTGTGCGCCGTCCATTCTGAAAAGCCAAGGCTATGATACGACGGTACATCATTCTTACGACGGCAGCTTCTGGAATCGGAACAATATGTATCACAATATGGAATACGATCAATTTTATACGATTAAAGACTATACCATCGATGAACCGATAGGTTGGTCGCTCGGAGATGAATCTTTCTTCCGTCAAACGGTAGAGCAATTAAAGGAACGCGATAAATCGCCTTTCTATGCGCTATCGATTACGTTATCCAGCCATCATCCGTTTAAGATGCCATACTCCAATCAGGAGTTGGATGTAGGTACGTTACAAGGGACGATCTTAGGCGATTATTTGCAAGCAACGCATTACGTCGATTCCGCGGTCGGTGCATTGATCGAGGATTTGAAGGCCGAAGGCATGTGGGAGAACACCATCCTCATGTTCTACGGCGACCATGACAACTCCGTGTATGATTGGAAATTGTATGAAAAGTTTTTCGGCCAACCGGTGTCGGATATCGACAAGGATAGAATCGTTCGCAAGGTACCGTTCTTCATTCACCTCCCTAACGACGAGAACGCGGGCGTAGTGGAAAAAGCGGTCGGGCAGATCGATACGACGCCTACCCTCATGCATCTTCTAGGAATACCGACGGAAAAAAGTTACCTTATGGGGCTAAGCATGCTATCGGAAGCGCCTAAGTCCGTCGTATTCCGTAACGGCGGGTTTACCGACGGTAAAGTGTATTTCGTACCGAGCAGCGACGGGATCATCGCCAACGGTACCTGCTACGATCTCACTAACGGAGACCCCGCGAAGACGGACTCCTCGGCTTGCGCAGCGGGCGCCGAATCCGCCAAGCAAGATCTAAACGTCTCCGACCGGGTAATCGAGAACGACCTGATTGCTACGTTTAAGGAAGAAGAGTGAATGAGGTAAGTGTTAGCGAAGAAGAGACGGGGGACGGGAGTTTATCCCGTCTCTTTTTTATGTTTGGGGGAAAAGCACTGAGAGTACTCTATACCCACCATCCGAATGCCTCGCGCTGTCTGTAAGGTACTGTGAGTACTCTATTTCCTTTGCTGGTTAGGCGAACTTGGTCGCTCGTGTTCCGAGTATCGAGAATGCGGCAAAAGAAGGCCAAAAATGTACCTTGTTGAACGGAAGTATGGTAAGTACGGTGAAAGAAGATCAATACCCGACTCAGCCGGGCTATTCCCATCAAAAGTAGCTTTTTCACCGATAGAACCCCGACTCCGCCACGCACTCCATTACCACACCTCTGCTACAGCACCGCTTGCACCTACCAAAAAGGCCGCAAGACCGAAATCGGTCTTGCAGCCCTCCATTAAACTAACATTTGACGTACTTGCTTGCTTTCTCGATAGCTTCGTCTTCCGTGGAACCCGTTACGTAACGTCCATTAATAAAGATAAATACGCGTTTGCCGCAAGGACCGCAATAGGATTTGCAGGCGATCTTGATCTCTGCTCCAGGAGCCATCTTCTGCAACTTGGGCATAATCGTTTTCATCCGGATATGCCTGCATTTGTCGCAGATTCGGATATCGTTAAGAGGTTCTTCCAACAGTTCGTTATCAGTGGTCTCCATGATTGCCCTTGCTCGGATTCGTAATCACGAATCCTTCCTTAGGAAAATAGAGATAGTCGATCTTGACGCCATCGAGCAAAGGCTCCCCTTTTGTCAGAATGACATCGATATCTTTATCCGTAGACACGATCTCTTCTTTATCCGTAGGCTTAGCCAAATCCATTCCGTAATGCGCATGGTCTCCGTGACTATGCGTAATGAATACTTTTAACTTCAAATCCGCGTTCTCAGGCTTGTCCAATTCACGGCGCAGCACGGTAGCCGCGTTCCGGGTAATTTTGCAATTCATATCGCGATTCACTCCCGTAAGGTTCTCCGTTCCATTGTAATTATTTTGACGCCGGAACACAAGAGAGACGGCCGAAAACGGCCGCCCCAAAGCTCCCTGTTAACCTCGATATTGCAAGTTGGATGAAGTCCGGGTTCCCGCTGCCGGTTGCACTTTAACGCAATCCTTTGGCGGACCGATGTACGTCGAGGTTTTGATCGGAGCGAACGTTTCCTTCACCATCTTCTCGTTCAAGCAATACGCGTGCGCCCATACATTCGCCGGAGTTAATCTCAGAATGTCCGAGCCGAATATCGCTTCCGGAATCGGAGCATCGAAAATAGCTAGCAAATGCGTCGAGTCTTCCGTCGCAATCTCGTAGTGCCACCAGCCTTGTGGAATATTCGCGACTTGTCCGGGCTGTATCGGAAAGTTAAGCAATTGATTCGTAAACGGATTAATCAGAGATACGACTGCCGCACCCGAGATGCAATAGACGAGTTCCGATGCATTCGGATGATAATGCGGTTCAACTACGTTTCCCTTAGTCAGAAAGATATCCAGCAACGAAGTGTTCCCAAGCGTATTCAGATCATTGATCGATAAGCGGTTGATATAATTTTGAGCATCTTTTCTGAAAAACAAATCATTCCTCAGATCGAAAGTAAATTGAGTTCCCGGTGCAGTATAATCCATATACGATATCGCCAAGCCGTATTCACGCCTCTCTATCCTTAATTCCTATCTAGATAGAGTATATGCGACCGCCCAGCCCAAGGTTCAATACTTATACTTCCGTTCCATCGCCTTCGCGTAGACGCTGGCAGCGATAGCCGTGAACGCCGCATCGTCTATCGGGATGAAGGGCATGAGATCCGGCAGTACCCAATACAATGCCACCGGAACGACGAATAGCAGCTTGTCCCTCAGGGACACCTTCTCCGATCGCAGAATGCGCCATACCCTTCGGGGAAGATGTCTCCATAACGTTAGCCATGATCTTCGTGCCATACGAGGGGCTCCTTTCGTGAAGCGATCGTTATCCAGTTTACCCCTCAACCGGCTTCTCGAATCATGAGGGCGAGCAATCCAGAGCTTCCGCGAGCAATCTAGCAACGTCATCGTACATTTCTTCAAACCCGTCCATCGGCAGCGGATTATGGCCCCAGCCGACTTCCACCGTAAACCCCGGCCTGCGATAATTGGCGATAAACCAATCCTTGTACCCTGCATCGCTCCCCTCTAAATACACGGCCCTATATCCCGCGGAGGCGGCTAGGCGCTCCGACCAATCGCGCGATTCCGGCGGCTCGTTGTTTCGATAATTCCAATAGATTTCTTCGCCTTGGCTATGAAGCGCGATAACCGCGTGAAAGTCGGTTTGTTCCGTAAAGTCCGAGAGAGCGATCGCTTCGGGCTCAGATAATGGTCGTTCTCCTCCGTAATCGCGGGGACCCGGTTCATGAATCGAACGACGCGCGCGTTCTTCCTCCCAATGCGCGGGGAACTGATCGTTCAGATCCACTCCTCTTGCGTTAGCCTTCCATCGGTGGAACCGATTAGATCCGCGATTCCACTTCAGCAAATTTTCGTAAAACGGATGTATGGCCGACATTCCCCTTTGCACGAGCTCTACTCCGTCCGGATTGACCATCGGAACGATCCACAGACTGCTGCGGGCAAACAATTCCTGTGCGGATTTCCCCCAGAAAGAAACCCGGTTCGCGCATGCACGGGCGTAATCTTCCGCGAAATTCATCAGCAATAACGAAGTGATCCATTCATTGGCATGGCAAGCTCCGTTGAAATGCCAGCGGAACGGACCTTCGCCGATCTTCAAGTATGGAATCGGTTTACCGAGCGCGCTACGACCAATCGATCCCGTGCTCAAAAAAGGATACTCGCGAGTCAATTTTCTTATGTCGTTGACGACTTGATCAGGACCATACTCCTCTTTATTCTTCATGAAGCTCCCTCCCATACCTTCGCGGTTCTAATGGTGTATGAGCGAAGGAGCTTCCGTATAACCCATTCCACGCAAAAAAAACGGCCCGACAAGCCGAAGCCGACATGGCTTCCGACCTGCGCGAGCCTAAATACCGTCATGCCCCGATATGGGGAACTTGCCATACGACGGGAGTTAACCGAATCTGCTCCCCAAGCCATGCCTGGGCGATATCTTGGAACTTCCGGGGATCACCGCTGCAAAAAAACTGGTGGACAGGAACTTCTTCCACGTCCGACATCTCATTATTTTCTTGAAGAATCGTACTGATATCCCGCGCGGTTTCTTCAGCCGAATTGATCAAAACAACTTCGGAGCCCATCGCTTCCGAAATGCAATCGGCGAGAAAAGGATAATGCGTGCAGCCGAGGATCAAACAATCCATCGTCGGATCTCGGAGCGGGGATAGAGCTTCGGATACGGTACGAAAGGTTTCAATCGACCGAAAATTCCCGTCTTCCACTAAAGGCACGAACGATGGACAGGCTCGGCTCACGACTTCAATGCGCGATGAAAGGCGTTTAAGCGCCGTGTCGTACGCACCGCTTTTGATCGTCCCTTCCGTACCGATGACGCCGACCACCCCTGTCTTCGTCCGGCCGACCGCGGCGCGCGCTCCCGGATTGATGACTCCGACGACAGGCACGTTGACGCGATATCGAATGTCTTCCATAGCTACTGCCGTGGCCGTATTACAGGCAATGACGATCATCTTAGGTTGATACTGAATGAGATAATCCACGATCTCGCGGGTGAACGAGATGACCTCTTCCGCATCTCTGGGACCATAGGGCGTTCGCGCGGTGTCCCCGAAATAAAGTATTTTCTCAAAGGGAAGCTGACGCATCACTTCTTTGACGACGGTCAGTCCCCCTACGCCGGAATCAAGGACTGCGATCGCTTGCTGCACGGAAACACCGCTTTCTTCATAGATGATGAACTCATTTCAATTTACTTTATGAGATTGCGGCGCAAAAGGTACCATTATCTTAGCCGATCTTTGGACAAGATTACGCGCGAAAGCCCGCCCTGCGGGAGAGGGCGGTGCTTTCGAACGTTATGGATCGCCCTCTATTAATAGGCGGACGATTTGTCCTCGACGTAGGTTTCCTCCGTTGCGGCAACTTCGTCGGATTCGGCGATGTTCGCTTTGCGGGAGCGAATGTCGGTCACCAACCGTCCGGTAGCCTCTTTGGCATCGACGACCAGATTCGTAGTCCGCTTAGCCAGAGATTGTACCGCGGTTCCAGCCTGGCGGCTAATGTCAGCCGTTTTCTCGCCGACCTTCTGCGCCGTCTCGGCAATATCTCCGCGAAGCTCGCGCCCCGATTTCGGAGCGAACAACAATGCGGTAACCGCACCGGTAATCGCCCCGGTTAACGTCCCCCACAAAAACGACTTCACTGCTTTCTTGTCTGCCATTTTCTTCACTCTCCCTCAGATGGATCCGCACTCGTTCCCGGGTTTCGAGAGCTTCCGGCCCTGCCTTCGCCCTTCTTCCACATCATCCATAACCTTCTGCCTATTTCGGATAGATTGGGCGTTTCGCGCTCTCCCCGATCCCGATCGTCAGGTGTCGAACGAATAGGCGAGGTCAGGATTTCCCGGTACTGCTCCGTAACGTGAACGGCCGTTTGCGCTGCCGTCTGCACGGCTTCGCCAAGCGCTCTCGCCCCCTCCGCGAGCGATGCGAAGCCCTGAAGACTTTGCCTGGAAACTTGAATCGCTTCGCTGGCTTCTTCCGCTAACCGGCTGCATCCCTGCAAGGAAGTTTCCGCTTCCCTGCTTAAGTTCGCAACGGCTTGATCTAATCTTCTTAGCGAACAAACAACGTTCACGACGCCGTATAAGAACGCCGCAGCGATAACGACGACTGCCGCGGTCACCCCGTAACCGGCCAGTTCCCAAGCCATGCGCACTCCCTCCAATCGTTCACCCCGGGCGAATGCCCATGCGGTTAATGACAGTATAAGAAAGGGAAGCCCGTCTTGACACAGGTGACAAGCTAGAAATACTTTTTCCTCCAGAACAGAATCGCCGTAATCGACGTAATGGTCACCGACATGACCATAATGATAGCGAATGCATGCGGATTACTCTGTATCGGCAGTTCGACGTTCATGCCGTAGAACGTTCCGATAACCATCGGCAACGTAATGATGATGGTGATCGCGGTCAGCAATTTGACCACGTGATTCACGTTGTTGGAGATGACCGAGCCGAAACAGTTCATGATATTTCCAAGAATGACCGTATACGTCTCCGTCATTTTCGTCGCTTGCCGGATTTCGATTTTAACCTCTTCGAGCAGTTCTTTATCCTCCTCGTACATTTTTAAGAAGGTGCCGCTGAACAACCGCTCGATTAACATATTGTTCGTCTCGAGCGAAGTAGAGAAGTATACGAGGCTTTTTTGCAGCTCAAGCAAAGTGAGCAATTCCTTGTTTTTCATCGACCGGCGCAATGACATCTCCAGCGTTTCGATCTGCCTGTTAATTTTCTTAAGAAATTGCAAATAGTAGAATGAAGTCAAGTACAGAATCTGCAAGACGAATCGCGTTCTCATATGCGTTTGCAAGTTTCTTACTTTATTAGCCGTAAACTCGTCTATGACGGCCGTCTCTTCCAAGCACACCGTCACGAAATAGTTATCCATGATCAAGATGCCGAGCGGAACCGTCGAATAAATGTCTTTAGCCCCGTCCTTCGTGCAAATCGGAATATCCACGAAGAGCTTAACCCTGTTGCCATCCCTGTCGATGCGCCCTAATTCTTCCTCGTCTAACGCATCCGATAGAAACTCCAGATCGATGTTCAATTCTTGAACCAGCAATTGCTTTTCCTGTTCGGAAGGATGGGATAGATGAATCCAGCTCCCTTTATCGAATTGAGAGATTTCGTTCATTTTTCCGGAAAAATCGTTTTTGTAAATGTTCAACATGCTCTAAACTTCCTTTCGTCGCGTAAATTTCGGTGATGCTTCTTAAAACAAAAAAAAGACTCTCCCCATGTAGAAGAGAGCCGGCAAGGCGGACGGCCTTATCGCGACTGCATGTCAAACTACCCTACGAAAACGCAATTCCGGCTTGCTACGGAAATTGGCAGGTTCGGTACGGGGAACATGCAGGAGCGCCCGGTGTACGGATTGCTCTCCGGTCGGGATTTCGATTCCATAGTCGTATTCGGCAACTCGGTCCGCTGTCCACTGAACATGTTCCCCCCTCTATCGTCAACCGAAATGTCATGCTTTCCTATATTCCGGTTCAACATGGATATGCACGTGCCCGACTTGATGTTCTTGCAACATGCTTTTCTCTATCGCATCGCTTATGTCGTGACTTTGAACGACGTTCAAGTTCGAGTTGACTTGAATCGTGACATCCAATAGAACGTTATTCCCATGTATTCTTGCTTTAATATCTTTGACTTCGTTGACGCCGGGGGTCGATTCGATCGTTTTCTTGAAACGCTTAAGCCTCTTTTCGTCGAAGCCGTCCGTTAACGCGTGCGATGCGTCTTTGAAAATATGGATAGCCGTTCGGCAAATGATAATCCCTACGATAAAAGCGGCAATGGGGTCCAGCAATGGCCATCCCAATTGCGATCCGATAATTCCGACGAAAGCGCCTATGCTTACAAGCGCATCCGATCGATTATCCTGAGCCGTGGCCATAATCGCGCTACTGTTAATCCTCTTGGCTAAACGTACGTTGTATAAGTAAACCAAATACATCACGCCGGCGGAGAAAACCGCGGTCCATGCCGTTATCATATCGGGTTTAACGAGAGTCTCTTCAAAAAACTTGCCGAAAGACTGGTAGAGGACCTGAATCCCGACAACGACCATGATGATGGAGGCGATAAGAGCCGCAACCGTTTCCGCCCGAAAATGTCCGTATTTATGATTGCGGTCCGGAGGTTTTCTTGAAATTTTCAAACCGACTAATACGGCTATCGACGCGACGATATCCGTGGAATTGTTTAAGCCGTCGGCAAGCAATGCCTCGGAGTTAAACGTATAGCCTATGATCAACTTAAGCAGCGACAAGAAAATGTAGGCAACGATGCTAAGCCATGCCCCTTTTTCCCCTTGTTTGATATCCCCGTACAGCTCCATATGCTCGATCCCCCGTTGATTCTATGATCTATAGAAATCATACAGGAGCAAACCCGTGTGGGTCTAGAGAAACAGTGTTGGGGCGCTTTAATACTGTAAGGTGGACGAAACTATCTTGACTAGGTACAACTATTTTAGGTCGTCGCAACAAGCGAGATCACCTCCGGAGAAAATAAAAACAGCTCCGCCGCGCGAACGCGTCGAAACTGTTGTATCGTTCAAAAATTAGATTAACTCTTGTTGCAAATATGCTTGTACCTGATCGGAAAATCCCATCAATACCCTCGGAAGCTCGGCCGTTAACGGGTGTAATTCGCTCCGCGGCCACTGGTCGTACTCTTGAACAAGTGACTTGCGCAACAGAACCAACTGTCGCAACGGGATCGCCACTTGTTCGGTTAGGACGCCTTCTCCGGCGATAATCTCGATAATGTCCTCGTAGCTGCTCGCATCGCGCATAATAAAGCCGTCGATTAACGTATGGCCGACATCCGTCGCGATCTCCGCGGCAAGATGCAGAGCTCGTTCCTGAGCTAAGCCCTCCATTAAACTGCCTGTCCAGGAAACGGTCATCGCGGACAGGGCCTGGGCGAGTTCCGGCAAACAAGCGAGCCGATTACGAATGCTTTCCACGTTCACGTCATACATCGGGCGATTAACCCCCTTGCTATTTCTTGTTTCTTCTTCCTCTGCGCTTCAACCAGACAACCATGATAACGGCGCTGATCAGTATGAGGATCGTATACGTGGCCATCTGGTATACGTCGCCCATGTTCGACGGATCCTTCTCCACCAACATCCTCATCTTAGGACTCGTAGTCGACGCTAACCGAAGCTTCGCGAACGGACGTCATATGTTCGATCACTTTCTTGTGTACCGGATGTACGTTATACGCTTGCAACGCTTCCAAGGAATCGAATTTCGTAATCAAGCCGATATCGTACGAACGCTCCGAATGTAGAACGTCCGTACCGACTTCCAGATGGCGTAACTCGTCGATCTTGCCCTCCATGTCGCGTAATACTTGTACCGTTGTCGCGATGCTCTCCGGGCTGCGGTCTTTTAATTTGAAAAGTACGATATGAGTAATCATAATTTTTCCATTCCTTTCTTATCATGAGGATTTAGCGTCTCGTGCATACTACCCGTAAAGTTAAGCGAAGGGAGTCACATGGACCCATATGCGTCATACCATTACGATAGCTTGTACTCTGATCGGTGTTGCGCTTTGCCTTTTTAACGTGACCGGATATGATCCGCACAACTTGTTCCTGATGATGTTCAGCGTCCCGATGTGGTTAGTCGAGCTGTTTACCGATATCCATAGGGTCAATATATGGTTTATGTACGCGCTCACCGTTCTTAGCTGGGCGCTAATCGGATATTTGGGCGATCTCGGCGTAGCGCGGATCCGGACGTGGAAACATCTCTAAAGTGACAAGTCCCTGTTGAATGAAC
This sequence comes from Cohnella herbarum, assembly GCF_012849095.1. Lineage (NCBI taxonomy): Bacteria > Bacillati > Bacillota > Bacilli > Caryophanales > Paenibacillaceae > Cohnella > Cohnella herbarum. The sequence goes on from NZ_CP051680.1 coordinate 2,621,479, forward strand.
TGTAAAAAGGAGCCCTTTCGGCTCCTTTTTTGATTCCCGCGCAGCCAAGCCGCATTAATCGAATTACTCGACGATTAATTTCGAGACCATATCTCCATGGCCTTGTCCGCACATGATCGAACAATGCATCTCATATTCGCCCGGCTTGTCGAAGGTAACTTCCAGCTCGGGATTGTCTTTGGTCAACTCGAGATCAAGACCTACGATTTCGACGCCGTGGTTACCAAGCGTATTGGAGAACTTGACTTTGTAGTTCGTTCCCGCTTTCACGCGGTATTCCTTTTCATCGAAGTTAAAGTTAGTAGCTTTGATTTTCAGCAACTCTTGGCCTTCCTTTAATTCGGAGGCTTCATCCTTCGGCTTCTCCGGCAATCCGGTCGCCATCAAGTATACCCCCATTGCGCACGCGATCGTGATCAAAGTGGACAAAAGCCATTTATGCATCGTCTGCTCCCCTGCTTCCTACAAATTGTCTACCTCATATTTTACCTAATACATGCATTTGAACTCAAGCACTAGTCTGAAGAGAACGGTCAACTTTTTTAACTTTTGACAATTTGATGAACAACATGTGTATTTTGCGAAAAAAGTTTCCCTTATCTTAGTCTAAATTCCGAAAATCGCTTGGTATTTTACGCGCTACCCCGCTATGTATCGCTTCTTGGATGACGGCTTTGCGAACGGCGGGAACGACTTTATCGTTAAAAACGCTCGGGATGATGTATTCTTCGTTCAATTCTTCGTCGGTCACGATCGAAGCAATCGCTTTGGCCGCAGCCAGCTTCATGGATTCGCTTATCGTGCTAGCCCTTGCGTCCAAGGCGCCGCGGAATATTCCCGGAAACGCGAGTACGTTATTCAGTTGGTTCGGATAGTCGGAACGCCCGGTCGCATAGACCCGAACGTACGAACCGGCTTCCTCCGGGGAAATTTCCGGGTCGGGGTTCGCCATCGCGAATACGATCGGATCCGGTTTCATTTTCCGAACGTCCTCGTTATTCAGTAGTCTTGGCCTAGACAACCCAATGAATACGTCCGCTCCCGCAATGACATCGGCGAGTCTTCCGGTTTCCTGGCGAGGATTCGTGATGGCGGCGTAATCGTTCCACGCTTCGTTCTCGTATCGAACGCCTCGATGAATGGCGCCGTCCTTATCGACCCCGACAAGATGGGTCACGCCAGCCGCAAGCAGCATCCGCGAACAAGCTACCCCGGCTGCTCCGATCCCGCATACGACCACTTTAATTTCTTCGATGGCCTTACCGACGATCTTCAGCGCGTTGAGCAGCCCTGCCAGCAGTACGACGGCCGTTCCGTGCTGATCGTCGTGAAAGACGGGAATATCCAACAGCTCCTTGAGCCGGTTTTCGATTTCGAAACATCTCGGAGACGAGATATCCTCCAGGTTGATCCCGCCGAAGGTCGGGGCCAGCGCCTTAACGATCGCGATGATCTCTTCCGGGTCCTTCGTATCCAAGCAAATCGGGAACGCATCTACTCCTGCCAGTTCCTTGAACAGCATCGCTTTTCCTTCCATGACCGGCATCGCCGCGTGAGGGCCGATATCGCCGAGTCCGAGCACCGCCGTACCGTCCGATACGACCGCAACCGTATTCCGGCGAATCGTCAAGGAATGCGCTTTGCTCGGATCGTCCCGTATCGCCAAACACACCTTCGCGACTCCCGGAGTATAGACGCGGGAAAGATCGTCGCGGTTTTTGATCGGCACCTTCGAATGCACTTCGATCTTACCTCCCAAGTGAAGCAGGAAAGTACGATCCGATACGTTCACGAGATGGATTCCCTTCATCGCGCTTACCGCCGCCGATAGGGTTTCGACGACCGACGGCTCGACGACGCTTACCGTTAAATCTCGAACTTCCGTTTTTCTGCCCGGTTGAATGACGTCAATCGCAACGATGTCGCCGCCTTGTTGCCCGATTAAAGATACAAGTTCACCGAATGTTACCGCTTGCTTGTCCATTTCAACGCGTAGAATAACGCTCGTGCCGCCTTCTAATCTCATGACGATCATCCCCCAGATTGAAGTTGCTTGATATGTATGATTATAGCCTGAGTTGAGCAAAAACAAAAAACCGTACTTCTCCGCCTCTACGGACGGGAAATTCGGTTATCGTTTGCTTAAGGTCCCGGGTTCTCTTTGTTCTTTACTTCGCCTGCTCTATCCCTTAGCACCAATACGATTCGTTTGATTCGTTCCGGCAACGGAAGTCCCAAACGACCGTAATTCTCGATAACGGAGAGCAACTCGTTGGCGATATAGAAAAATACGGCGCTCCCCATTACAATATCGATACCTAGTAAAAGATCTAACCGATGAGCGATAATCATCATTAGCAAAATCAGCCCTTTTTTGAACAAACCCCAGAAGCCGATGTTGCTATTTAATCCGCTACCGTCCTTGATCGCGGCCGCTACGCCGGTAATGTAATCGATCGCCATAAGAACGAGCAGGAAAGTAAGAGATTCGTTCCACACGCCGAACGAGAAGGAAATCACTGCTCCCATTAGCGCGCAAAATATCCCAGCATGAAATTGCATCCACCGTTCCTCCCCGGAATAATCGTTTATACTACGTTAGCTTATGTCCGGGTGGACAAGTTTGGAACGGTGAATATCCGAATGGCAATGAACCACTTTCGTTAGGATTAACTGCGTGCCAGATCGATCTTTATTTCCTACTTTAATAGAAGGATTACTGCATGATACGGGGATAGCGATCCTGTCAGAAGTCCGCGATCCCATTCGAATTCATCGGAACCGTACAGCTTATCGACGCCGTGAATCGCGACGCCCCTAGGCGCTTCCAGCTTGAACGGATGCTCGTCCGGGCTGTTGTTCAGCACGATTCCTACGCACTGCCCGTCTAGCCGGCGAATAAACCCGAACGAATTCGTCGCTTCATCAACGAACCACTCTTTGAATTCTCCTTCTCGTAATGCCGCGTATTGTTTTCTTAGCGAGATCAGTTCTTTGTAATGCGTTAGAACCGACGTGTTCCGCAGCCGGTCATCCCAAATCATCGGTTTGCGACAGCCTGGATCCTCGCCTCCCGTCATCCCGACTTCATCGCCGTAATAGATGAATGGCATCCCCGTATAAGTAAGCTGAAACAGCGCTGCCAGTTTCAACCGGGCGACTTCTTGTTTCTCGCTCCAGCCCCATTCGCCGTGCGCGCATGCCGTCAGAAATCTCTCCGTATCGTGGCTTCCGATCAAGTTAAACATGGAAGAGTTGGCATGATCGGTATACTGCATTCGAATGGATTCGATCTGACCGACGAAAGCGCGGGCCGTTATCGACTGTTTGGCGAAAAAACCGATGACCGCATCGCGGAACAAATAATTCATGACCCCGTCGAATTGTTCTCCCCTTAACCAAGGTCCGGCATAATGCATGATTTCTCCGACAAGCAGCAGTTCGCGGTCGATCCCTTTGATCTCTTCGCGTAAACGCCGCCAGAACCGATGATCGACTTCGTTGGCTACGTCGAGCCTCCAGCCGTCGATCCCGACCTCCTTGATCCAATATTTCGCGACATCCAGCAAATAGCGCATCACTTCGGGATTTCCCGTGTTCAGCTTCGGCATCGTCGGGGAATGAATGCCGAAAGATTCATAGCTCGGACTCGGGGATTGGACGATCGGGAACCGATCGACGAAAAACCAATCCTTGTATTCGGAGTCGGCACCGTTGATTAGTAAATCCTGAAAGGCGAAGAAACGATCTCCCGCATGGTTGAATACCGCATCCAGAACGACCCTCATATTCAGGGCATGTGCTTCCTTTACGAGGCGCTTCAAGTCTTCCATTTGCCCGAAATGCGGATCGATAGAATAATAGTCCGTCGTATCGTACTTATGGTTGGACGGCGATTCGAATACGGGTGTCATATAGATGACGTTAATACCTAAGTCATGAAGATAAGGAAGCTTCCCGATAATGCCGAGCAGATCTCCGCCATAGAACGAATCCCGTTCGGGCTCTTCGGGCGAAGTCCAACTTCTAACGTTGTCGGGATCGATAGCCGGATTCCCGTTCGCGAATCGATCCGGGAAAATTTGATAGACGACGGCATCCTTTACCCATGACGGAGGGGCGCCTTCGTCCGAAGCGGCAACGGAGGCGCAGTGGAAATAACCGGCCTTCCCGCGACTATCGGATGCTCCATACTCCCCGTACCAGACTTGCGTTCCATCTTTTCCGGATAACAGAAATTGATATCGAATTCTTCCCGTATCCGAATAGAGAACTCCCTCGAAATAATCATGCAGATCGGTAGTCGCGGCTAACGCGAGTTGAACCGATGTTCCATGCCCCGGCGGCTGATATCGGTCCGAGTGAAGCAGAGTACATTGGGAAACCTCGTCCCGCTTCGCGCGTATACGAATTTTCACCTCATGCTCGCCGACCGTAAACAAATAAGGAATATCATTAATATGGTAGATTGCTTCTTTCTGCATATGCGCGATAGCTCCTTGACGCGATTTGGTTTATCCCTGGTCTAGCGCTGGCCTATCCCTGGTCTAGCCTTTGGATGCTCCCGAGGTTAATCCCTCGACCAAGAATCGTTGCAGCCAAACAAACAGAATGAGTACGGGAACGGCCAACAATACCGCGCCTGCGGCGAAAAAGGTAAAGTCCGTCGACGTCTGTTGATTAACGATATCGTAAAGTCCGACTGCCAAAGTTTCTTTGTCCGCGGTTCTCAAGATCAATCTGGCGAATATAAAATCCACCCAAGCCCCGTTGAAGATAACGAGACTCACATAAGTCAGCATAGGCTTGGACAACGGAATCATGACCGTCGTAAACACTTTCCAATGGGTAGCTCCGTCTATTCTCGCCGCTTCTTCCAGGCTTCTTGGAATCGTATCGTAAAAGCCTTTGGCGACGAAAACGTTACTGATGAACGCGCCCGAACTATAGACGAGAATCAAAGCCCAATGCGAATTGAGCAGTTCGAACTGCAGCATCAGAATATAGATCGCCACGAGCGACATGAAGCTTGGAAACATATTCAGGACAAGCATCCCCATCAATCCGAACTTGCGGCCGATGAACCGAAACCTGGCCATCGCGTAGGAGCCTAACAAAGTCATAAGCGTTCCTAGAATAGCCGAAAGCACGGCAACCTTGATCGTGTTCATATACCACTGCGCGTATTGGTAACGAGTGCTCGTAAACAGCTCCCTATAGTGGTCGAAAGTAAACGCCTTGGGGATTAACGTCTCGCTGTACAAACTATTTCCTACCTTTAAAGAGGACATGACGATCCAGAGCGCCGGATAGACGATCGACGCGGTCAGCAGGATCAGAATCACGTACGTAATCAGATGGCGTGCTTTCATTGGATCAGATCCTCCTCTTTGAAAGATCGGGTTCTGCGATAATTCAAGATCGATACGGAAGCGATGAAAATAAACACCAGAATGCTAAGCACCGAGGCGAAGTTGTATTGATTGTTCGTCAACGTTAATTTGTAAAGCCAGGTCACGAGCAAGTCCGTTCCCCCGGCATACACGTATTCGGGCACGACCGGATTGCCGTTCGTGAGCAGGAAGATGACGTTGAAATTGTTAAAGTTGCCGGCGAACTGCATGATAAGGATCGGAGCCGTCGAGTACAGCACCAGCGGAAGCGTAATAACGCGGAAAGTATAGAAGCGCGGCGCTCCGTCGACTTCCGCCGCTTCGTACAGATCCTTGGGAATCGTCGTCAGAATACCGGACACGAGAATCATGATGAGCGGAAAACCTAACCATAGGTTTACGAATATGACCGTAATTCTCGCCCATGTCGGATCGTTGAGCCACGGAAGTCCGCTAAGACCGAGCAGCTCCAAATATTGATTGATCGGACCGAACTCTTCGTTTAAGAGATTACGGAACACGAGCAACGACACGAGATTAGGCACGGCGAACGGGATGACCAGCATCGTTCTCCAGAATGCCTTCAGGCGTATTCCTTTTTGCTGAATGAGCACGGCGACGATCGTTCCTAACAAATAAGTCGTGAGCGTCGCCGCGACCGCCCAAACTACGGTCCATGTTGCCACGCCGACTAACGTCTTGCTCCATGACCCTAAGTTCACGAGGTTCTTGAATACGTCGAATCCGACCCAGTGGACCAACTTCGCCGGAGGCAGATTCGGAGCCGCGAAATCCGTGAACGCCACGAGCACGGAGAAAATAATCGGCATAACCGTCAGCAGCAGCGCCGCCGTTACCGGGATAGCTAATATAAGATAAGGAAAATTGCGGTTAGCCATATTGCTTAAAGTCACTCGGAACGAATGCGGCTTTATCCCTTTTTCCCGATTAAGCGCGGTTAGTCTTGCGTCGCGAATGCATATGCAATAGAGGAAGACGAGCAGCAGGACCAGAATCAAAGAGATCAGTCCTTCTACCATTAAGAAGATCGAGTGGTCTCCGTCGACCGGTTGATAGACTTTGCCGACTTTCACCATTCCCCGCGGAGTATCTCCCAAAGAAAACAAGCCTTGCACGGATTTGCCTAAACGACTAGCGATCCAATAAATACCCGCTATCTCGATGGACGCGAAGAGAAGTCCTTTCATGAACTGGCGATTGTACCATTGTCCTAATCCCATGAACAAAACGGACAGCAGCGTGGCTTGAGGGGTATGTCTGGTCATGCGATCCGATGCTCCTCTCGAAAAGGGCTGTTCGGAAACAGCCCCTTCCACTGTTTAAGTCGTTTTATTTCGCCACGGAGCTGTTCAAATCTTTAATCGATTGCACCGTTTTGTCCAACGTCGCTTTAACGTCTTCCTTGCCGTTCCAGATCGAGGCGAACGCGGCATCCGTCGGACCCCATACATTGTTCATCTCCGGAATGGACGGAGTAGGCGTCGAATTCTTGAATTGTTCGACGATACCGCTCAGAATCGGATCGTTCTTGATTCTTGGATCCTCGTTGGCTTCTTTGTTCGCCGGGATGATGTTAGCCAACTCGAAATCCTTCAAGGCGCTTTCCTTCGAGACGAGGAAGTTAGCGAGCATTTTGGCAGCTATCGGATACTCGGTGTACGAATTCACGTAGAACGATCTTACTCCCGCCAGAGACAGAGATTTCTTGCCGCCCGGCAGATCGGGAAGCGGAGCGATGCCGAAATCTACTTTCCCTTTGTACGCCCCGATAGACCAAGGTCCGTCGATCGTCATCGCAAGCTTGCCCGAAGTGAACAGCTCCGATTGGATATCGTAGGTCAAGTCGGTCGTCTTGATCGGAGCGATATCGAACAGGCTTTGATAATATTTCATTCCTTCGACGGCTCCGTCGTTATTCAAGCCGATGTCCGATCCGTCCGTTCCGTCTTTACCGAAAATATACCCGCCGTAAGGTCTGATGAACATGCTATTGAAATACAGATTGTGCAGCCACGCGATCGTATATTTCTTATTCGCGGGGTCGTTGAACGTCTTAGCGAACGCGATGACTTCGTCCCAAGTCTTCGGCACTTCTTTCACGAGCGCTTTATTATAAAATAAGCCGAAAGTTTCGATCGTTTCCGGATAGCCGTATAGAATGCCATCGTACGAGCTGGCCGTAATAGCGGTTTCAAGAGACGACGCTTTCGTTTCCTCTTCGAAGAGATCGTTCGGCAACAACAGGTTGGCGACGACCAGCTTCGATAATTTATCGTGCGGAAGCATAAGAACGTCCGCCGCTAGTTTGGCCGGTCCGTCGGTTTCAAGTTTCTCCGCTTGATTCGGGATGTTGACTTCCTCGATCGTAACGTCCACGCCGAACTTCGTCTTGAAATCGGGGAGAACGCTGTCGATAAAAGTTCTTTCCGTTTTGTCGACCCATATTTTCAACTTTGCGCCGTCTTCGGGCTTCAGCTCCGGTTCGGCTACTTCTGTAGCGCTTACATTCGAGGCCGACGGACTTTCGCTTGCCGTTTCTTCAGAGGCTACCGAAGCGCTCGGAGAAGCGTCCGTCTTGTTGTTATTGCCGCCGCATGCCGATAGCACGAACACCATCATCGTAACTAACGCGAGTAATCCGACTGTTCTTTTCATAAAATTGTTGAACCCGCCCTTCGAATCGTTTATGATTAAGGAAACCGGTTTCCTTGAGAACAAGGTAACATACCTTTTTTAGGAAATCAACAACTTTTTATTTCTTAATTGGCGGAACCCGCGCACCAAGCTATAATGAATTACAGATGGTACTTGCTGGTAATCCAAAGGGGAATTTCTCATGAAAACAACCATTAACGATATCGCCAAAGCGGCTAACGTCGCGAAATCTACGGTATCGAAAGTATTGAACGACGCTCCCACCATCTCGGAAGCAACCAAACAAAAAGTACGGGCGATCATGAAAGAATTACAATATACGCCTAGCAGCATCGCTACACAATTGGCGAGACAAAGCAGCATGAATATCGGTTTTATTATGAATTTCGATAGGAAGGACGACTTTCTGAATCCTTTCTTCTACAGCTTGCTAGGCGGAGCGGAGAACGTTACCTTCGAGCATCAATACGAATTGACGATATCGAATATCCACAATCGCGAGATTGATTTCATGAACCAATACGTCTATAGCAAGAAGCTGGACGGAATGCTAATCAACCCCTCTGTGCTGAACAGAGACATCGTTCGGGAGTTGGAGAGGCTTGCGTTCCCTTACGTTATCGTCGGACAGCCCAAAGAAGACTACGGGGTCGGCGTCGCTTGGGTCGATATCGACAATAATGCCGGAGGAAGCATGGCCGCCCATCATTTGCTTGAACAAGGTTATTCGCGGATCGCCTTCCTTGGCGGAAAACCGGACGAAGCCATCTCCCATAACCGGCTTACGGGTTATCGAAACGTCGTCTCTTCTTTGCTCGGCTCCGATAAGGATAATCGCTATATCCGCTATGACGAAGCGAACGAAATGAACGGCTATCGGATGATGAACGACTTGCTGGAGATGGATTCACCGCCCGATTCCGTCATCTGCGTCAATAATTTCGTTGCCTACGGAGCGTTGAAAGCGGCTCAAGACCGCGGAATCCGGGTGCCGGAGCAACTGGGCATCGTTACCTTCGACAACTACCCGATGGCACCGTACACGACGCCCTCCATGACCGCCCTCGATATCGATACGTTTAGTCTCGGCGCCTTGGCGACGAACGTTCTCTTCGACAAGATCGGGCAAGACGAGCTTCTCTCGCCTTTTCAAACGATCAAGCCGGAGTTGATCGTTCGGCAGTCTACTTTGCGGAATGAATAGTAGCTTGATAAGTGGTGGTGAACCGATTACAACTATTGAAATTCTAGAGATTGATCTTGCGAGACGAATTAAGAGCCTGGGGCGGGCTTAATTTGCCTAAGTGCGGGGCGATGCACGAATTAAGACCGCTGGGCGGGCTTAATTTGCCTAAATGCGGGGCGGTGGGCGAAATAAGACCGCTGGGCGGGCTTAATTTGCCTATATGCGAGGCGGTGGGCGAAATAAGACCGCTGGGCGGGCTTAATTTGCCTAAATGCGGGGCGGTGGGCGAAATAAGACCGCTGGGCGGGCTTAATTTGCCTAAATGCGAGGCGGTGGGCGAAATAAGACCGCTGGGCGGGCTTAATTTGCCTAAATGCGAGGCGGTGGGCGAAATAAGACCGCTGGGCGGGCTTAATTTGCCCCGGAAATTAATATAGGGATTGAGCGGAAGAACCCGCTCAATCCCTATTTCTTTAGTCGCCTGCGGAGCCTAAACCGTTAAATCAATCTCATCGATTGAAGCAATCTGCTCAGAATGACCGCGGCTTCCGCTCTTGATGCGAGGTCGCCCGGAGCGAAGATCAAGGAGGTTTTGCCTTTCATAATTCCATGGCTCATTACCTTATGGACCGACTCAAGAGCCCAAGAGTGAATGAGACCCAGATCCTGCAGCCCTTCCGCGTTAATTCCGGTTGGCTTCTCGGTTTCCGCGACTAAACTTAACGCCCTAGCCGCCATGACCGCCATCTGTTCTCTCGTGATCGTCAGATGAGGACCGAACGTACCGTCCGTGTTGCCTTGAACGATTCCTTGCTGGGAAGCGATCTTAACCGTTTCGGAGAACCAATCTTCCGGACGCACATCCTTGAAGGCGACTTTCGTTCCATTGTCTCTTAATGCTAGAGCTCGAACGATCATCGAAGCGAACTCCGCTCTCGTTACCGTCTTACCCGGCGCGAAATCGTCGGAGGATACGCCGTTCAGGATTTGCTTGGAAGCCAGGAGCGAGATTTCTTTGTTTGCCCAATGGCCAACCGTATCTTTGAACGATTTGGGATTGACGGCGATAACGTAAATACTGTTCCCGGTACTCTTAATGGTGACGATCGTTTGACCGTTCGCCATGCTGAACAAAGCAGGCACGTAAGTAAATTTCCCCGTGCCAGGATCGTAGACGAACGCCGCAGCGGTCGTTCCATCGACCGCTTCCTTCAAGCCGATCGTTCTCTCCACGAACGTCGTGCCGAAGCTATGAAATTCGGCCGCAACCGTCTCGCCGCGGTAAAGCTTAATACTGAAGTCGATCGGGCTGCCGACGATCTTCATCCCCTGCGCCGTCGCTTTCGCGGCGATTTCGTTCGCCGTTTCCGAACCTACCGTCTGGATGGAAAATTCCCAGACGGCATTCGCTTCATCGCCGATACCGGACTGCTTCAGCATCTGAACGATTAGCTTCGCCGGGAACTTATAGCTGGCATCCCCGTGTTTAATGACGATCATCGATTCGGGATGATCTTTCGCGAACTTCGTCAGCGTGCCAACGGTAAAAGGAACCTTCCCGATCGGCTTGCTGCCATCGGTTACGAATTCGATCGCGGCACTGTTCGCGGCGGCTCCGTTAAGCTTCTTGTCGTTGTCGGCCGCTGAACCCGGCGTAACGACGACTCCACCTCCTGCACCCCCATCGCCGCTGGAACCTCCGCCAGGGTTAGCCGAGACCGCAACGTCCAGAGTAAATACCCGCGTATCCGCTCCAACTTGAACCGTTACCTTTCCTTGGCCGGGCAAGATGGCGCTAATCCTTCCGTTCGCGCCTACCGTTACGATCCCGGACGGTTCCGCTTGAATAATCGCATTCGCGGTAACTTCCAAGCCGGCCGCGTTCCAAACCCGGAGCGTGTCCGTTTGTCCGGCACGTAAGGCGAGCGGCCCCGTACTTCCGTTAGCCAAGCTCACGCGGAAGGGTTTCGCCACCGAAGCCAATCCTTCATTCTGTTCGGCTAAAGTAAAGCCTTCGGGCAACGGGCCAACCATCGCCATGCGTTCGCCTCGCACGATTACGTTATCCAAGATCAATCTGCCTTTAATTCCCGTAGAAGCTTCGATTCCGTTCGTGCCCGTTCCGTCCACGACGATATTTTGCAGTAATACATTGTCCATACTAAACGTCCCGTGAGCGAAAATACCGCTGTTCGTGCTATCGAGCGCCAAGTTGTCGCGCACGATAATGTTTCCGTTCAAATCCTTATCGCTAGCGAACAACCAGATCGCTCCTAGATTCAATCCATACCCGGAATCAAAGCTTCCGGTACGGATAAGCGTATTGCGCTCCACGATCGTCGTTCCGGAGAACGGTACCGGATTAAAGCGGGTAGAAACGGCGATTCCCGCTCCGTTAACGATCGTATCCTTGGCGATGTTGTCCTGAATTTTGTTATCCCTTCCGCCGAATACGACGATATTATCGGCAAGCCACGGCAACGAGACGGTATTGAATCTCGCCGTATTGTTCGTGCTGGCCATCCCTCCGGTAGACCACATCGCGATTCCGTCGTCTCCCGGATAGCGGATATCGGTCTGCTCCATCATGCTGTCGCTCGTACCGACGCAGAAGTTGATTCCGTCGGCCATTAGATTGCGTAGACGGAGTCCCATCATGTATAGTCCCTGAGTCAGCTCATCGCTTGTTTTAGGTTTGGTCAACCACAAGCCCGTTTTGGAGTGTTCGACCCACACGTCTTGAATGACGGAACCTATACCGAACGCGCCTTCGAACGCATGCGTGCTCGCTTCGTCGTCGCGGACGTTAAGATCGCCGTCGATCAGCAGGTCGTACACTTGAATGTTAGCGCCTTTGCCGAAAAACTTAGCTCCCTTGAGCTTCGTATACCACATACCCGCTCCGCGGATCGTAATCCCGTCGAGATAGAGCAGCTCGTTACCGAAATCGAACTCGCCCTGCGGTATCCAAAGGCCTTTGCCCTGCGTCTTAGCGTCCGCCATCGCTGCCACGAATGCCGCGGTATCGTCGACGCCGTCATTTGGAGACGCGCCGTAATCGGCGAGCGATACGAACGATGCCGGCTTCGAATAAGGATTGGCAACCTGTTCCATATCCGCCAGATCGATGACATAGTAGTCCGCCGTGCTCGTTGCGTCTTTCTGCAGCTTAATCGTAGCCCCGGCCGGGACGTCTCCGATCAAGGCGTGAATCTCGTCGAAGAAACGATGTCCGTTACCCTGGTTCGGATCGTTCGACCAAGGATACCCGCCATACTCCCACGCATGTTTGGAGGTCAAGTTAAGATTCTGCTTGAAAACTCCGTTAACGTATAACGCAAGATCCGCTTGCAATCCCGCTCCATCCGCGCTATCCGGCATCGAATATCTCAACACGATGGAGTTAGCCGGCTTAGCTAGCTTAAATTCCACAAACTCGCCGGTTTCGTCCAGCCTGACCGCTTGTCTTCCGGAAGCTTCGGATGCCGCTTCCAAATACGTTCTGGACGGGCCGATCACTTCGGCGTTCGTCGTCGCGTGCTCGGCTTCGTAAGTCGTATACGGAACCGTCGCTCCGCGATATTGTTTATTCACGCTAGCTTTGACGATCGCGTAGTCGATCTCCGCTTGGCTATCGCCTGACGACGATGCCTGCAAGCTTAGCGAGTTCATCCCCGCGCGCAATTTCGCTACCACGACGATATCCGTCCAACCGCCAACCGTGCTTAACAGGATAGGCGTTTGCGGATATCCGTTGACGAGAACGTTCAGCGACTTAGGCGCACCCGCGTTACGGTAACGGATTACCGTTTCGTAGTTGCCCGCGGATTGGGCATGAACGGCAAAGCTAATCTTAGCCTTGTCGGAGTTAAACCCTACCGCATAACCTTTGCCAGTGAAACCCGTTCCCGTTTTCCCTTCTCGCACGCCTCCGCTAACGAATGCGTCTTCGGCTTCGTATTTCACGTCGGAGACGATCGGTTCGAAGGTCCATAACGAATCCGAAGCATTGTCCGATTGTCCATAATCGATACCGGTCGCGACGGCCAGCAGGCTGCCTTCGGTCTGCGATCCGTTGCGCAGCACCTTGTATCCCAGACGATCTTCGATCGTCCACTGACCGTTAACCGCGCCGTCTTCCTCCCCGAACCAAAGTATCGAACCCGATCCAACGTTCTCGATCAGCTTGCGGCCGTTAAAATCTTGAACGATCCATTGCGCGGACGCATCCTGTTTATCCACCGGACCGAGCAGAATCTCTCCGTCGCTCTCGTATAATGCTTTGCTTCCGGCCGCCGAATTCGTATGGGAAACAATCCGGATCACGTTCGTATCGCTCTGAATCGGAGTTGCCGTAGCGCTATTCCTGCCTTCCTCCCACGAAGGCGCTTCGAATTCGGCAGGCGCCGATTCCAGCGCCCATTGAACCGATCCGTAGTTAATCGGATACAAGCCCCTCTCCGCGTAACCCGCACCTCCTTGCACGTTGATCAGCTCGTCGTCGATTCCCGCGCTCAAGTTTCGGATAACGTAATTCAAGCCGTCCGGCGAATGCTCGATCGCCCACTTGAAAGCCGGGTCTGCCGGGTCTTCCATAGGCATGCTTTCGATAACCCGGCTAACCGCGCTTGCTTTGATCGCATGTCCGGTCACCCGATTCACGAGTCGCTGATGGCCGTCGATCGTCTCGATGCGCCAATGCGAATAGCCGTTGTTATCCGCAGGGTTGCCGTACATGACGACCCCTTTCGCATTCTCGTACAAATACTTACCGCTCGCTACGCTTCGGATGCGAATTTCCGCGGTCGGTAGCGGCGCATCGGGAATTGTCGCGAGCTCCGCGACGAATTGCGCTTTGTCTTGCGTCGAAATATTTTTACTTACTTTGAGCGATCCTGAGGGATCTGCATACATGAAATGCTCGCCTGTCCATCCGCTTCGGATCACGGCGTAACCTTCCGCGGGAGCTGGGCTGACAAACCACTTCACGCTATCCCAAGCCGTGTCGATCTGATTAACCGTTTGCAGCGGTAGAGCCGGATCCGTCTCGAGTTCGTGTCCTCCCGCCGCGAAATGCTCCATGGAAATGTAATTTCCGCTTTTCAGATTTTTCAACCGGTACGTAATGCCTCCACCGGTATCCTCCTTCATCCAGATGGACGATAGATCGTCGACCGCGGCATCCTCGAACTTGAGCTCGCCGATATTTCCTCCGGAATAGCTCTCGTACAGATATTGTCCGGTCAGCTTATTCTTAAAACGGAAGTTCGTCGGCTCGGGATCTTTCACGATCGAGAATCTCCACCTCGGGCTTCCCCAGCCGGGATTGATGACGCTATACTCGGCGTATTTGTTCAAGTTTTGCAAATTAATATACTTTTGCTGGCCGATGGCTCCGTTTTTGTCTAATACGTTCTGAATAAGCTTCACGCCTTTGTCATCCTTGATCATCCAAACCGCGCTTCGCCAACTATCTTCGACGTTGCTAACGTTTATGCGGCCTCCGGACATCGCTTCCACGTTTATGAAATGACCCGTCGCCCGATTCTTTATCCTCTTGCGCCCCTGGAATTTCTCGATGACCCAATGCGACCGTTGATCCTCCAACGCCGCGTTCCCGTATTTCAGCTTGCCTTCCATGTCCTCGTAAAGGACGTACGGCTGCCACTCGTTCTGAATACGGACGTAGATCGGAGTGCCGTTCGAGACAAAATCGGGATCCTCGAACAACCATTGCGCCGGGTCGGAGTTCGGATCGACGATACTTGCCTGAACCGCGCCCGTTAAATTCATGATGTTCAAGTAACGATCAGCATACACGGCGCTTTGAACCGATACATAGTCGTCGTATTCATCGGACGGAAGAACGAACCACCTGTCCGAACCCGAACCGTTCGGAGACTCCAGCGCCGCTAACGGATCGATATCGTTAACGATATTCTGATTCGTCGCGTAATGCCCGGTCGCGAGATTACGAATTCTCTTCGCCCCGTCGAAATCTTCCGTAATCCACAAGTAGGAAGACGCAGCGCCCTTGTTGTTCTTATCGAGAGGGCCGTATTTCACGATACCGTTCAGCTCGTAGAGATATTTATCTCCAACGTCGCCAAGCGTGAAGTTGACGATGCGACGCGGTGCCAAATCCGGAGCAACCTCCACTCGCCATAACGAGCTTCCCCACTCCGGCTGCGCCCAGTTATTCGACCTTGCGTTCGTATCTCCGTCAAACTGAGTATTAAGCACGTAAGTCAAAGAAGGCGTCGCTTGCATAGCCTCCACGTTCTTAAAGGAGTAGAAGGAAGGGTCGGCGTTAGGCGCCATCACCCACTCGCTCTTGGCCGGGTTTCCCGGATCTAGCGGCAGTGCTTTAATCTGTGCCCAGTCTAATCCTTGCGTAATGACGTGTCCGCTTGCGCGATTACGAATCGTTACCGTTTTCTGAGCTCCACCAACATCGCTTTTCACGTCTAAATACCAATGTGCGGTCTTATTCGTTGCCCCCAATTCCCCGAATTTTACAAAACCATTCGCGTCCTCGTACAAATATTGACCCGCCCTATATTGATTCGCCAGACGAACGGGAATATCGTCATCGACCGGCTCGAACGCCCACTGGGGGCTCTCGAAAGTCACGTTAATGTCGGTGCTGGCTTGCGCGAACCCGAGCTGATTTTCCTCGTGAATGACGTAATTCGCCGTAGCGTCGCGTGCATTCTTAATAATGTAAAAGCCCGGACGGTTAGACGTTTCCTCGATGATCCATTGATCGTCCGGCGTGCTCTCGGCAACCGCGATGCTTCTGAGCGGATCCGTTCGCTGCATGCCCGGCAGCACCGAAACGTAATGCCCCGTGGCGCGGTTCTTCAATCTCTTGAACCCTCCGAAGTCTTCTACGAGCCAGTGCGAACTTTGGTCGTCCCCCCTGGTCTCACCGTATCTGACAATCCCGCCAGCCGCTTCGTACAGAAAATTGCTCTTCCATTTGTTCTTCACTCTCACGTAAGAACCCGAATCCGCTAACGATGAACCCCCCGACGACCCGCCGGACGGCTCGTCCGCATGAACCGGAAACGCCGATCCGACCAACATCGCCGCAAGGAATAACACGAACCACACTCTAACCCGCGCCATAAATAGCCTCCCAATAAAATGTCAACGCATGCTACTCCATCATAGAGTGGAAACGCTTACCAAACGATGTGTATTCTTAAACGAAATAGGCGTAATATTACGACATATGAAACGGCAAGAAGGCTGTCGCGACAGTGCGCGACAGCCTTCTACATCAACCATCAATAAGCTTCGAATTCCGCGATTTGCGCGGCCGGCCATCCCGTATTGCCGGTGATCGTCAATCGCACGAACTTCGTAGTCACTCCGGTAAGCGCTATTTCTACCGCATTGGCGTTCTTCGGATCGAACGTGTACGGCTTCGGCGCAAGCACCGATGTAAACGTCTCGCCATCGGCGCTAACGAGAACTTCGATTTCTTGATCCCGCGCTTCCCATGCATCTTGCGGCGGCAGTCGCAAGATCACCTTGCCGACGGCCTTCTCCTCGCCAAGATCCAACGTCAGAGACTGCGGGAATTTCTTGGCCGTGCTTTCCCAATACGTGTACGGATCGCCGTCAACGGCAAGCTCCGGCGGGAAAGCATCTGCCGTGTTGGAAGTCGCGAATACTTTCTGCTGCAGCGCTACGTTAATCTGAACTTTGATTTTCTCGAACGTTTCCGCGGCTTTGCTGACTTCCTTGGCCGAAGTCAGTTCCACGTAACCGACCTTTTGATCTTTGATCAACGCAACGTAGTCGAATAGGACGTAATCTCCCTCTTCCTTAACCGGAAGTTCGGCGATCTTCGTTCCGTTCGCTTGATAGGCGATCGCGGCAACATGAGGCCAGTCTTTGCCTTTCTTGATCTTAAGCGTCGTATCCGCGCCGATCGGTTGATAGACGCGAATGAGATCCTTCTCCCTGACTTCAACGAGGTTATGCTCTCCCGCATCCAGATCCAAACCGTTATACCGAACGAAGTTGCCTGCCCGGCGATTGTCGTCGACCGCCTTCACGTCGTAACCACCGGGAGCGAGCGTTACGTCCGCATCCAGGGTATAAGCTTCGTCTTTGTTCCAGTTCGCCGTAACTTTGTATTTGCCGAAATCCGTAAGCGTGACGGCGGGAGTCACTTGTTCGAAACCCTTTACCAACGAGTCGGCGTATTGCGATAGAACGTATTTCTGGAACACGCCTATCGTATCCACCCATGGATTGGCAACGCCATTGAAGAAATCGGCGCTTAAATTGTAACCCATCGCCAAATTCCATCTCAGCATGTCTTGATCGTCCGTCATCGTCTCGGCGGCGAGATCGTGATGATACTGCATCACCTTATCGCGGAACATCATACCGGACAACGGATAGTAATCCGTGTATGATGATGTATTCTTGCGATACTCCAGTATATCCCACAAATAAGTCGAGCCCATAAAGCCGACCGAATCGTCCGCCAAGACGTCCGTTCCGTCTTCCATGTACATGTTGTGTTTAAGCGAATCGAGATAGTTTCTTACGCCTTGGAAATACGCCGAAGAAGGATCGGTTCCTTCCGGAATTTCTTTATTGAACACGTACGGGGAATTACGGATGCCCCACTGGTCCTCGAATATCCCGTCGAACCCGGCTTGCTCCAACAACTTCTTGTGCTCTTCGGCGGTCCGTTGCAGGAAGAACGGATGACCCGTGTTCACGACGTACCCGCTATGTTTGCCGTAGTCCTCTTTCATGATCGCGTTGTTTTCCTTGACGACGACCAAATCGTCCAGCGTCGTTCCGGAAGGCAATTTCTCGAACGTCGGGGAATGATTTCCCCACCAGCTCATGTTCGTATACGGCACGACGCGGTTGCCTTTGTCCTTCGCCGCTTTCATGAACGCGAGGAAGGCGGGTTCCCCGCCCCAGGCCGGATCGGGAGGCATGAAATCCGGATAGTTCTCGTCATGGCCGCCCTTCTGGAAGCCGACCAGATGCAGAATTCCGTTGTAATTCATTTTGTCCACGTAATTTTTGGTCAGATTGTTCCAGTTGCCGTCTTTGATCGCCGAAATATCCGCCTTGTAGAGCGGCAATTCGAAATAAGCTTGCTTCTCCTTGCCCAATTTGTCGTCCAAGGAGCGATACTCGTCGATTTTGTTCAGCTTGCGATAGCTTTCGGCCGTCTTCCCATAGTCCCCGAGTTCGATGACTACGGAAGGGCTGCTCCACTGCTTCTTGGGGTCGATCCACGTTTTGTAGTTGTGAACGATTCCCGTCTTTCCTTTATCGTCTACTTGACTCTTGAAGCCGAGCTCCGTCGTAGCCACGATATCGCCATGCAGGTCATATACGGCGAGGTTGCCGCCGGTCGTTCGCAATCCGACGTAGGAAGCGAACATAACCCCCGGATACTGATCCTGGAAGGAGTTGCTCTCCTTGAAGAAAGCATCCCGCAGCTTAGCCCCCGGAAGCATCGGCAGCATACCGTCCGTAACGGTCGCGGAGTCTACCTTCAGCTCGTAAGGAAACCGGAAGGATTTAATCGTCTTGTCCGACTGATTATCGACCTTGGCATCCAAGTAAATCCGATTTTCCTCGTTGAATCGGGCGGTCACTTCTACTTGAATTGACCCCCCGTAACGAAACGAGAGCTCGCCTTTCCGACCGTTCCAATCGTAAGAGAAATTTTCGGCCTTCTGGCCGTTCGTCGAAGAATCGTCCTGAAGGAACGCCCACCATAACGCGTTCTCCCGATTGCCCAACGTGATGTTGTCCGAAGAGTCTTCATTCTTAAGATAAGCGATCGCGCCGTTATCAGAGCGAAAAGCGATCTCGTACTGTCCGCTCTTGACGATCAACAACCCGTCTTTGTCCTTGAAGCTGGCTTTGGCGCTGAACGGAGTATTCAAGAATAAGTACGCCGCTGCCAGCAGGATGATGACGACCCCGAACGAGATCCATGCCGCTTTCGATTGCCAAATGCGCATTGCCGCACCTCTCCCCTATAACCGGATTCGAATTTCGAAGGAATGATTTGCCGTTATCGAAACCTGCAGTCGGCGACTGTCCCCGTCGTAAACCCATGTATCGACTTCCGTGCCGCCGGTCGAACTTAGTTCCTCCGGTTTAGAAGCGACGGGTTCAATCGTCAATAACAACTTCTGAGCGCTATTCAGCCCGTCGTGCGCATAATCGCAAGCGATGATCAACCCTTCCTCGGAAAGCTCTCGCAAACGCCAATTCCGAAGCCGATATTGACCGGATTCATAAGCATACGTGCGCCCGTCGTCCTCGTAATGAGCGAACGAGTTTTCATCCGCTCCGCCCGATCCGACATAGAAACGAACCCGATCGGGCTCATCCGTCTGCTCCCCCATCGATTGCCTTAATGCTTGCTCGGGAACGATAGCCCCGGCTTTGACATAGAGAGGCATCGTATCTAGCGGAGCATGAGCCAGAACGGATTTGCCGCCTTCGTGCTTCTCTCCCGTCCAATAGTCGTACCAGACGCCCTCGGGCAAATAAACCGATCTAGACTGCACGCCTGGACGGTAAATCGGAGCAACCAGAAAACTCGAACCGAATAAGAACTGATCGCAAACGTTATAGACGGCGCGATCTTCCGGATATTCCATAATCAAAGCTCGCAGAATAGGCACGCCTGTCTTGTGAGCCTCATAGAACAGGGAATACAAGTATGGCATGAGCCGGTAACGCAATCCGATATACTCGCGGCAGATCGCTTCAACCTGATCTCCGAACATCCATGGTTCTTGCCTGCGGGACTCGATAACGCTATGGTTGCGGAAAAAGGGAACGAAAGCGCCCATTTGCGTCCACCTAGCCACGAGTTCTCCGGATGCGTGATGCGAGAATCCTCCTACGTCGGGGCCAGCGAAAGCAATGCCGGACATCCCTAGGTTCAGTACCATCGGAATACTCATCGCCATATGCTCCCAGAAGCTGCGATTGTCCCCGGTCCATACCGTCGCGTAACGTTGGATTCCCGTATAACCGGCGCGTGTCAGCACGAACGGACGATCCCCGGACAAGCCTCGTTTCATTCCCTCGAAAGTTGCCTTAGACATTAAGAGACCATATAGATTATGCCATTCCTCATGGGTTTTCGGATTTCCGTTATTCGCGTGAACGACGTCCGGATCCATCGTCTTCGAATCGTTGAACACGGAAGGCTCGTTCATATCGTTCCAAATTCCGTTTATGCCCTGTTCGATATAGAACCGATGGTGATCCCCCCACCATTCCGCGGCGGCATCGTCGGTGAAATCCGGGAACGCGCTAAGCCCTGGCCACACTTTCCCGATGAAAATATCACCTTCAAGCTTCCGACAGAAGTATCCGTTCTTAACGCCTTCTTGGTAGATGTGATATTTCGGGTCTTTCTTCACGCCCGGATCAACGATCGGGACGAGCTCGAACCCGAGCTCTTTCAATTCGGCCATCATTTCCAGCGGCTTCGGAAACCGCTTGGAGTCCCACGTAAACACTCTGTATTCGTCCATATAGTGAATGTCGAGATAGAGTACGTCGCACGGGATGCCTTTTTTCCGAAAAGTACGGGCAATGTCCAATACTTCCTCTTGGTTCATGTAGCTATATCTGGACTGCTGGTATCCGATTGCCCATTTCGGCGGCATGTATGTCTTTCCGGTAATGTCGGTAAAACGTTTCACGACGTCCTTAATGCTAGGGCCGTTAAATAAGAAGAGATCCAGCTCGCCGCTGGCGATATTGACGGTATAACGATCTTCATGCGTTCGCATATCGAAAGTCGCTCTACCGGGGTTGTCTAGCAATAACCCATAGGCCGGTTTGCCATACTCGTAGTGGATCAAAAATGGAATCGATTGATATAGGGCATCCGTATCTTGCACGTGCGGCTCATATACGTCGCTGTTCCACATCTCGTAACGCTCGCCGTTTTTGTCGAGGAACCCGGTTTTCTCGCCTAGACCGTAGAAATGCGAATCGCTGGATTTAACAGCCGAGAAGGCGATCTTGTTCTTCTCGTCCCATTCGGTCGCCAGCTCTTCGAACCATAGCTCCCCATTCCCGTTGAACAACCGCAACGAGAATCTCTCCGGATCGATAACCGCATGCATCGCCGGCGAAGAAATGACGATGTGACCGTCTTTCTCCTCGACTTCTACCGTTGTCGGCTGCGCCGCATCGTCGACGATAGCGGGAGTCGACCGCAGGTCGGGAGTCTCTCCGAAAAACAGCTTCATTCTAAGCAATTGTTCGTTAATAAAACAAAAAACCACATTCGCGCGTTCTCCGCGCAAAATGACGGTTCCTTCGATCCTGTCCGTCCTGTAAATGCGCCCTACCGAAGATGATAACGTCTTCTCCCGTTTGTCGTTCGGTCGGTCCGGCAATATCGCTTCGCTAGTCAACATGTTCGTTCGATGCTCCTCGGATAGTGTAGAGGGTTGCCTACTGCAAACTTTCGTTCGCCTTAGGCAACCCTCTTTCAAACTATTCTACTTTGATTTGATCGTAGAATTTCTCTTGCACGGTTTTCGCGGCGGCATCGAGCTGAGCTTTAAGATCTACGCCTTTTTTGGAGAAAACTTCTTGGATGACGTTAGTCATAGCCGCATAGAAATCTTGCGTATTGAATTGCGCTTCAGGCTTACCGTCCAGAAGGCTCATCAATTCGTCGCTGTATTGATATACGTTGTCGTATTTGTCGTATACCGCTTTGTTTTTCACGCCGTATTCGGAATCTTGCTTGAAGTACTGAATAACAGGAGGTACGAAATATTTGTTCTCTGCTTTACGAGCTTGGATGTTTACTTCGAGCGACTCCAACCCTTTGTCGGAGAAATAATCGAATACCGCGTATTGGAATGCCATTTGTTGTTCTTCCGGCGTTGCGTTCGGATTGATAACGAGGAAGTCTCCGCCGAGTACGCCTGTGTGTTTGCCGCCTGCGCTAGCTGCCGGCATTGGATACACGAGCAAGTCTTCCGGTTTCATTCCGCCTTGGTTCAAGCCTTGATCGAGCGGACCGTCCGGTCCGGCGATGACCATAGCCGTTCTGCCTTGAGCGAACGCGCCTACCGCATCTCCCCAGCCTAATGCCCAGTCAGCAGGGATAACGCTTGCTTCTTTTAACTTGCTGTAGAACTCGAGAGCTTTCAACCCGGCTTCGGAGTTAAATGCCGCCGTAACTTTGCCATCCGCGACCGTTTGGATTTCTCCGCCGGCTTCGAACAAGAAGTTCGTCCAGTTCCAGCCAGCTTCGTTTCCTTTACCCATCGGAGCGATACCGGAAATCCCTTTGCCCGGATCGGCAACCGCTTTAGCCGTGTTCAGCATGTCATCCCATGTCCAGTTCATTGGAGGAACGGTCGCGCCTTTGTCCGTCAGCATCTTTTTGTTGATTACCGTACCTACAACGTAACCTTGTTGCGGAATTCCGAAGATTTTGCCGCCGATGTTGAATTGGTCGAGCAAGATCGGGTTCAGTTGATCTTTTTTGTCATACGCGTTGAACAGTTCGGTAATGTCGGCTGCCCAACCTTTCTCCGCAAGGAACTTACCTTCCGTCGCGTAAGTGTTGAACAGAGTAGGCGCCTCGTTGGCTCCCATTTTGATCCCGATTTCGTTCGGGTTGTACTGCCAGTCGCTTTTGACGATTTCGACGTTAGGATACACTTCGTTGAAGCGTTTGATTTTGTCGTCTTCGAGAGCGCGTTTCTCTACCAAGTCCGGAGTCGGATAGTAGATGCTGATCGTTGCTTTAATTTGCGTATTGTCTACCGGAGGTGCTTCGCTGCTCTCGGCTGGAGGAGCCGCGGACGATTCGGCCGGCGTGCTCGCCGCCGGAGCGGAAGCGGATGGCGATGCATTGTTTTTGTTGTTGCCGCCGCATGCAGACAGCACAAGGCTGAATACGAGAAGGCTAGCGATAACCGTTGATATCTTACGCATTGTTGTTAATCCCCTTTTCGTTTTAATTGATTTGCTTACACGCTCATCATAATGGAGGCGCATTCATCAAGGCGATGTGTATTCCTATTTCGATCATGTGCAGTTTTACGCATGCTGTTTTTCGACCTTACCCTTTGACGCCGCCTAAATGCAAACCGCGAACGATGTATTTCTGGAAGAGCAGGAACACGAGAACCGGCGGAAAAGAGATCATCGTCAAGATGGCGAACCGCAAGTTGAGATCCAATCGCCTGACTTCTATGACGTACTTATAGATTGCCGTTGCAAGCGGATATCGTTCATTGCTTGAGAGAATGAGCGACGGCCAGTACCAGTCGTTCCATGCCGTCGAGAAGACGAAGATCGCAAGCGTAGCGAAGATCGGAACCGACAACGGGAACGCGATCTGGAAAAACAATCTCGGCTCGGATGCTCCGTCGATCCGCCCCGATTCGAACATCTCGATGTTGATGCCGTCGAAGAACGACTTTAGCAGCAAGAGGAAAAACGCGTTCGCTCCCGCCGGCAACCAAAGCGCCCAGAACGTATTCATAAGTCCGAGATCGCGCAGGTTAACGAAGTTCGGAATAATGTACGTCGTCGGCGGGATAAACAAGGTCAACAGGAAGAAATACTGTATGACCTTCTTGTACGGCACGTTCATCCGGGATAAGCTGAATGCCGCGAACCCGACTACGAGCACCGTCATGACCATGTTCCCTGCAAAAATGAATAAGGTGTTCCTGACGAATAGCGGAAGTTCGATATGTCCCCATGCTTTCGAGTAATTCTCGAAGTGCCATTCCGAAGGAAGGAACGTCGGCGGGAATGAATTGACTTCCGTGTTCAGCTTCAAACCGTTAAATAGAATAACGAGCATCGGGTACAGCATCGTGCACACCATGACGAGCACGATCAAAGTCATTAAGTAATACATGATCCTGGTTCCGGGTTTTTTCAAGTCGTAATTCGACAAGATTCCACGTTCCATCGTTTTCAAAGCCTACGCCTCCTTCTTGTTGGACATTCTGTATTGGAGAACCGCAAGCAATCCGAGAACTAGGAACATCATGACGCCCAGCGCTGACGCGGAGCCGTAATCTTGTTGTCTGAACGCGTATTTCACGACGAGCAACGCGTAAGTAAGCGTCGCGTTGTTGGGTCCGCCGTCCAGCATAGCCATTTGCGATTGGAACCCTTGCGAAGTCGCAATGAGCTGGAGAAGAAACAACAGAATAATTTGGTTCTTGATGGCCGGCAGCGTGATATAGCGAATTCGTTTCCACACGCCCGCTCCGTCGATTTCGGCTGCTTCGTACCAATCGCGCGGAATGCTCAGTATCGCGGCTAGGTAGATTAGCAAGGCGGAACCGAAGCTCTGCCAAGTTTCCATGACCACGAGAGAGATCATCGACCAAGCCGTATCCGTTAAGAAAGCAACCGAGTCGAAGCCTAATCTGGTGGTCACCGCGTTAATCGGCCCTACAGGATCATACAGCCACCTCCACAGGCCGTATAATACGACGACCGGAACAACGTAAGGCAAGTAAGCGGCGATTCTGGCGAAACCCTGGAATCTTCTCATCTCCGAGATGGAGATCGCGAACAGGATGGGCACCCAGAAGCCGATCAATACCCCTAGCGACATGTAGTAAAGCGTATTTTTCACCGAGGTCCATACATCGGGATCGTTGAATATCCGATTGTAATTATCCCAGCCTACGAACGTGTCCCCTTTGACGAAATCGATGTGGTAGAAGCTAAAGATGACCCCTTTGCCGATCGGCATCCATAAGAACGTGAAGAAGATGGCTACCGCGGGCAAGAGGAATAAATAGCCCCATAGATGTTTGGTCCACTTTGTGGGAGGTCGCTTGGTTTGGGATTCCAAGGGACGTATTGGAACGGCGTTGGTTTGATTCATTTGGTCTCCCTCATTCCTTAATATCTATCAATAACTACTATTGTAGAAAAAGGAGCGCCAAGTGAACATGTGCGTATCTATTGGGATCATGGGCAATACTACTTCTTCATTTCGCTCGGGCTGATTCCGAAGTATTTCTTGAATATTTTGCTGAAATGTTCCGGGGATTCGTAGCCTACGCGCTCGGAAATCTCGTACCGGCGCAAATCGGTATTTTGGATCAGCCGCTTGCTCTCCTCCATTCGAAGTTTGATGACGTATTCCCATAAGTTCGTTCCGGTATTTTTCTTGAACAGATAGCTCAGATAATTGGGGCTTACGTGGTTTTTCTGCGCGACCTCGTTCAAAGTCAGCCCTTTCTGCGCGTAGTTGGAGTGAATGTATTCGTTGGCTTTCTCTACGATCAAGTTGTTCTGGGCTGCCAAATCCTCGTCCGTAGGATCCTCGGTAAACAAACCCCACTTGAAATCGCCGAAGAAAAAGACGTGATGATCCTTATGCTCGCGGTTCCACACGATCGCCTTATTGACCTGAACGTTCAGCTCGGGCAAGAATTCGCGGCCTTTCAGAATCTGACTAATTCCGACAACGCATTGAAACCCTAGAAACCTATGGATGTGGAAATGTAAACTTCTTCCGATCATCTCCAGCTGATTGATATTGTCGACGCTGGAATCGCCGTATCCGGCCTCGTCCCACTGAACGATGATGCTGACGTCCCGGCTCTCGGAGTAGAAAGAATAATGATTCCATTCCTTATCGAGAAGTTCGTTGACGATATTAAGAACCGCATATTGCAACAGCTTCGCGTCTTTCTCTTCTACCTTTATGCCTTTGGAGCTGGAGTCGAGATCTATGCGGATCTTGATCATCGCGAAATAAGGTCCGCGAAGGACGATTTGATTGGCCTGTTCCAACCCGTACGTAATCGCCGAGGACGATCCCGACGGATCTTCCGACAGAAGTTGATTCAAGATCTCGGTTCTTTCGGGATGGGGCTGTTCCATGCGAAAATGCTCGCGCAAATCCGAAATCATATCGGCTTGATCCTGCAAAGGACGATCCATGTGCAGAAGAACGTGCCGCACGGTATTCAGCAATTGCTCGCTGTTAATCGGCTTAATCAGATAATCCTTCGCTCCCAACCTCATGGCTAGCTGAGCGTATTGGAAAGTCTCGTGGGCCGAGATTACGATGACCTGCACCCAAGGCTTGATGATCTTTGCTTGCTGCATCAGCTCGATCCCGCTCATCGCGCCCATTTGAATATCCGTGATCAGCAAATCGATCGTTTCCATTTTCAAGTAATCCAATGCTTCGTAACCGTTATGAGCGGTATAAATATTCTGAATGTTAAGCCCCGAGTTTTCCAGGAGACTGGCTAAGCCCCGGCATATGAGCGGTTCATCGTCCACGATTAGAATGTTGTACATCGATTAGTCCCCCCGAAATGTGTCATTGATCTGTCTGTCCGGCGCTTGCTCGTTTGGGAATCACGACGGTTACTTTGGTCCCTTCCGTAACGCGGGCTTCGTAATGCAAGCCGTAACCGTTGCCGAAGTGCAATTGGATACGCCTGTTGACGTTCTTGATTCCATAGCCGGTTCCCGTATCCGGAGCTTCGTTCTCGAGCAGCCGGTTTATCGCTTCGTAGTCGGTTTCTTTATATCCATTATCTTCGACGGCAATAATGATGTTCTCCTCCTCGGAACGAACGGAAACGATAATTTCCCCGTCCTCGCCCATATTGATGACCCCATGGATGATCGCGTTTTCTATCAACGGCTGCAGCGTGATCTTGGGAATCATGTAGGGCATAACGTCGTCGCCGATATCCCAACGGATGCTGAACCCGTATTCGTACCTCTTCTGTTGTAAGCTCGTGTAGGCCATGGCATGTTCAAGTTCTTCTTCGATCGAAATAAGTTCCCTGCCTCTGCTCAAGCTGATTCTCATCAGCTTCGACAGCTCCTTAATCATCTCGGCCGATCCCATATTTCCTTCTAGCGAGCTTTTCCAATAGATGCTCTCTAGCGTGTTGTACAACAAGTGGGGATTAATCTGCTGGTAGAGTAACTGCAATTGCGACTCTTTCTGCTTGATCTCCATCGTGTATTGTTCGTGAATCATGTCATTGATCCGGTTCGCCATGTTGTGCACCGAGTAGATCAATACGCCGACCTCGTCGTTGCGCTCCTTCGACGGGACTCTCGCCAACGGCTTGCCGGGTTCATGGGAACGGGCGAACATCGCAAGCTTCCGAAGCGGGTTCATGAGCGAGCGCCAGAAGTACATCATGACGACAATCGCGAATAGGGAATAGACGATCGAGATCGTCTGGATTACTTGCTTCAAAGCGCTGATTTGCTGGAGCAAAGACTTCGTCGGGATCGTGTAAACAAGCTTTTGTTTCAAAGAATATTTCGTATGGATCACGTAAATGTAGTCCTTGGAAACCGCGCTAAGCGTTTCCTCCATCGCTTCGTTCGTGATTAATCCGTGGGGCAGCTTCAATACCTTGCCCATATCTTCCGTCGTCGTCGCAAGCACCCGGTCGGACCAATCGGTCAAGTAAAGCTCTCCGCCTTCGGGCAAGGAGACGGTGCTAAACGATTCCTCGATTTTCTTATCCATCTTCGTTGCGACGAGCACTCCTACGATGCTCTTCCCGTTCGTGACGCTGTTGACCGTACGAAGATAAGCAAGCGTCTGCTGATCTCCTTTCGGCCCGAAATTGTCGATAAGCGCCAGTACGCCTTTGCCTCTTGCATTGAGGGCATCCTCGATCCAAGGCGTCTTCGTTTCGTCCGAATAGAAGAACACCTTAGCGGTGTTATTCGGCCGGTCGATATCCGGAATCGAAGGGGCGAACGGATAGCTGTTGTTCGGGTCGTAGACGAACAGGAAATAGTAGATCGATTCCCCTCCGTATAATCCCATAGAGTTATTGCCCAGCAACGTATTCAACTCCCGATACTTAACGACTCGGTCGAATTCCACGTCCTTTTTGTCGCTTACCATGCTCTGAGTAACCGGATTCTGAATGATCGTCGTCATGATTCGGCTGATCGTATCGATATCCCTGTTGATCAAGAAATGATTTTGCTTATTCAACTCTTCATAGGCGTTGGTGACGTGTTCCTTCAGAATCTGTTCGGCTTTCGAGTTCGCGTACATATTCAGGAGAAAAACCGGACTCACCAATATTAAAAACAACAAAATCAATTGCTGTCTCACGTTCATCTTCGTCAAAGGATTTTTCATTTTCAAGCTCACCTAGCTCCCCCCAACGTATGTCGATCCCTATTATGAGCGCTTTCCCTATGAACGGGCAGAAGATTACGGCATTCGCGTACAAGCGCGCCTATTTTACGTAGAATAACACATTATCAGACAAATGATAGCCCTTACAATGAGAGATAGACAGAATCATAAGGGAGGGTCCGCTAGATGCGTATGTTCCGTTCGGTAGGCGCGAAATTATTCATCTTGTTTTTTGTTTCGACATTCGTTTCCGTTCTCCTTGTCGGTCTGATTTCGTACGGCAAATCCCAGTCCATTATCGAGGATAAGATCAAGACGGTTTCGCAACAAACCGTTAAAGAAGCGACGGAGAAGGTCGCCTTGATGCTCAAGCAGTTCGAGGATATGTCCTTGCAGTTCTCGACTAGCCGCGAGCTTCAACAGCAGTTGGATATCCTATTCGACGCTTCCGCCGATCCGGCCGATCTGATGAACGCGAAGATGACGGTTCAAGACACGCTGAATCAGATCGCCAGGACGAATACCTATATTAAATCGATCTCCTTATTCAATACCGGAGACGAGAATCAAACGATCTCTTCCGTTTCGACGGGATTAACGGCGATAGATCGCAAAGCCGAATGGTATACCAAGGCGATCGGAATGAAAGGCACCGCGTTGTGGCTGCCTATGATCGAGAACGGTTACACGGGCTTGGCGAAGGGCAACTTGTTCGCCTTGACGAGGGTCGTCAACAAATTCGTCATCGTCTTCGAGATCGATGCCGCGATGCTGACGCAAACGTTGGAAAGCATCCATTTCAGCGCGAGCTCCCGAATGTTCCTCTCCGACGGCCAAGGAACGATGCTTCTGTCCTCCAGGCCGGAAGACGTCGGAAAACGCTTCTCGGTGGCGGACGAATCCGACGATCAGTTGATCGTGTCCGAATTGCTGAAGAAAACTTCATGGACGCTAACCGGCGTCGCTCCCTTAAGCGAACTCGTCGCGGAAACGAAGGTCATTCGAAATCTGACCTACATCATGTGCGCAATCGCCGCGGTCGTCGCGATCGCAATCGGTTATCTCATCTTGTTGTACATAGGCAAACCTTTATTGAAAATCCGCAATATGTTAAACGAAGGCGCGAAGGGCAACTTGAACGCAAGGGTGAAAATAAACAGAAAAGACGAAATCGGGGAGGTCGCCGACAGCTTCGATCGGATGATGCAGCAGATGAACGGACTGATCGAGCAAACCCGAACGTCCGCACACAAGGTGCTGAATACCTCATCGACCTTGCTGCACGTATCCCAGAACACGGCGACATCGTCCGGAGAAATTTCTACGGCGACGGGAGAGATCGCGGAAGGTTCCGCGCAGCTTGCATCCGAGGCGGACCAAGTGTTCCATATCGTAGATTCCATGAACGCCGATCTTTCGAACGTCGTGAACGCGACGGACGAGATCAATGTTTCTTCGTTGGACGTGAAATCCGCTTCTTCGGAAGGCAAGCGATTTATGGAGGATGTCGTTCAAATGACTTTGGATTCGGAGAGTTCGATCGATCTGTTAGTCAAACGGGTCACGAAGCTGGAGGACAGTACGGGGGAGATGCAAAAAGTGTTCGGGTTGATGAACAAAATTACGAAAGACTCCAAAATTTTGTCACTGAACGCCGGCATCGAAGCGGCCCGCTCGGGGCAGCAGAGCGGAGGATTCAAAGTCATCGCCAAAGAGATGGGACTATTATCCGATCAAACGCACGATTCCTTGAATACCGTCAACTTGATGACGGAGACGATTCAGGATGAAATCTCCCAGACGGTCAAAGCCTTAAAACACGCCTTGCCGTTGTTGCAAAATCAAATCCAATCGGTCAGAACCGCCAATGCGATTTTCAACAAAGTATTCGAGAAATCGGAAGCCTTTACGCTCCACGTCGAACAAATCAAGGAAACCGTAGTTCGGCTCGAGTCGAAGCAGCGTCACCTGAATACGTCGATCGGGAACGTAAGCAGCTTCTCCCAGCAAGCGTCGGCGACTTCCGAGCAAGTCTCGGCGCTGAGCACGGGCCAACTTCAATCGAGCCAAGAGGTCGTAGGGATCGCCAAGGAATTGGAGAGCTTATCCCTCTCCTTGCAGGAAACTCTCTCGGGTTTCTCTTCTCGCGATAAGATTTAGACTTTTAATAGGAGTTGCTGCGGTTTCCCTGAGGTCAATTCGATATTACAGGTCGAATTGGGAATCATGGTCGGGGAAACCGCGACCAGAATCAAACCTAAAGTTGGCTCGATGCTCGATAATTCGGTGAACCGGATTTGGTGAGGGAATTGGTTCGGGACTTGGTACTGAATTAGGGGCGGAATTAGAGCGGAATTAGAGCGGAATTAGAGCGGAATTAGAGCGGAATTAGAGCGGCTGCGCCGCTTTAAATCGAGCGAGGAGGCATTGTGAGCGGAATTAGCGCGGCTGCGCCGCTTTAAATCGAGCGAGGAGGCACTTTCGGCGGAATTAGCGCGGCTACGCCGCTTTAAATCGAGCGGGGAGGCGCTTTGGGCGGAATTAGAGCGGCTACGCCGCTTTAAATTGAGCGGGGAGGCACTTTCGGCGGAATTAGAGCGGCTGCGCCGCTTTAAATCGAGAGAGGAGGCACTTTCGGCGGAATTAGCGCGGCTGCGCCGCTTTAAATCGAGCGAGGAGGCACTTTGAGCGGAATTAGAGCGGCTACGCCGCTTTAAATCGAGCGAGGAGGCACTTTGAGCGGAATTAGACCGGCTACGCCGCTTTAAATCGAGCGGGGAGGCACTTTGAGACGGTAATTCCTTCGATTTAACCCAGCTATTGCACACTTTCCCTCGATATCTAACCAATTAGACCGCTGGCAGCTGCTTACAGCACACTTTCCCTCGATATCCAACCCATTAGACCGCTGACAACGGCTTGTAACACACTATCCCTCGAAATCCAACCCATTAGACCGCTGACAGCGGCTTGTAGCACACTTTCCCTCGATATCTAACCCATTAGACCGCTGACAGCGGCTTGTAGCACACTTTTCCCCTTACGATGGCAATTTCACCGATCTAACCCGGCCCAGCCGGGCTATTTGCCCTTACGATGGCAATTTCACCGATCTAACCCGGCTCAGCCGGGCTATTTGCCGTTAACCTGGGACAGACAGCCCTCGTGTAGACGACTGCCGTCGCACAACAAAAGGAGCGGTCATAAGGACGCGCTCCTGTGGGTCTTGACGAGATCGATACTATTGCAAAGGGAAAAGATTAATTCCCTACTCTACGTACATCCGGCTTACCGCGGACCACCGTTGGCCCGGCTCCAACCGGATCAGACCGGTTTGCTCGGCGGGAAAATTGACGTTGGGCGCGTTGACCATGCCAGTTTGCGGTTCCGGGCAGAAAAACTTGCCGTTAGCCGCCGCATTGTACACCATCCAATGCTTGTATGCATCGCCTGCTTCATAGACGAACCGAACGTTAACGCGGCGATCGTATATCGTCATAGCATTTCTATTATTCTTACCTGCCACAGCGGAATAATGATTGTCGAGAGATTCGAAATAAGGATCGCCCTCTCCCTTACTGAGAAGCTCCTCGCCCTCGCTTAACGGGAGTGCGCGTTCGGTCGGAAGCATGCGCTCATTTAATTCCCAACGCTTGCCGATAGAGATGCCGGTTTCCAAATCCTGCACGCTGCTTCCGGTCGCGAAAGGAGCGTTAACGCTCGTATGGAACCCAAGCATGAAAGGCATCGCTTCGGCGCTTTCATTCACCGCCTCGAAGTGCATCGAAAGCCCTTTTGCCGACAACGAGAAAGTTTGCGACAAAGTAAACGTATGCGGAAAATACGAGT
This sequence comes from Cohnella herbarum, assembly GCF_012849095.1. Classification (NCBI taxonomy): domain Bacteria; kingdom Bacillati; phylum Bacillota; class Bacilli; order Caryophanales; family Paenibacillaceae; genus Cohnella; species Cohnella herbarum. The sequence continues at coordinate 2,653,763 of NZ_CP051680.1, forward strand.
ATTCCGGGTTTTGCTCATCGAATCGCAGCTTTACGGTAACGGAGCTTTCCTGCTCCGTACTCCCGTAACTTACGACCTCCCACTTCGACCGGTACACGAATCCATGAATATGGTTCCCGGTCTTTTCCTCGTTAATCGGAAACTTATACGTGCGTCCATCGAACTCGAATTTCCCGCCATCGTACCGGTTCGGGGGAAACAACACCGGAATTCCATGAAGCATCGGCGTCTGAACGAACGCTTCCCAATCGGCTCCTTCCGGTTCTCTTATAAATCGATAATCCCTCTCGTCATCGCGGAAAGAGATCAAGTTTCCTCCGATTCCCGGAAGCAGAATCGCCGAATATGGACCGTGTTTAATGTAAATGGCCTGCTCGTTCTCATAAGTTCCTTGTTTCGCATAATGTTGAGTCATCGTCGCATCCTCCACAGTCATTATTATGTACGAGTATATAAGTCCGCGGAAGGAAACGTCAACACTATTAACGCGATTCTATTAGCACAATTCAATTTGCTCTATTCAGCAGGATTCACAAGTTTTAACCAACCAGCTCATACAGACCGCCAATAACGCGATTCGCTCTACCGAGAATAGCGGGGCTTCCGATGCCGACGACGTACATTCCGGCGGCAATCGCCGCTTGGACTCCGGCTTCGGCATCCTCGAACACGACGCATTCCCCGGGTAATAATCCAAGCTCTCGGCAACCTGCTTCGAAAACTTCCGGATCCGGTTTCGCCTTGGATACCTTAGTCCCGTCAACGACCGCATCGAACAACTCCGCAATGCCTACCTTCTCCAGAATAAACGTCGCGTTCTTGCTCGCCGATCCCAAAGCGATCTTGACGCCGCTTTCCCTTAAACGCAAAAGGTACTCCCTAGCCCCAGGCAATAACTCCGACTCGTCCATCTGACGAATATACTGCAAATACTGCTCGTTCTTCTCATCCGCTTTCCGAAGCTTCTCGTCTTCCGTAAGCCTAATCCCTCCGATCTCAAGAACGATGTCGAGCGACCTCATCCGGCTAACTCCCTTTAACCGCTCGTTGTCGCTTTCCGTAAATTCGAAACCCCATTGCTCCGCAAGTTGCTTCCATGCCAAGTAATGATATTTGGCCGTATCGACCAACACCCCGTCCAGATCGAACAACGCCCCCCTGAAATTAGCCAGCAAGTCCGTCACCTCTTCTCTTCCCCTCATTCGGGAAAGATGATCGACCGCCCGGTTCAATCGTCCTCTCCTCCGTTCCGACTTGGAACGTCTGCTGTAGCTTATTGCGATTATCGGAGAGTATGACCACTTCGGTCGCGGTAACGTTAACTCGGAATTGCTGTCCCCTAATCTGAATCGGGAACGCGATCGATTGCCAATGCTCCGGCAGCGAAGGCTGAAACAGAACTTTCCCTTCTCTCAAGTGAAGTCCCGCGAAGCCAAGAACGGCGGCCATCCATGCTCCCCCGTTCGCGGCCGGATGCGTTCCCCCGATATATAACGTTCCGACGTATTGCTTCGAATCGCCGGTCAAATCTATCGTTGCGGTTCGCATGAAATACGGGTAGGCCCAATCGGAATTTCCGATGTCCGCCGCTACCAGCGCATAGACGCATGAGCTCAAACTGGAGCCGTGTTCAGTCCTCGGTTCGTAATACTCCCAGTTTGCCTTCTTCACTTCCTGGCTAAACCGGTTTTTGAATAGATGGAGCATGAGCACGACATCGGCCTGCTTCAGAATTTGCGTCGTCGTCGCGAGTCCGTTACCCCCGCCCAAATATTCGTTTTTATCCATAATTCTTGACTTGAGCGTCCGTAAATCTACGTCCTCAAGCTTCGAGTACCCGTCAAACTGTTCGATGACCAGCGTTGCAGGATCGGGTTGAGGCGTGTATAGCTGCCCGAGCATGCTGCTCAATTTGCCAAGATCTTCGCTGAAATCCAGCTTCTCCATTAAAGACGCATAGGCTTCCGGATACTTCGATTCGAGAACGGCCATCGCTTTGAACGCGATCTCTAGCGTCGTCCTAACGAGTTCGTTCGTAAAAGCGTTATTGTTGACCCGCTCGTGGTACTCGTCGGGGCCGGTTACGTCGAGAATTTCATAACGATTTTTCTCTTCTTTATAGTAGGAATAGGAATAGAAGAAACGGGCGCATTCCAATAGGACCTCCGCTCCGCCTTCGAGCAAAACGCTGTCATCCCCGGTAAACTCGTAATATTGCCATATCCCGTACGCGGCATCGGCGCTAATATGGACTTGCTTGTCGCGAAAATAAGTTCTCATCGGACGATTCGTGAACACGTCTGTAATATTGAACAACGTGCATGCATCGTCTCCCGTATCTTGGCTCTCCCACGCGTAGTAAGCTCCGCGGTAACCATACTCCGCCGCTTTTCTGCGGGCTCCGTCCAACGTATGAACCCGGTACATCACCAGATTTCTAGCGATTTTCGGCTGACTGTACAGGAAAAACGGGAGCATGAACATCTCCGTATCCCAGAATACCGCACCTTTATAGACTTGACCGGATAATCCCCTAGCGGGAATGGATACCTTTTCCGACTCCGTCGGCGCGATAATATGCAACTGATAAATACTGTATCGCAGAGCAAACTGAGCGTCATCGTCTCCTTCGATCTCGACGTCGGACAACTCCCATTTCCTCTCCCAATGCAACGCGTGCCTATGCAAAAGAGTTTCGTAACGATCGCGCATCGCTTCCCGCACCCGTGACTGTACCGTTTTCGATACTTGTTCCCGCTGATCGCCGAAGCCGACGGCCACGTATTTCGTAAACCCGTAGGTTTCTCCCGCGAAACATTTGATCTGGATTTCTCGAAGCATGGATAACGAATCCTGAATGAGCACTTCCTCTGCCGCACCTACCAACGTGATGCCTTCCGCCACGGAAACCGACTTCTTAAGCTCTTGAGTTATGCATGATAACCCGATTAGGCCATCCCCGGCCGACAATTCGTACTCCTGCAGATGGGGACCGTTAATGTCCCATACATCGCCGTCAATACCGGTTCGCACCGTTATTTCGCAATCCTGCGAGCATCGGAATTCGACCTTCATTAGAATAAGATCCAGATGTTCCATACTTAGGAACCTACGAGTACGGACTTCGATCCGGTTGTCTCCGACAACGAAAGCCGTATCGCGGTGATAGGTTGCGTCTCGAATATTAAGCGCTACGCGATGCGAATCATATCTCGAAGTCAGAGGACTCAGAATCTCACCGTTCAAGATCAGTTGCGTAAATAAACCGTTGGGCGCATTGATCGGTTCTCTCCATTGATCGCCGACTTTATCGTACAAACCGGCTAGCGTACAAGCCGGTAACTGCTCCTTCTTAAACTCCTCCAATGTTCCTCGGTAACCCATCGCTCCATTGCCGAGCATGAACTTATTCCCGTTCGTCGTGATCCTATTCGGATCAAATCCTATTTCCTCTACGATCCAGCTCACTTGGACACCCTCGCTTTCAGCTACGAAATATACCTTCAATTATGAAGGCGGCTCGCTTGCGCTGAAATGAGCGATATTACCGAAATGATGTTTGATTCCATTGAATAAGCCAAGAGAGAATGGCATCAAGGGTAATATCCAGGTTCGACGAACCCGATGAATTCACATAAGATGAACTATCGCGAAAATAATCCGCATGTCCTCCGATAATCGGCACGGTTCTCATCGCCGCCGGTGCATGTTTGTGCTTATGCCACGCAGGAAATCCGTTTCTGAATGCCGAATGATTATTTATCTCGTTATGTCTCGTCCGCATCCAACCGCCATGCGTACCGAGACGGGAAACGAGATCAGGGGACTTGCCCTCGGCGTCGTTGGCCCTTTTACGAGTTCCCGCAGCGCTTATCGACAATACGGATGGCCGAAGCTCCTGCGGAATTCGGCATTTCGGTGATCCGATCATCACGACCAGACAATTCGAACGGCTCTCGCTCTTCATCAGCAGATACGCTGCATGTATAGCCGCGACGCCGCCTCCGCTGTGACCGATCAGCAGCGTTGTCGTACGGCGGTCGACGGCCAGTCTCATCGTCGCCATGGCCGCAATCGCCCGCTTTCCCCCGATCGAGTTCGAGATCTTCGCCGGAGGGAGACTCATGTCCGAGCGTATTTCCCATAATTGAGGGATGACTGTCCTACTCCAATCCCCATAAGGAAATAGCAGCTCCGAATGGACGGGCTGCCCTAAGTGTTGAGTTATACCTGTTATCGTTATTCGATCTAGGAGTGCTACGCGGAACTTCTCCATGAAGTGTGAAGCGGTCGCGAGCCCCGCCAGAAAATACAATTCCAACTCAATTGCCTCTGGACCGCTCAAATCGCTCTGCATCGATAATCCTTTCCATGTCGGACGGATGGTCGCTCCTGAACCACTTCACGAGAAGCGGCGGATTTACGTCGCTCAGCACGACTACGGACATTTTCTGATTCATGGATATCGACCCTTCCGCGCTGCCGATCAATTCCATCGCATATCGATCCGCGGATGCTTCCGCATTCCGGGAAATCGCATTCGATACGGGTAACGTCACGAAGGAAATCATAGATAGAATAAGCAACACGAGCGGCAATGCGGCCATATCGGACATCGAACGAATTCCCCATTTCGACCCGTGATTTCGAACGAGAACCTTATACAATGCTCCTCCGATCGCTAACAGCCCCAGCGACGACCCGATTGCGCCAACGGCGCTCCATTCCAGATGATGCTTCACGTAATGACCCATTTCATGCGCCATGATGAGTAGGATTTCCGGTTCGTTTAACTGCTTTAACGTCGTATCCCACAAGACGATCCGCAGGGAAGAACCGATCCCGTTGACGTAAGCGTTCATCGCGTTCGTCTTAGCCGACATGTCGACTTCGTATACCCGATGCGCGGGAATGTCCGCTTTGGCTGCCAACTCCAAGATTTTATGTTCTAAGCTCGGATCGGATAAAGTCGTAAATTGATTATATAGCGGATCGATGACAACAGGCTGAACATACATCATGAATAGGGTAAACGGCACCGATAAGAGCCACAGCTTAAGCCACCACCGACCTCCTCGGGAGATTATCCAGAATGCGACGGCCGATACGGCCAACATCGTCAAATAACCGATTCCGAACCCGATCAGCTTATCCCTAAGCCAGTCCGCAACCGGTTGCGTCGATATGCCATAAGATTTCGATAAGTTATAACCTGCGACCCGCAGCGGAAAATAAAGCAAGAACGATACCGCATTTACTAGCAGCACATATATCGGAAAACGTATGTATATCGGAAGGCGATAACGTTCGAGACCATCCCTCCAGCTTGTCGACAAACCGCTAAGGAGCAAAAACAAGTAGATTAACCACTCCCAAGGTCCGCTGATGAAGAAAATCCAGTTGCGTACCGAATTGATCGTCTCGCTGTTGTTCAGTTGTTCGGGAGTGAAGAAGGTCGAAGGATCCGCGGCCGTACCCCGATAAGCTTCGGGTACTTGATTGGGCGAGGTATACCATACATATAAAGCCATGAAGATGGCATAACACGCGAAAAGGAGTAAATATCTTAAGTAAGGAACTTTTCTAACGATCGGCATGGCGGATTTCCCCTTGTGCTCGGATAGTACGATCATACCACTTCCCATGCGGACTTCAAAAGAATGAACGATCCGGATTTTCCAGTCTCGCTATTTCGAAAAGGAGCGTCGACATGCCGCAATATCGAATAATCGTCGATCTATCGGATCGAACGCTTTACCTATTGGATGGGAATAACGTTGTTCGCTCTTTTCCCGTAGGCATTGGGAAAGTGCTGACCAAAACGCCTGCCGGAGAGTACATGATCGTGAATAAGCAAGCCGATCCCGGCGGTCCCTTCGGTGCGTTCTGGATGGGACTGTCCCGTCCGCATTATGGGATACACGGCACGAACGACCCTTCCTCCATCGGCCGAGAAGTTAGTCATGGCTGTATCCGGATGTATAACGAAGATGTTCTTCAATTGGCAGCGCTAGTTCCGATTCGGACGAGAGTGACGATCAGGCTTTGAGTTTCAATATATCGATAACCGATTTCATCGGAGTACTCCCGGAATGGCCGTTCCGAGTAAAAGAAGAGACCGTTGATCTGGTCTCCTCCCGTCTTTCGAGCTCTCAACTAAGCTTAAACTCCAACAATTTCTTATTATGCAGAATTAATCGATCCTCTGGTCGGTATTTCCGAGCCTCTTCGTTGTGCCAGTTGGAGGTTACGAAACGGTTTAAATAATAATAACAGACGCACAACTGAAGATGAGGATACCAAGTTCGATACGCAGGATAATGGAAGCTCCATTGCTCATTGTCCTCCGGAATATTTGTTGCCAGCTCATACCAGTAAGCAGCCGTACGAAAGTCTTTTTTATGCTTAAAATGATCTCCGATCCTGCACAGCACCTCCGGGCGAGGGCTGCTATATTCGAAGGATTTAAACAAAGAGGGCAGTTCGTTATCCCGTTCGTTCAGAAATCTATAGCAGTCGGCCATATTGATGCAAGCATTTATTTTCTCATCGACCCAGCCTTCATTCGTCGCCAGATTGTTCTTATAGCTTTCAATAGCTTCCCGATAATGTTGGTTCTCTCGTAATTCGTTACCATGATAGAAATGATCCCGAGCCGTAAAAGTATCTCCACGCTCGATCTTCATCTTGTAAATATCCAGATTGCGACCCGCTGAATGCTTAATTTTCCTATGTGTGACTGCGATATCGGAATTGACGATCCGGCCGGCTACTTTCAAATAATTGTGGCAATCGCCTTCCCATATGAAATTGCGTGAACGTTTAACAAGACGATTCCGCCGATATCGAAGCGTCACGTTCCCGAATTCATCCTCACCGTTGTGATAAAACATGGATACGGAATCGATCCTGGGATCGAGCGTTTCCTTCAACTGTTTGAAAGCTTCCCGATCGCGCTCCAACAATACGTCGTCCGCATCTAGGAAGAAAATATAGTCTTGAGTCGCATGGGAAAATGATTCGTTGCGAGCTTCTGCGAAGTTACCCGTCCATTTGAAAAAAAATACCCGATCCGTATAATTCCGGGCAATATCGACCGTTGAATCGGATGAGCCCGTATCGACAATGTTAATCTCATCAACCAGATCACTTACCGAATCGAGACAACGCGCCAGAACGGCTTCTTCATTTTTCACCATCATGCATAAACTCACCGTAACCATTCTGCTTGTTTCCTCCCTTGAAGCGGTTAAGAATCTAACGCCGTTTCGTGCTTTCATTCTAGGAATGACCTCAAGCATGAATAGAAACAGGAACATTCGTCCACTGGACGAACGTCCTGCCCTTGAAGATTTAAGATTCAAAACGGATAATGTTTAGGTTGATTTGCGATGCCGTTGCGGTGAAGGCTGTTGCTCCGGCATTCGTATAGGCAACCCTAATTCTGTAATCAAAACTTGAGGAAGCAACTGCATTATCGATATAAGTGTAAGACAATGGTTGAGCTATTTCTGTTTCTTCCAATAGATGATTTTGATGATATCGAATCGTTTGCAGAACACTTCCATTTCGAATTAACTCGATGGGTAAATCAACTTCACCGGTTGAGGTTGAAGTATCCAAGCCGAACTCTAACGCATAATCAATCATGAGTAAATCACCTGTAGCAACCGAGATTCCGTTCAAGGAAATCAAGGTTTGCGTTGATCCGTCAAGTAAAGTTATCGGTATCGCGGATGCAGCAGTCGCAGCAAAAAGATTAGGTTGTGGACCGGACGGTCCTTGTGGACCCATTGTTCCTTGCGGTCCTTGTGGACCCATTGTTCCTTGCGGTCCTTGCGGTCCCATTGTTCCTTGTATACCTCGTGGTCCAGTTGCGCCATCCGCACCTGTTGGTCCTACCGGTCCAATTGGTCCAGTTTCACCCGTCGGTCCGATTGCTCCTGTCGCTCCGTCTGCACCTGTCGGTCCGGCTGGTCCCGTTGCTCCGTCTTCACCTGTCGGTCCTGCCGGTCCAGTTGCTCCATCTGCACCTGTCGGTCCGGCTGGTCCGGTTGCTCCATCTGCACCTGTCGGTCCGGCTGGTCCTGTCGGTCCAGTTGCACCATCCGCACCTGTCGGTCCGGCTGGTCCTGTCGCTCCATCTGCACCCGTCGGTCCTGCCGGTCCAGTTGCTCCGTCTGCACCTGTCGGTCCGGCTGGCCCTGTCGCTCCATCTGCACCCGTCGGTCCTGCCGGTCCAGTTGCTCCGTCTGCACCTGTCGGTCCTGCTGGCCCTGTCGCTCCATCTGCACCTGTCGGTCCGGCTGGTCCTGTCGGTCCAGTTGCACCATCCGCACCTGTCGGTCCTGTCGGTCCAGTTGCTCCATCTGCACCTGTCGGTCCGGCTGGTCCTGTTGCTCCGTCTGCACCTGTCGGTCCTGTTGCTCCATCTGCACCCGTCGGTCCGGCTGGTCCCGTTGCTCCGTCTGCACCTGTCGGTCCTGCCGGTCCTGTTGCTCCGTCTGCACCCGTCGGTCCTGCCGGTCCAGTCGCTCCGTCTGCACCCGTCGGTCCTGCTGGCCCTGTTGCTCCGTCTGCACCTGTCGGTCCTGCCGGTCCAGTTGCTCCATCTGCACCTGTCGGCCCTGTTGGCCCTGTTGCTCCATCTGCACCTGTTGGTCCGGCAGGTCCGATTTCCCCGGTTGGTCCCGTCGCTCCAGTTTCACCAGTCGCTCCTGTAGCTCCTGTAGCCCCCGTGGTTCCGGTTGCTCCCGTTAACCCTGTTGCTCCGGTCGCCCCCGTTACTCCTGTAACCCCAGTTGCTCCTGTTTCACCCGTAGCTCCTGTTGTTCCTGTTGTTCCTGTTGTTCCTGTTGTTCCTGTTGTTCCTGTAGCCCCCGTGGTTCCGGTTGCTCCCGTTAATCCTGTAGCTCCCGTTGCTCCCGTTGCTCCCGTTGCACCATCTGCTCCAGTTGTACCTGTAGCTCCCGTTGCTCCAGTTGTACCTGTAGCTCCTGTAGCTCCTGTAGCTCCCGTTGCTCCCGTTGCACCATCTGCTCCAGTTGTACCTGTAGCTCCCGTTGCTCCAGTTGTACCTGTAACTCCTGTAGCTCCTGTTGCTCCTGTAGCTCCCGTTGCTCCTGTTGCTCCCGTTGCTCCTGTTGCTCCCGTTGCTCCTGTAGCTCCTGTTGCTCCCGTTGCTCCTGTTGCTCCTGTTGCTCCAGTTCCAGATCCGCTGGTCGTAAGCAATTCAACATCATCGACAAGCAAGTCTGACGTACCCGCAATCGGTAACGGTTGTATGATGAGCAACGCTTGAGTCGTCATTGGTGGAGCTATCGAAGTCGTTTGGTACACTTCGACCCAATCACTGCCTGTCAGGCTCGAGATGCTATAGGGAATGTAATCTAGCAAACCTGTTGCGAGCACATTAAATGAAGCATCCAAGTAACTGAGCGTAACAATCGCGAATGACCCCAAGTTAGGGGACGCTTTAGCAAAAGAGGCCCGGAACTCGAAGTTTTCTCCCGGAATGGCCGGAACGCTTTGGGCAATGTACGAGCTAGCCAAACCTCCTCTCAATTGCGCGCAATTAAAACCGCTGTGGCTCATAGTCGTGTTAATAGAGGCATTCACGACTGTCCAAGAAATAATCGTGCCTGTTTCGAATCCGCCGTTATTAATTCTGTTCTGTATTGACATTTTAGTATCACCACCTTGAACCAGTCTCGATTTCATCGAAGCCAAGGCTTGTCACGAAATCTATTACATCTTATTGTTTCATGATGTTGCCCGTGCTTTTACTAGCCTTCATCGATGCGGATTTTTGCGATAATTGCCGAAATTTCCGCTTCCAACGCGATCTATATGTCTCTCGCTATAACCTGCAGTCACGTTTCGAGTATCGAGTATCCCCCTAGCGTGCGATACGATCCTATCAATCGGTATACCGGTATGATCGGTCATGATGATGACGCAATCCGATTGGCTTAACCGTTCCTCCGTCAATGCGACGCTACGCATCCGCTTTCCGTTTACCCAAACCTCTCGAACGAGAGGATCGTGATACGAAACGATAAATCCCCTATCCTGTAACCGTTCCATCAACGCGATTGAAGGAGATTCGCGAATGTCGTCTACGTCTTTTTTATACGCCGCGCCATAGATCAATGCCGTCCGAGTAGAACAATTCGACTCCGACACTCCTTCGACTCGATCCGCCAAGTAATCGATCATCGATTGATTAACCCGCTCCGACAGCTCGATGAATCCGCTCTTCAAGCCGAATTCTCCCGCTCTCCATTGGAGATATTGCGGGTCTACCGGAATGCAATGTCCGCCGACTCCCGGTCCCGGGTAGAACGCCGAATATCCGAACGATTTCGTCTTTGCGGCTTCGATCGCTTCCCACAGGTCGATGCCTAGACCATCGCACAATATCGCCATTTCATTAATGAAAGAGATATTCACAAGCCTGTAGGTGTTCTCTAGCAGTTTGGTCATCTCCGCTACTTCCGGCGACGATACTCTCACTACCGATTGAAATACCTCGCAATATATGGACTCCGTCCTACGCAAACAATCCGACGTCACCCCGCTAACGACTTTCGGAATGTCCCTTACCGCAAATTGTTTATTGCCTGGATCGATTCGTTCCGGAGAATAACCGACATGGAAATCCTTGCCGACGGTCAACCCGCTCTCTCTCTCAAGGATCGGAACAAGCACCTCCGTTGTCGTCCCCGGATAAGTCGAGCTTTCCAGAACGACCAACTGTCCTATGGATAACGCTTTGCCTGTTTCGATGGCTGCGTTCTCCAGATAGCTAAGATCAGGCAGTTGACCAGCCGATAGCGGCGTCGGAACGCAAATGATAATCGCGGATGCCTCTCCTAGCCGTTCGTAGTCCATACATGGGCTAAACCGGCCAGAGCTTATCGCCGAAGCGATTTGTTGATCGGCAATATCCGGTAAGTAGCTTCGACCGATTTGCAAACTCGATATTTTTTTCCGATCGGCATCCAAACCAAGCACGGTAAATCCTTGTCCCGCGAAAAGAAGCGCAATCGGTAAACCTACGTAACCAAGTCCGACGATGGCGACTGTCCGCTCTCCTAATTCCAACCCCCCATCGGTTCGAACAGCATGCTCCGTCACTCGTTCTCTCTCCTTTCTAGCAATGGTTTTCCAGGATTGCCGACATACGTGACGTAAGGAGGTACATCACGGGTGATGACTGCGCCCGCGCCGATCATCGCTCCTTCCCCGATCGTAATCCCCGGAAGCAAAGTCGCGTTATTGCCTATTCTGGCACCCTTGCGAATAACCGGCCCTAGATGAGGATAATCCCCTCTTCCCATATATTTGTCGTTGGAAGTCGAGCAGCATGGGCCGATAAAAACGCCATCTTCAATGATCATGTTGCTCGTAATATACGAAGAAGTCTGGATCGTTACGAAACTACCGATTACGGTATGAGGCTCTATCGCTACGTTTCTTCCAATGATGCTGCTCTCTCCGACCTCCACTTGCTCGCGTATCCCTGCCAGGTCACCCACAAGTACATCGACCCCCAGCGTAACCCCGCGATAGATGACGCAACCGCTACCGATCTTAGCCCCTTCCCCGATCGTAAGAACCGGCAGTTCAGCCGTTGGCTTCACCGCTTTTTTCTTGTTTGCCGACGGAGTTTTTCCTAATACGGAAAGATCGCCGATGGTCACGCGATTGCCTACGATCGTTCCTTCCTTAATGACAACGCCGTGGCCGATAGATACATCGTCCCCGATTATCGCGTAGGGTTCGATTACCGCGTGCTGACCTACGATCACATTTGAGCCCCATCGAACAGAAGGATCCAACGTCATAGTCTACCTCCTAACCTTTCCGAGTCTACTGCATGGATAAGCTGTTAAGCCCCACCTTACATGATCTATGCAAGTCCAAACTCTATTGCCAGTGTTGCAGCGGAAGCATGTTCAAACCGAAACGCATACCCTATACGAAAATGATTTACGGCAAGGAGACTGCTAAATGATCGAATTAATGCCGATAGCCGAACAATTCCGCAGTTTAAAATCCGAGATTCTATCGGAAATAGCAGACACGATCGAGCAAGGCACGTACATTCTAGGACCGAAAGTTCGTCAATTAGAACAGAAAATCGCTTACCTGTCCGGCTCCGATCATGCGATCGCGGTCGCCAACGGGACGGATGCGCTCGTGCTGACTTTAGATGCTTACGGGATCGGTCCCGGCGATGAGGTCATCACCACGCCCTATACTTTCGTAGCGACTTCCGAAGCGATTTCCAGAGTCGGCGCGACGCCGGTGTTCGTTGATATCGATCAATCGTGGAATCTGGATCCTGCGAGAATCGAAGAAGCGATTACGCCAAGAACGAAAGCCATTTTACCCGTTCACCTGTTCGGCCAGCCCGCGGACATGGAGGAGATCATGCGGATCGCTGCCCGATTCGGGTTGATCGTGATCGAAGATGCTTGCCAAGCTTTCGGCGCCGCTTATCGGGACAAGTCCGTAGGCAGTATCGGACACGCAGCCTGTTTTTCTTTTTTCCCAAGCAAAAACTTAGGGACGATCGGAGACGGGGGACTTATTCTTACCTCAGACAGCGCACTGGCGGAAGCCGTTCGGGAGCTTAGGCAACACGGAAGCGCCAAACGTTACTACCATCATCGAGTCGGCTATAACAGTCGGCTTGACGAGCTGCATGCCGCCGTTCTGTTAGTCGTTCTGGAAAAGGTTAACGAGTGGAATGAGCGCAGAATCGCTCTAGCGGATCGCTACTATGAGCAGTTATCGACGCTTTCGTCAATCACCCTTCCCATGAGAACGCCGGAGCGCAAGCATGTATACAATCTCTTCTGCATTCGTAGCGCCGAACGGGATCGAATCCGCGAACGATTGCTCGCCCGAAACATTCAAAGCGGCATTTATTACCCCAAACCACTGCACCTTCAGAAGGTTTACGAAGGGTTAGGTTATAACATCGGATCGTTCCCCGAAGCGGAACGCCTATCCTTGGAAGCTTTAGCGCTGCCGATGGGGCCGCTGCTCACGGAACAACAACAGGATGCCGTCATTAACGCTCTTCAAGATATCGAAGCAGGACAAGGTGAACTATGATACGTTTCGGAATCATCGGTTGCGGGCGAATTTCGGAAAAACACGTCGTTTCGATCGCGAAATGCTCCAATGCTAGATTGACCGATTTGTATGATCCTCTCCCAGAACGAATGGAGGAGTTGGAGCGGAAATATTCCCTTGTTAATCGGGAGCTATCGACGGATACGGTTGCAGTCGCGAAGCATTCGGACCCTGATGGCTTGCTTCGGGATGCGAATGTGGATGCCGTCGTTATTGCCACCCCTTCTCATTCGCATGCACACTTGGCGGTTGCCGCTCTTCGGGCAGGCAAACCTGTCCTGCTCGAGAAGCCGATGGCCCTTTCTCTTCGGGACGCCGACGAGATTGCCGAATCGGCCGCAAACCTGCGGCTTAGGGTACAAGTGTGCCATCAATTGCGGTATCGTCCTCTCATGAGACTTGCGAAGGAATGGGTTGACAACGGAACTTTAGGAACGATAAGATCCGGTACCGTTACGGTGAGGCTAAATCGTTCTCCGGCCTATTACGCGGCCGCACCTTGGCGCGGATCGTGGGATCAAGACGGGGGCATGCTGCTCAACCAAGGCGTTCATCTGATCGATTTGCTTCTGTGGATGATGGGAGAAACCGTGGATTCGGTTTACGGAATGCTCGGGTGGGGGAAAAACGTTAAGCCGACCGAAGACGTCGCCATAGGAACGATCCGTTTCGCCAATGGCGCAATCGGGATCGTCGAAGCTAACACGATTAGCCAACCGAATAATTTGGATCAATCGTTATCTTTATTCGGAGACCTAGGTACGATCAGTATCGGGGGAACCGGTTTAACGGAAGTTCGAAGATGGCATGCAGTCGGTCAAGAAACCCCGCTCCTTCCGGAGGCTGCTGACTTCGACGAGCATCTCGCGATGTACGAGCATTTCGTCGGCTCCCTGCAAGGACATCCCCATGATCCGTTGTTCGCGGTCGATACGCCGGACGGACGAAGAGCGCTGGAAACCGTATTCGCGATATACGAATCCGCCAGAATCGCAAGCCCTATCCGGTTGCCCTTACTCTCGTTCGATACCCGTATGATGGCGGATCATCACTTCAACGACAATAATTAAAGGGCATCGTCATTCCCGTCGGATGGCGAAGCCCTTTCTTCAAATGCCGAAATTACAAGACCAACGGACTAACTTGTTCAACGACCACGGATATTTTCTGCTTACAATCATCCCCGAACTGAAGACTCAGATCGAAATAATGGTTCATTCTAGCTAGAATGGGCTGAACGCATTTCTTTTTTTGGATAGGATCCAGTCCGCTTGTAAAAGGACAAGTTTGATAATAAACAGCCATGCCCGCGAAATGTTTGCCGATATAAAAATGCTTCAAGGCGCTTGCTTCCCTCTCTCCAAGCGTGTTCCAAGGAATTGTTGGAAAGAGGATTTCTTGCTTGAAACGGGCTACGATATATTCAACGATGTAGATGAGCGATACGATTCTCTCGTCTATTCGATGGCTTATGCTATCGCCGTGCCTTCGGTAGCACAGCATCGGCTGCTGCAAATAATGGCGATTCCATCCTCTGTCGATATTGATCAAGCAATTCAACGTATCTCCCGCGATCGGTTTCGCCGGATCGACGAACCACGAATGGCTGGCTGATCGGTAATAAGACGATCTGAACATGCCGATCATCGGAATGACTCCCGAGCCCCATCTCTGAAAAATGTTCTGCACCGCTTCTTCGTCGGTATAGGACCGGTATGTCCACTTGCCGATGGCTTTCGCGTTAACGTTAACAAGGGTTATATCTCCATAGACATAGTCCGCGTTCGGATGATTAAAGAAGCAACCGACATAATGACTAAGCACTCCAGCATTCGGCAGAAAATCGTCCGCGCTTAATAACAAGACGTATTCCCCGTTCGCTTCCCGAAATATTTCATGGAACGCGCGGTCTGGTAAGTTCGAATTGTCCGTATGTCTGATAACTCTAATATTCGAATGACTTTTTGCATACCGTTCGATAATCGCCATGGAATCATCCGTCGAATGATCGTCCACGACGAGAATTTCTATATTCGGATAAGCCTGGGTCAGAACCGATTGTAAACACTCGTCCAGAAATCGGCCGTAATTATAATTGACGATCCCAACCGTGACTTTTGGCGCCTTTTGAATGTTCGTATGCCTATTTTCCGCTTGGGCAATAGGTAAAAATTTTCTTAGCAACTGTTCGATTTTAAAGTTCTGGTCAGGTAAGGAATAGTTCCGCTCGATAAAGGCCCGATAAACGCCGGACGAGTATTCCTCATCCATGACCATACCGATCAATTCGTCGATCGTGTTCCAGACGAAGCTTGCGTCATACACTTGTTTCGCCCCGTAGAAATGATGAACGAGCGGTTTAAGACCTGCCGCCATCGCTTCCATCATGGACATATGTTGACTTTCTAACGGACTTGTAGAAATAATGTAGTGTTTGTTTTCCAAGTAGCGGTTAACGTCCGTCTGCCAACCTTCGAATTGAACGGCGTCGGTCAAGTTCAACTGCTCGATCATTTGATTAAAATAGAGACGATAGCGCTCATCTTGGTATTTCCCGGCAATGTAAAGCTTGTATCGGGCATCTCTGTCATGAATGGCTTTGAAGGCATGCAACAGCAGCATCGGACCTTTCTTCGCGCTGATGTATCCGACGAATGCGATGTTGAAGCCTTTCTCTCGTTCGATCAACCGATACTTATTCAAGTCCACGCCGTTGGGAATGACGACCGTTTTCCGCTCCGATAATCCTTTTACATGTTGTAAGACATAATCTTGAATCGGTTTGCCGACGAAAATAACTTTATCTACCGTTCCCCAATTCACCTGATACGGGTAAGAGCTGAAAGCTTCATAGCTGTGCAGCCTGCAAATGATTTTCCTCCGATTCGCGATAGGCAGCTTACTTCCATAAACGATTAGGTTATCGCACCACTCGAACCAACAAATATCCGCCCAGTTCATGCCCTGATCGATTTGGCTATTTTCCCGGACGATGATTTTCATCGTAGTGAAAGGGATAGAAAGATGGGCAATGATCGGATCGATGAAAGCATCCAACCCGCTCCTGACGAAAAAAACAAGCTTTGGACGCCTATAGCTATTTTGCCCGGGCAGCTCTTCGTGATCTGTTTGCGATTGCGATTGTTTGTCCATCCTCCGACCTCCGTGTTCGCCGAATCCATTTTCCTGCCAAGCCATTCCCTGAACAGTATATGATAGCTTATCCCATGCGTGATGCGATCAAGAGCCCTAAACGAAGGCAATTTCGGCTATTCAACGGTTAACTAGTAACCTAGAGTATATTAAGTATGCAAAGTTTCACTTCTTCCCCTCTTCGGGCTGCTACGTTAAAATCAATTCTGTAACCATTTGATTGACAGAAAGGATGACTCTGCGATGAATTACCGTAGATTAGGCCGCAGCGGCCTTAAAGTAAGCGAGATCAGTTTAGGCAGTTGGCTTACGTACGGAGGGTACGTCGAACAGGAACGAGCCGCCTCCGCGGTCCGTAAAGCGTACGAGCTCGGAGTGAACTTTTTCGATACCGCCAACGTGTACGAACAAGGAGCCGCCGAGAAAGTCATGGGCGACATCCTTCGCGACTATCCTCGGGAAAGCTATGTCCTTGCCACGAAAGCATTCTGGCCGATGGGAGAAGGTCCGAACGATCGCGGCCTGTCCCGCAAACATGTCACCGAACAGATCAATGCCAGCTTAAGCCGATTGGGTTTGGATTACGTCGATATTTTCTATTGCCACCGTTACGATCAAGATACGCCGATCGACGAGACGCTGCGCACGATCGACGATTTCGTCCGTCAAGGCAAAGTGCTCTACGTCGGCGTTAGCGAATGGACGGCCGCACAGATGGAAGAGGCTCTCGGAACGGCTGATCGCTATTTGCTCGACCGGATCGTCGTTAGCCAACCCGTATACAACATGTTCAACCGCTACATCGAGAAGGAAGTCATTCCGCTCGGCCAAGCGAAAGGCATCTCTCAGGTCGTCTTCTCGCCGCTCGCGCAAGGCTTGCTCACGGGCAAATACGATTCCGCCTCTTCCATACCGTCCGATAGCCGCGCCGCTAAGCTGGAATGGGTGAAGAACGGCATCACGGAAGAGAAAATCGAAGCCGTGAAGAAGTTGTCCGCGATCGCTCGCGAGATCGATCTCACGACCGGACAGCTCGCCCTCGCATGGATTCTTCGCCAGCCTAACGTCGCAAGCGCCTTAGTCGGAGCCAGCCGTCCGGAGCAAGTCGAAGAGAACGTCAAAGCGACCGGAGTTACGCTGTCCGAGGAAACTCTCGCTGCGATCGAAGAAATTCTCGGCTCGGTAAATTAAGACGGTTAGTCTCGGAAAAACAGAAACAGCCCTAGTCACTTAGGGCTGTTTCTTGTTATTCGACGATTTATTGGGGGCGTGTCCTATTGGCGATTGTTCCTATGGGTTTCGCATCTTCATAGCGCACTGAGAGTTCTCTAACTTCGGCGCTGTTCGGCTATTCGCCTACTCTTTATACTGAAAATCTAAGTGTAAAATGTACAATTAGATTGACTTGAATCCCTCATTTCCACCTTCTAAATGTAAAACATACACTTAAATTGATAGAATTCGTGTTTCTTAATTTAGCTCAGGAAAAGGAATAGCGCGAGTTTCATCCTCCGAGACGGCAAATTTGACCGTTACACGCGAGTAATTGAGCTAACTTTCCCATCCAGACGGTCATTTTGACCGTCTGGACACTTATAATTGGCGCAATTCCCCCGAAATGTACGTTGAGACGGTCATTTTGACCGCCATACAAGTTCAACAGAACAATATCTCATATGAGACGGTCATTCTGACCGTTACATTAATGCATCGCAATCAATCTTTTGATAAGTCTGGCGATTCACTCTGAGCTAAATGAATAGCCAAATTTCCCAAATTTTCGGCACCGATCTACCCAGCGCTCGACCATGGCGGGCTCGGAGCCGAAATGGAAATGAACGTACCCGGCAATCAAATTGCCGCTTGCGTTCATATATCCGTCCTGTTTCCTCCCCAGACGACCGGAAGCTTCATACGCATAAGAGTTCGTATCTTCCTCCGAATCCGCTTCGTAAACCGAGTAATGAAACTCATGCCCCTTGGCACTGTCGGAAGGCCCCAGCAGATAGTTGCCCTCCCTGCCAACGATTTCCCTGTAACCAAGCGCCGCCAGCTTATTTTGCATCCGGACGATGCCCGGAATCAAGCCAAGCATCGGATACTGCCGTCCCTGCGTATCTTCGATGGCTCGAGTCAAATACATAAACCCGCCGCACTCCGCCAGCGTTGGAAGTCCATCTTGAATCGCCTGCCGGATCGATTGCTTAACGGCTTCGTCGGCGGCTAGTTCCGCCGCAAACTCTTCCGGAAATCCGCCGCCCAAATACAAGCCCTGAACGTTATCCGGCAGTCGCTCTCCCTGAAGCGGCGAGAAGTAAACCGGATCGGCTCCGTAACATTCCAGCAGCTCTAAATTCTCTTGGTAGTAGAAATTAAAAGCCGCATCTTTCGCAACCGCGATTCTGACCCTTTGTTCCGCCTTAACGCCCCGCGAACGGAACAAACCTGTCTCGGGAGCTACCGTCGCTACACTTGGCGACTGTGCCAGCTCCCATATACGCTCCACGTCCACGGTAGCCGAGACAAGCTCGCCTAGCCGATCGAAGAAAGGCTGCAACTGTCCTCTCTCGATGGAAGGTACAAGGCCAAGATGCCTCTCGGGCATCTCGATCTCGTCTTCGCGTTTCATATATCCAACGACCGGGATGCCGCATTCCAGCTCGACGGCATCGCGAACGATATGATAATGGCCTTCGCTGCCGACCTTGTTCGCGATGATCCCCGCTATCCGCACCCGGGGATCGAAGCTCTGGAATCCTTTGACGATCGCCGCGACGCTCCTCGCCATGCTCTTGCAATCGATGACCAGCAAGATCGGAGCTTCCAGCAATACGCTGATTTCCGCCGTGCTTCCTTCTCCGTTCGTCGGGTTTTTACCGTCGTATAGTCCCATAACGCCTTCGATGACGGAGATATCCGCGTCTTCGCTAGCTCTGGCATATACCTCTCTCACCGTGTCGTGAGCGAGCATGTAACTATCAAGGTTCCGCGATATACGCCGGGTTACCGCCGAATGATAGGTCGGATCGATATAATCCGGTCCGCATTTAAAGCCCTGAACCCGCCGTCCGCCGCGCTTCAAAGCCGCCATCAGCCCGATCGTTAACGTCGTCTTTCCTACTCCGCTTCCTGTACCCGCGATCACGATTTTCCGCGCGCTCATCCGTTACACTTCCTTCCTTAAACCAACTCGTTCTTCTTATGAAGATATCGATATAAAATGAAGCAACTAACCGAGCACAACAAGGCCATCGCGGCGATAAAGCCGTACCCGGCTTGGAGTCCGAGCAGTAAGCTGCTCTCCTCATCATTGCCGAATAATTTTTGCACCCCGTCAATAATGACTCCGATCAGCAAATTCCCCACTACGCTAGCGATTCCCATGATCGTAACGGTAAAGGTAATCGCCGTATCCGTTCCTCTCGGATAGCGTTTGGCTAGCATAGCCATAACGGTCGGATAGATCGGAGCGATCCCGATGCCCGCAATCGCGAACCAAATCGCGCCCTGCTCGCCAAGGAAAATAGCCAGCAAGCTGCATATGCCCGAGAAAGCGGACAAAATGATGATGGACAGCGTATAACCGATCTTATCCGTAACCGGTCCAAGGAATAACCTCGCTCCCATGAAAAACACGAAAAAGATGGACAGCATGCCGGCGGCGGCATCCGTCGACCATCCGTAAGCCTTCTCCAGGAAGTTAACGAGCCAACCGCCAACCGCAAGCTCCGAGACGACTCCGAAAGATAACACGGCAACGATTAACCACGCTCCGGGATCCTTCGTGAAGCTTTTCAGAGTCATCCTTTCCCCATGCTCCTGGTTATCCCCGGGAAACTTGGCCATTAACGAAGGAATAATCGGCAACAAAGACAAGCTCAACATGACGAGATACATGCCCCGCCAGCCCAACTCGCCTCCGAACAAATTCCATCCCATCATCGACGAAGCGACGATCGGGGCGACCGCGGAGCTCAAACCGTAGAAAAAATGGGACAAGTTCATCATGGCCCCGGTATTCTTAGTAAAAATCCGGGCAGCCATAATCGCCAATCCGATCTCTAGCATCCCGTTCCCGATGTACATGAGAAAATAAGAAGCCGATAGAAACGCGTAGCTTGCCGACAGGTACATGAGCACGCCGGAAATCGCCATCGAAGCAAACGCGATAATTCCCGTCCACTTTATGCCGATCTTGCTCGACAGCAAGCCGGTAAACGAGCAGGCAACGAGATAACCTATCGAATTGAACGCTAGCAAAATGCCCAATTGGGTTTCGTCCAAGCTGAAATCGGACTGCATTCTCGGAATCGCCGGACCCTTCACGTTTTCCGAAAATCCGAAGATCAGAAATCCTCCGAATACGATGAGCAATAATAACCAATAATTTGTGTTTAGCCGACCTAGCTTCAAGCAGAAATTCCTCCAAGTAAGTATGTAATAAGCGCTCGAGTCTTTGCTATTGTAAACCATTTGCCCGAGTCGCGTAATCGCTTAAGTAAATTTTGATATAAAAAAATACGAAACCTCGATCGAAATCGGGTCCCGTATTTCGTTATCCGTCCCTTACTTAGCATGGGCGGACTGAGGAACTCTCGCGGCGCGGATGGAAGACATCGCGTATACGACAAGAGCGGTCCAGATCAGACAGAAGCTGATGAGCAGAACGGCGCTAATCGTCTCCTTAAACACAAGCACGCTTATGATCAAAGTTAACGTTGGGCCGATATATTGCACGAAACCCAGCATCGAAAGCGGCAGCTTGCTTGCCGCTTTGGCGAATAGCAGAAGCGGCGTAGCCGTCGCGACTCCGGATAGTATCAATAACGCCAAGGAAGAGACGCTCATCGTCCATGCCGTACTCTGATGCGATGCGCCGAGGTATCCCCAGTAAATAAGCGCTACGGGAACGACGATCATCGTCTCCGTCATGAGACCGATCGAAGCTTCCATCTTCACCCTCTTCTTCACGAGCCCGTAGAATCCAAAGCTTAACGCCAAGGAGATCGATACCCACGGGAAACTTCCGTAATCGATCGCTACGAGAAGAACGCCGGCTCCGGCAAGCAGAACCGCCACCCACTGGCCTCCGGTAGGTTTCTCGCGCAGGAAAAACACCGCAAGGACGACGTTAATCAGAGGGGTTAAATAATACCCAATACTCGTTTCCACGACATGGCCGCTATTAACGGCCCAGATGAAGATCAACCAGTTCGCGGTAATCAATAGGCTGCTGAAGATTAAGGGCACCAATGTTTTCCTATCCGTAATCGTCGACTTCAGCTCTTTCCACCGTTTCTGAACCGCGATGAGTCCCGCGACGAATAAGAACGACCATACGATGCGATGGGACAATATCTCTCCGGCCGGCATCGACTCGAACCATTTCCAATAGATCGGGAGAAGCCCCCAAATCGTATACGCGATAATCGCGTTAATGAGCCCGTTTTTCATGTTGACTTAACCTTCTTTCCGCTCGATAAGACATGAACGGAATTATACCACCTTAGGCGTAAGCTGAATATGGTAATTGTTAGTTAAATGGACGAACAAAGCGCAGAACGACCCGAATTTCCAAAATATCTTTTTTATTCATGAAAATCCGTACCCGAGCTTACGGCCTTTACGTATCCGGTGCGGATGACGAAATCGCCGAAGTGCTCGCCTTTCAGTCTTTCCTCCGCATATCGACCGATCATTGGGCGCAAGGTGCTCAGAATTTCATTCTCGTCTATATTTTCCTTGTAAAGCTTATTCAACCGATCCCCCGAGAAACCCGCGCCTAGATAAAGATTGTATTTGCCGGGAGCTTTGCCGATGAACGCGATTTCGCCCAATCCGGGGCGCGCGCATCCATTCGGGCAGCCCGTCATCCGAATGACGATCGAATCTTCGGTTAGACCGTTTTCGGACAAGATCGACTCGATCTTCTCCAATAGAACGGGAAGGTAACGCTCCGATTCAGCCATCGCGAGCCCGCAAGTGGGGAGCGCAACGCAAGCCATGGAGCTTCTTCGCAGAGCGGAGTAGTGCATGCCGTCGGTAAGGCCGTATTGACTGGCCAACGCCTCGATTTTGCGCTTCTTCTGGCTCGTCACGTTTCCGATGATCAGGTTCTGATTCGCGGATAACCGGAAGTCTCCCGTATGAATCTTGGCAATCTCGCGAAGACCGGTCAACAATAAGTTGTCGCCGTCGTCCTGAACCCGGCCGTTCTGGATAAACAACGTGAAATGCCATTTGCCGTTGCTTCCTTTGACCCAACCGTATCGATCGCCGTTATGCTCGAATTCGTAAGGGCGCGCTTGTTCGAGTTTCCAACCCAGCCTCGCATGCAGTTCGTTAACGAACCATTCGATTCCCCGATCATCGATCGTGTACTTAAACCGCGCGTACTTGCGGACGGACCGATTGCCGTAATCGCGTTGGATCATCACCGTCTTCTCGGCAACGTCGATCACTTGTTCCGGCGTGCAGAATCCGATCACGCGGCCAAGTTGGGGATAGGTTTTCGTGTCGCCGTAAGTCATCCCCATCCCGCCGCCTACCGCGATATTAAATCCTAACAACCGATTGTCTTTGTAAATCGCGATAAGTCCGAGATCCTGCGAAAATACGTCCACGTCATTGGAAGGCGGTACGGCTACGCCGATCTTAAACTTGCGCGGCAAATAGACGGGGCCGTATATCGGCTCTACCTCGCCGTTGTTCTCTTGGCTGTCCAATACCTTCTCGCCGTCGAGCCAGATCTCGTGATAAGCGGTCGTCCGAGGGGAGAGATGTTCGCTAAGCCGCTTAGACCATTCGTACACTTCGGCATGAACTTCCGATTGATCAGGGTTTGGGTTACACATGACGTTGCGGTTCACGTCTCCGCAAGCCGCTAACGTGGTAAGCAGTACGTCGTTAATTTCCCGAATGCTCTGTTTCATATTCCACTTCAGAATGCCGTGCAATTGAATAGACTGCCTAGTCGTCAATCGGATTGAACCGCTGGCGTATTGCCGAGAAAGCCCGTCGATCGCCAACCATTGCTCGGGCGTGACGATCCCGCCCGCCGCCCGTATGCGGACCATGAACTGATAAGCCGGCTCGAGCTTCTGCCGATGGCGTTCGTTGCGTAGATCCCGGTCATCCTGCATGTAGCTTCCGTGGAATTTCATTAAGCGATTATCGTCGTGGGATATCGATCCCGTGATCACGTCTTCGAGGCTCTCTTCAAGAGTACCCCTTAAGTAATCGCTTCGTCGTTTAATATCTTCGACATCGCTATGCGGTGCGTTTGGCGGTAGGGTACGATCATGGGCCATAACGAATATCCCTCGCTTTCATATCTAGTTCTTAATAAACATCGCGTTGATAACGTCTCTGTTGTTGCATCTCGGCGAGATAAGCAGCCGCTTGCTCGGAAGTCATACCGCCTTCTCTTTCGAGAATCGTTCCTAATACGGCATGCACGTCATGCGCCATATGTTTCTCGTCGCCGCAAACATATACGCTAGCCCCGTCTTGCAGCCATTGGAACAACTCTCGGCTCTTCTCCAGCATGCGGTGCTGTACGTAAACCTTCTTATCCGTATCCCGGGAGAAAGCGACGTCCATTCGGGTTAGCACGCCGTCGTTCAGCCACTTCTGCCATTCGATTTGATAGAGGAAATCCGTCAGGAAATGCTGATCCCCATAAAATAACCACGTTTTCCCCGTTGCGCCCGATTCCTCCCGATCTTGCAAGAACGCCCGGAAAGGAGCGACTCCCGTTCCGGGTCCGATCATGATGATCGGGGTTTCCGGATTCGCGGGAAGCTTGAAATTCGGATTGTCATGAATGTATACCCGCAAGGAATCGCCAGGTTTCACCCGCTCCGAGCTATACACCGAGCATACGCCGTATCGGTCGCGTCCATGCGCCTCGTACCGCACGGTTCTGATCGTCACGTGCACCTCGTCCGGATTAACCTTGGAGCTGCTCGCGATCGAATAGAGACGGGCCGGCATTTTCCTGAGAATGGAGACGAATTGCGCGGCAGTCGCTTCCCATGGAGAGAAATCCTGAACCAAATCCAACAAATCCCTTTCCTTCAGATAAGCTCTAAGCTCCTGCTCCCTCTCCGGTTCGACCAATTCGCGCAATTTGGCGCTTGAGCTTAGCTTAGCCGCTTGCTCCAATAACGGTTTCGTCAGAACCGTAATTTCGAAATGGCGGAGCAACGCTTCCCGAAGCGGCAATAGATCGCCGTTCTTATTCACGGGAATCGGCTCTTCGGGCGTCCATCCCATCGTCGCGATCAATTGGTTCACGAGATCAGGGTGATTTTCCGGGTAGATCCCCAAGCAATCTCCTGGTTCATATTGAAGATTAGAGCCTTCCAGGGAAATCTCGAGATGACGGGTTTCTCGTTGCGAGCCTCTACCGTTCAAGTTCAGATTCTCAAGAAGCTCGGCTTGAAAGGGATTCGTCCGAGAATACGCCGATTGCACCGGGACCGATAGGTTCGTTTCCCCGGAAGAAGAACTCGGAGCGGCGGAATTTACGCTAAGCGCGCCTTTAACACTCTCAAACCAAAGCGCGGCGGAATCATCGTAATCCACATCGCAGTCCACTCTCGGTGAGAGCCGCGTAGCTCCGAGTTCTTCCAATCGAAGGTCGAAATCTATGCCGGTTTTACAGAAAAACTCATAGGAACTGTCGCCCAAGGACAACACGGAATACCTCAATTCCTCCAATCGGGGCGCCCGCTTGCTATGAAGGAATTCATAGAAAGGCAATGCGTTATCCGGCGGATCCCCTTCGCCATGCGTACTTACCAATATCAATAGATGCTGAAGCTTCTTTAGATTGTTCGGCTTAAAATCGCTCATGGAAGCAAGAGTTACCTGAACGCCTTGCTTATCGAGCTGACCGGACAACTCTTTCGCTAATCGTTGCGAATTACCGGTTTGGGATCCGAAAAGGATCGTTACCTCTCGAGAGATTGCGGCTTGCGCGCTCAGAGATTGAACTGCGCCGTTCGTCGGCTCAATCTGCGAAACGGCCATAGGTGACGTAGACATGGCCGATCCGCGTAATGCAGCAAGGTAGCCGGACAACCAAATTTGCTGAACCTCTGTCAATTGGGGCAGGAGCCGGTTCAGAAGCTCTACTTGCTCTTGATTAAACGGGCTGTTAGTTACCTGTAGTTGCAACGCTATCCACCTCGTACTTATTATTTCCTCTCATACATTATAACCTATTAATTTCGACTATCCCCATCAGATTAATTTATACAACTACTCTCTTTTCCTTATATATGAAAGGTCTAATAGCCCTAAACGAAAAAAACAACCGGAGGAACGGTCCCCCCGGCTGTAAGCGCGATTCTATGGCCTTATTGTCCTAGTTTCAGCATCCGGACGATGGCGGAAGCCGCATCCGCTCGCGTTGATGGCGTCAGCGGAGCGAATTTGCCTTCCGGTAAACCCCCGACGATGATGATGCCGGTTTCCTCGGCTTTGGACACGGACGGTTTCGCCCATCCCGGTATGTCCGCATCGTCGGCGAAGACGGTTGGCTTCCCTTTGTCCTCTTCGAGACCGGAAGCGCGGATGACCATCGCAATCATTTCCGCGCGGGATATATTCGCGCTTGGCCGGAACTTGCCGTCCGAGCCCCCTTTGATAATGCCGAGCTTCACGGCCTGTTGCACCGGCTTCACCGCCCATGCTCCGATCTCGTTCTTATCCTTGAAAACAAGCGGCGTCCCCTCGCCCTCTGGCTTCAGCGCCCGAATGATCATGCTGGCGAATTCGGCGTGAGTAACGTTCTCGTCGGGTCGGAACGTACCGTCCGAATAACCGAACACGACGCCCAGCGCTACCGCTTCCGAGATTTCCGCACTCGACTTATGTCCCGCGATATCCGAAAGAGCGGCCGCAGGTGGAACCTGGGGCTTCTCGGAATTGCCCGGCAAGTCGACGACAGGCGGATTCTCCGGTTTCGCTATGTTATCCGATTCAACGTACACGAGGCAAATCGCCTTCAGGTTTCCCATCTCCGTCGTCGCGGATATGCTCGCCGCGCCAGGCGATTTGCCCGTTACCTTGCCGCTTGCGTCCACTTCGGCGATCTGGCTATTGCTGCTTTCCCATTTGACTCTCGTAATGGCCGCATCGGGAGGAGAGATAGTCGGGGTTAGCGTTGCGCTAACCCCTGTCTTCAAAGTCAGGTAAGACTTATCCAGCTTCACGTCTTTTACCGGCTTTTTGTCGAGATCGCCGATCGTTAAGTCTATATGCTTAAGATAATCCAACGCTTCGACCGTTTTAATAGGCGTGCTAGGGTCTATTTTGATTTTGGAATCGAGGTTAAAGATCGGCAAATTAAGATCGATATCGACTTTATCGGTGATTATCAGTTCCCTATCCGTCTTGACGATCGACCATACGTTCCCCGGCTGAAGGTAATCCGGTAAGCTGTATTGGTCGATGACCGGCGTCACTTTGTATACATAGATCGTTCTTTTCACGGTGTTCGTCTGCTTATCCTCGTACTTAAGCGGCCCGATATGATCCTTCGTATTTTTCACGTAAAATATTTTGTCGCCGTCGGGTCCCGAACGGACAATCTCGTAATAAGATTCCATGTTCGAATTGTCGTTCCAGTTAAGCGTAACCGACCCGTCTTTGTTCGGAATCGTCGTAAAATCCGAAACATCCCCGGGCTGCAAAATGTTGAATGGACCGATCGTCTTCTCCGAATATGTCAACGAACCGATGAGCGGATCGAAGTAGGCGCTCATTCGAAACTTAACGGAAACGAGCTGCGGATCGATCGGCATATAGATGAACGGTCCTTTGTACAAGTCGTATCCCGCTTGCGGAAGTTGGAGCCAAGTAGCGCCGTTATCGGTCGAATACTCTTGCTTATAGTTTTCCACCGATGTCGATGATGCCTTGTCGGATTCCCCCACGATATAATATTTTACTCCGGCGATCAGATAGGATACTTGGCGGAGATCTGCGTCCATAACGGTAATACGCGTAAATTGCGCCGCATTCGACCGTTGCATCGGCCCTATGGCGCACATCAACAACCCAACGATAAATAGCATTAAACTTTTCCTGATAACAAGCACGTAGTTCCCTCCCGACTTATGGTTGCGCTCTTAACTGTCGCCGATCAGCTTCGATTTTTCCAGCAGCCGTTGAACGATGGCCGCCGTTTCCGCTCTCGTAACGGCGCTTGCCGGCTTGGCTTTCCCATTCGAACCGCCGACGATACCGTTCTTAACGGCTGCGGCGAATGCCTCCTTGGCCCATGCGGCTACAGCCGCGCCATCCGCGAACTTGGACATCTCCGCATCCGCTTCGGCCGCGCCGATGTTCGCGTTTAGCCCTGCAAGCTTCATCGCCCGGACGATCATCACGATCGCTTCTTGTCTTGCAATCGACTTTGTCGGATGGAACTTCCGTCTGGCGTCTCCTTCGACGAGCCGGTACTCCTGCGCTTTCGCCACCGCGCCGGCGAACCAATCTCCCGCACCCACATCCGTGAAAGCGGAAGTTTGCCCGTTGTCGGCGATTCCCAACGCCCTTACGAGAATTGCCGCGAACTCCGCGCGGGTAACGACCGCATTCGGCCGATAGTGCGTATCATCGACTCCTTTTACGATCATTCTCGATGCCAAGTCGTTGACCGCTTTCTCAGCCCAATGTCCCTTGACATCCGCGAACGACTTGGGGTGATTAACGACGAAATACGTGCCGCTCAACAAGCTACGGACGACTGCATAATCGATTCCGTCACGCGATGCGAAGGAAGTCGGCGCATGATGAACCGTTCCGTCCGCCTCCAGCGCAAGAGCGGTTATGGTGTTGCCGCGGCCGGAGAGAGCGCCTTTCGGAAGCGGTATTTCGTATGCGACGTAAGTCTCGAATTTGTCCGCTTCGACTGACTTGCCGTTGGACGAGGCGAGCACATAGAATTCGGCCGGCGGAACAACTACGGTGAAATGTTGATCGGATGCGGCTTTATCCGCTAGCTTGACTTTGTCCGGACCGCTTTTGGCAATATCCGTATGAACGAGGACATCCGCGAGTTTAACTTGATCGCCCAATCGTTTCGCCAAGGAATCAATGCGGAACTCCTCGGATGGCATCCTGTAGTTACCGAGAGGCGTTCGCAGCTCCAGAACGGCTTGCTTATTTTCCATCGCCTTCACTGCATCCCCGGCCAATGCGAACGTTACCTTGCTAGCGCTCCCGCTCACGGGAATAGCGATGACCGGCTTGTTTCCCGCTTTAGCCAATTGTGCAGCGAACAAAGCGGCATCCACCTTCACGGCCAGATTGTCTGCTCCATTCACCTTCGAAGCGACGACCGTGGCAATGTTCTCGAACGCCTTGCCGTCGATGAGAATCCGTAAGCTTGTCGCGCCGTTTGACGAACTGCCGCCTCCGCCGGTTGAACCTCCCGGATTTGAACCGCCCGTATCGGCAATCTTAAAGGCGATAGCCGAAGTGAATAGATTCCCGGCATGATCGGCAACAGTAAAATCGATGACGTGCGAACCTCGAGCGGATACCGTGAGCGCGCCTTGATCTCCGTTTACTCTTTGTTCTGCGCCCTGATTCAGCCTATAACTCACGTATCGAACGCCGGACGCATCGTCAGCCGCTTGAAACCGTACCGTAACGGATTGCGAATACGTTGCCCCGTAAGTTACTCCGGTCACGGAAAGACTTGGCACGACTTTATCGACCGGGGTTAAGCCAACGTGCAAATCCGTCACCGGAGGAGGAACATTGACGGTATCGCTTGTCACCGGCGCGAAGCCGGGCCTGCTTACCCTCACCCTATAAGCTCCGGCCGCTACATCCCAAGCATATCGACCATCCCCGCCTGTCAATTGCGGATTCGTGGTCGGAGACAATCTGCCTTGATAGGCTTCTTCGCTCATTTGGACCCATTCGCTTAACGCAGGATCGTAATATTCCAATACAACCGTAGCGCCAGGCAGAGGCCAATTCATTCCTTGTTCCGCATTGTAGACGACTCCGCTCGGATCGATTAATTCGATGGGGAAGTCGGCATTCAGACATGCCGATTCGATCTCTACGGTCAACGGCGATTGTTCCATCCCCAATAATGAGGGAGTAAATGAAAATACCGCCGCGGGAGGCGATTGCCGACCGATCTCTCGCCTGTTTCCGGCAGGGTCTTTCACGTAAAGCCTAACGCTCTGGCAAGCAGCCCCGACATCGATCGTAAGCAGCGAGGATCTTATGGCCACCGGCGTTCCGTCCGATCTCGCCCCGGCAAAACCTTCCAAAGCAACGCCGGGAGGCACGACGGACGCCAACGCTTCGATCTGATAGGAAGCTTCGACGAACGGCACCGTTTCATTCTCCCGAAAAGCCTGCACCGTCAAGGAATGCATACCCGGTTCCTCTGCCCTCGCCCTCCACTTCTTCGAGACGCCCGTTCCGGAAGCGACGCGATCGATCGTTTGGACGGCATCGTTATCGACAAGACGTAATCCGGGACCCGGAGTCAGTTGAAGTCTAATCCGGGTAAGCTCGTTCCCCGGGTTATATAACAAGGCGGTCAATTCCATCGTTTCGGAAAACGGCAAACGATTTTTGCCGGAAAGCGTTAAAGTCGGATCGGACGGCGTTTCGTATACGCTAAATCCCTCGACGGGACGAGGAGCGTTGGAAGGCGGATAAAAACCGGGATCTTCCGGTATCGACGTATCGTATCCGAGTTGCCCCCTTGCGTTCAAACCCCACGTCCAGACGGTTCCGTCGTCTATAACCGCGATCGAATGGCCCCAACCCGATCCGAACGCCGTGAAACTCCCGTTAAGCAGCGGTTTCTGGGCTAATACGGCTCTATTAAACGATCCGTCTCCGATCTGGCCTTCGATATTTCTTCCCCACGCCCATACCGTTCCGTCGTTTAGCTTAACCAGCGTGTGACTTCCCGTCGAATTCATCGAGACGACGCCGTTAAGCTCCTGCGAGGAATCTAGCGGATGACGTACTTTTAATTTGTACGTTTCATATCCGATGCCTCCGCTTCCAAGCTGACCTTCCTCGTTGCTCCCCCACGCCCATACCGTACCGTCTGTTTTCAATGCAACGACATGGGTCGACCCTGCGGCAATAGAAGCGATATCGCTTACGTCCGGAACCTGACTAGGTACAGGTTGCGGCTTAAGAGGATCCTGCGTATCGTATCCGAGAGCGCCGTATCTGTTGGATCCCCACGTCCATACCGTTCCATCATTCTTCAAGGCAGCTGTATATGCGGAGTCGTTGCTTACCCCGAATCCCGCGGCAATCGCTTTCACCCCGGTCAAATCGGGAATTCGCTTAGGTACGCTGCTTGGCAAGTAGTAGTTTCCATATTGAGTTTTATCCGTTTCATACCCAAGCTCCCCCTTATAATTGTTTCCCCATGTCCATACCGTCCCATCTCGTTTCAGGGCTACCGTATGATAAGATCCTGCATCAATCGCGACGACGTCGCTTAGCTCGATTACTTGCCCGCTCTCTTGCCACTTCACTTGCATGGGAACAGCGCTGCTTTGAACCTGGGGGTATGGATATCCTAGCTGACCATACTCGTTGTTCCCCCAAGTCCACACCGTTCCATCACTCTTCAGTGCTACGGTATGTGCCCATCCGCCGGAAATGGCGACGATATCGCACAAGGCCTGCGCCTTCACGGGGAAAATGCTTCCATTCCCGCGCGTACCATCTCCCAACTGGCCGTAGGTGTTCTCCCCCCATGACCAGACGGTTCCGTCGCTTTTCAACGCAACGGTGTGGACACCCCCGCCGGCAACCATCGGATTCGTCGTGAAATTAGGAGCGCAAGCGGAATTGTCGGCCGCTGCAATACTCGGATAAATTGAGAGAATCATACCACACATGACAACCAGCGCAATTAAAGATTCGATCCGCTTCTTCACGATCCCCATCACAACCTTTCTAATGATACGTAAGCCAATGAACTGCATCGGATCCATATTAAGAAACGGAGCGCTTCAAAAGCGTTTCTTCTCTTTCCGCCCCTTTTGTAACGCTTTTGAAGCGCTTCTCCTGCTAATCTTCATTCGTTGAATCTAAATCAATGAGGAAGGAAGCAGAGGGATGAAAAAAATAAGCTTCATTGTGTTGCTCGCCGCAACCGCGCTGCTCTTGATGTCCGCCGGGGCGTTCGCCGCCACTAAAGTTACCGCCATCAAAGCTTTTTTGAACGGAGATATCAAATTCGTCAAGGACGGCGAAGACTGGCGTCCGAAGGACGACCGCGGACAAGAGGTGCTGCCGATCTCCTACAACGGAACGATTTATTTGCCGCTTCGGGTCATCGCCAGCGCTTTTAACTTTCCGGTGGCATGGGAAGGATCTACGCAAACCGTCAAATTGGGGGAAGGCAGCACCGTTACGAATTTATACTCCAAGCAGGTAAAGGCGGAGTTTTGGAGCGAGAAATCCTACGATATCGTCGATAAAAAGCAGCTTGTTTTCGAAGGGAAGCAGTATAATGGCGCATATGCATTCGCTGCCGAAAACGTAGGATTGGGTTGGTATGAAGGATCGCCTAATCTGCAGCTCGACTTCGGAAAAAAATACGAGACGCTGCACTTGGCGATGATCGGGCAATCGGCGATGAAAGTGCGGGTATTGAACGAGAACAAGCAGCAGCTAGCCGAGGAAATCAGTTTGGAGGAAGGTAAGGTTACGGAAATCGATATCGACCTGCAAGGCAGCCAGCAGGCATTTGTATCTGCTTACGATGCGGCCAATCAAGCCGAAAAGCCGCTTCTTTACGTTCTGAAAGACAGTTACGTAACGTCGGATCCGCTTCCGACTTCGCGGTAACCCGCCGTCCCAGCCCCGCCACCACGGGCATCTCATGCAAGGAAAACGAACACCCTCGATCCTCCGCATCTAACGGTTAGATCGAGGGTGTTCGTCTGAATTGCTTAATGTACGTATTCACCGTTTAAGCAACGATCGATCGCTGTCAGCAGGTTCGGGGTAATCCTTCTGTCCCGGGCGGACTCGGCGGCCAGTTGCGGCATCGGACGCGCCGCCGCCGCATGACCGGTACCGTTCAATTCACGGCACCTGTCGTTATATTCCCGCTTGCCCGACTTTCGGCTCAGCTCTTCGTTCAACAGCAGCGCCGATGCCCGGTATTCGGTTGAATCGGGTACGACCTTCCACATCGCGAAGCGAACGGTTGCCTGATTTTGCCGGTCCGGATAACGTTCCAGCAAGCCCCTCAGCTCGTCCATCGCCTGTTCCGCGCTTAGCCGCTCCATTTCGACATTCAGAAGCGATAGATGAACCCGGAGATTGACCTGCATTTCTTTGCGCTTGATCCGCTCGGCCATTCGGAGCGCTTCTTCCGCCGTTTCGACTGCGCTTTCGTATCGATGCTGGTTTTGCCGCAGCAAACTTAAGAAATAGAGCGTTTCGCATGCAAAATACGGTGTGCGCAATTGGTTAAACAGCCTTACCGATCGATCGAACAGAAGCTCGGATTGTTCCAGTCGCCCCTGAGCCATAAGGTTACGACCTTCATAACTGAGCGCGATCGCGACGGCCCGCAAATCCGACACCGCTACGGCTTCTTCCAGAGCGTATGCGATGCACCTGGACGCAAGCTCGTAATGTCCGAGATACCCGTAATACTTGCCCAGCATGCACTGGGCAATAGCATAGCCCATTCGGTCTCCGATCGATTTGCTGATCGTCATTTTATCCGCGATCAAGTCGAAAGCCCGATCCATCTCGTCGATATCCATGTGCACCATCGCCAATGTTCCCATCGCTTGTTCAATCGCATATTTGTCCTCGCTATCCGCAGCGAGCTTAATTTGTTTTTTAATCCAATGGATCGCCTGATCGTACTCGCATTGATCATAATATAAGTGCCCGATTATGCCGAAGAACCGGCTATCTTCCCTCTTGCTTTGATCGGCTTGAGGCAGCTCCGCCCTCCTCTTCTGATAATAGAGAACGTTATCGTAATTTCCCATATAATAATGCAGCATTCCAAGCGTCACATAGATGGAATCCAGACCGGATGGATCGTCCATCAGTTCGAAGCAGCGCCTGGCCCGTTCCAAATATTGCATGGCCTCCTCGTACTTTCCTTGCAGCCGCAAACAATTGCCGAGAGCGAGGTCGCAGAACGATCGTTCTTGAAGCGCGGCGGAGTTCCCGGAACGTTCTAGCCATTGCCTGTAAGTTCGTTCCGCCTCGCCCCAGCGGCCGACGATAATCAAAGCGTCGCCAAGCTTCATCAGAATGGGCAAAATCCGCGTGGGAGGAAGCAGAACGCACAGCTTCTTATAATAGTTGATCCGAGTTTCGTTAGCATACATTTTTTCCGCGGCGTCGGAAGCCATTTCATAATAGACAACGGCATCGCTATCCATGCCCGCTAGCTCGTAGTGGAAGGCGACTTCCGCGGCGAAGGCTTCCAACCGCTCTCGATGAAACACGGTCAGGCTTCGCGCGATTTGCCCATGGATTCGGCGACGCCTGCTCTCGTTGTTCAGCTTATACTCGGTCTCCCTGACCATCTCGTGCGAGAAGTCGTAATTCCCGCCGCCCGCATCCTGCAAAATTTTCATGTGCTCCAGCCGTTCGATCCGCTCTAAAGCCGCTTCCTCTTCCGTATTCGTCACCAGCGCCATAAAAGCCGCCGATACGGGTCTGCCGAAAGCCGCGATGGCCGATACGAGGCGGCTATATTCCGGAGCAAGCTTCCTTAACCGGTTTTCGATGATCGACTCAACCAGAGGTGAGAGGCGGTATCCGTTATCTCCTCCGTCCAGCTGCCATTCTCGCAGCGTCTCCATTATAAACAGCGGATTGCCCCCGGTGTCCGCATGCAATCCTGACGCATGGCGGTTAGCTAGCGAACCGCCGACGGCTTCGACCATTAAACGTTTCGTCTCCTCCTCGCTGAGCGGAGCAAGATCGATCTCCGTCAACTTCCTTTCGATCCGAACATTCGATATCAAGTGGTTAACGGAATCGCCCGGATGCTCGTCCGTTCTCATTGTCGCGATCACGAGCAGCTTGGCATCGGAATCCCCGCGAAGAATGTAGGATAGCAACTGCAACGTCTCTTCGTCGCTCCATTGCATGTCGTCCAGAATGAGCATAAGAGGCTGCTTGGCCAGCAACATTCGCTCGATCGCTTCGTACCATTGGTTTAACTGCCAGCTTTCCAGAACGGGATTCGGCTTCGGCAAGTCGGAATATCGTTCCGACAGCTCCGGCAGCAGGCGGGACAGTTCGGAGAGCGCAGCCGGATCGAGCTTCGGCAAGGGCAGGCTTCTTAGCCATGCCGTAATCGGCGTGTATGACAATGCTTTCATGGATGGATAACAGCCGGCAAACGCGGTTTGAATGCCCCGGCTCTCGAGCCACGCCTGGAATTCCAATGCGAGTCTCGTCTTGCCGATTCCGGCTTCCCCCTTCAGGATCAATAAGGCAGAATCGCCGACGGTCGCTTCCTTCCAGGCGCTTAGCAGCGTTCCCCATTCGCCGACTCTGCCTACTAAAGGCGTCTGGCTGCTCGAGGCAGTCGGCGACTCGATGCCGTTTCGGTTAAGCTTATCCCAAAGCCGTACCGTTTCCTCCGCAGGTTCGATTCCGAGCTCGGCTTGCAATACATCGATCAGTTGCCGATACGTTTGCATGAGACCCGCTTTATCTTTATTTAAGGCATGCAGCCGCATGAGCGTGCGGTAGCTTTCTTCGCTTAGTCTATTGTGAATCAACATCTTATTGGCATAAAACAGCGCCGACGAGTAATCCCGTTGATGTTCCAAAATCGCGATGAGCTTGTCCAGCACGTTCAAATAAGTCCGTGCGAGCAGTTCCCGCTTCAAGCCGAGCCATTCCTCGTAATATCCCGGAAGAAGCTCGCCCTTGTATAGATCCTCCGCGGTGCGAAGTTCATGGAGCGAGGTCCCTTTCGCCAATTGTACGAATTCCCGGACGTCGGAATGAAAGGGCAGTTTATCGTTCCAATGAATGTATGCGGGAGTTACGTTGAGATATCGGTCGATTTGCGGTACGTTCGTTCTAAGGTCGTGAAGGAGCTTGCGTAAATTGGACAGCGCTTGCTTCTCGGTGGATTCCGGCCAGAAGTCGAAAGCGATTTGTTTCCGGGTTTGCGGCATATCGATCGAGAGGAGTAAGTAGGCCAGCAGCAGTTTGACTTTGTTTCCCGATATCCCCCGCATTTCCTCGGCGTCAATGGTGATATTCAAACCTCCTAACAACCGGGTATGGCAGCTTGCCATTCGCACCCCTCCTTACGACAAAATAAGGCCTTTGACATTTTATTCTACCTCAGGAAGCCTAATCCCTTTATCGCATACTCAAGAATAATCCACCCGGTTAACTTGGTTTTTCTTCGATTAAGCGCAAAAAATCCTCCGAGGCCATAACGAACTATGACCTACGAGAGGATTATATAGAACTTCTTAGCACGGCCATAATATCTTTGTAAAAACCGATGACTTGTTTAGAGCTCATATCAATGGATACGCATAACGCGATGGATTGATCCTCCTTGCTCTTGTAGAACAATTCCGCCGCGCCGCCCCACTCTTTAACGTCTTCGTTGACATCCAGTACCAAATCGGATACGCGAATATCGTTCATACCCTTGACGAATTCATCCGCTATTTTCTTTAACTCGGTCTGATCCCATTTTAGTTTATTCTGTTTTTCCGTATTCATCTTAACGAAGTTGCTCGATATGCTGACGACATCCCCGTCCCTTGGATTAACCGCGACGGAATAGGCATCGCTTGGATCGTATTTATTGGCGATATAAACAAAATAAATGCCCGCGGGTACTTTGCTTAATTGCGATTTATATTCCACCAGAAACTTTTGGTTTAATCGATTATATTTTTTGGTTAGATCGGCCAGCATCAATTTGATTTCTTGTTGCTTCATCAATGCCAGTTCCGATACGATATCATCCGGAGTCAGGTTATTGCCGAAATATTTATTTATCGCATTTAGGCTTATCGTGATCATCGCATCTTCGGACAGAACGCCTTCATATTCCACTTTGCCGCTAGTATGCTCTTTCGTTATTTTCTTAACCATTACGGTATCTTTATCAATAGCGTGATACAATCCATTGCAACCTGTGAGCATGATCAGGAACGCGGAACAGATGATGAATAACTTCAGCTTATTCATTATTCGTTCACCTCATCTTGCCAATTTCGCTGTTGGAATACGACTCGAATCGTAGTCCCCCTATTGATCTCGCTGATGACTTCAATCGTCGCATGATGAATGCCCGCAACGGCTTGACAGATCGACAGCCCCAAACCTGCACCGTTATTGTTTCTTGTTCTTGCTTTATCGGCCATATAGAAGGGTTCGAAAATTTTGTCGATGTGATCCGAGGGAATACCGATCCCGTTATCTGCTACCTCCAATACGCAATTTCCGTCGCTCTCGAAAGTCCGAATCGTTATGCTTTCAAGCTCGTTTGAGGCTTTTATCGCATTGTCGACCAGATTGAATATCAACACCTTAATCAAATCCTTCTCAAGCTTTAAGCTACACTGATCGCAAGTCGTGATGATTTTTATGTTTTTACTAGCGGCCCTCATTTTTAAGGAAGATTCCATTTCGATGATCAAGTCGTTCAAATTTTCCGTTACCATTTGAAACTGGTCTTCTTTAAGCAAGATTAAATCCATGAGCTTGATAGACAGGGACTCTAACCTTTTGGCCTCGCTGTAGATGACCTGTAACCCGTCCACGAATATTTCCTCGTTATATTTCGTAACCTTCAAATAGTTCGCATAGCCTATGATGGAGGTTAGCGGCGTTTTCAATTCGTGAGTGAAATTATCGATGAATCTTTGCTTCTCGCTGTTGTGCAGCTCCAACTCGTTGATCTTAGCCTCCACGACGACGGCCATGGCATTGAAATTCGTTGCCAGAATACCGATCTCATCCTTGGACTTGAGTTGCACCCGCTCCGAGAAATTGCCCTGCGCAATATCTTTGGCCGTTCTAATCATTTTGTCGATCGGTTTTGTCAGCCCTTTGCTAATAAAGAACATCACGACCATATAGATGAGGCAGGCCCCTATATCCACCTTCACGAAAAACCGATACTGATCGATTCGTTCTTCGTACAAGGGAGTAACTTCTTTAATATAAGTGAACGTATACTTTTTATTATTGATCTCGGTAATATTCGCCGTGAATAAGAAAGTCCGATCATCGATATCCCGCAAAATATATTTGATTTCATTCGCCTGCAGATCGACTAATTCCTTGCGATCCGAAGGCATGTTTGTTGAAAGCTTGCCGCTATCCTTGTTGCTATAGATCGTTCGACGTTCATCGTCGACGATTTCCAAATAAATATTCGAGTGACTATTCTTGTCCACGAATTCATTCGCGATATTCGTTAACACGCTTTTCTCGTACTCGTTGGAATCGTATATTCTCAACAGGGGAATAATCGCGCTAACGCTCGAGTTAATGCTCATATTTTCGCTTAACGTATTGTTGATTTCTTGTTGCAGCATCTTGCTGTGATTTCTTTCTATGACCATTATCGATGCAAGATTAAACACGACAATGAATGCCATGATCGAAAAGAGGTAAATCTTCTGCCAGAATTTCATGGATTACTCCTCCAACCTATAACCGATCTTATAGATTGTTTTAATGTAATCTTGTAAATTCAGCTTCTTTCTCACGGATTTAATGTGCATATCCACCGTTCTGGTCTCGCCGAAATAGTCCCCGCCCCATACTTTATCAAGGAACTGCTCTCTGGAAAGCGCGATATTTTTGTTCTTGATCAGGACGACGAGCAAATCGAACTCTTTGGGCGTCAGTTCGACCGCATCGCCGTTTACGGTTACTTCCCGCTTCTCGATGTATACTTTAACGGATTTGAATTCGATCACGCTGTCCCCATGACCGTATCTTCTAAGCACCGTTTCGATTCTGGCCAATAGCTCGATCGCTTCGAAGGGCTTGACGATATAATCGTCAGCCCCTAGCTTGAGACCCTTCACTTTATCGAATACCGAGTTTTTGGCGGTAAGAAAAATGACCGGAATTTGATAACTTTTTATTCTTTCCATTAATGCAAAGCCGTCCATCCGGGGAATCATAATATCCAACAAAATCAAATCGTACTTCCCGTGTTTGATGGCCTCTAACGCTTCATATCCGTCATACGCTTCCGTTGTTTCATAATGGACCAAGTTCAAATTCATTTTAATGATTTTCGATATGTGGACGTCGTCCTCGACGATTAATATTCGTTTATTCAAATCCCTTGGATCCCCTCCGATATTCAACTAAATTCTAAACAATTACGGTGCCTGCAACAACACGCTAAATCTACCAGCAAGCGTTATCCCTCGCTCGGATTGAAGTATTGCTTTAATCCGTTGACGATCGATTGCGCGATTAGATCCTGCTTGGCATCGTTTAACAAGGCCGATTCTTCGTTCTTATTCGTCAGGAATCCGACTTCCAATAAGATTGCCGTCCGTTCGTTGTGCGTGAGCACTTTCCAACCTTCTTTTTTAACGCCGCGATCATCGAAGCCCGTCGCTTTCACAAGCTCTCCGTGAATCGTTTGAGCCAAAGCGAGGCTGTCGTCGTTGAAGTAATAGCTCTCCGTCCCCGATACGGAGGGATCGGTGAACGTATTGCCATGAATCGAGATGAACGCGTCCGCTTCTCGCTCGTTCGCGAATAACGCTCGATCTTCCAACCCCACGAACGAGTCGTCGGTTCGGGTCATATAGGCTTCGAACATCGGCTCTTGTTCAAGCAATTCAACGACTTTGCGGGAAAGGGCCAGCGTATATTCTTTCTCTTGGTTGCCGCTCACTCCGTTTGCTCCGGGGTCTTTGCCTCCATGCCCGGCGTCTATAACGATTTTGAAGGGAGTCTCCGCATCGCCTCCCGCGATGGAAGCCTTATCCTTCGTTGGCGGCGTAACCGTTGGTTTAAATGCCGATGTCACCGGCAAAGAAGCATCGTACACGAACCAACCAACCAAGATCAAGACCAATGAACTCAACAACCATGCACCGGGACGTTTGCGGACTTTTCTGCTAATAAGCTTATCCATCTGTTATCCTTCCAATCTGCAATTATATTAGAATCGATTTAATAGATTAATTGGCATAAACAGGCGCGTTCATCTGAGCAATCGTATCCTTATAAGAACGCTGCATTCTTCGCTTATCGTCCTCGGACAACCGATTCTTGTCGGCATAACTTTCAATCGGAAGTATTCTATAAGTGAATGCTTGTTGTCCTTGATCCAAATTTCTGTAAACCCAAGTCGGAATATATTTCACCTTAACGATTTTCGTTTCGTTGGTTTCGTTGTTCTTCCGAATTTCAAAATGAATAATGATTCCATCCTCGGTGTACTCGTTGTCAAGCGTTTCCGTCCTTTGGTTGGAAATGAAGTTACCCATAGAATAAACGACGAAGGCGCTGTTTCCGTTCAACTTCAATTGCTCGGACCTCTGGATCACGTGGGGATGACTGCCCAGAATAATGCCGACGCCCTCTTCTGCCATCAGTTGGGCCCACTTCACCTGTTCTCTCGTCGGCTTGCGCTCGTATTCGTTTCCCCAATGTACGAAGGCAATAATGACGTCTGCTTGCCGATCTTTCGCGTATTGGATATCTTCTTTGATCTTTTGCTCGTCGATGATATTAATGATGGAATCCCGATCTTCGGACGATAGCGCGTTGGCAAGACCATTCGTGCTCTCGGTATAGGATAGGAAAGCCAGCTTTACGCCTTTTATTTCCTTCATCAGCACCCTCGTACCGGGTCGTTTCGCATACGTTCCAACGGAATCCATCCCGCTGCCCTTAATCTTCTCTAGCGTGCGGATGAGCCCTTTCTTCCCCGTATCCAAGCTATGGTTATTGGCCGTTGCCATCACGTCGAACCCCGCGTCTTGAATCGAGTCGAGCACTTCATCGGGCGAATTAAACCTGGGATATCCCATATATTCATAAGTTTCCGTTCCGCCGGTCGTCGTTTCGAAGTTGGCGATCGCAATATCCGCGGCACTGATAATCGGCTTCACTTCTTCGAAAAACTCTTTAAAGTCGTAAGATTTCGTAACGGGGTCGTATCCGCTCTTCAACTGCTCCTTATGGAACATGATGTCTCCCGCCGCCGCAAGGGTTATGTTTGTATGTGATCCTTGTTCGGAATCATCGCTTTTGGCCTTTTGCGACTCTACCAAATACTCTTCGAACGTCAGTCCGCTTTCATAGACTTTAGTTGCCAGATCAACACCTAAATAGCGTAAATGCCACGGTTCGTAAATGTAACCGGTAATTGCTTCCTTGCCTTTCGGATACCTGATTATAAAACCGTGCTTGTGAGCATTCTCGCTCACCCATCGGCCTTCATCCGTCTCTCCGAATTGTTCCGATAGCTGCAGCGAAGCGCTGTCGCTCGTTATATCCATCACCAAGCCGGTCTGGTGTTCGCTTTGTCCTGCTTTAGCGCTGAACCGGTTAGCCGCTTCCTCCCCATGCTTGTCCATGTATCCTTGAAACAAAGCGACCTGCGTTCGATACGACCTATAACCGGAACGAGCGTAAAGCTTCATCCCTGATTTCTCTGCCTCGCCGAACAACTCCTTGAGCGCTTGAGCCGCCTCCTCCTTCATCTGGTTGACCTCGGGATTATCCAGAACGGTCGGAACATCGACGGTTACCAAATCGGGAGGCACTTCGTCCTTGCCAAGGCTATGCGTTTTGTTGACTAATATTTGGAGAGCGCTGTCCGCAGCCTCGGAATGGCAATCGTCCGCTTTTTCTTTGCACTCTGCCTCCGTAGGTACCCGATTCTGTTGCACGGTCCCCGTTTGTTCCGTATTCATAGCTCCTTCTTTGTTCGCAGACTCGGCGCATGCCGTCATTACGACGGCAAGAGTCATGACGCCAAGGAGATAAATACAATTGCGTTTGTACATCTCGGTTGCTCCTTTTGATGTTGCGAATTGTCGTATGCCGTAGACCAAGTCTAATCTTCGGATATATCAAAAGTTAGATAGAGTTGTAATGAAGTTGTAAAACTTTCAGTAACTCGGTTTAACTCATGCGTGACACGCATTAACTGGAAACGTCGAAAAAGATCGCTCTCCCTTCGGCTAATTGCGCCGAACGAAAGAGCGATCTTTTACTATCTCCTATACTTATTTAGATACGGATTGGAACCATTCGTTGACTTCTTTCGTCACTTGTTCTCCGCCGTTCGCTTTCCAAGTCGTAACGAACTGATCGAAAGCATCTACGGGAAGTTTACCATAGATGATTTTGTTGAACGTTTCAAGCTCGGATTGGCGAAGCAGATTCCATTTTTCGATCATCGTAGGCGTTGCGGCGCCCGTGAAGTAATTTTGCTTACGGATGTCGATTTGCGACATCACGACTTTAGCCGCATACCAGTTCTCGGGTTTACGGAACGTAGCTTGTTGCTTCTCGTAAGGCGTTTCGGGCGTACCGCCGTCCGCCAGCTTAACGAGCGTCGCCATGTACAAGTTGGGAATACGCGCAGGACCTGTGATGTAAGGGAATTTGTCGAAGAAATCGGCTCCGATTTTTTCTTTATCGTTCGTCGGTTGACCGTCGATGATATCCCAGTCGTATCCTTTCGCGAATCCGTGCTCGTAAGGGCTGCCCACGGTCGGGTTAGCTAAGTTTTCCAGCAAGTAGTTGTAATAAAGAATAATCGCTTCCGGATGTTTAGCGTCTTTGTTAATCATAAAGCTGCTGTTAACGCCGGAATTTTGCCATTTCGTACCGATAAGGCCATCAGGACCTGCTGGTACCGGGTACGCTTTGTATTTAGATCCCTTTACGTTTTTCAACAAATCCGGAGCCGGCCAGTCCGGAACCCAGTTCGCGCCAGGCAATACGCCCGCGTTTCCTTTGGTCCAGATTTCCGCCGATTTGCCTTCATCCCATAGCGCGGAATCCGGGTGAATATATCCTTTTTCCATCCATTCTTGCAGCTTGGCTAGCGCTTGCTTCGCGCCCGGGTTAACGGAACCGTATTCTAGGTTGCCGTTAGCGTCTTTGTTCCACTGCTCTTGAACGGAGCCGTAAGCGCCGAATAACCAGTCAAGGCCGCCCATCCAAGTGTTCGTATTGTTTTTCAAGGAAATCGCCAGCGGGAAGACGTCTTTCGCAGCCAATCCGTCCGGGTTCTCGTTCTTGAATTTATCCATGATGTTCTCGAGTTCCGCAATCGTTTTTGGCGCTTGGAGATTCAGCTTCTCCATCCAATCCTCGCG
This sequence comes from Cohnella herbarum, assembly GCF_012849095.1. Lineage (NCBI taxonomy): Bacteria > Bacillati > Bacillota > Bacilli > Caryophanales > Paenibacillaceae > Cohnella > Cohnella herbarum. The sequence continues at coordinate 2,696,434 of NZ_CP051680.1, forward strand.
TAACCATAGAAGCGTGTCATCGTTGTCCGTATATTCCATGATCGGAAGGTTCCATTTTTTACCGTCCCTTGTGAAGGGATACCACAATTCCGGATTCGCCGCGGCATGGTCTTTCCATACTTGCGTCGCGTATTTATCGAACAACTCGTCGATCGGCATAAATTGCTTGGAATCGATCAACTGATTCGTAAGTACGGCATCGGTCGGCACCATTACGAAATCGGGCAGCTTCTCGCCGGAAGTCAACGCGAGCTGAAGCTGTTGTCTGTATTGGTCGCTGCCTGCCGGATACCAAGTATCCTTGTACTTTAGGCCTAACGTTTCCAACATCCAACGGTCATGGACATTGTTATCCTTCGTCTCTCCCTTGGTGTACTCTTTAGGCATGATAACCGTGCTGATCTCGATCGGAGGATCGTACTTGCCTTTCTCGAACGCGAGATCCGCTTCGGATTTCCCGGCGGAAGCCGATGCGGACGGGCTTGCCGATTCTGTCGCGTTGCCCTTGTTGTCATTGCCGTTGCTGCAAGCCGAGACGAGTAACGTCGCCGCTACGAGCGGCATCCATAACTTATTGTACTTACCCATTTCTGATTTCCCCCTACGGTGTAAGATTGTTACGAGTTTACTTTACCAACGAGGCTAGGAGGTCATCTATAGGAGTTTGTTAGTTTCCATAGGACTCTGTCATGTTGTTAATTTCTTTCCCGGTATTCCTGCGGCGTAACTCCGAACTGCCTCTTGAACACTTTAATGAAATACGCCGGGTCCAGATATCCGATGTCCGCGCTGATCTCGTATACTTTCCGGTCGGTCGTCTTCAGCTTATGGCAGGCCGTCTCCAATCTCAACCGGGATACGTATTCGCTTACTCCTTCGCCGGTTTCGATCTTATACAGCTTCGACAGATGCGTGGGATGCAGGTTCACGTGATCCGCGAGCGCGCGAAGCGACACGTCGTGATGCAAGTTGGCCTGCACGAATTCTTGAATTTTCTTAACGTAGACGGAGCGGATGTCCTTCACATCATTGGACGTTCCCTCTTTCAGTTTGCCTAGTCCTTCGAGGGACCAGCTACGGAGTTTGCCGATGGAGGAAAATGCCTCCCCGTTCTGCACCGCCTCCATCTCATCTCCCAACAACCCGGCTAGCGTGTGACCGTTGCGGTGCGCGAAATGAGCATAAGTCGAAACGATAATAGACCCCGTCTCCAAACAATGCTCCCAGGATTCGGACCATTTCTCATCCAATTCCGCGAAAATGTCGTGGAGCTTCAGTTCGGCCGCATCCCATCGTCCGGCCTCCAACAGATTATTCAAGCCCGGAGGCGTATGAATGGCATCCAAGGCACCGTGCGACAAGCTGCTCTCCAAATCTCCCGCCCGCATGATGAATTCCCGTTCATCTCCGACGATCTGCCTAAAGTAGGCTAGCGCGTGCCGATATCGCTTGGACAGCTCGGAGGGGAATCGGAATTGCTCCGTCGTTACGATGGAAACGGCTCCTTTCAGGTATTGCTTAACCTTCGATTGGAGCTGCATCGCAAGCTTCTCGAGCAGAACCTCTTTCCCCGCATCCTGCACGGAATCCTTGAATTGCAACAAGAACGCCAAGTACCCATGCTCTTCCTTTACGCCCCATACGTGAGACAATTCTCCGAAAATTTCTTCCGCGATATTAATAATGGCGTATTCCAACAGCTGCCGTCCGTTGTTGCGATACTGTACGAATTCGTCCTCCATCCGGACGAGCAGCAGCGCGCACTCTCCATCGCGGATGGGCAAGCCGTAGGTCTCGAGCTTCCGGGTCCATTCTTCCTCGGGTAGCCGCTCGCCTCTGAACGCGCTTAACAGCAGTTGCCCGCGCAACAGCGGCAGGTTTTCGCGCAACGTAAATTGAGTGCGTTCGTTGGAGCTTACGCTTTCCCATTCCGTCTTCAATTGCTCGACCGCGGATTGCACCGCTCCGAGCAGTTCTTCGTCCGTCGGGGGCTTAAGTAAATAATCTACCGCTTGATGCCGAAGCGCTTCCTTCGCGTATTCGAAATCGGAATGTCCGGACAGAATGATGCACTTGATGTTCTTGTCTCTTTCGCGAATTTCCCCGATCAGCTCGATTCCCGTCATTTCGGGCATGAGAACGTCGGAAATCACGATATCGATTGGGTGCGTCTCGATGATGCGCAACGCTTCTTGCGCGGAATACGCTTTATGAACTTGCTCGATGCCCAGCGTGTGCCAAGGCTTATTCATGGATAAGTTATCCGCCCAATGGGCTTCGTCGTCAACGATGATCATTTGCATTTGGTCGATCTCCTTGTGGATGGGATGGATTGCGGTTTTCGTTCGCGGGAATCTCCCAGACGATCTCCGTTCGAAATCCTCCGAGCTCCGACTTGACGAATAGAAGCGATGATCTTTCGCCGAATTGGTGAATGATCCGCTGATTCGTGTTCCAGAAGCCGTAACCCCTATCTTCTTGCATCGGTTCCCGCATTTTGCGATTAAGCGCCTCTAACTGTTCTTCGTCCATTCCGGGACCGTCATCGTCCACGAACAGCTTGCAGAAGCCGCCCGATATTGTACCCGTAATCCGAATCTCTCCCGACGAATAGCTCTTTCCTACTCCATGTATGACGGCGTTCTCTACGATCGGCTGCAACATCAAGCGAGGAACCTGCTGCTTCATCATGTCTTCGGGAATATCGATATGATAATGAATTCTGCCGTTGCGAAGCTTCTGGATGTCCAAGTAATTATGAATCAATTGGATTTCCTCACTTAATGCCGCCGTCGGCCGTTCCATTCGGGTAATGTAACGATAATAAGCGCTAAGGTTATATCCCATCGAGACGACCGCTTCTTCATCCTTCATTTGGGCCATATTAATCATGTATCCGATACAGTTGTACAGAAAATGAGGATTTATTTGCGCTTGAAGTTGCTTTAACGTCGCTTCGCGCGCGAGAAGCTTCTCGCTTAATACGTTCTCGATTAAGCTTTGGATCTGTATGGACATATCGTTAAACCGGTAGAACAGGAAGGCGAATTCGTTGTTCGTATTGGAATCGAGCCGAACGGAGAAATCTCCCCGTTGCACGCTTTGCAATCCTCGGACAAGCTTGCGGATCGGTCGTTGAACGTTCCTGTACATCAATACGGAAGCGGATATTCCGACGACGAAGAGCAAAATCATGGCCAAATAGAAAAAATTGCGACTGAACGAAATCGGGCCGAGGATTTGATCCAGCGGAACGATGTCCACCAAATACCATTCCAGATTAGGCGACTTCACCGCGCTCATTAAGTAGCTTTTATCGTCTAACTTGACGACTTCCTGAGCCGTATCCCCCAACATTTTACCGTCTAAATATCGAACCAGTTCTTCAGTCAAAGCAGGGGAAGCGCTACGGTTCAGGATGGGAGCCTCTCCCTTATGGTAAAATAACGGATCGCCTTGACCGCCGGCCTTATAGGTGTCCAGCATGTTCTGGAGATTATCGTGGTTAAAGCTGGCTTGTACGACCAAATTACTCCCTCTAAGCGCATCTTGCTGACCGAACGAATCGGAATAAAACCAATGAAACGCCTTCGATTGACCCGCCACCGTCGTTTGTCCGTCCCCGTACGACCATTTGCCGGTCATGTTTCTTTTCAAATACTCCGGGTCGTATTCTACCTTATCGCTGGCGTTCGTGATCGCTTCTTTGTTCTGTTGCGAATAAACGGTAAATTGGACCGGCCAAATGCCCATGACCCCGGATTGAAGCATCATCTTTTCCTGGATCACGTATCTCGTCTGCATTCGATCGTAACGATCGTCCCATATGTTCAGACCGTTGAACTTACGAACGTTCGGATCTCTCGAGAAGGTGACTACGAAATCCATCGTCTGTTTGATACGCGATTCGATTTGACTGGAAAGGAATGAAAGCTGCTTAATGTTCGAATCTTGAAGTTCCTTGCCGATAACGTTGGACGTGACTCCGTTGGAGTAAGTAAACAAAATAACGATCGGTATGAACAGTACGAGAATCAATAAGTTTATTTTCGCGAACAGGCTTGTTTTGGATCCCATTCTATTTTTCATATACCCCATGCCGCTGCCCAACTTCATTAGTCGGTCCCCCCAGACAATGTCCCTAACAAAATCCTATCGATCCTAACAATGTCTTATAGTTCGATGAACGTACGCGTTGTTACTATATATAACAGGGCACCACCTCTTATACAATTGAGATTTTATGGAACGGGAGAGAGCTATGAAAGAAAATACGCTTCGGAACGACAACCTCAAAGCCGTCCGGAAATCCGAAAAAAGAAAAGGATACAAAATTCCGTGGACTCTGCACTTGATGGTGCTGCCGGCCGTCCTGCTGGTTTTCGTCTTTTCCTATTTGCCTATGTCGGGCATTATTATGGCCTTCCAAGATTATAAGGCCGCGCTTGGATTCACCGGTTCGGAATGGGTCGGCTTAAAGCACTTCCGCTATATGTTCGAGAACGATTATTTCGTGAAAATCATTTGGAATACGCTATTGTTCGCTTGCTCCAAAGTCGTATTGAACCTGATCATCCCGTTTACGTTCGCCCTGATGCTGAACGAAGTCAGGCATATGGGATACAAACGATCCATCCAGACGCTCGTTTATTTACCCCACTTTCTATCCTGGGTTATCCTCTCGGGAATTCTGATCGACTTGCTTTCCCAGACCGGGATCGTCAACCAATTCCTGATGAACGTATTCGGTCTCGATAAGCCGATCTTCTTCCTTGGCGACGGAACTTGGTTCCGGATTACGATCATCGTCAGTGACGTATGGAAAGAATTCGGATTTAACACGATCGTCTTCCTGGCCGCATTGTCGGGAATCAATCCTTCGCTATACGAAGCAGCCGAAGTCGACGGCGCGGGCCGGTTCAAGCAAACGATGCATATTACGATTCCTTCGCTCGTGCCGATTCTGATCGTCGTCGCCACGCTTGCGTTGGGTAACGTAATGAACGCGAACTTCGACCAAGTATTTAACTTGTACAGTCCGATGATTTACCAACAAGGCGATATCATAGACACGTTCGTCTACCGGGAAGGATTGCTGAGCGGACAATTCAGTTTCGCTACGGCTGTCAGCTTATTCAAATCGGTCATAAGTTTGACCTTGATCGTCATTTCGTACCGCATCGCCTATAAAGTTGCCGGATATCGAATTTTCTAGCACGATTAGAAACTTGAGGCGCGTGTTCAAAAACAAGATTCGATGTCGGGTACGCTTCTAGATAGGCTTCGTGATCAAAATCGGACTTGTTGAGTAACCTATTGAAAGGATGTCATCGCATGTACCACAAAACGTTGCCCTATCGCATTTTCAGCGTATTTAACTATACGATGCTCGGCATCATCTCGATCGTTTGTTTGCTTCCTCTATTCCATTTGCTGATGGTATCATTAAGCTCGACCGCTCCGGCTAACGCCGGGCTCGTATCGTTCTGGCCGGTCGACTTCACGTTCGAGGCTTACGCAAGAACATTCGAGAACTCTAATTTCTTAACGTCCCTTGGGGTTTCGTTAAAAAGAACCATCCTAGGAACGGCGATGGCACTGGCCGTCAACGCCGTTGCCGCTTACGCGTTATCCAAGGATACGCGCGTATTTCGTGCCAGGAACGTATACCTTTGGTATTTTGTCGTCACGATGCTCTTTACCGGGGGACTTATCCCGGCCTACATCCTAATCTTGAAGCTCGGTTTATTAAATAACCTGTTGGCGTTGATTCTTCCCGGCTTGGTCACGGTCTATAACATCATCTTGCTCTTGAACTTCTTCCGTACCGTGCCGAAAGAGCTGGAAGAGGCCGCGTTCATGGACGGAGCCGGGCATCTTCGAAGCTTCTTCTCCATCTACCTTCCGATCTCCTTACCGGCGATCGCGACGATCGCGTTGTTCACGATGGTCGGCCACTGGAACGCTTATTTCGACGGTCTGATCTATATGAAGCAAGCCGAGAAGCTTCCGCTCGCCAGCTTTATGCAAACCGTAATCGTAGCCGATAATATGACGGGTTTCGACGTATCGGTCGTCATCAACAAGTCGCAGCGAACGATCAAAGCGGCTCAGATCTTCATCGGGGCGTTACCGATCCTGATCGTGTACCCGTTCTTGCAACGCTTCTTCGTTAAAGGCGTCGTCATCGGCGCCGTTAAGGAATAGAAGGTCGCGGATTCGCCGGGCGGGAGGGGGCTTATGCCTTCTGCCGTTTTTGGATTCCAATTGCATGATGGAATGAGGGCTCAGGGACTGCTACCCCATAAAGCTCCTACACTATTGTCGCAAAATGCGACTATGGCGCGACTTCTTGGTCGGTTTCTTCTCCCATTGTCGCAAAATGCGACTATGACGCGACTTCTCGGGCGACTGCTGCCCCTATTGTCGCAAAATGCGACTATGGCATGCCTTCCCGTCCGACTGCTCCTCCCATTGTCGCAAAATGCGACTATGACTGGCCTTTACGGCCAACGACAGATCCAAGCAATTTGCAAATGCAACAAAAAATACAGTTATTACGAACCGCGCTTGATCGTATTCGGATCGGCATAGGGTAAACGTGATAACTGTATTTGCATTTTCGGTCAATGGTTAGTTAGCCGCGCAGTCGGGGCTGTCCCCTAGATGAACGAGGACAACCCCATAAGGCTTGAGTTCGGATACGTTACTTCACTAGCTTAAAAGGAAGCTCGGCGTTCGTCTTGCTGTTCGGACCAACGAAAGCTACGAATGCGCCCGCGTCGCTGTCATGCGAAAGGTCCGAATGATAATAACGCAACTGCTTCTCGTCGAGAGTAAATTCGATCTCGCGGCTTTCTCCCGGTTGAAGCGCGACCTTGCGGAAATCTTTCAATTCCTTGACGGGCCGCACGACTTCGCCCGTGATGTCCCGTACGTAAAGCTGTACGGTTTCTTCTCCAGCAAGATTGCCTTTATTCGTTATCGTCACCGATACTTTAATCGACTCCTCCATCGTAATGACATCCGAGGAAAGCTTTGCCCCTTCGTATTCGAAGCTGGAGTAGCTCAATCCGAAACCGAACGGGAGGAACGGCTCGTTCGGAATGTCTAGATATTGCGAGACGTAACGAACTTGCGCGTCCGGTGCCCCTTGAGGGCGACCCGTGTTATATGCGTTATAATAAACCGGCACTTGGCCTACGCTGTAAGGGAACGACATCGTCAACCGTCCGGAAGGATTAGCGTCTCCGAACAACAAGTCCGCAACCGCGTCACCCGCCTCGGAGCCGGGATACCAAGCTTCCAGAATGGCGTCCGCTTCGTCGTATACGCCGTGCAGATCAAGCGGACGTCCGTTGAACAGCACGACGACGACCGGTTTGCCTAGCGACTTGATCTTGCGAATCAGCTCCAGCTGAACTTCCGGCAACCGAATGTCCGCTCTGCAGCCCGCTTCGCCGCTCATATCGGAATGCTCGCCCAGGGCCAAGACGATCGTATCGGCAGATTGAGCCGACGCGAGCGCTTCTTGCCATTGCTCCATCGTGGTCGTTTCGATTCCGCATCCGTCCGCAACCAATAGCTCGGACGATCCGGACAACTTTTTCCTCATCCCGTCGTCTAGCTTTATCGCGTCTTCCTTCGACCCCGTCCAAGACCAGGGACCGAGCACGTCGCCGCTTCTCGCGAACGGACCGATCAAAGCGATCTTCCGATCCGAATTTCCGTTGAGAGGCAGCACTCCTTCGTTCTTCAGCAACACGCAAGATTTAACCGCCAATTCCCGCGCGGAAGTCCGATGCTCGTCGCAGAACACGATTTCGCGCTCTCGTTCCGGGTCGGCTGCCCTGTACGGGTTTTCGAACAATCCAAGCTTCTGTTTCAAAGTCAGGATCCGCATGACTGCTTCGTCGATCAGAGATTCGTTTACTTCTTTATTCTCGATGAGCTCGGATAAGTTCTTGACGTAACAAGAGGTCATCATCTCGATATCCACACCGGCTTTAATTGCCTTAAGCGCCGCTTCCTTCTCGTCCGCGGCGATTCCGTGCGCGATAAGTTCTTTTACCGCACCCCAGTCGGAGATGAGAATCCCGTCGAATCCCCACTCCTCGCGAAGCAGCTTCCTCATCAGCTTCGAGTTTCCGGTCGCCGGTACCCCGTCCACCGTGTTGAATGCAGTCATGACCATCTCGCAGCCTTCGTCCAACGCCGCTTTGTATGCGGGCAAATAAAACTCGTGCATCTGCCTTTCCGACAAATCGACCGTGTTATAGTCTCGACCGGCTTCGGCAGCTCCATATGCCGCGAAGTGCTTCACGCAGGCGGCAACCCTGTCGGTGTCGTTAGCCAAATCCGTTCCTTGGAAACCGCGAACGAATGCACGCGCGAATACCGAATTCAGGTAGGGGTCCTCGCCGGTCGATTCAACGACCCTGCCCCACCGAGGATCCCGAACGAGGTCCACCATCGGAGCGTAAGTCACGTGAACGCCCGATACGGAAGCTTCTTTCGCGGCAATCTCGGCGCTTTTCTCCGCTAACTCCGGGTCCCATGAGCAGCCGATCGCCAGCGGAACGGGAAATATCGTTTTAAATCCGTGAACGATATCCGCCATCATCAGCAACGGAATACCCAGCCGATTGTTCTCCAGATGCGTCCGTTGGACGTTAATCGTTTCAGCGGCTCCTGCCATGCCTAATACGGAACCGGAGTTGTGCACGGTTTCTTCCGTAATGCCCAGAGAAGCCATCGGCCCCGTAATCAGACCGTCGCCTTCCGCTCCCTCGTAGAAAGGAACGGCCAATTGAACGAGCTGCGCGATCTTCTCGTCGAGCGTCATTTGCCGGATTAATTCATTTAAAGACGGATTCTTTTTCGAATCGCGATGGGTTTGCTTCGTTGGATCGGACATTCAAACGCAACCTCTCTGATGTATGTTTTTTCAGTCCAATCGAAACGTTTCGATTGACGTTCGATTAAATTATAGTTGTACCTTCAAGTCGCTGTCAAACTAATAATTATTCCTAATTTATAGCAGAAAAAAGAGAAAACGAGAGATTGAAAGCCAAATCCTAATCCTGTATAGTGAATATCGAAACGTTTCACCCGTAGTCGGAAGGAGCAATTCATTATGGTTAGCATCAAAGATATCGCGAAGAAAGCAGGCGTTTCCATATCCACCGTTTCGTACGCGCTTAACGGAAGCGAAAAGGTAACGAAGGAAACCGCTGCGAGAATACTCGGTATTGCCGAGGAGTTGAATTACGTCCCTCATGCGGCAGCCAGGCTGCTTAAGACAAGGCAATCCAACTTGATCGGGATATTTCTGACGGATTTCAACGGCAGTTTCTATGGAGATTTATTGCAAGGGGTTAAAGATTATTTAAGCCGGAACGGTTACGATCTGCTCGTATGCAGCGGTACAAGGTCGCGTAGGCTTATACCCGAACGAATGATCGACGGCGCGATCGTTCTCGACGAAACGTTTTCCGACGAGGAGATCATTCAGTACGCGAATAAGGGACATAAGATCGTCGTGCTTGACCGGGAACTACACCATCCGAACCTCAATCAAGTATTATTGGACAATAAAGCAGGCGCCGCATTGGCGATGGAATATTTGATCGGGCTAGGACACGACAAAATCTACGCGGTAACGGGACCCATCGGCTCTTACGACGCCAATCAGCGTCTTCGCGCGGTCAAGCAAATCGTAGAACGCAATCCTCAACTGGAATTCATCGAAATTCAGGGCGATTTCGGCAAAGCCTCGGGCGAAGCGGCGGCACGACGAATCGAAGCGGAATACAGCCGCCCCGCAGCCGTCTTCTGTCTCAACGACGAAATGGCCTTTGGCGCATATCGCTACTTACGAAACCATTCTTCGCTTGTTATCGGAGAACAAATTCATCTGATCGGGTTCGACAATATCGAGCTTGCCCAGTTCTCGCAACCGAGATTGTCGACGATCGATTATTCCATGCGCAAGTGGGGAGCGCTCGCTTCCGAACAGCTCCTTAAGATCCTCTCCGGCGAAACCGTCGATCACGAGCGGATATACGTGACCCTCGTTCAAGGAGAGTCGGTAAAGCCGATAACTCCATTATCGGACTAGTAGCATTCATGAAATAATGTGATGATGGGGGTGTGTGCCATGGAGTTCGACATACAACAATCGCGCGCGAGTTTACTGAAAGCATTCCCTTACCTAAGTGCCGTATCCGACGCGGAATGGTTGGCCGCGCAGCCGTTCGCCGTTTCTTTCCCTGCCAAAGCTCGTCTATTCAATAAAGACGACGCCTCTCGTTACGGCATGTTCTTATTAAGCGGAACGGCCCGGATTACGTTGATCGAAGATAACGGGAACGAATCCGTACTCAACCTGCTGAACTCGGGAGAAGTGTGCTCTCTGTTGGTACTAAGCGGACTGAGCGACCGCGAGTATCCCGGTTCGTTGATCGCCGAGACGGATGTCGAAGCGATCTTCCTGTCCAAGAGCAGCTTTCTGCGTTGGATTCAGCAGTACGAGTCCATTCGCAACGCCATATTCGGCGGTTTGTTGGACGGGACTTTGCGCATGAGCGAGCTGTTGCGGGGGAGACAGACGATGCCCTTGGAGGCGCGGCTCGCGAAAGCCATATTGCGCGCGTCTTCCGAAGAGGAGCCTCGGCTTGCAGTGACGCACAAGGAGCTAGCCGCCGAGAGCGGTTCCGTTCGCGAAGTCGTTTCGCGTACCCTTCTACGATTTCAGAGAAAAGGTTGGATCGTGACCGGTAGAGGTTGGGTGGAAGTGACTCGCAGAAGCGATCTTGAAGCTTTGCTTGGTGACTAGGTCACTGAAGGAGACTAACTTTCCTGTTAGATTGGGTAATAAGGCAGCAATCATGCTCCCAATCCATAAGGAGGAATTTCATAATGACCCAAAAGCTGTTACCCGGGGACTCCGCTCCCTTGTTCCGCGCCACCGATTCGCTTGGCAATCCCGTTTCTCTTGATCCCTACAAAGGCCGCAAGCTGTTGATCGCTTTTTTCCGGTTTTCCGCATGCGGGTTGTGTAATCTCCGAGTTCATCGCTTTAGCGAACGTTACCCCGAATGGCAACGTCACGGATTAGCCGTGATAGCGATCTTTGAATCCCCTGTAGAAAATGTTATCGCTCACGTCGGTCAACAAAATGCCCCATTCCCGATCATTGCAGATCCGCGAGGCGAAATCTATGATCGGTATGGCGTGGAAATCTCCGAAGCGAAAGCACAAGCCACGTTATCCGATCCGCGCACGAAAACCGTCATCGCCGAAATCGAAGCCGCCGGATTTAAACTGACGCATGAGGAAGGTTCTAATTTCAATCGCATGCCGGCAGAATTTCTAATCGACGAATCCGGAATCGTAAGGGTTGCCCACTATAATCAGTTAATAACGGACGATATGCCGTTCGAGTCGATCGATCGTTTCGTAGCGAACCAGCGATAACGCCAATACACGATAGAGACAATCCTTTGTAACCGAATAATCTTTTTCCTCTAACGATTTATTTGTCATGAAAAACATTACGAGAACGTATATCGGTCTTGTCGCCGGAGTTCGAAACTCCTCCCGACTCGACCGTTTTTTTCGTGCCGTTCATCGCGGACTTCTCCCAAAAAAAAAATAAATAAGTTCCTATTGCTCATTAACAGTGTATTTAATATACTGTTTATATCACACACAGTTTAAATTGAGGGGAGAACAAGCATGAAGCTAGCCATCGAAACGAATGGTCTTCGTAAAAAGTTCGGCAAACAAATCGTATTGGACGGGATCGACCTACGAGTGCCGGCAGGCACTATATACGCTTTGCTCGGCCCTAACGGTGCCGGAAAAACAACGTTGATCAACATCTTGTCTACGTTATCTACGCCGGATGAAGGCTCCGTACGGGTGTTAGGGTACGATGTCGTGTCCGAGAAAAACGGGGTCAAGAAATCCATTAGTCTTACCGGCCAATTCGCCGCGGTTGACGAGGTACTCACCGGCGAGGAGAATCTGAGGATGATCGGCAGACTTTCGGGGCTTACGGTAGAGGAATCCCGCTCGCGGACGGAAGAACTGCTGCAGCATTTCGACCTCGGTGCCGCTGCAAGCAAGCGCGTCAAAACTTATTCGGGGGGCATGCGGCGAAGGCTCGATCTCGCCATCAGCCTCGTCGTAAGCCGTCCGATACTGTTTCTGGATGAACCGACCACGGGGCTGGATACGATAAGCCGTCGCGCGCTGTGGGAAATCATCCTCCGGTTGAAAGAGCAAGGGATGACCGTGTTTCTAACGACTCAATACTTGGAAGAAGCCGATCAACTGGCCGACATCATCTCGGTTATTAACGAAGGACGGGTCGTCGCGACAGGTACGGCTAAGGAACTGAAATCGAGTATCGGCGACGAAGTCATTGAATTGCGTAACGGAAACGACGACTTGATCCGGGCGGTTTCAACCACAGGAACTATTCTCGATATTAGACAAACGCTCAACGAATTAGCATCCAAAGTCTCTCCGGATACGAAGGTAAGCATCCGTAAACCGAGTATGGACGACGTGTTCCTCGCGCTTACGACAAAAGAAAAGGAGAGATCCCTATCATGAACTTATCCCGTTCAACAACCAAATCGGCATCGTTCGGCGTCACGAATGCCGTCTTCATCGGCCGAAGCTTACGTCATAGCTTGCGCAACGCCGAAGCATTGATTATGGCCATCATGCTTCCCGTCATGCTCATGCTGATGTTCTCTTACGTGTTCGGCGGGGCGATCGATCCGAGCGGAAATTACGTGAACTACGTCGTTCCCGGAATTATTCTGTTGTGCGCCGGATTCGGTTCTTCCAGTACGGCAGTAGATGTCGCTCAGGACATGACGAACGGCATCATCGACCGCTTTCGGACGATGCCGATTCATAGCTTAAGCGTTATAACCGGGCATGTCGTAGCGAGTCTTGCACGCAATTTGCTGGCAACCGCGGTCGTCATCGGAGTCGCGCTGCTCGTCGGATTTAAGCCATCCGCTAGCGCGTTAGAGTGGTTGGCCGCTTTAGGAGTTATCGTCCTTTTCATCCTTACGTTTACTTGGTTGTTCGCTGCGATCGGCAGCGTCACGGGTAGTCCTTCCGCTGCCAGCGGCTACGGGTTCGCCTTGCTTTTCCTCCCCTACCTGTCCAGCGCGTTCGTCCCGACGAGCACGATGCCGTCTTGGCTGCAAGGCTTCGCGGAGCACCAACCGATCACTCCGGTCATCGAGACGATTCGCGGTCTTCTAACCGGCACGCCGATCCACGACAACGCTTGGTGGGCTATCGGCTGGTGTACGGCGATATTGTTGCTTTCGCTTGTCTGGATCGTCGCGGCATATCGTCGCAAGGCATTACGAAAGTAACGAGACAGCCGGAAGTAAACACCCTGTCCTATCCGTGCAAAAAAAGAACAGCAACCCGGCATTTCCCGGACCGCTGTTCTTTTTCAAGTTCGAATGTTGAATCGTTCATTTCGGTTTCCGTCAATCCTCCCTCTTAATGTCGAGATAATGCTGGATGCCATCCAGAATCCGCTCCAAACCGAAATCGAAATCATCGCCGACCGTATTCTCGCTCTCGTTCTCGCCCGTGTAAGCCCCGGACATCACGATCGGGTGCAGGCTCGGGAAGCGTTCCGGTTGAACCAATTGCTTAAGAGCCGCGCTATAGTTCAAACCGGTGAATGCCTCGGCACTTCCTCCGGCTTGTATGGCCCGAACCATATCCCTCTTGATAATTCCGGTTGACCGGGCGTAACTGCTGATCAGGAGCAGGATAGACATTTTCTCGTAGTCGTTCAACGGAAAATCGCGCATCGTCCTAAGCATCCAATCGATGACTTGCAGATTGTTCGGCCCCAACGGAATACTCGTAATCGAGAGATCGCCAAACCAAGGATGGCTGCAGAATATATCGGTGCATGCTTTTAGATAAGCTCTCATTTGTTCGCGCCAATCGCTCCCGTCCGTCTCCGGCGGAATCGCAACTTCGCAAATGGCGTCTTGCATAAGAATCAGGAGATCGTCCTTGCTAGAAATATATCGGTAGAGAGACATCGTCGTAAACCCGAGCGAAGAAGCGACTCGATTCATCGAGACGGCCGCAAGCCCTTCTTGATCGGCGATCGCGATTGCCGCGTCCACGATTTTTTTGACGCTCAGCTCGCCTTTCGGCCCTCTCGAAGGTTGTTTTCCAAGTCCCCAACTCAGCTTTACGCCATTAGGCAAATCGTTTAACGCGTCGCGATCGGAGTGGTCGTTGTTCTGCATCAATCCAAATCCCCCAGAGTTCGTTTGTCTGCCCCGATATCGGGTTCGGCAAAAATTGTTTATATAATAAACAGTATATCATAAACTCACTGGGGGTGATTTCTTCCAACGGACGGCATCGTATTCTCAAACAATAAATTGAATCTTTCCCGATAAGTTTGTTATAATTCATAGTAAATACAGGTGAATAATATGATTTACTTCAAGAAACGAGGTGCCGGTTGTGATTAAGTTTAAGAAATACGATTATCAATGCGCTTCGGAAATTATTCTGGGATTGATTAGCGGCAAGTGGAAAGTATTGATCTTATCCCATCTATCCAACCAAACTTTTCGTTACAACGAGCTGCAGAAATTAATGCCCGGGGCAACTCAGAAAATGTTAACGATGCAATTGCGGGAATTAGAAAACGACGGGCTCGTTATCCGGAAAGTATATGCCGTAGCCCCGCCAAAAGTCGAATATTTCCTTTCTCCGCTAGGACTAAGCTTAGTTCCGATGCTGAATACGTTGTGCGAATTAGGGTCGGACTACCTCAAAAACAAACAAACTTAATGCCCCGATCCGATGCCTCCGAACGGAGCTTTAATACGTTTATCGGATCAAAAATTTCGTCCCGAACCCTTTCCCGGAATCTTTTGCAGCCTCAAGCTCATCCGGCTCTCCATCGTTCAGCAGTATTACGTTCTCAGGATAGATTTTACCGAGCAAAGCCCATTGGACGATAGAGTTCCCTTCGGCGGAGATGTAATGAATGCCGGAATCGCTCGTGACCAGTCCCGGCAAACCGAGGATGTCCTGCACGCGATGCCCTATCATATCCGCATTCTCCTTCACGGTCGTGCTCTCCTCCGACTTCGAATCGGAATGGGGCCGATACATGAAACGATGCCCTCTCAACGCTTGACCGAGATCCACGCCATAGTCAACGGACTCGATCCGAAGCCGATACTGCAGCTCAATCCGGTCCGTTTCGCCAACAATCTCGATAAGTCGAGCTTCATCGATATCCTCAAGCTTCAGATTCGCGATCGCTAACCGAAACGGTAAGCCCGATCCCGCATGGCTGCGAGGCTCGGAGTAATAATCCGGGGAGGCATAATCGATTACTACCGCTGTCGGTTCAACGGAAGATTCGTTTCCTGTCGTCCAGACCGGATACCACCGAAGTAAATAGGATGGGCCGCACTCCAATGCGCCGCCCAAGCTAGCCGGGAGTATCGTACCGTGCTTGTATTGAAATCCGTAACCGACCTTGGACAATCCCGAGCTCAACGCGGTTTGGGCAAAACGAACAAGCCCTTTGTGGGACATCTTCCGCACGAGCAACTCCGAGAGGAATTCCGTTCGGGCTTGCTCCAGAAATCTAAAACCTTTCCCGTCTCCCCGACCCTTGAGCTCAATCGGGACTTCTTCCCAATTATCGAAGGGAATTAGAGCATCTCTTAGAAGCACGATCTGATGCAAATATTCATTGAATAGCTGCATGACCGAAGGTCCTCCCCCGGCCCCCGTCAGCAACTCGGTTACTTTCGGAGTCCATAGATGATGATCGCATCGGCTTCTGAACCGAAGTTCGCCAAGAGTCGATTTCCCGTATTGTTTAAGCGCATGCTCTTGTGCTAAGAACTCCCGCGCCCAACCCGCCAACGAAGCTCCGACGCGCTCCGCTTGCCCGGAAAGCTCCGATCCGGCTTTATCTCCAAGCTCAAGCGAACGAAGCGGCAGCACGGCTTCCCTTCCGGAAATCGCGAGACTCGCTTCGATATTCAAGAGCAATGCCTCCGAATCCGCCGAATCGCCAAGTTGAATTAAGATCGCCTCAAGAAGAGTTCCTAATTCCCTAACGATCCCTTTCGCCCGATACACGCCGTCGGGGAGATCCCAATCCCAACCTTCGCTCCCATGCGATCGACTTATAGAATTTATAGCTTCTCCTCCGACAACCCCATCGGCGACTCCATTGACATCGATATCGACATCGATCCTCGTTCCCCATACGATCGATCGCTTCCCTACGTTCAATCGAAACTCCGCCATTTCCAGCCTCATCCTTTCTTTTCGATAACATTACCAACTCCTTTCGTCTTTGAACAGTACGCACTTTATTGTATTAACGTATCCCTTTCGTAAGTAAGGAACTTATTTGATACTGCTCTTCAACGGATTGCAAACGAAAAAAAAGCCCTAACGCGTATCCCGAGGGAAACGGCAAGGGCTTATTAGATGACGTATTATTTAGTCGCCGGAATGACGATCGTTTGTCCGACATAGATCAGATTCGGGTTTTTCAATTTGTTGATCTTGGCCAGAAGCTTCCAATCCACTCCGTACTCGGCTCCGATCTCGGACAACGTATCGCCTTTCTTGACGATATAAGCGATATCTTCCGAAACGATCGGACCCGGATCGACGATGATCTCCGGCTCTTGCTCCGGCTCTTGCTCCGGCTCCGTTTCGGTTTCCGGCTCGGGAGCGGTTACGACAGGCGCGCTAAACTCGGCGAAATTTAATTTATATTCGGAGTACCCATCCGCCGATTCTTCGACGAAAGTCATCGTTTTCAGATCGGAGGCGAACGTCTTGGCAGCCGGCGATGTTTTGAAGGTGACCAGTACGTCGGCTTTTATCGGGAGTAACGACCAGTTGCCGTCCGCGCTAGGGTTAATCGTCTTGGACGTTTGAATGTAATCGATAATCGCTTGCCGATTCTCGTCGGGCGAAGCCAGAACGATTCGTTTGCCGTCCGGATTCGCGAACTTGCTCGACGAAGCGCGGTAGTTGTTCGTCGCCACGATGAATTTTTTATCCGGATCTATCGGTTTGCCTTCATAGGACAGGTTCTTGATCCGGTTAGAGCCTGCATTAAGTACGTCTCCCTTGGCATCGTATTTAGCCGGTTGCGTGACATCGATCTGATACGTAACGCCATCGATAACGTCGAAATTGTAAGTCGGGAAATCGAAATTAATAAGCTCTTGTTTTCCCTTAACTGTAGTATCGACTTTATTGAATTGCCCCGCGGACCATTCCAGCCACTCTTGAATTTCGGCTCCCGTCACGAGAACGGCATTCACCGTATTGGAGTATAAGTAGAGATCGGATACGTTCTTGATCGCGATATCTCCCTTAGGAATGTCCGTAAAATAAGCCGGACCCTGGCGTCCGCCCGCTTTGAACGGTGCGCCTGCGGATAATACGGGAATTCCCTCGTATTCCGTTCCTTGCAGATGTTTCTCGACGTACCACTTCTGAGCGTTCGTCACGATCTGAATGGAAGGATCGTCCTGTACGAGCGCGAAGAAGCTGTTGATCGGAGCGGTTGTTTGCCCGACCGAACCGCGAACGTAATCCAGAGTATGCTGGTGATCCTCGTAGACTGCGTCCAATACGCTTGTATCGGCATCGACCAGCGACTTCTTATTAGCCGTATCGTAGATCGGTTTGACGGAGACCGCGGAATCCGCAACGGACCATTTTCCGTCGGTTTGCTTTAACGTTAGATCGATAATGCCAAGGTTGTTCCCCCAGAAGCCGGGTTCGACCGACGGCACGCCGTTGATCGTTCCTTTGGCCACGTTCACGATGTCGGAGTCCTTAAACGACGCGCTTGGGAAAATCTTATGGGCATGACCGAACAAGATCGCGTCGATTCCCTTCACTTTGCTCAAATACAACACGGAGTTTTCCATATTTTCAACCTGCGGAATATCTTCGAATCCCGAGTGAGGAACGGCGATGATCAGATCCGCGCCCGCGCTCTTCATCTCCGGCACGAATTTCTCCGCGGTTTTCACGATGTCCTTCGTTATGACTTTTCCTTCCAGATTAGCTTTGTCCCACTGATTAATTTGCGGAGGCACGAATCCGATTACGCCTACTTTAAGCTTATGCTTGGCGCCCGACTCGTCGACGACCTCCTTGTCCAAGATGAGGTACGGTTTGAACATATTCACGTCGTTGGATTCGTCTTTATCGCCGTCGAATTTATATACGTTCGCGTTAATATACGGAAACTTCGCGCCGCTCACGGAATTGGCCAGGAAATCCAACCCGAAATTGAATTCGTGATTGCCGTAATTCCCTACGTCGTAACCGACTAGATTCATCGCTTTGAATACCGGATGAGTCTCGCCTTTCTTCAAGGGAGCAATCTTAGCCACGTAGTCGCCGAGAGGATTGCCTTGGATCAGGTCGCCGTTGTCGATCAACACGCTGTTCTTCGCCTCGTCCCGCGCCTTCTTGATCAGTGTCGCGGTTTTCGCGAAGCCGTATTCATCCGTAGGCTTGTCCGAGAAATAATCGTAGTTCACCATATTCGTGTGCAGGTCCGTCGTTTCCATAATACGCAGTTTTACGGTCGGCGAATCCGTTTCGGCAGCTACAGCCGCCAATGGGGAAGCGATGACGCAGAAGGCAACTACGGAAGAAAGTAATATTGCGCGATTTGGCCTCATTTTGAACATAGAGTGTCGTAACAATTGGCGCCCTCCTCAATATTCGGTCGATTCGTGTTACTAAATCTTACATTATCTTACGATACAGGAAAAAGAATCATTCGTATATCGTCTTATTTTCATAGGTACAAAGGAGTCTATGACGTCAAAATACTCGTTCAAAATACATATGACGACAATTTAGCGCGGTTTTGAGTAGGGGCACATTTGCAGGGCAATCGCTTATGAAATTGAAACAATCCCGCCACTGGTTCTCTCCGCGAGCGGGTTTCCAAAGAAATAAGGGTGCTGAGCTTCCGCTATTTCGCTCAGTGAGCAGATTCAAACTTACCTAATACCGGCATATTTTTCCGTTATTCGAGTGCGAAGTTTGTTTTCGAGGGAGATACCGGAACTGAGTTCCTTTATTGCTCCCACCCACTCTCGTTACCACCAATAAACCGGGGAATAGCGGAAATCCCTGCCGCTAAACGATCGCGGAAGTAGGTCGTCGCAAGGAATAACGGAACACGATTCCGTAATTCTCAGAAGAGCAAGCCAGTAAAGCCCATCCTTCTTATCGACGGTGCCATCCAGGAGCATCCAGCAGCATGTTATCGTGAATCGTCAAGCATAACTCCGGTGCCGTCATCCTTAGGCGGTACACGTTTGTTTTGTGCTTCTCCAACTTACATTGATGGATATCACATCCGATAGTCGAACGTAAAAACACGCACCCGGATCAGGCACGTGTTTACATTCGAGATCCCATTCTTCGCAACCCTAACCCTCGGAAGCTTGCTGCAGCCTCTCGATATCGATCTTATCCATCTGCAACATCGCTTGCATGACCCTTTGAGCTTTCGCGGCGTCCTTGTCGGACAACAAGGTTCCTAAAGCGGTAGGAATGATCTGCCAAGATACGTCGAATTTATCTTGCAGCCAGCCGCATCTTTGTTTTTCCCCGCCTTCGGACAGCTTCTCCCACAACTCGTCTACTTCCTGCTGCGTCTCGCAACTGACGAACAGCGAGATGGCCGGGGAAAAATTGAACTGAGGCCCCCCGTTGAGCGCCATGAAGCGTTGGCCTTCCAATTGGAATGTTCCGGAGATCACCTGGGCTCCGTTTCGATTAACGTCTTCGATCTTCGAATTGTTAAAGATGGAAGTGTAGAAATTCATCGCCTCTTCCGCTTGTCCGTCAAACCATAAGAACGGAGATATCTTCTGCATGTCGGTTTGCTCCCTTTTCATCAAATTGGCGCTACCGGTGTCTAAACATAGAAGAACCGAGCTTAAAGATCGGTTTTATTCATTATAATACTGTCAACCTCCGCGATTTCTTTTGGATTGCTTTCCCCTCTTGTATATACCTAATGGGTATATTATGATATTGCTATCCCCATGGAAATAGAATCGAGATGATGTCAATGGAGTTTGTCATTTTGGGTCTTCTTATGATCCGGTCCCTATCGCAATACGATATTAAGAAAATTTTGCAAAGGAAAGTTTCTCCGTTCTACAGCGCAAGTCTCGGGAGCATCCAAGCGGCGCTCAAGAAACTCGAAGAAGGCTTCCAGGTCGAGTGGTCGGAAGCCGCTCAACAGGGGCGCAGAAAAAAACTGTATACCGTCAACGATTCCGGAAAACGTCATTTTATGAATTGGATGCTTTCTCCGATCGCTCCTAGCCGATTGGAACAGGAAATGACGACGAGGCTGTTTTTCCTAGGGTTGATGACCCCTGAAGAACGATTGGTTATCGTTAACGCCATCGTTGCCGAGCTTGAATCCTCTCTCGAAGAGTTCGATGCGGCCTCCCTCGAAGCCGCGAAAATAACCGTTCCGGATCATCTCCGGCAAATTGCGGCATATCAGATTAAGACATTGGAATTTGGAATCCATCTGCACCGATGCATGCTGGATTGGTTCTCTCAATTCAAAATAGAGCTGGAGGGATCTTCGGATGGGGGAGAGGAAAATCGTATTCCGTAACGAAGAAATTCGCTACCGCGTTCGTAACGAAGATGGGATAGAAACGATTCTGATGCTTCACGCGGCGTTCGCCGACAGTTCTCTGTTCCAAGATCAGGTCGCTTATTTCGAAGGTGACTATCGAATCGTTCTAATCGATCTCCCCGGTCACGGAACGAATTCCGGTTTATCTAACCGAATCACGCTTAAGGATATGCCCGAAATATGCTGCTCTATTCTATCCGAGCATCGCATTCAAAGCTGCCATCTCCTAGGAATCTCTTTGGGATCGCTAGTCGCCCAAGCGTTCGCCGACCAATATCCGAACCAAGTCAAGTCGGTTACGATGGTCGGAGGTTACTCGGTACACAAAGCGAACAAAGCCATCCTACGCGCTCAAAAGAAGGAGGGCTTGAAGTGGATGCTACTCGTCCTATTTTCCATGAAGCGATTTAAGCGCTACTTACTCTCCGTCTCCTGTCACACCGAACGCGGAAAACGGTTATTCGAGCAAGGCATTCAAGCTTTTAGCCGGCGCTCGTTTTCTTCGATGAGCGGGATGAATTCGTTCCTCGTCCCCAAAAGCGCTCCTATGCCCTACCCGTTGTTCATCGTTGTCGGGGAACACGACCTCCTGCTGGCGCGACAAGCCGCGTTGGAGCTTCATCGGCTTGAATCCCGCTCCCGAATGGCCACCATCGCTGGAGCGGGACATTGCGCGAACGCCGATGCGCCCGAAGAGTTCAATACCCTCTATCGCGGATTTATATCGGCTCTGTGAGAAGCCGATGTAAATCCGCGATTGCTAATTCGAGCGAACGCCATTTACGCTCGCGATCGGTACACGTTCACGTATCGAGCCGCAGTAAATCGCGGCGGATCGGCGTGAACGTGTCCAGCAGCGCCGAAGGCTCGAGCGCTTTCGCTCCGTGACGCGCTTGACTCGGGATATAGATCGACTCCCCTTGCGTAATAGTCGTGTTGACCCCGTCGATCGTGAATACCATTGTGCCTTTCAAGCAATAGGACATTTGCTCGTGCGGGTGGTCGTGCTCGTATCCTTCCGCCCCGTTCTCGAAATGAACCTCCATCATCATTAGACCGCCCTCGGCTCGCAATATTTTACGTCGCACGCCCGGCTCCGCGTTTTCCCAGATCCCGATGTTGCTCATTCCGGTTCTTCCTCCTCACAACGTCTAATAAGCTTTGCTTACGGCCACCATCCGCGTCGATCCGTTCGCGTCCGTAAAATACAAATGAATGCCATGATCCTGATCGTCGATGAAATACGAGACGTATTGGTTCGCATCCTTCTTCATCGGCACAAGCAGCGTTACGATTCGGTGGCTGGTCGCGAGCCCCGTCTCGGCGGACAAGTGCCAGTGACTCGCCAGTCCCTCCACCTCGGAAGGCTCGACGTCCGTAAACCGATCGTGCTGGCTTAGCTCCAGATCGCCGGAAGAGCAGTAGACGAAACGTCCTTCCATCTCCGCCTTGGCGCCGACGACCCGAAACGACTGTCCCTTCAAACGCATTTTATCGAGCGCATGCATTAGCCAGGCGACGCGACCCGGTCGATCCAGGTCGACCGAATCGACGATGACCGCGTACGAATCGTCCAACCAATGAATTTCGCGCACGTACCGCTTAAGCTGCGGCGCGTTCTCACGGTAAGCCGGCGTCGCGTCCATTCGGACGTAAGCGAGTCCCGGACGGGACGACGCTTCTTCGACGCAGCCGGAAGCTTCCTTGCACTTTACCTTGTCCGTCCCGGCATATTGCCCTTGGCCGTCGATCAACAAGACGTTCTTGGAGATCGTCTGTCTCCTCCAATTGCGGTGCATCGTGCTTCCGAAAGCAATATAATACCCGCTGTCGATAGCGAGCGGTTCGCCGTAAGCATGCAGCAGGAATCCGTTCTGATCGCCGTGACTGTGGCTAAGCGAACCATAAGAACTGCTCTTGGCAAGCAGTTGAATATGCTCCGACGGATCGTCCATCCGGCGATGGATCGCGACCCAACCCACGTCGCGGAACCATTTTACGGGTTCAACTTCGCCCGGGACAGGCGCGACGGGTTCGACTTCGGGATAATCGTGCCGGTACAGCAAGTCGTCGAAACGGAAATCCCACCAACCATAATTGTAAAACTTCGAATCCGCGTCTTTATCCGACTGTCGGACTTGCTCATAGTACCATTGGTAAAGTCCGTTCCCCGTCAATCCGGCGAACTGGCGAATGTTGTACGCGGTCTTCAGGCTAGGAGGTTCCCCGAGCGACGATTGGTCACCGAAGCTCGCCCTGATCGTATCCGGACTGTTCGTATAGAGGGGAAAATCCCCCGTACTCGCGAAGAACGGACGTTCGAACAAGTCGATTCCGACGTAATGGCGGATCAAGTTAAACGCGTCGATCAAATAGGCCAAACCTGTCGTCCAATACATCGGACCTTCCGCCCATCCCCCGTCCGCTCCGCCCCATGGAGTATATAGGCAAGAAAAATACTCGAGCGTATAATCGAGCCACTCTCGGGCTTTGGGCTCCTCGTGCAACATCGCGATACAAGCCGGAGCGAGCACGGACGATAACGATCTCACCGCATGGCTATCGTAAGGAACCCGATGGATGCGTGAACGCTCGATAACGTGATGCGCGACTTGCTCGGTGCGTGCCAGCAAATTCGCTCGCACCGTCGACCTTTCTTCATCGGACAAGTATCCGTGCAGCCAATCGTAGCCCCACGCAACCGCTTGGACGATCCGGAAAGCGGCCTCGTCGTTGTAATCTCGAGATGTCGTACCTCGGACATCCCAACCGACCACGCGCAACAACCACATCTTCGCTTGCTCGATGATGTTCTCGTCTTCCAACAAAACCCCCGCGACGCTCAGATGGCGAATCGCGTAAAGCGTCTCCTGGCAATCCATGTACATTCGGCGCCATAGGGCGGCTACCCGTTTGTTGTCCGGATAACGCGCCGGTTCCGCAATCGGTTCCTTATCCAGCCATGGACGAACCGATTTCTCGAGAAAGACGTCCCAACCGAAAGCCGTATGTTCCTCGCTTATCCTCCGCCGGAAAGCTTCCACCCGTTCGGGCTGCAGCCAGAGTCTGGGATGGGAAGAGGATGCTTCGGCGTACCTCGATTGTCGGGAAGGCAGCGGAGTTTCCGCGACTCTCTCCGGCACGACGAACGATCTCGTCGCGCTCCAATCGGAACGAACGACCTTTCCTTGGCCTACTTCCTCTAATAGCGCATATCTCCAATAATAAGTTCCCGGTTCGTAAACGCGATCAGGCGTATGAAAGTTATAAGGCACGGGCTCGATCGTCTCCGTGAGATCCGCTTCGAAGCCGGCCGAAGACGACACTTGCAGCACGTACCGGTCCTCTTCCGGTTTCGCGGGCATCCAGGTAAACCTCGGCGGATTTTCGCGCAGCTCCGATCGATCGTTCGGTTCATAAGGCACAGTCAGCAGACCGCTGACGGGCTCGAATAGCTTGGACATTCCGAAACTCCCCTCTCGCTGTTCGTGTAGGCAAGCGACGCGGCTATCGCATGTACATTCCGCCGTTGACTTCGATCGTCTCTCCCGTAATATAAGCGGACAATTCCGATACGAGAAACAACGCGACGCCCGCCACGTCTTCCGGCGTTCCTTCCCTGCGCAGAGGAATGCCTTGAATCGTCGCTTCCCTCGCGCCCGCGGATGTAAACGTCGAATGGAAAGCCGTTCCTCCGATAAAACCCGGCGAAATCGCGTTCGCGTTAATGCCGCTGCCGGCAAGCTCCTTGGCCAAACCTTTCGTATAGGCAATGACCGCGGCTTTGCTGGCCGCATAGATCGAAGCGCCCGGTCCTCCCCCGTTATGCGCGGCAACCGAGGTCAGGTTCACGATCCGTCCGTTGCCGGACGCCTTCATCCCGGGAATAATCGCCTTGGCGACGAACACGGCGCTCTTCAAGTTCACGTCCATGATTCGCTCGTAAAGGTCCTCCGTCATCTCTTCGTTGGACAACCGTTGAACGAGATGCCCGGCATTGTTAACGAGAATTTCAATCGGTTCGCCGAAAGCTTCCTTTGCCTCCCTTGCCAGCTTCTCCGCTCCCTCCGCAAGAGAGACATCCGCTTGTATCGCGACCGCCTGTCCTCCTAGGCTTCTAATCGAAGCAACCGCTTCTTCGGCCGCATCCCCGCTACTCAAATAATTAACAGCTACCTTTGCCCCCGCTGCCGCCAACGCCGTCGCGATCGCTTTGCCGATTCCTCCGCTGGCTCCGGTTACGATAGCCGATCTTCCCGTCAAATCGATGATCATCTCGGATTCCTCACTCTCTCTCGTTGCGTTAATTCTAACTGTTCGTCCCGTCCCTGTTCGTCTTCAGTTGCAATCGGACCGCGTTAGGCATTCTCAGCATGACCCGCGTTCCTTCGCCGTTCGGACTTTCGACGGATAATCCGTATTCGTCGCCGTATACCATCTGAATGCGCCGATGCACGTTCACGAGCCCGATTCCCCGGCGCTTTCCTTCCCGTTCCTCCGCGTCGGCCAACCGGTTCCTATCCAGCCTCTTACGCAATGCCGCCAGCTTCCCATGAGTCATTCCCACTCCGTTGTCTTCGACGATAACGAGCAATTGCTCGCCCTCGACGCGGGTGTCGATCCGAATGAAATGCCAAGATTCGAAACCTTCCGAGAACGCATGTTGGAAAATATTTTCCACGATCGGCTGCAACGTCAGCCTAACCATTCTCGACAGAAGAAGCGCTGGCGGCGTGGCGACGTCGATCTCGAAATCGCGCCCGATGCGGTGTTTCTGGATAATCATATAATTGCGTACGTGATTCAACTCGTTGACCAACGTGACTTCTTCCAGATTCGTCTGAATCGAATAGCGGAACATAAAAGCCATCGCCTCGACCATTTCGGATATTTCGTCCGAATCTTGAACGATGGCATAACAATTGATCGTCTCCAACGTGTTGTACAGAAAATGAGGATTAATCTGCAACTGCAACGCTTGAAACTCCGCCTTATGCCGCTCCAATTCGATTTCTTGAAGCTGCAGCTTCGTCTTCTGGCTGCTCAGCTCCGTATCGTATACCCGCTCGATCATGTCGGATAATCTGCTTACCATTAGATTGTAGCTATGGATAAGCCCCCCGATCTCGTCGTCCCGGGGCTTCATCTCGATGCTTTTCCAATTGCCCTTCTCCGTCTCGCGCATCCCGTTCTTCAACGTCCGAATCGGACGCACGATCGAATTGCCGAACCGGAAAGCTAAGAACAGGGCGATCGCCAGCGTCGCGAGACCGACCGTTACGGTCGTGGACCGTATGCCGGATACCGGAGCCCGAAGCTCGTCCAGAGGCATCGAGATCGCCATCGTCCAACCGGAATAATCGGACTTGCGCGAGACGATCAACGTGCTTTTCCCGTTTATCGTTTCGAAAAATCGGCTGTTCCCGCTTCCCGCGATTTTTCGTCCGATGCCCGTCGCCGCGATCTCGCTTCTCGTCGCTCCATCGGGAGCATAAACGACTTCCCCCTCTGGATCGAGGATGAAGAAAAACCCGTTCTCTCCAAGATCGACTTGATTCCACATATTCGACAGCTGGCTCTCGTTCAACTCGATCGCGAGAATGCCTTTCACCGCATAAGAAGAATAGCCTCTGATCTTGCGCGCGATCGTCACGACCCGTTCGTCTTTCGTCAGTCCGGTGCCCAGAATCGCAATCGCGCCGTTTTCGGGCGTTTTATCTTTTAATTCGTTATATCTGGCCGTCGGATCGACCGATAGCGAAGAGAAGCTTTGGTTCTGGTCGAAGATCGACCGCCCATGCTCGCCCAAAATGTACATCATATGAATTTGCGTCGGGTACGTAATGAAAATTTTCTGAAACACGTCTTGCCGGATCACGTTCGTGAAGCGATAGAATTCATAACTATCCTTCGGATCCATATCGAGAAACTTCTTGACCGCCAGCTGCGAGAGAATCGAATTGCTCACCCTCTCGAACGTCTCGAGCTGGAAATCCGTCTGCGCGCCCGCATTATCGATCACGGTGGAAATGTACTTCTCGACTTGCTTGTCGATCGCGGCGGAAGATTCCAAATACGTGAAGACGGCGACCGTCGACAGCGAGAACAAGATCACGATGAAGAAATACAGAAACAGCTTCCGGGATAGGCTCCTCTTCATCCTTTGATCCCTAACGAATCCCGGTATTCGGACGGCGTAAGGCCGCTATATTTTTTGAATGTTTTCGTAAAATGAGGATGATCGGCGAATCCGACTTCGGCGGAGACGTCGGTGATTTTATGATACGGCATCGACAATAACCGCTTTGCCCTCTCCATCCGCCGTTTCGTCCGATATTGCACGAACGTTTCGTTCGTCATTTGTTTGAATAACTGACTGAAATAGGACGGGTTTAGGCCGAGCCTATCGGCCACTTCCTCCAGCGACAGCTCCGTGTTCAAGTGCTGCTCGATGTAGTTTTTCGCTTCCTCGACCGGTTCCTTCAAGTTTCCTTTGCGTTTCGCTCGCAATAGCCCCAACGTTCCGATCATCGACCGATGTAACCATTCAAGCGCTGGCAAATCCCCCTCCGCAAGCCTTTGCGGACGTTCGAACGGATACACGTCCAGCGCATTCAAGCGATCGAGCAGCTTGTCGGAAATCTCTTGTGCGAGCTCTCCCAACTGGCGGGCGTCGATCTTAACGGAAGCGCAGTATAATCCGATCTGCTCCATGACCTGTTCGATGGTTTCAGGACGCAAATGCCATATGCCTTCCCTTAGTCGATCCAGCCACGCTTCGGTCATGGACAACGGAATATAAGCCTGCGGCTGACGGGCTTCCAAACCCGAGATGAGCTTGGCGACCGTCCGGCTTACCGCCGCTTTCGTAACGGGCTTAAGCATATACTCCTTAACGCCGAATGACAGGCATTGTCTGGCGTATTCGAAATCTCCATATCCCGATATGACGACAACCGGCAAGTCGGGGTACCGTTCGTTCACTTGCCGGCATAGTTCCAAGCCGTCCATCTTAGGCATCTTGATGTCCGTGAACAAGAGATGCGGCCGGCGCAACGCGATCTTCTCGAGCGCCTCGGCCCCGTTCTCCGCCGTATCGGCTTCGCAGACGGCCAGATCGGATTCCCTAATCAGCTTCTGCAATCCCTTGCGGATCATCGGCTCGTCGTCAACAACCAGGATGCGGTACATGGATGATTCCTCCTTGCCTGCCTCGTTGGGCAATTCCGAATTGGGAGCAAACAAGATGCTCTCCCGACGGAATCGATATCCCGGCGGGAAGAGCATCCGAAACTCATATTGCCATTCTAGTACAAGCCGGAGATTCTAGCGATCATTATTCGAAAGCGTTATCTTTATCGTTATAACGTGCAGTTGCTTCCTCGATCACTTCGTTGCCGCCTTTGGATAAATACTCCTCGAGCACTTTCTCGTAATTGTCGATCGGCTCTTTGCCGTACACCATCTTAAGCACATGCTCGAGTACGAGCGGCGGAAGCTGATCGGACAACGGATTCAAATCCGGGTATTTCACGAGCGCCTCTAACCTCGGCTCGAACTCGATTCCTCTGCGCCCTTCCTTGGACAGCATATTGTCGAAAGCATCGACCATCATCTTGCCCGGCTCGGATAGATCGGCGATCCGTTTGTTGTAGGTCGTGTCTTGAACCATCCATAACCAATAGTTCAAATAACGCTGCTTGTTGGTGCCTTCCTCGTCCGTCGGAGCGACGTATTGCACGTTGCTTCCGTCGGTTTGGTAGTCTTCTCCTTCGATCCCGTAGCTGAAAAACAGCTCCGCTTGTTCGCCGACCATCCAATCGAAGAATTTCACGATTTCGGCAGCCTTGTCTTTCGCCTTCACGTTAATAAAATACGATCTCGTGACCGGATTATAGTGACCGTAACCGCCTTTGCCGTCGTCTCCGACCGGAGACGGGATGAGCGCAACCTTCGCGCCGGGAACGTTCGCCATGAGCTGAGCGCCCCAGATCGGGAGTTCGTTGGCGTTCATCGACCACATTCCCGCTTTGCCGCTCGTGACGATGCTCTTGAAATCGGCGCTTTCGACCGTAGCGAATTCCTTGCTGATCAGCCCTTCGTCGTACATCGCTTTGTAAGCCAGAAGCGCTTTTTTCATCGCCTCGGCGTCGAAGAAACTCGGTTTGACTTTACCGTCCGGGAACTGCTTGAACGAGTTCAAATACCCGAGGACGTCATACGAACCGAAGAACGTGTCCGCGTACTTGAAGTTTTTGCGGCCGGCGTACGGTTGCTCGACGCCAAGCTCCTTGAACGCCCGCAGTACGTCGATCGTTTCTTCCACCGTCTTCGGAACCGGCTTGCCCGTCTTTTCCAGCAGATCCGTCCGGATCCAAGTCGCCCTTCGCGACGGGTTGCTTAGGATTTCGGGAATGCCGTAAATATTGCCGGTCTTGGAATCCGTCATTCTCGCCCAAGCTTCCTGGGGAATAAACTTCAGCAAATTTTGCCCGTGCTCCTTAAGCAGATCGTTCAAAGGCAAGAAGACGCCATTCGGTACCGCCCCCGCCAACTCGTTGCCGCTAATTCCGCCGCTGCCTTGCACGACGTCCGGAATGTCGTTCGTCGCGAACATTTGAACCATTTTATCCTGATACTCGTTATGCGGGATCAAACGAATATCCAAATCGGTGTTCGTCATTTTCTCCAGTTCGAGCACGTACTTGTCCTTGTTGATGTCCGGATGCTGCTCCACGTAAGACACGTTTAACGTCCGCATCGAAATCGAGAATCCGGTCGGATCGGCTTTCGCCGGCTCGGAAGGCTTCTCGCTGGATGCGGCGGAACTTGCGGGAGCGCTCGCACTTCCCGAAGGTTCATTGTTGCTTGAGCAGGCCGCCAACGTAGAGACGAACATCGTCGCGATCAGCGCGGATACGAACAGTTTTTTCATAGATCCCCCTCAACTCCTCAGTCGCCATAGATTAGGTAGAGCGCTTTCATAACACAACCTCAGTATAGGAAGGTCGAGGCGTCGCCTACAATGGAGTCGCTTTGGCTTCGTTTGTCATTTTTTTATATAAAATAATAATTATTCCAAATCAAGATTTGATCGAGCCGATGAGCATTCCTTTAATAAAATACCGCTGCATAAACGGATACAAGAGGATGATCGGAACGGTCGCGACCAATATAACCGCCATCTGCACGCCTTGCACCGATTGGGAAGCCACATCGAACGGCAAGTTGCCGGTGTCGACAAGATCGTCGTTGATCAATAGTTCTCTCAACTTGACCTGCAGAGGATATAGGCTGCGATCATTCAAATAATACAACGCATCCATATATTTGTTCCAGTTCGTTACCGAATAAAATATTCCGACCGTCGCCAGTGCAGGCTTGGACAATGGCAGCATCAATCGCCATAGAATCCGCAGCTCCCCGCAACCGTCGATTCTGGCGCTGTCGATCAGCTCCGTCGGAATTTGCATGAAGAAGGAACGCAGAACGATCATGTTAAACGCGCTGATGGCCGTCGGAATCATTAACGCCCACAACGTATTGATCAGATTAATTTCCCTCATCAGAATAAATTGGGGAATCAGCGGCGCGGTAAAAATCATCGTCATCAGCACGAACAGCATAATAAATTTTCGGCCGACGTATTCCCCTCTCGACAGCGGATAGGCGAGCGACGAAGTAGCGATGAGGTTAATAGCGGTACCGACAACCGTAATGTATACGGTAACTCCGAATGCGCGCCAGATGGATGCGTCGTCGAACACGTACCGGTAATAATTCAGCGTAAAATCGACGGGCCAGAACATGACGTCGCCCCGGTCGATCGCCGCGGATCCGCTAAACGATTGCGCGATGACGTTCAAGAACGGCAGCAGCATCGTAAGGGACAATCCCGTCAGAAATATATAGTTGCAAATCAAGAACAGCTTCCTGCTCCAATGCTCGCGTCCGATCACGGCCGCCCCTCCTTTAATACAACGATTCCCCGGTTGCTTTGCGGCTCAACGAATTAGCCATGACCAATAAAATCAATCCGACTACGGACTTGAACAATCCGATCGCGGTGGCATAGCTGTACTGCAATTGCTTCAAACCGGCTTTGTAAATGTAAGTGTCGAGAATTTCGCTGTTCTGAATGTTCAGCGGATTCTGGAACACGAATACGCGTTCGAAGCCGTAATCCATGAAATCTCCGATTTTCAGCAAAAACAATACCGTTATGACGGGCAGAAGCGCTGGCAGAGTTATTTTTAACGTCTGTTTCCATCTGCCGGCCCCATCGATCTCGGATGCCTCGTACAACTCCGGATTAATTCCGGTCAACGCCGCCAAATAAATAATCGTGCCCCATCCGACATCCCGCCATAAACCGGAGCCGACGAGAATGGCACGGATATAGGAATCTTCCCCGAGAAAATAAATCGGATCGATGCCGAACCAACCGAGAATGACGTTCGCGATACCCGACGAAGGAGATAACATGCCGACGAAAATACCGCTAATGATGACCCAAGACAAGAAGTGCGGAGCGTATACGATCGTCTGTATCAGTTTTTTGTACAAGGTAAGCCTCACTTCGTTAAGCAGCAGAGCGAGTACGATTGGCGCGGTGAACGCGAACAAGATGTCGTAAGCGCCCAGCAGCAGCGTGTTCTTCAGAATGCGCAGGAAATCGTAATGGCTGAACATCCTCTCGAAATGTTCGAAGCCAACCCACGGACTTCCCCCGAAGCCGGCGAACAAATTGTAATTTTGGAACGCGATAACCGATCCGAGCAATGGCACGTATTTGAACACGAGAAAATAGACGATGCCCGGGATCGAGATCAGATACAACGTCCGGTACTTCCACATGTAACCGAGCAAGAGCCGTCCCCCCTTTCGCAATTGGCGTTGTTCATACTCTCATCCTAGCCTTTGCGGGGGACCGTCAACAATGGAATCGCTTTAATCGCGCTTGTGTTTTTTTTAGGTCGGGCTCCTCTCGCTGGCTGTTGGTTAGACCGCTGCCAGCGGCTTGCAGCACACTTTTCTTTGATTTCCAACCCATTAGACCGCTGCCTCACCATCCGTTGCCCGAACTGACTGTAGCGCACTGAGAGTACTCTATCCCGTTCGTAATGCAACCTCATCTCGAATTCTTTCAACAGCCGTTCGTCACAAAGAAGCGCTCCGGCGTATAGACCGAAGCGCTTCTTTTTCTCTTTATTCATCTATGAGTACGAGCATCAACTAACTCCTAGCGGTTAAGACGATCCTCGTCTTCTCGCCGTTGCTACTTTTACCAAGAATAAGCTTCCGGAGCTTCTCCGCCCGGTCCCGGGAAAATCGCGTCGAGCTCCGCCAGCACGGATGCCTCAAGCGATAGCTCGACGGCGCGAAGCGCATCCTTCAGTTGATCTGCCGTCCGCGGTCCGATAATCGGAGCCGTCAGATCCGGGTTCGCCAGCACCCACGCCAGGGCAACGTTCGATTCCTTCTCCCCTAGCTCCGCGCAGAGAGACGAAAATCTTTCAAGCTGGCTCCGATGCTGCTCGATCCGTTCCTTCATGCGGTCGGTACGGCCTTCGCCGCCGCTCTTCAGCGCCCGTCCGCCTAGCATACCGCCGTCCAGCGGACTCCAAGCAACGACGCCGATGCCAAGATCCCGGGCAGCGGGCAATACTTCAAGCTCCGGAATCCGGTTCAACAAGCTGTATTTATGTTGTTCGACCACAAGCCCCATGAACTTGCGCTCTTTCGCGGCCGCCTGCGCCTTGACCAGTTGCCAGCCCGCGAAGTTGCTAGACCCGATATAATCGGCTTTTCCTTGCCGAACGATCGTCTCGAACGCTTCCCATAATTCTTCCCATGGCGTGCGACGGTCGATATGATGCATTTTGTACAATTCGACGTGATCGGTTTGCAACCTGCGAAAAGAACCTTCCAAATGACGACGGATCTTATACAATGATAACCCTTTAACATCGTTCGGGCCATCGACCGGATTGCTGATCGGTTCGAATACTTTCGTAGCCAGCACGACTTTCTCGCGGCGTTGTCCGCCTTGGGCGAACCACTTGCCGATGATCGTCTCCGTCAAACCCGCGTTCTCGCCCCAGCCGTAAATATTCGCCGTATCGAAGAAAGTAATGCCCGCGTCCAACGCCTCATCCATGATGCGGAACGATTCCGCTTCATTCGTATCCACGCCGAAGTTCATCGTACCGAGACACAGCTTGCTCACTCGAAGCCCGGATCTTCCCAAGAAAGTATATTCCATTGCGATTCCACTCCTCCTAAATTAAGCTTTCCAACGCTCGTTGTCGATCACTTCCGCCGTGCCGTCGCGATCTACGACCCGCTTGCGGTAGCCTTTCGTCTCGATCGTCCCGTAATCGTGGCCCGCATCCGCCCGATAGACGAAGAAGGTGACGAGCGGTTCATTGCTGCCGCTGTTGATGCTCCGGTGAGCATAGCGAGGCGGTACGTAAACCGCCGCTCCCGGACTGAACTTCTCGATCCGAACGTCGCCTTCCGGATTTTCCATCAGCATGAAACCTTGACCCGATAGACAATAATAGACTTCGCCCGTTTCCAGAATCGTGTGAAAATGACCTTTGGTCATATAATACTCGTCTCCGACTTTCCCTGGATAAAGGATGCTAGTACCGAATAGCAGTTCTCCCGGATGCTCGGGAAGAGTCAGCTCGTAAAATTCGTAGACTAGCGGGTCTCCGTCCGCGACGGCTTGATCGAAAGCGGCTTCGTTCGCATACATGCCCTTCATTCGTGACAGTGAACGCTTCGTCGACGGCCTTGTGCTCGACAACCCGCTTTGCAGATCGAAATATTCGGTAAACGGAAGAGTGGCTTGTTTGTCGTTCATGATTGTATTTCTCCTTTCGATCTCCTAGCGAATTGCGGCGGATAACCGTTCGATGCGATCGAACCGATCCTGCGTCATATCCAGATGGAACACTTCGGCAATCACCTGCGTCCAGCCATGGAGGAAGTAGATCCAGCCGTCTTCGATCGTCAGCTCTCGCGAAGACGCCGAGACGTTCGCCTGCTTCATGAAGTCGAGCTCTCCCCGATAATTGAGCTCCCATACGAGGCTGCCTTGCGGGAAAACGGCGCCGTCCGTCAACGGCGAACCCGGGCGATCCTTGCCTTGTCCGGTCGCGTTAATAACGAGGGAATGCGATTTGATGCCCAGCATCGCGGCATCGTTATCTTCCGATCCGGGCGTCAAAATAAAATCCGCCGGAACGTCCGGACGCAGCGTGCGAACGATTCGCTCGATTTCCTTCAACCGCGGTTCGCTGCGGTTCGTAACTACGATGCGGGACGGAATATCGCGACCGTGCTTTCCCTCGAGCAGCGTGGAACAGATCGCGATCGCGCTGCCTCCGGCGCCCATAACGAACAGTTCGCCGCCATGGTTTTCCCAGAACCCTTGCGGGACGAACGCTTCCATGGCGAGACCGCTCGTTATCGGGTCTTTCGCATGGCCGATAAGTTTACCGTCCAGCTTCGAGATGGAAGACAGCTCTCCGAACATCGTCGCGTACGGGTCAAGCTCGTCGAACAAATCTTTCGCGGCTTCATATAAATCGATTTTGTGCGTCGTTACGAGCGCTCCGAGCGACAACTCGTCGTCGCGGATGAACTCTACTACCCGGCGATATTCCTCAGGATCGGCGTGAATGGCGATGTCGATTCCTTTGATCACCGCTCCGTCCAATCCGAGAACGTTAGCCCATTCGGGGAATAGTTTCATTATAGATGATTTGCCCGTCGTTACGCCGATGAAATACATTGTCGGTTGCGTCGCTTTGTCAGGCAGTTTCAGTTTCATGCCGGTTTCTCTCCTTTAGTAGGTCGTTACGCGTTCGTTCCGCTTTGCGCCAGCATTTCAAGCAGGTTCGCGGTTGACCGAACGACCATTTTCTCTATTGCTTCATGCGTATAAGCGCCGGTATGCGGCGTGAGGATAAATGAATCCAATCCGGCTAACTTGCTTCCGGGTTGCGGCGGCTCGCTCGAGTAGACGTCCGAAGCCGCGCCCGCGAGCTTGCCGCCCGACAGCGCTTCGTATAAGGCTTCCTCGTCTACCAATTCGCCCCGCGACGTATTGATTAAGAAAGCCGTAGGCTTCATAAGCGAAAGCGTCCGGTCACTAACGAGATGCAACGTATCCTTCGTAGCCGGAACGTGAAGCGAGACATAATCCGATTCCGCGAACAGCACGTCCAAATCGCGTTCCAGCCTTATTCCCGGCTTCGATGCCAACGCCTCTTCCGTTAGGAACGGATCGTAAACCGCCACTTCCATCTCCAGCCCCAGAGCGCGCTTGGCCACTTCGAAGCCTATTTGCCCCCCGCCGACGAGACCTAGCTTCTTGCCCGTCAGTTCCCTGCCGAGCACGCGGCCCCAGCCGCCCGCTTTCACTTCCCACGCCATCTCGGGAATGTGCCGCGAGATCGCGAAGATCAGCCCGATCGCAAGCTCCGCCACGGAAACGTTATTCGTGCCTTTCGCCGCTTGAACCTGAATGCCAAGTTCGGCGGCTCTGACCGTATCGATGTTGTCGACGCCCATGCCGTACTTCGATATTGCGCGAACGTCTTTCAAGCGGTCCAGCACGCGTGCCGACATCGGATCGACGCCGACGATGACTCCGACCACGCCCTCTCCGGCCAATTCGACGATCTCGTCTTCGGTTAACGTACGTCCCGTCCGGTTCTCGATCGGCTCGTATCCTTGGGCTCGAAGCATGGCGTAAGCCTTGTCTTTGTAGTGATGGTAGGATTTCGGAGTAATAAGTACTTTCTTCATCACCTTGCCACCTTCCTTTTTTGTTCGAATGTTAACTTGTCATGACATTCGAACGCAGACTCCGCCACGGTCGATAGACCGAAGCGGAAACCGAAAGCCGGACGGCCATCGCCGTCCGCCTTCTAATTAAGCTTTCTCGGACAGATCCAAGTAACACACGGTAGCCGGCAGCTCGTGCTTCGTATTCACCTTGTCCGGTCCCGTGACCAGATCGAAGCAAGAGATGACGAGCTTGCCGTTCCAGACGATCGGTTCGCTCGGTTGATCGATCTCTCCGTTGAAGCCGTCCGTGTCCGGGCTTTGCGCCAATCTTGTTACTTTCCCGTCCGGAGTGACCATGCCGATCGAGTTGGCCGAGAAGTCCGCGATATACAAGTTGCCTTCCTCGTCGAAGATCATGCCGTCCGTGCTCTGCAATTGCGCCGGATCTTTCGCCCAGACGACGTTGCTCTTCGCAGAACCGTCGTCGTTCGGCACGATTTTATGAACGGCTCCGTCTCCGAAATTGCCTACGTACAGATTTCCTTCCTTGTCGAAGACAATCCCGTCCGCGCCGTATTGTACTTCCAAATTATGCGTCAAGAACGTCGTCCAGATGTTTTTATCCTCGAGCGTGTTCGTCACTTCGATATTCTCGTCGTCTAGCGCGAACTTATAGACGCAACTCATAAGCAACCCGCTTGGATCCTTAACCAACGACATCGTGCTTTGCGTTGCGTAGAGGTAACCGTCGCGAATGCGAATGCCGTTCGGGTGCTCCATGTTGCCGGCGACGACTCTGGTGCGAACGACTTCGCCCTCTTCCGTAATGGTCAGGCGCAGAATGCGGCCATGGAACTGCAGCTCCGGCGCGCCGGACCAGCCTTGGTTGTCTACGACGTAGAGATCGCCGTCCGGTCCGAAAGCTATTCCCATCGGGAAAGCTTTACCCGTAATCGGATGCAGCGGAATGTCGGCCCACTTCTCGGGTACTTGGTCTTCGCCGAAACGAAGCAAACAGCCGCGTTTGGAAGGATCGGCGTAGTTAGGGCAAGACAAGATCAATCTGCCTTTGGCGTCGATCGCCATCGCGTCCGGCGTTACTGCGATATCCTCGGGTAACTTGGCGAACAATTTTGGAGTTAACATAAGCGAATTCCACCTTTTCTATTTTTATCCGAACCGGATAATCATTTTTTTCTGAATGCGTCCCTTGCCTAAATAGTCGCCGAGAGATCCGATGTCGGAAAACTCCAGCACGTCGGAAATATAATCCGAAGGTACAAGCTCTCCCGTGCGAATCCAAGCTAGGATTTGCTCGTAGCTTTCCGCTTCTTCCAGCTTGGACGGAAATTGCAAGAAATGCAGCGACCAATTGTAAGCGGCCTTGCTCCAATCAAGCTCCATCTTCAGATCCGACGAGACGCCGTAACAACAGATCCGACCACCGTCGCGCACGAGCTCCATCGACTGGGCGAGCACCTCGTTGTTGCCGATCGCGTCGACCGTGTAATCAACCCCGCCCGGAAACAGCGTGCGAATTTCCCGAACGATATCGGTTGTCCGGCTATTGAAAACATAATCGGCTCCGGCTTCGAGCGCTTCCGCGATTTTCTCGTCGCGGTTAACGGAAACGACGATCGGACCCAAACCAAGCAATTTCGCGAACTTAACGAAAGTAAGACCGACCGGTCCGGCTCCGAAGATAACGATGCTTTCCCCCGCCTTGAATCCGAACCGCCGGCAAGCGGCGAGCACCTCGCGGAACGTGACGATCATTGCCGCTTCGACGGCGGGAATGTCCTTCGGTACGACTTGCTGCGCATAGTAAGCTTCGGAGAACAGCGGGTCGCCCGGCCCTTTGCCGGCGGCGATCAACGCGTTCGCATCGCCGACGACGGCATATTCCGAGAACGCTCCCCAGCCGGAATGATAAACGCCGTCAGAAACGCCTTCCAGGAAGGGCAACAGTACCGAATCTCCGATTTCGAAGCCGGTGACCGCGGAGCCTTTCTCGATGACGCGGCCGACGCCTTCATGTCCGAGCGCCGCCGGGTAAGTATCGAACCCTTTGAATTTGCCTTCGATGATCTTCGTGTCGGTACCGCGGCATAAGCCGCAGCTTTCCAGCTTCACTA
Source organism: Cohnella herbarum (assembly GCF_012849095.1). Classification (NCBI taxonomy): domain Bacteria; kingdom Bacillati; phylum Bacillota; class Bacilli; order Caryophanales; family Paenibacillaceae; genus Cohnella; species Cohnella herbarum. The sequence continues at coordinate 2,734,144 of NZ_CP051680.1, forward strand.
ACGCTTGATATTCGTTATAGGAAGGACGGGAAACCTCAACGACTTCGACCCCGCCCTTGCCGTCCGTGATGAGACTTTTCATTTTCATGGCATTGCCTCCATGGTCACCCGGCCGCAAGTAGCTGCGATCAACCTTTAACCGCGGACGAAGCTAACCCTTCGATCAAATTTTTCGAGAAAATCGAGAAGAACAAAAGCACCGGAATCGTTCCCAGCGTCAAGCCGAGAATTTGCGCCGCGTTGTCCGCGCGGAATTGTCCGGCCAGAGCGCGGATACCGAGCGGAATCGTGTACAGCGAATCGTCGTTCAACACGATCAGGGGAACGAAGAAACTGTTCCAAGACCATAGGAAGAACAGCAAACCTAACGTGACGAACGCCGGTCGCAGGAACGGCAAGACGATTCGGAAGAACAGCCCCGTCTCGCCGCAGCCGTCGATCCGGCCGCTTTCGAGCACTTCGCTCGGAATCGAGCTTCGTGCGAACTGTGTCATCCAGAACACGCCGAACGCGTTCGCGGCCGGTGGGATAATGAGCGGCAGCATCGTATTGAGCCATCCGAACCAGCGCATCTCAAGTACGAAAGCGACGATGCCGAATTGCATCGGAATCATCATCGTTCCTAACAACAGAACGAACAACAAGTTTTTGAACCGAAACTCGTATTTGCCGAACGCGAACCCGGCGGCCGCGCTGACCAAAACGCCGAGAACGGTCGTAGAGATCGACACGATCAAGCTGTTTTTATAATAAGCCAAGAAGTCGATGGAGAAAAGGGAATTCCAATTTTCTGCCAAATAGCTGCTGGGAAGAAGCTTGATGCCAGTATACAATTCGTTCGACTCGTACGTGCTCATGATGATCATAGAATAGAACGGGTAGAAGGAGACGACGGAAATGACGAGCATGAGCAACAAGCCGATCCATCCGTTGATGCCTAGTTTTCTCATGCGTCTTCCCCCTTGTTCATCAGTCGGAACGTTAGGAACGACACCAAGCAGATAAAGAGGAAAAGCATATACGCGATCGATGAACCGTAACCGAATCGGGACAAGCTTCCGAATACGTTATCGTAGATCAACCAGGTGCCCGTCAAAGCCGCGCCTTCCGGACCGCCGACGACCGAAGCTCCCATTCCCGTGAACAGCATGTAAGGCTCGTCGAAAATCTGGAAACATCCGATCATCGTCGTCAAGATGACGAATACCATGACCGGGCGAAGCATCGGAAGCGTAACGTACCGGAATTGTTGCATTTTCGACGCGCCGTCCAAGTCCGCCGCCTCGTACAACTGCCTGCTGATGCCGGTTATGCCGACAAGGAACATAACGGCTGTATAGCCGAAGTATTTCCACACCGTCACCATGGCAACGACGAAGCGCGAAGGCCAAGGCTGACCTAGCCAGTTGATGTTCTCTTGCGTGACGCCTAGACTCGCCAACATCGAGTTGATGCTGCCGAAGTTCCAGTCGAACAATATTCCGAAGATAAGACCGACCGCGACCGAGGTCGTAATATACGGCAAGAAATTGACCAGCCGGAAAGCTCCCACGAACGGCACCCTGCCGCTCGTCAACAGCACGCTTATGAACAGGGCGATGATGATCTGGGGAGGAATAATCATAATCATGAATATTACCGTGTTAAGCAGCGCGTCGTAGAAACGGCTGTCCTGTAACGCTTCGGCGTAGTTTCCGAAGCCTATCCATTGCGGCGCTCCGCTAAGACTCCAGTCGGTCAAGCTGATATACAACGTGAACAAAATCGGGAACAAAGAGAACAAACCGAAGATCAGGAAAAACGGCGATACGAAAATATAGGGCGCCCAGCGTTGAGCTTTGCGCGCGCGCGACATCGAGTCGCTCATGGAACTCACCCGCTCTCTCTATCCCAGCAACCGCTTAACGCGTCGCGGAGGGAACCGTTAAGCTCCCCGGCGCGAACGCGGTCGCGATGGCCGACTCGTTATTTCAATTCAGGCGCTTTCTTCAATACGTCTTTCACGAGCGTATCGTAAGCTTCTTCCGCCGAAGTACCCTGCATCATCATTTTCATGACGAGCGTATTGGAATCGGTGACGATTCTGTCGTATTTCGTAATCGGACGCACTTTCGCTTCTTTACCCAATTCGATGAACTTCGCCATGATGTCTTGGCCGCCGAAATAAGGATCTTTGTCCGTGTAGAAACCTTCTTGCTCGAATACTGGTTTGTACAGCGTCGGCGAACTGTTCAACGTTTTGAACGCCGTTGCGCCGCTTTCCGACAACGTTACCCATTTCACGAATTGCCAAGCCAACTCTTTGTTCTTTGCGTCTTTAGGAATGGACATGCTCGTTCCGCCCCACGAATAGCCGCCGATAGGAGCGCGGATCAGACCGTAGTTGCCCTCGCCTTTTTTATCGTTCGGTTTGATACCGAACGGTACGAACCACGTCGGGGTAGCATACATGATCGCGGTGTTCGTCGTGAAGCTTGCGTTCCAAGGCGCGGACCAAGTTTCGTATTTGCCGACCGCGTTGCTGGCAACCATTTTCTCAAGCGTTTTGTAAGTCGGCAGGAACGTCGGTTCGAGGTTCAGCTTGCCGTCCTTGACGTATGGCTCCGTATATTCGCCGCTCACGAGACGGAAGCCGCCTTCGAGAATGCCGTCCATCAAAGTGACTTTGCCGCCGCTCTTCTCGAATACTTCTTTGCCTTTTTCGATGAAAGCGTCCCATGTCGGGAACATTTTCTCGACTTCGGCCGGATCGTCCGTTCCGAGATACTGCTTCGCCAGATCGCGTTTGTACGCGATGCCCGCCATCGTAGCATCTTCTTGCAGCGTAACGATCTCGCCCTTCTCGTTCGAGTTCAGCGGAATCGCGAAATCGACGATGTCGGCGCGGTTGACGTTATAAGGTTCCTTCTCGAGATTCTCCCAGACGTCCATTGCCATGAACGATCCGCGACCGCTCACTTCAAGCAGCGCGATATCCGGCATTTCGCCTTTGGAAGCGATCGCCGTTTGCAGCTTCTTGCCGTAATCGGCGTTCGGTACGACGACGACGTTGATTTTGACGTTCGGGTATTCTTTGTTGAACTCGGGGATCAGCTTGCTCTCGAAATCGCCCCATGCCCACAGAGTAACTTCGCCCTTGTAATCCGCCGGAGCTTTCTCTCCTCCCGCGGAAGCGGATGAAGCAGCCGGACTGGACGGTGCGCTTGCGGAAGGCGATGCGTTATTGTTGCCGCCTCCGCACCCTGCGAGAATGACGGACATACCTAGAATAAGCGCGGAAAACTTCGTAGCAACATTTTTTGTTTTCAAGTGTACCCCTCCTGATTATGGATCTGTTTTGGTTATTCAATGTTGTCGTGTCCCTTCAAACCGATAAGCGCGACATTACCTCCCTTGTAGAATTTACATTAATCTCTTTACGTAAGAATGTCTTTACATTATCGGCCGAAAAAAAGGTCGACTTTGGCTTCCGCTCCAGTCCCGGACGATCGTTATAACGCGAGCGGCGATCGCCAGATAGCGTGAAACGCGTTGGGGCGGCGACTTGCTCGGCCCGGGCTGCGGATACGTCCGCCACCGCCGCTAGCTCGACGCCGGGCATTCGGAGGAACGTTTCCATATGAATCGTCCCCATCGTGCCCGCGCCGATAAAACCCATTCCGATGTTGTCGTTACGAGTCATTTCATTCACCTACCTCAGATCGGGACGTTCAGCTTATCCGCCACGCCTTTAATGTGGGCATAGGCCTGAACGAAATCTTCCTCGCGATCCAGATGTTCGATAATCAGGGTCAAATCCGGATCCAGCTTGTTCAATTCGGTCAAGAACGTCGCGTAATCGAGCTGTCCCGTACCGGGAATCGTCTCGGACAAATGAACCGTCAGCTTGCTGCCGAGCGCGATATCCTTGGCGTGCCCGTTGCGAATGTAAGGCCCGAGCTTCGCCACGAAATCGCGAATCATGTCCCCGTTGCGATAGAACGTACGCGGCGAGTTGATCATGTTCACCGGATCGAAATGTACGGCCATCCGAGGCCGATCGATCGCTTGAATTAATCGCAAATAGCTATCCGCCGAATCCGGGATCGCCCAAGGCATCGTCTCCAATGCGTAGTAGCTTCGCGTCGGTTTCGCGCCGTCGATGATCTCGCGAACCGAGTCGACGATAAGCGCGAACGTATCGTCCGAGAAGTTATCCGGATGAGGTCCATCCCATTGATCGCTTCTGGATCCCGTTATATTCACGCAAACCCGGGCATCGATTCTGTCGGCTAATTCAAGCTGTCTCTGGGCGTAAGCTATCGCTTCCTTGCGAACCGCATCGTCCTGGCTAAGCGGATTCCCCCATGCGCCGACTTCCGCGATAACGATATCCGCCTTCGAGGCGGCCTCCCGATACGCCGCGACCGTACTTTCATCCGCTCTGTAATCGATCGGAGATGGCGTCGCGCGAAAACCTAAACGACTAGCCTCCCGTGCCCACTGTTCGGGCCCATCGTATGGAGCTTTCACATAACCGCCTAGTCTCATCGGTTAATTCCCCTCCCTTAGTAATCTCCCGACTTCATCCTGCGATGGCATTGCTGGAATCGCTCCGACTTTTGTCGTCGCCAGAGCTCCTGCCGCATTGGCGAAACGAATCGCTTCGGCCGTCTCCTCGTCCGCAACCAGTTCGAACGTACCTGTACGGTCCCTTCGCTCCAACAGTTTAGTAAGCAAACCGGCAACGAAAGCATCGCCGGCGCCCGTCGTCTCCACGACATTCATCCGGTGGCCTTCCAGACTTCCGCTTGATTTACCGTCCGTATAGTAACAACCATCTCCGCCACGCGTGATTACAACGAGCTTCGGTCCTTGCTTCAAGATATAGGAAGCGCTTTCTTCAAGCGTGTCGAAACCCGTGACGAACTCCATCTCTTCCTCGCTGATCTTTACGACGTCCGCAAACCGGAATGCCGCGCGAATTTCCTTCTTCGCGAAATCTTCGTCATCCCATAGGCTCAGACGAAGATTCGGATCGTAAGAGACGAGCAGATCGTACTTCTTCGCCCATTCGAGTGCCTGCATCGTCGCTGATCGAACCGGTTCGCAGCCGAGGCTGATAGAACCGAAATGGAACGCTTTAGCGGATGCGAAAGCCGTTTCGTCCAAGTCCGCGGGCGCTAGTCGCATATCGGCGCCCGGATTCCGGTAAAACATGCAATCGCGAACGCCGTTCGAACGGTTTGCCACGTACGAAAGCGTCGTTCTCGCCTCGTCGTCGTAACTCATGCCGCTGACGTCGATGCCGGCGTCCCTGAGCACTTGCGTTAAGTATTCGCCGAACGGATCGCGTCCGACTTTGCCGATGAACCCGGCCTTTCTTCCTAGCTTGGCGAGTCCCGCCGCGACGTTGGCCGGAGCGCCTCCGGGAGCCTTCGCGAAGCCGCTGCTATCCGCCAATGAACGATCTACATCTACCGAAACGAAATCGATGAGCAATTCGCCTAAGCTTATCACTTCCGTGCTGCTATTCATCCTGTTGCCCCCCTTTAGCGATTATGATTCGGCTGCCGATTCCATCAATAAGAAGAAAGCTTGCCCTTCCGTTGCGGTTCCGGATCGATTGAAATTCGGCGAGCCGCACACGCCCCTCACGAATCCGTATTCGTCTACTTTCGCTTGCGCGGCGCTTCTCATTCTGTTCGCATTATCCAAGTAACGAGCATCCAACCAACCGGCCTTAACACCGGAGAAAATCGCGTAAGCGAGCATCTGAGCAACGTTCGTCTCGACGAACGTATCTGGATGGTCCAGCACGTCATGGAACAAACCGTCCTCGCGTTGATACGGAAGGCATGCCTCGATCAATTCGCGCACATAGCCGATCAAACGTTCCTTATCCGCTTTCATCGAATCCGGCAGCGTTCGAGCGACTCTGATCATGCCGGCCGCCGCCCATCCGTTACCGACGCCCCAACAATCGGCTCGACCGAACTTCTTTTCTCCGTCGTCCCATATATGAGCATACATGCGCTTTTCCTTATTTAACAAAAGTTCGCGGAACCGCTCGACCTGCGCCACCGCATCTTCGTAATATCCCGCTTCGGCCAAGAACGGCGGAGCCATATAGAACGAGTCTACCCATACTTGGGTTAAGTGGTTGACATGAGACAGCGCTCCGTTCTCGGTGCGCGGCGCGGCGTTCAGCAAATAATTCGCCATTCTTTCCGCGGCTTCCTTGTATTCTTCATTACCGGTCTGCTTATAAGCGAACAGCACCGGCCCCCCGTTAGATGCCGCATCGGTGACCGCTTTTTCGTCTCCGATCACGCCCAGCCTGCCGGATGAATCCTGTCTAACGACAGCATCGTGCGCCAGCAGCACCGCATCTTCCTTGTAACCGCTCTCAATCAATGCCTGGGAGGCGACGCCTTGTTCCCACGATTGTCTCTGCATGCTCATCATCGCGCGTTTTACTTTTTCGACCGTATGATTCATCCTTCAACACCATCCCATTCAATACGTTATAATGTCATTACATTATTAGGAATAAAGAAAGGTAAACGATTCAATCGCTTACCGAATGCCGAGCTCGAACGTGAATTGGCTTCGATCCCCGCGATATTTAGCCAACGAATATTCAATGGGAGTTTCGTCCGTCAAGTACGTAATACTCTCGATGTACTGAATCGGCGCACCCTTATCGATATCGAGGATTTTCGCTTCGTATTCCCCTGCCAGAACGGCTTCCAGATTACGCACCGCTTTTAACAAGGAAAGCCCGCACACATCTCTTAATATGCCATATAGCGATTCGAATTCCAAATCCTTCTCCATGATCGGCTGACACCTGTCAAACGGCAAGTAAGTGACGACGTACACGATCGGTTCGCCGTTCGCGAAACGAAGCCTGCGAAGCTGAATCACCTTGCTGCCCGTCGGAACTTTGAGCGCTTCTCCGACTTTCTCGTCGCAGCTGAGCACTTCAAGACCGAGCACCTTCGTAGTCGGTTCTAGGCCTTTCTTAACCATCTCGTTGTTAAAGCTGTCGAGATTCTGAAGGAACGCTTGGCTGATCTTCGGCTTCGTAATGAACGTGCCTTTGCCCTTCTGACGGATCAGATAACCTTCGACGACTAGCTCGTTGATCGCTTGCCGCACGGTCGGCCTGCTTATGTTGAAGTTCGCGCTGATCTCGACTTCGGTCGGGATCGGACGATCGCGATCCTCGTGCTGATTCGTAATATAATCCAGCAGGATTTCTTTCAGCTGGTAATAATAAGGTATCGGCACTTCTTTGTTCAACGATTTGCCAAACAAGTCGGCCATTTGATTATCCCCTTTTTTGTACCTTGCAACAGTTCATAATGTCATTACATTAGGACGTTTGTATTGCTTATTCTATCGTCTACGATAAGGAAAGTCAAGCAAGATTGGGCGGAAAAATGGAACAATTGTAACGTGCAGCTCTCTTTTTTTACCGGGATGTATGAGGCGGCGGTACCGGTCATTCAAAGCTGCAAATATATGGTTGAAACGATAAGGTGATGCTGTAACCCTATTCTTCATTCAATCCGATCGGTGACTTATGATAGAGCGATGTGATCGTTACTACTCAGGTAGTCTTGAATTGGAAATTACCACGGAGTGCTGATACGAGTGAGGCATGTAAAGGAAGATTCTGTTTGAGGAGAGTGGAAATAAAGCCACGAATACTTGCAAATTGTTCGCCGCCAGTCGCCGTACGGAAGCATCCAGAAATCTTCTGTTTCACCTTGGACATACGGATGTCTCGTTCAGCCTGGTTGTTGTCAAAAGGGATGCGGGCATCGTAAAGAAAGCGAAGAATCGACGCTTTGTGGAGCTCGAATCGCTGCCCAAGATTAGCTGCTTTGCTTTTGCACTTCCGTCCTCGAGGCCCTGTTTTTTCACGCACCGCATCTTTCGTCCATTCGGTTTTTCCGAGTTCCAAAATGGTGTCGAAGCGTAGATCAATCTCGTTGAGAACCTGATCCGACAAGGGGATGTCTAACGCACGAGCCTCCTTGGCTAGCGACCAACTTCTTTGGAGTAGTTCCTTCATGTCGGATGCCCACTTATGATGGTCATGCTCCGCGATCCCTTGGCATTCGCGCAACAAGTGCGCGTTACACAAAGCGTGCGTGAACTTAAACTCTGGCTTGAAGTAGGAATTCAGACAGTCATGAACCGCGATACCGGTGTAAGAAGGCAATACGCCCATGTCTACAAGCGCCGGCCCACATCGCCTTGCGTGCATGGCTAACAAGGTCCATTCGGCGTTGGAGTGCGTATGGAGATACTGTTGTTTGCCATTCAAGCGCATCGGTGTTTCATCGCAGTGAATGAAAGGCTGCTTGAGAAGATGCGTTCGAATAACCGGCTCTTGATCCGCTACAACGGATGCCATCGTCTTGATCTGTGCCAACAGCGTCGCTTCGCTAGGATGGTAACCGGTCAGATCGGAAAACAATCGCGAGATGCGATCCAGTGGCAGAAGCTGATATACATTCAAGTAAGCCGTCCAAGCTGTAAAACCTTCTCCATACTGAACAGGTGCTTGAACTCGGTCTGGAAAGGTAGCACGCTGGCGTGTATGGCAGCGAGGGCAACACTTCTCCTCCGCGCGATGCTCAGTTACAACCAAACGGGGAAGGGGTAAGTCGAATACTTGTCTCTTGGTGTAGCCTTGCACGGCCACCCTATCAAGGGATTGAGCACAATGCTTACAAGTGGATACCGAATGCACGACGATTTCGTCCGGCGAAGTGCTAAAACGAAGCGTATGTCCATCATGGCCTTTGGGCGCGCCCATTTTGCCACCAGATTGACGTAGATTAGTTTGTTTGCGCAATCCGTCACTGGAAGGCGGTTTGCTGCTGTTGTCGCTATTTTGACCGAGTTGTCTTTCTAACTCGTTAACGCGCTTTTCTAACTTCTCGATTTGGAGGGTTTGCTTCTCAATTTGAACGGCCTGCTTTTCGACAAGTTGGGTCAACTGTTGGTTTTGAGTTAGGAGCGCACTGAAATAACCCGCAATTTCTTCGTCGTCCTTGCAAATCTTATTCACTTGTTGCGAAGTTAGTTTCACGGGTGTCACGCGCTCCTCACTAGCAAAGTTTCTTTAACTACTACTTCGCTGTGAGATGCTCGAATTCCTTTAAATAGCAAAGAAAAAATCTCCCCGAATTTGGGGAGACCTGAGTAGTAACGATGTGATCACTCTATTCTCACAAAATGACAGGGAAAACCTAGTTGACGGGGATCATAAGGTGATGCCGTAACCCTATTCTTGGTTCATGCTGAAATGTGGAACGATATAGCGTGATGCCGTAACGTTATTCCTGATCCATGCCTCAAAGGGCAACTTTGATGCAAGCTATTCGGTCTGACGTAAGTTACCTACGGTTCGTTATAGCGGCCAATCATATGCATCTTCTTGTTATTCATGATGTGCTTCTGCAAGTATTGATCGAAGTCTTTTTCAGTCGATGTCATCTGAACGATCTCTTTGCGCAAAAAAAGCCCGAACCTCCTTGAGGGAGGTCCAAGCTTCTTTTAGCTCTTCAACTAAACGAGATCAAAGCAACATCCCGCCGGAAGCTTCGATGCGCTGAGCGTTTACCCACCTCATGTCGGACGTGCACAACGATGCTATGACACCGCCGATATCATCGGGTTCTCCGACTCTGCCCAACGTAGTCAGGGATGCGATGTGACCTTTCACTTGCTCGTTATCCCTCACCGCACCACCTCCGAAATCCGTGGCGATCGCTCCCGGAGCAACCGCGTTAACCCGGATTCCTCTTGCTCCCCACTCTTTGGCCATATACTTCGTCAATACTTCGATTGCGCCTTTCATCGCCGCATAAGCGCCGCTGCCAGCGAAAGAGAACCGAGTCAATCCCGTCGAGATGTTGATGATTCCTCCGTTATCGGCAATCTTGGAAACCAGCTTTTGCGTCAGGAAAAACACGCCCTTGAAGTGCACGTTCATCAAGCTATCGAACTGAGCTTCCGTCGTGCTCGCGAGCGGTTCGTTTAATCCGAAACCGGCATTGTTAATCAGAAAGTCGAACTGATCTTGATTCCACTTTTCTTGCAGCACGTTCGTCAACCGCGAAGCGAATTCGTCGAATGAAGACACGTCACCTGCATCCAATTGAAGCGCCGCTGCATTCCGTCCGTTTCCTTCGATTTCCTTGACGACCGAATCCGCTTCTTCCTTGCGGGTATGATAAGTAACGATAACGTCGATCCCTTTACGGGACAGCGCGATTGCGGTATTTTTACCTAGCCCGCGACTGCCGCCGGTTACTAATGCGATTTTATGAGCGTTTTCCATTGAGCATTCTCCCCTAGATTGAACGATTGACCCCTTGATCCGTTAGATCTTGCGGTCTATAGTGAGGATATCACTTAGAGTAAACTCTAAGTCAAGCGAGGAGGTTGAAAAAATGAATTATTCGATCAACGAGGTCGCCAAGATGTTCGGCCTGTCCGCGCACACGTTGCGTTATTATGACAAAGAAGGGCTTATGCCCTTTATCGGCAGGAATACATCCGGAAACCGAATGTTCACCGATACGGATCTAGACTGGGTTGCCTTGATCTGTTGTTTGAAAAATACGGGCATGCCGATTAAAGAAATTAAACAATACAGCGACATGTGCACGCAGGGCAGAGTTACGATCGATAACCGTAAATCGATGCTCTCCGTTCATCGGGAAGAGGTCAAGAAACAAATTAACGACTTGCAAAAAAACCTCGAGCTCATCGATTCGAAAATCGCTTTCTACGAAGATCCCGAAATGATCAAAAAAATGGACGAGCTTCTTGAGAAGATCGCCATAGAGAAATGATATCCGCAATTACTAGCTTCTTTCATCCTTAGGCGATGAGTATTGAAGCTGACTCTCCAGAAAAACAAACAGCTTATGATACATATCGGATGCATCTTTGCCTAACCAAATCAAATGCCCCCAGCTTTCCAGCTCGCATAGCCGCGAGTTTGGAATGTGTCGATTAGCGTGGCGCGCATGCTCCATAGGTACGGACGCGTCGTGAATGCTATGCATAATCAAGGCGGGACATTGAATATCGGTCAAGACGGAAGTCAGATCCTGTCCGGCTATCTCCAGATCGATATAAAATCCGTGTCCCGATCGTTGAAGATTGATCATTTTCATAAACTGCTTCCGATCATCATCGCTAATTTGCGGCAAAACCTCTTTGCTAGGAAGTTTACTGAAGGAAGCGAGCATACTCTTAAAAAGCAGGTTTGGAAACAGATTGTTCATGAACCGCATAAGTGCCCATAGATATTTCTCGTAAGAAGGCCGGAATAAGGTTCGCGCGGTTCTGTACAATTTATCTCCCGGGGTCAAAAAAATGTCGGCTACCGCCGATTGCAAGATCAGACTTCTGACTCGCTCCGGATGACGAGCCGCAAATTGAATCCCGCTCGGCCCGCCGGCGGATATCGCGACAACATGAACTTCCGGAAGATGAAGCTCTTCCAGCAGTTCCAAATACGCATCGCACGCGGTTTCCATACTAATCCCTAGCTCCTTGGACGTACGACCATAACCCGGCCTCGACGGAGTAATAACCGAGAATCCCCGTTCTATGAATTCAGCCATACCGAATTGTTCGTAACAATTGGAATGCCCTCCGTGCATGATTAGGACAGGCTCTCCCTGTCCGACAACGGAATACTCCAGGTTATATCCGGTTTTCGTCTTGAATACTGCCGATTTACTTTCCATGGTTTCCACTCTCCCAAAAATGAATAATAATTCACTATTAGATATAAAAAAAAGGCCACGCTGTCCGGATTACATAAATTCGCGCAAGCCTTCGTACCAAAATGCGACGTACTGCTGAATCGTTTTTTTACAATCTTCCGAATCGGAGCGATGACGGATAATCTCGAAATACCCTTGCATAAACGCAACCGCAACCGGCCATGCCGTCTGCTCCGAGTAAGCTTGTTTGCCCTTCTTTGCGTTATAGGCCGCGAGATGTTCGGCAACATTGTCCGACATCGTCTTGTGCAATAGATGAACCGCGTCTTCGTGTCTGGTTCCTCTGCTTCCATCGATTAGAATTAGAAGCGGTTTTCTCAGTTTCCCCACGAGATCCGTTAATGCTTGTACGACCAGTTCGAATATGTTCTCATTCTGATGCGGTCTTTGATCGTGATTAGCAATCACTAGCTCCAACTCGCGGAACACCGGTTCAACTATCGAGTCGAATAAAATTTCTTTGCCCGCGTAATACCGATACAGGTTTCCTACGGAAACGCCTACTTGCTCCGCGATCCGCTTAACGGAAGCCCCCTTGTACCCGTACTGGAGGAATTCTTCTTGAGCCGCGCGCAAGATCGACTGCCTCAATTCCTCCTTCAAAACCTGAACCATAAATGAACCACCTTTCATTTATGAATAATACACAGAAATTATCCGTTATACAAGTGTCTGACGAAAAAATAACAGGCGACCCCTTAATCGAAATAAGGGATCGCCTGAATTCAAGTAAAGTTACCGACTCGATTCGTTGGAAGCATCTTTGGGTTGCTCCGCCGTTCGCCGTTTGAATCCTTCCAAGAACAAAGAAATCACGGTCGTCGTTTCCTCCATGGACGATTGATCTTTCGAAGCTTGCGCGTTCCATAGGGCGATTTCATTCAAAGCCCCGGACAGAAAGTGCGTCATGGCATCGATCGAGACCGGTTTAAGATAACCTTCCCGTTTCATCAATTCAAGTTGACCGCGCAGCAGCCTCATCGAGTGGATCTCATCCATCGAGCGCCATTCTTCCCATCCCAAAACGGCGGGCCCGTCGATCAACATGATCCTCTTGTTCCGGGGTTCGACCGCCGCTGTCACGAACGCTAAGCAACCAAGCCGCAGTTGTTCCCATACGTCCTCGCTTCCGGAAGCTTCTTGCTCTACTCGCTCCGCAACTTCCTGCTGAACGGCCTCCAGCACGATGCGAAACAATCCCTTCTTGTTCCCGAAATGGTGATACAACGCTCCTCGCGTCAATTGAGCGTCGCGAACGATCGTTTCCAATGCCGCATCCGCGAACCCGTATTCCGTGAAATGCGTTCTGGCCACCGCGATCAGTTTGCGGATCGTATCATCCGTTTCCGCTTTATTTTTTTTCATTATGCCATCTTTTCCCCTGTCCTCGACTCGATATCCTCACTCTCTCAAAGCTTAGGCTGCTTTGTCAAGGCGTCTCGTCTTTGGACCATACGTTGTCGGTATATTGGCTGCTGAACTCTTCCGTTGGCGGAATAATCGTAATGACGTCGATCAGAATTCCGTTCGGATCCGACGTGATGAAATGTCTCTGTCCGAATTCCTCGCTTCGTATGTCCGATTGCAAAGGAAGCTTGGCGTTTCGAATGAGCCTTTCGTATTCCGCGTCCACGTCTTCCACTTCGAAATTCAGAATCAATCCTTGCACTCGGGTTCTAAAAGATTCCGGAATCGTAGTATGGCTAGCGTCCATGATCGCTAACTCGAAAGACGAGCTGCCCTCTGTCGACTTCAAGCTGACGTACCAATCGGATTCGAATACCGGTTCAAAACCGAAATGCTCCTTGTAGAACGCCGAGCTGGCCGCGACTTGTTCCGTTAAGATGACCGGATAAAAACTCGATATTTTCATTATGAAAGCTCCTTTATATTTTGATGATTTTAATTTAACATACATACTGTATGTATGTAAATATCCATTAATTTCATTTAACGGTTCCCCCTTTAGCGTCTTCTCACCTTTCTTGACAACGGTTAGCGCTCCCTCTAAAATGAAATATATCTTGACTATAGAGATAATCGGCGATAGAGATTACTTTCAAACGAAACTCTTCATCGGCTATTCCGGTATTCATCCATAACATTTCAACAAAAACGGGGGACCAACGATGGCAGTACTCATTCTATACGCCACGAAAACGGGAGCATCTACGCAATGCGCCAAAGTATTATGCGATGAACTCCCTTCCAGCACGATGTGTAATCTCGAGTCTGAAAAGCCGAATCTCGATGAATTCGATAGCATCATTTTGGGTGCTGGAGTAAGGGACGGAAAAATATATAAACCGGTTCGCGACTTTATCAAGAAAAATCAAACCGAACTGCTAAAGAAAAGAATGGGTTATTTTATTTGCAACGAAAAGCCCAAGCAGACCGAAGAACTCATTGAGTCGAACTTTCCGGTCGCTTTGAAAGAGGCGGCGATCTGTATCGAATCATTCGGCGGATACAAAGCCTATGCTGCGCCAAGGGAAGGAGCCGATCAGCTCAAAGGCATTTTCGTAGATAAAATAAAGGTTTTTTCGGAAAAGTTTAAGCAGTAACCCGCGTGTCGTTCAACCGAGCTTGATTGGATGGAACATAATATGATACATTGAAATCAAATTTCAGGTATGAAGCACATGCCGCTATGATACGAACGACTCTTAGGAGCAATGTCGTATTGGAGCGGCTTTTTTGCGTGAATCTATGGGGTGGGAGCGGTGAAAAGATGAGTTTGTTCTGGAACCTGGACCATTTGTATCCCGAGTACGAAGTTCGGGACATGAACAACGGTTACCGTTACTTGGACCTCGCGTATATGCCACCGAGCGCGAAAGGTTGTATCGAGATCCACGATTACCGAACCCATGCCAGAGATATCGAGACTGGTCGGTTTAAGGATTTGTGTATGAAACAAGCCTTGCTCGTTCTTGACGACTGGGTATTCCTCCCCATCGCTTACTTGTCTATTAGAGATGATCCGGGCGTTTGTAAGCAATTGACGCTCGCCTTTGTCGGGAAATTCCTTTCTACAGCCGTTCCTTCCGAACAGAATTGGGCTGAAGCGGAAACGTTGCGGTTTGCCCGCAGAATGATGCGCCCTTTCGCACCTCGTGAACTTTCTGCGCATTTGCGGTTATCCGAACGCCACACTAGAGAACTACTGCATAATTTGGTAAGCAAAAAATGGTTAGTCGTTGCTAGCGGGGATAAGCGGTATCGCACGTATAAGCTCGTATAAAAAGCGAGCGATATTTTTTTACGGCGCCCACAGCCGTTATTTCGACGAAAACGGGTGTTTTGTAATTGTAACGGAACTGGACGCCGCTATTCATGATCATATGCCATCATTTCAGTGGATTATCATCGCATAAGGGCGCTCACTTCCGTTACATTTTGAAAAGCCCCTTTTTAAGCAGAATAAGGGCTGTGGCTTCCCTTAGAGTTAAAACTCAGGAAAGGGCAGACCCGGTATTCCTCCGGCTGCCCTTCCCGTTTTCATCATCCACTACAAACTGTTCTTATACTCCTGAGGAGTCACCCCGAACTGCGTTTTGAACAATTTAATGAAATATTGCGGCTTCTGATAGCCGACTTCCAGGGCGATTTGATTGATCTTCATATCTTTATCCCTCAGTAGCTGAAGAGCTTTATCCATCCGCAAGCGTAAAACGTAACCGGAGAAATTCTCGCCCGCCTCCTGCTTGAACAGGTTAGAGATATAGACCGGGTGCAAATGGACGTGATCCGCAACGGATTGAAGCGTGACGTCTTTCAAGTGCTCGCCCACGAAGCGGTATACCCGTTCCATCAAGTCTAATCGCAGATTGTCGGAACGGCTGTCGCTGTAGGCTTTGAGCTGATGGAAACTTCCAAACGCCCACTCCCTTAAAGGCTCCGCGCTCCAACTGGCATCTGCCTTCAGCATCTTGTCGATATCTCTGCCGAATACTTCGAACATTCGCTTGCCCTTCTTGTGGACGAAGTAAGAGTACGCTTGAAGCAATGCCACATAGATTTCGAAGCCGTATTCATTCGTATTGTTCCCGTTGCTGCACAACTCCTCGAAAATCCTCGACAGCTTCTCCTCGAATGCCCCCCACTGCTCCACTTCGATGAGTTGCATGAGGGTCGGCGCCGCGTACAAATCGGCCAGCGGACGGATTTCCTTGAACTCCTGCCCTTGGACGACATTCAGAAAACTCTCGGTCTGATAACCGATGAAATCCGAATAGGTGGATAATGCCGAATGGTACATCGCGGTCAGTTCTTGCGGAAATAATCCCTCCCGGCTGACTACGATAGAAACTTTAGTCTTCAAGTACAGTTTGATCTGATGCTGGGCCAGACGCGCCAGAATTTCCACGTCGGCAGCCGTTTCTTTGCCGGTATCGTTGGTATTTTTCATTGGCTGAACAAGAAAGATCAAATAGTCGTATGGATCCTTGCAATGCCATACATGAAAGCTCTTGGAGAAAACCTCTTCGGCAATATTGAACATCGCGTATTCAAGCAATGAAACGCTATAGAGATCCGTATGGGAATAATCCTCCTCCACGCGGATGCAAATCAGTAATGTCGGCTCCTCCAGAGAGAAGGGCAGCTCATAGAGATGGATTTTATCCTTGACTACGGATAAAGGAATATTTTTGCCAGACAATAACTCTTGAAAAAGAGATTCCCTGAGCTTAGGCAAGCTTTCCCGGAACAAATAAGAGATTTTCTGCTGATTGATCAGTTGTTCGCCTTCCTGCTCCATATCGTCGATTAACCTGCGGAGCGTTTGTTCCAATTCATCATTGGACACCGGCTTCAATAAATAATCGCTGACATGCTTCTGCAGCGCTTCTTTCGCATACTGAAACTCATCGTGACCCGTCAGGATGACCGATTTAATGTTCTTCCACTTCTCGTTCACGTGAGAGATCAATTCCAGCCCGCTCATGCCGCCCATCTGAATATCGGTGACGACGATATCGATGGCATGGTAACCCAACAATTCCAAAGCTTCTTCGCCGGAGTAAGCCTTGTGTACAGCCGTAATCCCCATCAGCTCCCAAGGCAACCCGATAGCCAAGCTGTCGACCAGGTGAGTATGGTCATCCACGATCAATATTTCGTACAATACTATTCCCCCGCTTCTTCCGACGGCTTCGTCACCGAATTCGTTTCGTATTTCCACACGAGTTCCACGCACACCCCGCCAAGCTTCGAACCGAGAAGGTGGAGTCCCGCTCCCTCGCCATAAAGCAGTTTCAATCGCTGATGAACATTTTGCAAGCCGGACTCGATTTCCTGATCGTTGGCGAGTCGGATTCTCGAGAGCATGGCTTCCATAAGAGGCGGATCGATGCCAAGCCCGCTATCTTCCACGGTTACTCGAGCCATCTCTCCGTCCAGCCACCCTCGAATTTGTATCATTCCGTATTCGGTTTGGTTTTTGAAGCCATGCAGGATCACGTTCTCGACCAGCGGTTGCAGGATCAATCGCGGAACTTCCATCGGAAGCATCGTCGGATCCACGTCGATCTCGAACTCGAACCCGTCCGATAACGAATCATGGATTTGCAAATAGTTGCTCACCAACTCCAATTCCTCTTCCAACGTTGCCATTTTCCGCCCCGTCTTGGTCGTATACCGGTAATATTTGCTCAAGTTCATCGTCATCGAGACCGCCGCTTCCTTCTCGTTCAGTTCAACCATGCTCTTGATATAGGCGAGAGTGTTATACAGGAAATGAGGATTAATCTGAGACTGGAGTTGCTTTAGCGTCGCTTCCTTGGACCGTATTTGCTCCTTGAATACGTCCTCGATCAACTCTTCGATTTTGGATGCCATAGAATTAAAACGGTCGTACAGAAAACGGAATTCCCCTTTGGGCTTACCTTTCATCCGGCTGGAATAGAGCCCTTTCTCGATGAGATTCATGCTCTGCATCAGCCTTTGAAAAGGAATTTGAACGTTTCGGTACAACACGAAAGCCAGATAAGCCCCCATGAATATCATCATCCCGCTTATCGCGTAGAACATCGTTTGGTTTCGTTGAATGGGCGCCATCACCTGCGTAATCGGAACATAATCGACAAGATACCAACCGAGCGAATTCACCTTCTGATAGTGGACTTGATAATCCATCTTCTCTGCCTTCAGAAGGAGATAACCGCCGTCAACCGAAGGCTCTTGCGTAAACCCGGCCAGCAATTCGTTCGTGAGATTGCGATTGGAGGAATTATTGTAGATGGGATCCGAACCGGGCTGATACAGGAAAGGATCCCCGGAACCGTTCGTCTTGAAGTCGGTCAACGCACTTCTCACTTCCACCTCGTCCACCTTCAGCACGACCCGCATATCCACTTCGTTCGACTCCGCCGAACCGTCGGGATAAGAGAGCACTTCCATAAAATACGCTCCCTTGGCATCGGGGTAATATTGCCAGAACGTGTCTTGCTTCGGCAATTCTGAAGGGAGCGCATTCAAATTGGAATTGCTCTTGATCACGTTTCCTACTCTTGGATAAACGACCGCAATGACGGCTTTCCACCCGCCGTATCCGGCTAAGCGGTTTATTTCCTCCGACACCGTTCCGGCCGTACGGAATTGCTGCAGATTATCGTTCAGTAAGTCGGGATAGGCCAAATTGCGAACATCCGTGCTTTCGTAAAGCATCTTCTTATACGTATCCAGTTGAAAAAACATTTGCTCGATTTGCCCGGCAAAGGTCTCGATTTGATACTTTTTCACTTTAATGATTTCATCCGTAAGGACTCGGGTGCTCGTTCGGTTCGAAACGGCATATAAACCTAAAATCGGCGCGAGCAGCAGAAGAAGCGTAATCGCCAATTTGGCAAAAGTTCCGAACTTGATCATTTGTCCCCCGCCGATGCCTGAAATTCGGAATACTGTTTCTTAAGTTCCGCGAATACTTTGTCGTACCCGGCCTTCTTAAGAGATGCGAGCGCTTCCTGAAAATTCTCGTCGTAATTAACTAGCCCCGCATTAATCGGCTCGAACCTCATCTTGTATACGGCCATTACCCGAGCCAATTCGCTCTTAACCGGTTCTTCATTAAAGTGGAAGCCGAATAAGCGGGAAATCCGCGCGTTATCGTCGTTGGTGAGCATATCTTCAACCATTTCATCATCCACGTTCGTCGGAGCGGTAAAATAATTTTTGTTCCGCCACATCCACTCGTACATCAGTTGGTCGTTAGTCAATAATTTAATTTTGCGGTTTTCCAACGTATAGTCCTTTCCTTCGACGCCGTAGATGATGAAAGTGTAATTTTCTTTGTTTTTCAGAATCCAATTCATGAACATCATCGCGCGCTCCGGGTTTTGGGCCGCAGTCGGAATCATGTACGCCTCGTTGCTTGGAGCGAGAATATACTTCAGCTTCCCCGGGGAGAGATAATACTCTCGAAGTCTAGCGCGAGGATCCGCCTTTTGAGCGGTTTGAAGATTTTCCATCGCGCGCGAGACGGCGCCTACCCGGAAGAGCAGCTTACCCGCGTTTTCCTGGTCGATTTTGGAAGCCGGATTGCCGATCAGGTTTTTATCGATAATGCCCTGCTCGACCCATGACTCTCTCACATGGGCAACCTTCTTGTAGAGATCGGTTTCCAAATAACTGATCATTTCGCCCGTAGCTTCATCCACCGCAAACATTTGGCGCTCATCCAAAGCGGTATAATTGTTGTCCGAAAGCTCGCGCCACAATACCTCTTGACCTCGATCGGTTTCCAAATATCCGTAGTAGCTCGGGTCCTTGGCATGCATTTTGGCATAAAAAACTTCCAGATCGTCGATCGATCTAATTTCGTTCATTCCGACCGATTCGAGCAAATCTTGGCGTACCATGACAGAGGTGAACTTGCCTGCCGACGTGAAGGCTTGGGAAGGAATCGCCCATTGTTTTCCGTCGATTTGGTCCAGTTTGAAATTGTCCGCCGGAATGTTTTTCGTAAGATCCGCGCCGTATTTCGCTAGAAGCCCGTCAAGGGGCTGAATATAACCTTTCGTTTTGTAGCCGGAAACAAAGGGGGTTCCATACCAGAAGAGATCATACTTCTCTCCGGTAGCGAGAGCTAGTTCGAGCTTTTGTTGATAGTTCGCCCAAGGGATATACGTGAAGTCAAGCTCCGTATTCAGATCTTTCCTAAGCCGATCGTTTAATTCATTGTTGACGAATTCTCTCATCCGATTCGACTCGTCGCCCGGCATGATTACTTTAAGCTTAACGATAGATTTCGACTCTTCCGGAGGAACGAGTAGATCTTGATCGTTACTGCATCCGCTAACGAAACCGATTGCCAGAATAAGCAGTACTATCCCAAGCCCGCGACACCTCACTCTAATAACCCCTTCCCTCTCCGGCCGTTAAAGCTATTATCCACCTATGTTTGTATCCTATCAATACGGAAAAAAGGATGACGCTACTCCTATAGGAATAGCGTCGGCTTGTAACGTTTATTTGAGTAGTCGTGCGATTAGCCTTTATGGGCACTGAAGGCCACGCCTTCGATAAATCGCTTCTGGAAAATAAAGAACAAGAAAATCATCGGAATAACGGCCATGAAAGCACCTGCCATCAATACCGGATAATTCGTCGCGAACTTGGAAACCAAGGTGGCTAGTCCCGCCGATAAGGTTAATTTCTCCGGAGAACTGTTAATGATAAGCGGCCATTGCAGCTCGTTCCAGGACCACAGAAGCTGAATAATCACTACCGCGACCAGAGCCGACTTCACTAGAGGGAGCATAATATGCCAGAAAATCTGGAACGGATTGCAACCGTCCAGAATCGCTGCTTCCTCCAATTCCTTGGAGATGCCAAGGAAAAATTGTCTAAGCAAAAACGTGGCGAACGGACTGATCAGCGAGGCAATCCACAGAGCGGTTACCGTATTTACCAAGCCCAGCTTGCTCATC
Organism: Cohnella herbarum; assembly: GCF_012849095.1. NCBI lineage: Bacteria > Bacillati > Bacillota > Bacilli > Caryophanales > Paenibacillaceae > Cohnella > Cohnella herbarum. The sequence continues at coordinate 2,754,881 of NZ_CP051680.1, forward strand.
ATCAAGTATTGAGGCGTGTAAAAAACCGGATTCGGAACCATCATGACGGAAATGATGAGAAAAAAACATAGCGATCGTCCGGGGAATTTAATTCTGGCGAACGCGTAAGCCGCCATGGAGCTGAAGATGATAGGAAACAATGTTTTCATAAACGCCGATAAAGCCGTATTCAAATAGTAATATTGAAACGCGGACTGTTTAAACGCCTCCGGATAACTGCTCCATCTGAACTCGGAGGGAAATATTTTGACCGGGATTTGCGTCGCTTCGGTCATTGTCTTAAAGGACGTAAGGATCATCCAAAGAAACGGAACGATCATGACGACGGAGATCGCGATCAGAATCGCGTGAATGGCCAGATTCGTCCGCTTGCTCGTTAGGGATTGGCTTTTCATCATGTCCTGTCATGCCTCCTCAATCGTAGACGACCCATTTTTTCTGGAATAAAAACTGGAGTCCCGTCAGGATCAAGTTCAATACCAGCAATATGTTAACGATGACCGCACCGTAGTTTTGATCGTAATAAACGAATGCGTTTTGATAGTATGCATAGACGAGCGACCGGACCGAAGGAAGCGCGACGCTCGTTTTGCCGATCAGCATATAGATCGAATCGAACACTTGCGTAGCCCCTATGATGAGTACGATCGACGTAAAAAACAGCGTCGGCGTCAGCAACGGAAGCGTAATGTAACGAAATTTGTTGAATCCGACCGCTCCGTCGATTTCGGCCGCTTCGTACAACGTTCTCGGAATGCCTTGCAGTCCAGCCAGAATGAGCAGCATGTTAAAGCCGATCGCCGCCCAAACTCCGACGATGACGAGCGAGTACATGGCGAACCGCGGATCCGACAGCCACGACACGTGCGTTCCGAGCACGTAATTGACAAGACCGTAATCTTGGGCGAACAGCACGACCCACACCATCGCGGCCGCGGCCGGCATCGTGACTTGCGGCAAGAAATAAATGACTCGATAAGCGGACAAACCTTTGAGCTTCGAGTTCAGCAGTACCGCGATAAAAGTAGAGCATACAAGCGTAAGGGGCACGAAAAGCACGACGTAATATAGCGTGTTCCGCAGGTTTCTAAAGAACTCTTCGTCATGGAACAGCTTCTCGTAATTTCGCAAACCTACCCAATGGTTAACGAGACCGAAGTTCTCGGACTTCAGAAATCCCAAGTAAATCGAGTAAACCGCGGGCCAACTCCAGAACAGCAAAGTTCCGATCAGAGTAGGAGCAATCATGGCATACGCCCAGGCATATCTGCTTTTCGAATTCATGGCCATCCCCCTTCGTTCATCGAAGGCATTCCGTCGAAACGGAATGCCTTCAAATGGATCGTGTAAAAATCGTTATTTGCTATCGGCGATCGCCTGATTCATCATTTCGGCTACTTTTTTAGCGCCTTCTTCGATAGAGATAACTCCGCCCCATGCTTGAGACATAATTTCGGATTCTTTAGCGAACCACACCGGATAAGCTTTCGTACCGCTCGGATACGGAATCGCATCGGCGACTTGATCGATGAACACTTGCAAATTCAAGTCCGGCTTGGATTTCACCCAAGCGTCTTGCGTACCGTTAAAGGCCGGGATCGCCGCTCCCATTTCCGCCGTAATTTCCGCGGCGCGTTTGGAGCCGAGGAACTGGAGGAACAAGCCGGCTTCTGCCTTGTTCTTGCCTTTGGCGGACATCACGTTGCCAAGACCGTTGATGATGTTGCCCCGTTTGACTTTTCCTTTCGGCAACTTAGCCCAGTTCCATTTGCCGTGAATGATCTCGCTTCCGTCGATATCCGCATTACGCCACGAGCCTTCGAAGATCATGGCCAGCTTGCCGGATTTGAACATTTCGGTCGATTCGGTGTCCGTCATTTGTTGGTGCGTCGGAGAAGCTTTATCCAGAATCATTTGATAGCGGAATTTTAACGCTTCGATCGATGCCGGCTCGTCGTATCCCGACTTGCTCAAGTCGTCCGAAAGAATATGTCCGCCGTTGGCCAGCATATCGTTCCAGTAACCGACTTGCGTGTCCAGCTTGGCGCCGAAGCCATAAATGCCTTTGTCCGGCTGGGATAATTGCTTGGCGACTTCCGCCAGCTTGTTATAATCCCACGTGTCGTCCGGGTAAGGAACGCCCGCTTGGTCGAACAGTTCTTTGTTGTAAGCGAGGCCGATCGTATCGAAGTCTTTCGGGACTCCATAGTTTTGGCCATCCAGCGTGTAAATGGAGCCCAGGTTTGCCGCGTAATTGTTCAGGTCGATGATGCCGGATTGTACTTTATCCGTAATCGGCTCCAAGAAGCCGCCGGTCGCATACTTGATAAATTGTCCTCCGTGCATCCAGAAAACGTCCGGCAAAGTACCGGCAGGCGCAGCGGCCGACATTTTCGTCCAATAGTCCCCCCAAGGGATGACCTCGACTTTGACTTTGATATTCGGATTCTCTGCCGTAAATTCTTTCGCGATCGCCTCCATGGCCGGCTGCTGGATCTTATCCCAGATCGTATAGCTGATCGTTACCTCTTTCGCGGGCTCTTCGCTTGCTTTCTCACTTGCTGCCTCGCTTGCTTTTTCGCTCGCTTTCGCGCTATCGGCCGGTTCGCTCGCCGTGTTCTTTTCATTCTTCCCGCTGCACCCTGCCAAAACCAAGGTGGCAACCAAGAACAAGCTCAATACCGAGGCCATCATTTTGTTGCGGACCAACATTTCATTTCCCCCTCAAGGTTTTTTGTGTGTTGCTGCTGCTTCTGAAGATGATGATACATCTCCATCAATACTCCGAAATATTTTGCGCAAATATTTTGGGGTAAAAAAGAAAGTACGTTTTTGACATCTTCATCATAAAGCAGGATACTCCCCCAAATAAATGCCACAATTTAAAGATTTCAGCCCTAATCTTAAGATCATGATCTTGATTTCGGGATAGTAGATAATCATTTTCGGCTAAATTGGAGTGGCATTTCGCGCAATTTATTTGCGCAATTATAGTAAAATGGATTCGTCATCTTCGAACCGGCGACACCGCTGGAAACGGTCAATGACTAGTCAAATATGGGATCTAAGCCGTTGCCTGCGGTCTAGTTACTTTTTGGCACTATGGCATCATTCGTGCTCGGAGTCGGCGCTACAGCGTTGCTTTTTGGCACTATGGCATCATCCGTGCTCGGAGTCGGCGCTACAACGTTACTTTTTGACACTATGGCATCATCCGTGCTCGGAGTCGGCACTACAACGTTACTTTTTGACACTATGGCATCATTAGTGCTCAGAGTCGGCGCTACAACGTTACTTTTTGACACTATGGCATCATTCGTGCTCGGAGTCGGCGCTACAGCGTTGCTTTTTGGCACTATGGCATCATTCGTGCTCGGAGTCGGCGCTACAACGTTACTTTTTGACACTATTGCATCATCCGTGCTCGGAGTCGGCTCTGTAACGTTAAGATACTTAAAAACCGAGGGAAGAGCGCCCTCGGTTCCGTTATTCAGCCCGCCCGCTTTTTATCGTCCCGGGTTCGATATTTTCACTTGACCTAGCTTTAACCATCCGTCGGCACCTTGATCCTTATTGGCGAACATGAATTTAACGGCTTTGGAATTGAGCTTCTCAAGCGGATTGACAACGCGCATTAAGATCTCGTACGAGCCGTTCGCCAGCTTCGGATTTTGCGTGATCGATTGGAAAGCGACGCTTTGATTGCCCTCGGAATCGTTCGGAAGCACTCCGCTGATTTTCCAGTTCACGCTCCAAACGTTAATGATTTTACCCCCGGACTTCGCCGCGAGCTCCACTTTCCAATCGTAATAGAACGGCGCGACTCCGCGATTCTCGATTTCCACGCCGATCTTCAGTTTTCCTTCGGTTCCGTCTAAATAAGCTTTGGATACCTGGTACTCGTACCCGAGACTTCTAGAGCCTTCTTTCGCCTTTTTCAAGGGTTCTCCCGACATCGGCATCTGGAACACGCCTTGGTTCATCATGAACGAAGCATGCGTCAGCTTGAGGCTTTCGTAAAAATCTTCTCCTTGTTTGCCATCTATCGGTTTCGCAGGGTCATTATAGCGCGGCGGGTCGTTGTTCCACATCGGAACTTGGATTTCCGGCCGCATCTCTCCACCCATAGGCCGCTTCTTCCAGAAGTCGGTATCGCCCGCCGTAATTGCCCGGCCCCAGAAATGCCAATCTTGCCCTCCCATGCTCAGTGGCAGCGTCTCGAAAGCAAAGGAATCGTCATGGTATCCGATATCGTAATTTTTCGTCTGAAACGTGTCGTTGGCTATCGGATTACGCACGACGAGGCGCTTATGATCGAACGCCTTGTCCATAGCGTCCAGCACCCTTTTTTGATTTCCTTCCGACGGCATCCAATTGGTTAGACGAACCGTCTCGCCCTTCTCATCCTTGAGCTCGTTTCCTTGCTCGTCCTTCTTCGGCGTCCAGCCGTCATAAGGCCACGTATGCCATTCCCCCCAGAAACCAATTAATCCGACCATGATGAAGCCTACCCGAGGATCGCCGTCATAACGTTTGCCCAAGGCGGCAGAGAAGCTCTCCAGAGCTGTGACCAGATTCGGATCGTTCCAGTCCGGCGATACGCTAGCGGATTCCTTGCCATTGTCGAATTCCGTGTAGCTATTCGTCCGGAGTCCGCCATCCAGCAAGAATTTCGGTATTCCGGACGGTTTGTTCGGATAATCCAAATAAAACCGAAATACCGCTTGATGCCCGCGGGATGCGATTTCGTTCAGTTGCTTGTCGAAGTGGCTCCAATCGAACTTGTTCGGACCTTTCATCACGGCGCCGACAGGCTCGTATAGGAACTCCAGGCTGTACGGCATTTGACTCGGACGGTCGCGCCAGTCGTCGCCCTCCTTGTAGAAGCCTTCCTTCCCCGCGTCCAGAAAAGGCAAAAACCCTTTCAGCGGATTATCGATCGGCGCTTGTTTGTATGCTAGTTTATGAGTACCGGCGAGAGTTGCCCAAGAAGGAGCTTTCGGTCCCGTTTTCGGAGCCGCCGGAACGCCGGGGGTACTTGTGCCGCCCGAGGAAGATGAATTGCCATAATACCCGACATCGTCGATCTGAATGACGTTGTTAGCATGAACGGTCGGATTGTATCCGAACTGAAAACCGGTCATTTTGCTCGGGTCCAATTCGGCACCGCATTTTACCTGGTCTCCTCCGCATTGCCATGCAGCTTGATTAAATTGATCCCATGCAATGCGCACCGTCCCCTTAAATCCGGCCTCGACGCGAAGCGACCCTCCGTTGAATTTGGCCGTTTCCCAACTGCCAGCCGTCTTCGATACTTGCGCCGCCCCATCCGTCTTCAGATTAAACGCCCCATTGGCCGCGCCCGTCTTCGCTTCCATGCCGAGATCTAACGCCTTGCCATCCGACGTGTCGTTATTCAGCCAGAAGGTCACGCCCTCAAACCCCGAAGCATCGCCGTTCGTTTCCGCAATCGGATGCAAAATATTCGCCCAAGTCGCCGAGGAATCCTTGACGGTCAGCTTCAACGTTTGGCTGCCGCTTGCTTTACCGATCCCGACGGCCACCGAACCCGGCTTATCCGACCAATCCAGCCTCCATGAGGACTGTATTGCCGCGTCGTCCGCATAGCTTTCGTAATCGTCGATGATCGGCGATACCGATGTACCCGCCGCTTTCGCGGAGTAACTCCCCACCCCCGCTAGGACGATCGCGAACGCTAGCGCAATCGATCCAGCCTTCTTGAGAAACAATCCTTCTCCCGTTTTCCTCATAGCCTTCATCCTCCCGCTTTTTCTTTTTGCATCCAAACATACGCGCACCCTAACGCTCCCAATGCCTTAGCGCCCCCTTCGCAATAGAGCAAATATTTGCGCAATTAAATCAAGCGGATTATAACATGTAAGCGCTATTAATGTATAGAATGATTCATTTTAACTTCTCTTACCCGACTAAATAGTTATTAAACAGGTAAAAAGAAGCGTTTAAACTGTGAAAAAAGCAGTTATAATGTGAATAAGTTGCGCAAATATTTTCTATCCGCTGCGCAATTCAAGGAGGTTAGATTTGAAAGGTAGGCGAATCGGAAGATAAGGGGGTGACCTTTCCGACATCATTTAGATGGGATCTTCATGGAATCTCAATAAAAACGTGGAGGTACGATGATGTTAAAAAAGAAGCTTCTCGCGGCCTTGTTGACCGTTATTCTGATTGCAGGCTTATTGCCCGCCTATGTTGCCAACGCTGCCTCTTTTACTTTTAACCCCGATTATGCAAGCGTTTTCCCGAACCCGGAGCGCGGATATCATAACCGGTACGAGATAGTCAACGATCCCTCCGTCAACGACTACGCCAGCTCCGCTACGAGCATCGCCGGCTTTAACCCGGACATGCTGGACCGCACCTTCGCCCGTGCCAAACAAGCCGGGAACTCCCTCATTCACAGCTATATCCACCTAGACAAGTACACGAACGCGGATCAACTTCCGCAAGCTCTTCTCGACAGCTTATCCTCCGGTCTCGCGGCCATTCGGACAGCAGGATTAAAAATCGTCCTGCGTCCCGCCTACGCCTGGTCGGGATCGCCGACCGTCCCCGAAAGCCGCATACTGGGGCATATTCAGCAGATCAACGCGGTCATATCGGCCAACGCCGATGTCGTTCTCCATTTGGAAGCCGGCTATCTCGGACCGTGGGGGGAATGGCATACGAGTCAATTTACCGATCCGTTCACCCGAACGGATGCCGACACGCGTTATCGCATCATTAAGAAAATTTTGAGCACGACTCCTTCCTCCATTCCGCTCGTCATTCGTTACCCGATATTCATCAAGGAGGTGCTCGAGCTTCCAACTCCTTCGGGAACGACCGCTTTGACGCAGGACGACAAGGACCGGATCGGCTTCCATAACGACTGTTTCCTGTCCGACAGCGCGGATATGGGAACCTACGATAACAATTCTTGGATGGGCTGGTTCTATGTCGAACAGAAGAAGCAATGGATGTACGATCTGGCGACCTCTACCGGTGGCAATAAAATGATGGGAGGGGAAACCTGCGACTCCGCGGGCAGCAACGACTTGGCGGGCGTTAATGTCCAGTCGGAAATGAGCAAGCTCAATTTTACCGAAATCAACGAGGATTTCGCGGCCGTTAATATCAACATCTGGAAAAATGCCAACCTCTCCGCATCCGGCAACGATCCGGCGGAAACCGCCTTTACCCGGATCAAGCGAAAGCTCGGTTACAGGCTGCGGTTGATCGACGCCAACTTCCCTACGAGCATAAGTCCCGGCGGCAGCTTCGGCTTCTCCGCCAACCTGAGCAATGACGGCTATTCCGGGATCATTAAATCACGCCCTGCTTTCCTAGTATTCGATAACGGAACGCAGCGCTATAATGTCCAGTTGACCGGAGTGGACGTACGGCAATGGTTGAGCGGCCCCGTCGCTTTATCGAACCAAACCGTCGCCCTTCCGGGCAACATGGTTGCCGGTACCTACAAATTAGCCCTCTGGCTCCCGGATGCGGACGTCAACTTACGCACGCGGCCGGAATATTCCGTCCGGTTCGCCAATACGGGCACATGGGATGCCGTCAAAGGTTACAACGTGTTGGCAAACGCCATATCCGTCAGCGGAGACCCGGTCGTGCCCGAAGCGCCGGCGAACTTGCAAGCATCGCCGGGTAATAGCCAAGTTACTTTGACTTGGGACATTTCCGCGGGGGCGAGCAGCTACACGGTGCTTCGTTCCGCTACCAGCGGCTCCGGCTACGCGCAAATTGCGAGCGGCCTTACGTCCACAAGCTATACGAATACCGGTTTAACGAACGGAACGACTTATTATTACGTGGTCAGAGCCGTTAACGCCGTTGGAACAAGCGGCAACTCGAACCAAGCCGGCGCGACTCCGGCAGCCATCTCGATTCCTTCCGCCCCCGCTTCGTTAACGGCGACGCCGGGCAATTCGCAAGTCGTTCTGACCTGGCCCGCTTCCACGGGAGCAACTAGCTATACCGTGCTCCGCTCCGCCACGAACGGAACGGGATATGCCCAAGTCGCCACGGGCATTGCCGGCACCTCTTACACGAACACCGCATTGACGAACGGAACGACCTACTATTACGTAGTCCGCGCGGCGAACGGAGCCGGCAGCAGCGGCAACTCGCCTCAGGCGAGCGCGACCCCTTCCGCTCCTCAGCCGGTAACGATCGATTCTTACGCCAACCAGACGGTTTTCGCCAATAAGAAAAACGATCTGAACCAAAGCTTCAGTTGGACGATGGATAGTTTGTATTACGGATCGGACAGCTCGGGTAATATCGTCCTGAACTCCGGCGGAAACGGACAATTTTTGCAGGAAAACGTTAATCAAAGCCTAGCCGGGGCAAGCAATTTAATCATCCGAGCACGCGATTGGAGCGATACCGACACCGAGAGCCATTGGAATGTCGTGCTAAATGACGGTACGGATCACACGGTCGGGCCGATTAGCACATACGGAAATATTACCGGCAGCTATACGGATATCGCCATTCCGCTATCCGCATTTAACGCAAACCTAGCCAATACCCAGTATTTGCGCATCGTGCATCGCGACGCTACCTATTCGGTACTTATGATCGACACGATCTCCGCCGATGGAGGCGGTACCGGCGGCAATGGCGGAGATACGATCGCGCCTTCGGTTCCGGCGAACCTTGCGTCTACGGGCAAAACAAGCAGCACGGTCGGTCTTTCTTGGAGCGCGTCTACCGATAACGTAGGCGTTACTGGTTACGTCGTCTATCGGAACGGGACGCAAGTCGGCACGCTGACGGGAACCAGCTTTACCGACACAGGGCTAAGTGCGGCCACAACTTACAGTTATACCGTCAAAGCTACGGATGCCGCGGGTAACCAATCCGCGGCCAGCCCAAGCCTATTGGTAACGACCGATGCCGCCTCTTCGCAAATCAGCTATGAAGCGGAAGCGGCGGGCAATACGTTAGCAGGCGGAGCCGCGGTCTCTTCATGCGGCACATGCTCCGGCGGCTCCAAAGTCGGATACGTCGGCAACAACGGCGGCACGCTTCAGTTCAATGGAGTAACTCCGGCCAGCTCCGGAAGCCAAACGGTCAAAGTCTATTATCTGAACGGGGACGCCGGCCGCTCCGCGCAAATCAGCGTGAACGGCGGTTCTCCCGCCACGTTGAATTTTCCGAATAGCGGGGGATGGAGTACCGTCGCTTCGATTGACGTAACGCTATCCCTTACCGCGGGAACGAATACGATTAAATTGTCGAATTCCGGCGGCTGGGCGCCGGATTTCGACAGAATTACGCTCAGTGCTCCGCCTGACGCCATCGCGCCCTCCATTCCTTCCAACTTAGCTTCAACGGTAAAAACCAGCAATTCCGTCAGCCTATCTTGGAGCGCTTCGACTGACAATGTAGGCGTAACCGGCTATGTCGTCTACCGGAACGGGACCTCCGTCGGCACGCCGACGGGAACCGCCTTCACAGATACGGGACTCGCGGCAAACACCTCCTACAACTATACCGTCAAAGCCGCCGATGCCGCCGGGAACTTGTCCGCCGCGAGCTCTTCGCTCGCAGTCACGACGAATGCGCCGCCTCCCGGAGGAGCCGCTTCGACCGTTCCGGCCGGAGTCCCCGTCAATCCTTACGCGGTAAACAGTCCGGATGCATCGCTTGCGGTTCATCCCTTGGCGAAAGGAACCGACCCGGTTACCAATCCGCTGAAAGGCTTCGCGATCTGGTACTATCCCGGCGATCATGCCGATAAGACCGCAACGCAATACGGCGGAATCAACAATTCGATCGAATGGAAGTACTTCGGCTTCGGCGAGCTGATGACCGGCGCGAACTCGTACGATTGGGAACTCGTGGAGAAAGCGTTGGACGAAGTCGCTTCCCACGGCAAACAGCTATCGCTGCGGGTCGCATCCTGCGAATCGTTCTCGAGCAAAGACGTTCCGGACTTCTTAATGAGCCAAGTCCGAAACGGCTGTATCCTCAACTACGATTCTCCTGTCGTCATGCAAGCGTTCCAGAACTTCATCGCCGCGTTCGGAGCCAAGTACGACGGCGATCCTCGCATCGCCTTCATCCACATGGGGCTCGTAGGCCGATGGGGGGAATGGCATACTTGGCCGAACGACGGCAGTAACGGCACTCAGAACTGGATGATGTCCGACGCCAACGCGAATCTCATTCTCGATGCCTATAACTCCGCTTTCCGCGTCACCCGGGTTGAGAACAGATATCCGCGATCCGGCGGAGGAACGCACATTACGACACTCGCGCGAATCGGCTACCATGACGACTCGTTCGCCTACCGGGAGATGGATCCCGTACTCGGACGCGTTGGCAGTATGACGCTACCCCTGTCCATGAACGGCAAATCGGATTCCCTGTTGACTCAAGCGCTCCTATTCGGCGCGGAGAACAAATGGGTAACGGCAAGCATCGGAGGCGAAGTTCGTCCCGAAGTCCAAGGAAATCTGTTCGACCCGGCTTCCGCTACCAAGGACGACGCCTTGACGGACGTTGAAATGACCCATGCGACTTGGATGATCTGCCAGAATTGCAAATACAACAAAAACGATCCGAACGAAGTGAGCGTATGGCAGAAGATGGGCTACAATTTCTACGCGAAGAACGCGTACTTCAACAATTCCGTATCCGGCAGCTTCAAAGTCGGAGTTCAAATCGAGAACAGCGGTTCGGCGCCTTTCTATTACGGTCCGGACATGTATCCCGTTGAGCTCGCGCTGAAAGACGGAAGCGGCAATATCGTCAAAACGTGGACGACCGATTGGGATTTACGGACGATCGTGCCGAAGCAAGTCAAGGTATTCCCGGAATGGAACGTATCCGGTAATCCAATTTACGTCAACTTCGGCCAGCCGCAGTATTTCGACGCGACGGTTAATGCCGCGGGCGTACCGCCCGGCCAATACAAACTGGTCATGCACGTGTATAATCCCCTCTGGAAAATCAAAGAGGCGGACGTGCGAGCCAAGGGCCACATGCCGAGTTACTTGCCCTGGAACAACCCGCTTCCGATCCTGTTTGCCAATCAAAGCCAAGGAGCGGACGGCTGGCTCGAGCTCGGCCCGATTACGCTTCAATAAGTCCCTAATAACCAAAAGCAAAGAGCTTGGCGATGCTCTCGCCAAGCTCTTTGCTCCTAACAACCGACCGACTATTCAAACCGAATTTCGTCGATCCAGATCGTTCCGCTGCCGCCATACCAGAACGCCATCGTCAATTGGCCCGGCGCGCTCCGGTTCACTCCGTTCGCGACCAAGTCGATCGCGATGTCTTTGTATGCCGTCGTTATCGTATTCCCGCTGAAATCTCCGAACGTTTTCTCGACGCCGCCAAGCGTAACGCGGAAATGGCTTTGCTCCCCTCCGGCGGCCCCCTTCACTCGAACGATCATCTTCGTATAAGCGGCGATGCTCTGATTTACGTCGCTCCCGAGCCATCCATTATTGCTATATTGAAGCTTAAGCGCTCCGCTATCGATCGCTCCCGCATTGTTCGCGAAGCTGTTGGCTCCGGCCCACTTGCCCAAGTCGTTGCTCCCGGGCCAAGAAGGAGAATTATCGAAATTGTCCAACACAAGCGCCGCCGTGCCTCCGCCGGAGGAGCTCGTCGTATCCGAGACGGTATTGCTCGCCGCGGAAATATTGTTCGCGGCATCCTTGGCTTTGACGAAATAGGAGTATGCCGTGCTTGCGGCAAGTCCCGTATCGGTATAAGCGGTTGTCGTAGACGTCCCTACGTAAGAGCCGCCTCTGTAAATATCGTAACCGACGACTCCGACATTGTCCGTAGCTGCCGTCCAAGACAAGCTAATGCTCGATGCCGTTTTACCCGCGACGCTTAGGTTGGATGGAGCGGAGGGCGCTTGCGTATCTCCCGAACCGCTTCCCGAACTCACCTGGATCCGGTCGAAATCGGGTGCCCAGCCGCTCGGATTGGACAATTTGATCGTATTGTTGCCCGCGTTCAGCTGTACTTGCGTCTGAATGGTTCCGACCGTAGTCCATCCGCCCGTGTTTGGAAACGTAAGCGTGACCGCCGATCCGCCGTTTACGCTTATTTGCGCCGTACGGCTGGCATCGCCATTCAAATACGACACGGTCAACGTAGCCGCTCCCGCCGCGGACGCGTTAACTCCGTTGAACTGAAGCGTTCCGGCGTTATTGCCGACATAACCGACTTTCGAGCCGCCGGAGCAAGCGGAACACGCGCTTGCCGCAGCTCCTCCGGCCATTGTATTCACGGAAGCTTCCGCTTCGTAGGAGACGGTTCCCCCTCCGCCGCCGGATGCGGTCGTGACGTTTAACGTATTGCTGGAAAGCGAAACATTGCCCGCGGCGTCCTTCGCTTTCACCGTGTAGCTGTATGCCGTTGCGGCGTTTAGCCCCGAGTCGGTGTAAGAAGTAGATGACGTCGATCCGATCAAGCTGCCCCCGCGGTACACGTCGTAGCCGGTTACCCCGACATTGTCCGTCGAAGCGCTCCAAGCTAAGCTAGCGCTGCTTGCGGTCGTACCCGTGCTGATTAGATTCGCGGGCGCGCTAGGCGCTTGCGTGTCTCCGCCGCCCCCTCCGCTCGTACCTCCGTCGTAAGGACCGCTTGTTAAGCTATAAGACAACGTGTTATCCGGTTTTAGCGCGGCGAACGAACCGAGATTCTGATCGCTCGGATCCCCGCCGATTCCCACTTTGCCGATCGGGGTCCGGCCACCGGCATAATAGTTCGTATTGGCGAATCGAACGCTTGGTTTCCAGCCCGAAGGATCCAAGATGGACAAAGCTAGAGTATACGTTCCCGCAGCCAGGTTGGTTGGGATCGTAAACGCACCCGAAACGGCATTCGCGGCGGGAGCATTGTTATAGGCTCTCGTAGCGACGTTCCAATCCGTCCCCGGAAGCCATTGCCTGACATCGGCGTTAAACAGCCCTTTCCAAGCGACCGATTTGTCCGCTCTTAGCAAGCTGGCTTCTACCGGCCAATCGTAGTAGAACGGAGATGAGCCTTTATTCGTCACGTTAAACGATACGTTCATCGTGCCGCCGGGCTGTACGCTGCCGGAGAAGGTCGCCTGGTTAATGACGAACCGGTATCCGAGCACCTTCTGCATGGCGGTCGCACCGGCTTCGACGGCGGAATTGCTCGCGTTGTATTCCGCGATCCATCCCAGGCTCGACGTGTGCGTCCTCATGATCCAATCGATAACGTAGTTCGTATTGCTCGCGCTTCCTAATGTCCCATCCGGGCTACCACCCAGATTCGATTGATCGCCCCAGTCGTAAGCCACTTCCCCGCTGTTGATTTGCGTCCTCCAAGCGTCTCTCGCGATCTCGCCGTTGCCCCCCGCGACATCGTCCGGCAAGGCGAAGGAATCCCACTGGATGCCGAAAGGATAACCGATGAAAGTATCCGGGTACCGGACCATCACTTTCTTATTATGAAAAGCGTTGACGTAAGCATCGCCCAGTGCCTGCTGGAAGCTCAGCGGAATGCGGTCCGTTCCGTCTGCGAACTTATTGGGATAGATGTGCTGCTCGCCCCAATTCCCGAACAAACCGAATTCGACGGCGGCCACGCGGGGATCGTTGTCCCAAGCTTGTCCCAGCTTGTTGATAAACGCGACCATCCGGGTTTTGTAAGTGTCCGACAGCCACTGCTGCGCGGGATCCCCGTGCGGGATGCCGTCCGGCCAATACTCCCCCGTATTCGGGTAGACGATCACGACGCGCGGGACCACTTTGATATTCCGGTTCTCCAATCCGGCCCAAGCCGTGTTGCTCCAGTCTTTAATCTTCTGCACGGAATCGGACGCCGCGTTCTCGAGGCTCGTGTACGGAATGTAATGCTTGTAGATCGAAGTATACTCTTTGTCCGGGAAGTTCGTGCTCCCGATGTAGACCGAAGGCCTGAAGCCCATATTCGGATTTTTGAACGCTTCGGACGTCTCGGACAGGTTGACGGTAATCGGTCCCACGGCCGCATGGACCTCCTTGCTCGGCCAGCCCGCGTTTAATGAAACGGATAATAGCGCGACTGCTAATGTAAAGCATAACTTTCCAGACAACAACTTCATCCCTTAAATCCCTCCCGTTCGAATTGTCGCTAAGCGTGATAGCGCTTCCATGATTCGATCAAAAAAAGGTTCCTTCAAGTTGATCATGATGAAATTCGAGTCGTCATTCAGGAAAGTAATTTGCGCAAATATTTTCCTTGTGCCTATCATAATTGGAATACCTCAACGTGTCAATCCCTATTCAAGAGCAAAAAAAGGCTATTCCAACGATGCTTGGAATAACCCTTTTAGCTTGCTTCTATTGTTCTCGAACCATAACCTTGGCGCACGATTCTCGCTCGATAAGCTCCGTCTTTAAGCTGATGTTCACTTCCGAAATATTTTTGTTCGTAATTAACTCCGTCAGCATCTTTACGATCAACTGGCTGATATCGTATCGGAATCTGCGGACGGTCGTCAGCGGCGGCATCATAAACTCGGAAAGTTTCAAATCGTCGAAGCCGATAAGCGAAACGTCTCTCGGCACGCGTAGCTTCAACTCCGCCAGCCCTTTCATCGCCCCGAAGGCGATGATATCGTTAAAAGCGAATATCGCGGTAATGTCCGGATGCTCCGCGAGCATTTTTTTCACCGCTTGATGTCCGTGCGCGGGATCGAATGCCCCCATCAGAATGTTCGATTCCATCCAAGGCATCCCCAATTGGAGAAAAGCGTCGCGGCATCCCCGAAGCCTGTTTTCGTTAACCAAGTGCTCGCTCGGGCCCGCGATCATTCCGATTTGCCTGTGCCCTAAACCGTACAAATAATGAATGACGTCATAAGCGCCTTTGCGATTATCGTAATCGATATAATTTTGCGCGGCTTCGTAGTTTCTGCCGTTGGTAATCAAATATGGAATTCCCCGGTTCATAAGTTCTTCTACGAGACTATCCCCGACGAAAGGGTCGAAAATGACGGCCGCGTCGATTTTTTTCTCGTTCAAGAGCCGATAGGCCGAGGATGCGGGGGATAAATCCGCCGTATGGGTCGCCATATGGAACTGATGCCCGTAAGACTCGAACTCTTCTTTCAGATCGTTCAAATCCGCGGAGGAGGAAGGATCGTTATCGAAAAAATCGTTCACGTCGGGTACGAACACCGCGATGCTATAGGAGATGCCAACCATTCTGGAAGGAGTGATCCCCGGCTTCAAATACTCATTGGCAATGTCAAGCACTTTACGACGGGTATCATCGCTGAAATTTCCCTGATTGTTAATAATGCGGGAAACGGTACTGATCGAAACGTTGGCCTTTTCGGCGATCTCTTTGAGCTTAATGAGTGCCCCCTCCAGTCTGATACAACCTACATTTTCATCTTAATGAGGACAAGCCCCGGAGTCAAACGTATTTCATTGGCGTCGATACCAAGGCAACCGGGATAAAGGCGCGTCTACGGTTCGTTCGCACGGTCCTTGCACGCAACTTGCATCGTCCCCCAACCATAGCCCTTCGGGAAAAACGATTACCCGCTCCTTCGCCCCTTTGGCGAGAACCGGGGCAACGAGAATCCGTTCTCCCAACATGAATTGGTCTTTAACCCGCTCGAATCCTTGGCCTGGAAAGACGAATTCCAACGCGCGGAGGATCGGGGTGCCTAGCCGGCCGGCTTCCTCCGCCAAACGAAGCAGCTCCGGCCCCATTCGAAGGCGCAGCTTCACGGCATCCATGCAATAAGTACCTAACTCTTCGTTGAGCACCTTCCAGGGTGCCGTCGAAAACTGCATCATCGGAAACAACGCGGCGCATTGCGAATAACGTACGAACAGCTCCGGGTCGAACGGAGTCCCTTGCAAGTCTCCGTCCCATCCGCCCCCTACCATATCCGGGCAATTAAAAGCGGAACCGACCAGCCCTTGCGCGATGGAGTTCGGAATAAGCGAACGGATCCCGTCCTCATCCCAGCTATGCGGCTTGTCCCTTAACCGCTGCATTAACGGCGCGCCCCCCGTCTTCCAGCTAGCGCGATATTCGCTGAGCGGATAGTTTAGGCCTAAGCGACTATAAGCCGCGCAGTCTTCGTTCGGGATCTGAGTGCCCTGCCAGCGAAAGGAAGTCGCCCACGCCCAAGAGGAGTCGCCGGACGGATCGCCCGCATCGAATTTGAACCCGTCAATGCCATATCGGTTAACGAGCTCGTCTAGGGTCCCCTTGAACCATTCGAACGCTTCCGGCAGCGTATAGTCGAGTACCGCGCTGCAGCCGTTCCACCAACGCCGAATGGCCATTCTTCCCTCTTCGTCGTTAACCAAGAAGCCTTTTTTATCTAGCATTCTTCCGTTGAAGCTATCCGGACTTACATAGGGACAAACCCACAACATGACCTTAAAGCCCATTTCATGGAGCGTCTCCACCATCGTCTTCGGATCGGGAAAACGCTTCGAATGGAAGGTCCACGTCCCGTAATCCTCCATCCAATTATCGTCGATGATCAGAACGCCCGGAGGAAAGCCATTGCTCAGTATTTCTTTCGCGTAAGCGATCGTTTTGTCCTGGGTCGGCTCGTAATGCATTTCCATCCACGTGCAATATTGCGGCGCCGTAAACGCGATCGGATCCGGATAACGTCCGTCGGCGGGAAAAAACCGTTTCGCGCCGTCGTCGAAAGCCCGAGGCAAATCCGCGAGGCTGTCCGCAAGCACAATTTCCCCTTCCTCGTATTCGATACGAATCGATGCGGCATGGAATGCAATGGAGAACGGACGATCATGCCATATGTACCTGCCCCGGTTCGACACGAAGAAGGGAGCTCCCGAGTTCTCTAACAAATTCGTTAAATTCAACTGAACGTCTTCCATCCCGTAAGGCATCCGTATCCCGTCATGGATCGCCCCGCCCCACCAAAGCTCTCCCGGTAACGTTTGTATTTCCTTTATTAATCGTGCCATATCGTCATCCCCCATTTAGGAAAGTATTTGCGCAACTTTTTATTATCTTAGTCTTAACTCCCTTTCACCGTCAACACAAAAACTCGATATTTTTTCTCTTTCGGAAAAACAGACGTTTTTGTCGCAGCAAAAAGGGCAGACCCGGTATTTTCCTCCGGCTGCCCTTCCCGTTTTACTCACGATTTTATTAGCGCCGCCGGCCGAATATTCGGGCTCCGGCGATTCAAGGTTCTTAAGGTTCATAATGGCCAAGCCACAACGCATACACTCAAAAGTCCTAAACGATCGGAGGTGTAGCCATGGCGCGAAGGCATCGCCGCGAGATTATTATCGTCGTCGTCACTCGCGGCGATCTCATACGGTTTATCGCGTACGACTTCATCTTAAGCTCGGTCGTATATAAGGGATTAATCGGGCTTCATGCGCCACTCTTCGTCCCATTCCTCGGCAGCATTGCCGGACCGATGCTCCTGCGGAAACTCACGGGCCGCACCGGTCGAGTGCTCCATCATAAGCCTAATCGTCAAGCCGATTACGCAACTCGTTAATCCGTCACTTGTATCTTCCATATTGCTTGGCATATTTGAGAATTCGCAGATATGCGCTTTTATTCATCTTGTTCCTAAGCGGATAGAACTGCGGGCGAGTATTCGTCTCCAGAATCCAATACCGACCGCTCTTATCGATAGCCACATCCAGTCCTAACTCACGGAATCCTTTAAGATGACGGTCGAAACAATACCCTGCATTCTCCCCAAGACGAGACAACTTCTTGGTCGTATAGTCGATCTTACCAGCCGAGTAACCTGCCCCCCTTAAGGTTTCCGGCAGGAATGCCACTTTTCCCCCTTGGTTGTAATTGTTGACGACCTTCCCTTGCCTTCCTATCTTCGTAAACAGCGCGGTTGTTCTCCACTTGCCGGAATCGGGTTTTTGCACCATCACGCGGATATCGAACGGTCGACCGTTCGTATTCTCGAGGTTAATTCCTTTTTGCAGAAGATATCCCCTAGACTTAGAGTAAGATTTAAGCTGATGATACAACGCGTCAACCGAAGAAACCGTAGCATTGCGGCTTCCCTTTAATTTATACGCTCCCGACGATGTCTTCACGATCCGGATAATCCGGTTTCCTCCCGAGCCGCCGGTCGGTTTGAAATACAGTACGGTATGCCGCTTAAGCATGCTCTGCAAACTTCCTTTACTAAACTGCAGCGTTTCCGGAATATACGGACGAAGCCGCGAATCCCGCAACATCCACTTCGTCTTCCGCCATTTGCTTTTGATCGATGTGCTGGCATATTTGTTCATGTTACCGCCCTCCTCTGCCTTACTCACAGGTTATGTATTTGGAATGCTTGCCCGAAACAGCGCATACCCAAATAATCCATTGTACGACGATGAGAAAATGAAAAGCACCCCCGTGAATTCCACAGGAGTGCCGTTTAATGCTTATTCGATTAATTCATCCATTGAAAATGGAAGCTTCCCTTTTGATCCAACCGCTCGAACGTATGAGCCCCGAAATAATCCCTTTGCGCTTGCAGTAGATTAGCCGGCAATCTTTCCGAACGATAGCTATCGTAATAAGCCAGAGCCGAAGAAAACGCAGGAATCGGAATGCCTCTAGACACGGCAATAGCGATGACGTTTCTCCAAGCTCCCTGATATTTGCCGACGATCTCGCTGAAATATTCGTCCAGGAACAGGTTTTTGAGCGATGGATCGCGGTCGTAAGCGTCCTTGATGTTTTGCAGGAACCTTGCCCGAATAATACAGCCCCCGCGGAAAATCATCGCAATATTGCCGTATTCCAGATTCCAGCCGTAGGCTTCGGAAGCGGCTCGCATCTGTGCGAAACCTTGCGCGTAAGAAGCGATCTTGCTGGCGTACAGAGCTTTGCGAACGGCTTCGATGAATTCCTTAGGATCGCCGTCGTATTCCGACGTCTCGGGACCGAACAGCTTCTTGCTGGCCGCAACGCGCTCTTCCTTCATCGCGGAAATAAACCTGGCGAACACGGACTCCGTAATGATGGACAATGGCACGCCCAAATCCAGCGCGCTCTGACTTGTCCACTTCCCGGTTCCTTTCTGTCCCGCCGAATCCAGAATGACATCGACCATCGGCTTGCCCGTCTCCGGATCCGTCTTACCGAATATATCCGCCGTAATTTCGATCAAATAGGAATCCAGCTCTCCGTTGTTCCATTCGGTAAAGATGTCATGAAGTTCGCTCGTATTTAGGCCCAATACGTCTTTCAACAAATGATACGCTTCGCCGATCAATTGCATATCGCCGTATTCGATCCCGTTATGGACCATTTTGACGTAATGCCCGGCGCCGCCTTCACCGATATAAGTGGAGCAAGGATCGCCGTTAACTTTCGCCGAAATGGCGGTCAAGATCGGTTCTACGAGCTCATACGCATCCTTCTGGCCTCCCGGCATAATCGCCGGACCGTTAAGCGCGCCTTCTTCTCCGCCCGATACGCCCGCTCCGATAAAGCGGAACCCTTTCGCTTCAAGCTCTATATTTCTTCTTTGCGTGTCGGGGAAATAAGCGTTGCCGCCGTCGATCAGGATATCCCCTTGGCTAAGATAAGGAACGAGTTGATTAATCGTATCGTCCGTCGCTTGACCCGCTTTAACCATAATTAGTATTTTACGCGGAGTTTCGAGCGATTGAACGAATTGTTCGACGCTGTAAGCTCCAACTAAGTTCTTCCCTTTCGCTTCCGCCAATAATTCATCGGTTTTCTCGCGCGAACGATTATATAGAGCAACGGAGAATCCTTTGCTTTCGATATTCAGAGCCAAGTTTTTGCCCATGACGGCTAAGCCGACCACGCCGATTTGTTGTTTACTCATCGTAGGCTTTCTCTCCCATCCCATTATCTACTTGCTTCTCTTTATTTATTGAACCGCTTTTTTCCAATCGGCCGCGAATTTCTCCATTCCTTGATCCGTCAGAGGGTGCTTGGAGATCTGTTCGATGACCGCGAAAGGAATCGTTGCGATATGCGCGCCGGCCATCGCTACGCGTGTTACATGATCCGGATGGCGAACCGATGCGGCGATAATTTGCGCGTCCAGGTTATGAATGCGGAACAACTCGGCGACTTTCACGATTAGTTGGACGCCGTCTTCCGAAATATCGTCCAGGCGGCCAAGGAATGGAGAAACGTAGGTTGCGCCTGCGCGGGCAGCCAACAGTGCTTGGTTCACCGTGAAAATCAACGTAACGTTTGTTTTCACGCCTTTTTTGGTCAAATAACGGCAAGCCGCTAAGCCCGCTAACGTCATCGGAAGTTTGATCGTGATGTTCTTGTCTCCGTTATTGATCTTAATGAGTTCGTTCGCTTGCGCGATCATTTCTTCGGCCGTTACCGCGTCGGGCGTAACTTCGGCGGAAACCGATTCGACTTCGGGCACTTCCCGCAATATTTCCGCGATGCGATCTTCAAACTTCACTCCTTCTTTGGCGACTAAGGAAGGGTTCGTGGTCACGCCGGATAAGATGCCGATTTCATAAGCTTTTTTGATGTCTGTCAAATTCGCCGTGTCGATAAAAAATTTCATTTGAGTTACCTCCGTTTATTTGTTTGGTTGGTTACGGGTTACATGACTTCAGTTATTGTTTCGCTAAGCCTACCACGCGATCGACGGTAAAACCGAAATACGCCATGACCTCGTTGCCCGGTCCCGAAGCGCCGAACGTGTCGATCGACAAGATCTTCCCTTTAGGTCCCGTATAGCGTTCCCAGCCTAACGAAATGCCGGCTTCGATGGCAACCCGATTCGAGACGGAAGCAGGCAGAACGGACTCCTTATACGCTTCGGATTGACGATCGAACAGTTCTCTGCTCGGCATAGCGACGACGCGAACTGATAGGTTTTCCTTCTCTAGCTCCGCTTTGGCATTGACGGCCAACGAAACTTCGGAACCGGTTCCGATTAAGATGACGTCCGGTTGAGCGTTCGTTTCCGTGAGAACGTAAGCTCCTTTAGCCACTTCCGCCACATTGCCCTTAGTGGATTCATAGATAGGCAGATTCTGGCGGCTAAGAACTAGGGCTACCGGACCTTCTTTTTGTTGTAGCGCATACGCCCATGCGCTTGCCGTTTCATTCGCGTCGCTCGGACGGATGACCGTAAGTCCCGGGATCGTGCGCAACGCGGCCAAGTGCTCCACGGGCTCATGCGTTGGACCGTCTTCCCCTACGGCGATGGAATCATGGGTAAATACGTAAATGACAGGCAATTTCTGCAGGGCGGCCAATCGAATGGACGGGCGCAAATAATCGCTGAATACGAAGAAGGTACTTACGAACGACTTGACGCCTCTATGCAGCGCCATACCGTTACCGGCAGCTCCCATTGCATGCTCGCGTACGCCAAAGTAGACGTTACGTCCCGAATAGGAATCGATGGCGAAAGTTTTCTCGCCTTTAATATCCGTCATCGTCGAATGGGATAAATCCGCGCTTCCTCCGAAGATGGAAGGAACGGTTTTCACGTAATGGTTGATCGCTTCGCCGCTAGCTACGCGAGTGGATAACGTTTTGGACGCGTCGAAAGTAAGAACGTCCGCGGTATCGATCAGCACGGAACCGTCGATCGCTTGCGCGAGCTCTCGTCCTTGCGAAGGAAACTTCGCCGAGTAAGAAGCGAATAGTTTGTTCCACTCTTCTTCTTTGGCAGCGCCTTTGCTTTTCAGTTGCTCGAAGTGGGCTTTTACTTGTTCCGGTACGGTGAACTCTTCTTCGTACTGCCAGCCGTATACTTCTTTCGTCGCTTTGGCTTCTTCTTTACCGAGCGGATTGCCGTGCGCTTTGTTCGTTCCCGCGACCTTGCTGCCGTATCCGATAATCGTTCTGATTTCGATAAGGGTAGGTTGCGAATCGTTGCGTTTAGCCGCTTCGATCGCTTTCGCGATTTGCGCTACGTCGTTGCCGTCCTCGACCCTTAAGTATTCCCATTGCGCCGATTCCGCCCTCTTTTGCACATTTTCCCCGAAGCTTAGGTTAAGCGCTCCGTCCAAGGAGATGTCGTTGGAATCGTACAGCACGATTAATTTGCCAAGCTTCATATGCCCGGCCATGGACATCGCTTCGTAAGAGATCCCTTCCATTAAACATCCGTCGCCGACTAGCGCGTACGTATGATGATCGACGACCGGGAAACCGTCTTGATTGAACTTGGAGGCCAGATGCGCTTCCGCCATCGCCATTCCGACCGCCATCGCGATCCCTTGACCCAGAGGTCCCGTAGTGGCGTCTACGCCGTCCGTGTGCCCGAATTCCGGATGTCCCGGAGTGAGGCTGTTCAGCTTGCGAAACTGTTTTAAATCATCGATCGACACCTTATATCCCGACAAATGCAGGAGACTATAAAGTAATGCGGAACCGTGACCCGCCGAAAGCACGAACCGGTCGCGGTTAAACCACTTCGCGTTACCGGGATTATGGTTCAATTGCGCGGACCAGAGGGCGTAAGCCATCGGCGCGGCTCCCATCGGCAACCCCGGATGACCGGAATTGGCGCTGTTAATGGCATCAATGGAAAGAGTTCTGATCGTATCGATCGCTAATTGTTCAATGGTTTGCGTTGTAGGCATAAGGTTCTCCTTCTCGATTCTGAATTTGTTGTTCCGGTTTGACATCGAACCACCAATGGTAGCCGTCCTGTGCGAGCAGCGCATCGGACTCGGCAGGCCCGTATGAGCCGGCCGCATACGAATGAAGAGGAATTAAATTCTCTTCGAACGCGTCTAAGAGCGGTTGTACCCACTGCCAGGACAATTCCACTTCGTCCCAATGCGCGAAGAACGTGGAATCGCCGCGCAAAGCATCGAAAATCAAATTCTCGTAAGCCTCGGGAACGTTATCTTGACCGCCTAGAAGGTCGATATCGATATGAACGGGCTTAAATTCCCCTTCATGTTCGAGGTCCTTCGTATTGAGCTGAAGCGTAATCCCTTCGTTAGGCCCGATTTCGAAGATGAGCAGATTGGGCGTTGCGCCCTCTTCGCTCGTCTCGGAGGCCGCCTTTATCGGTTCTTTGAACTCGACTACGATCCTCGTCGACTTCTCCGCCAATCTTTTACCCGTACGAATGTAAAACGGAACGCCTCGCCAATAGGAATCCTCGATCAGCAATCGGGCGGCAATAAACGTATCGTTCATGGAGTCAGGCGCGATGCCCGGTTCGGAAGTATAGCCGACGACCGGCTTCCCTTGAACGGTTCCCGCTTCGTACTGCCCGCGGATTACGCTGGCGCCGACCTCTTGTTTCTGAACCGGCTCGAGCGCCTCCATGATCTTCTTCTTCTTGAACCTCACCTTCTCGGAGGTACTGTCGTGAGGAAGATGAATCGCGGCCATCATAAGCAATTGCAGCAGGTGATTCTGGAACATGTCTCTTACGGCGCCGATATGATCGTAATAGCCCGCTCTTTCCTCGACTCCAACCGTTTCATTGGCCGTAATCTGGACGTTGGCGATATAACGATTCGTCCATAAAGCTTGAATAACCGGATTGGCTTGTTGCAGAGACCCAAGCTTCTGAACCATCGGTTTACCGAGGTAATGGTCGATTCGGAAAATTTCCTGTTCGTCGAAAGCTTTGCTCAGTTTCAGATTTAGGTCCCGTGCGGATGGCAGATCGTGGCCGAATGGTTTCTCGATAACGAGACGTTTCCAGCCTTGCGCCGAACCCAGTCCGCTATCTTGGATATTCGCCGCGATCGGTTCGAAAAATTCGGGTCCGACCGATAAATAAAACATCCGATTCGGCGGAGCGCCTAACGCTTCCTCCCGCTGTTCAATCAATCGTAACAGCTTCTGATAATCTTCTTTACGGCCTATATCCAGAACGCAATAACGGAATGCGTCCACGAATCGTTTGACTAACTCGGCATCGTTCGCTTCGCGTCTGGAAAATTGCCGAAGAGATTGCTCGACATTGGCCCGGAAGGACTCGTCGGTCCATTCTCTTCTTCCGAGGCCGACCAACGAAAAGGATTGCGGCAGTTTGCCATCGACGAACAAATTATATAAAGCAGGGTATATTTTTCTTTTCGCTAAATCGCCAGTTGCTCCAAACAAAACGAATGTGGTTGGCTCCATCTTCCTTTCTCCCTCCATCAGAGATCCCGCAGGCTCTGGTTTCTTCTTCGTAGTTCCACTATAATACTTTTAACAGCCATACATGTAATTAATATATTTCACAGGAGCTATAGACCACGTCTATGAACAATAACTACGAATTGTACAAAGTTTTTTATTGGGCGGCGAAAACGGGCAGTTTAACTCAGGCCGCCAAGGCGCTATATCTTACTCAACCCAGCGTTAGCCACGCCATCAAGCAGTTGGAAGACAGCTTCGGTATCACTTTGTTTTATCGGAACTCAAAAGGCGTTTCGCTGACGCAGGAGGGAACGATTCTTTATTCCTATATCGAAAAGTCGCAGATTTTAATCTCGCTGGCCGAAGAAAAACTCGCCGCGTTAAAAAATCTCGACAGCGGCGAGCTGCGAATCGGAGGAAGCGATTCGTTGTTCAAGCATTACATGCTGCCCTATCTGGAAGATTTTCATCGGAAACATCCTAGCATCAAGCTGCACTTAAATCACGGAACGACGCCGGAGGTCATCGCTTTTTTGAAGGAAGGCAGAATCGATTTGGGCGTCGTGCGCATGCCGATCGTCGATTCCCAATTAGAAGTGAGGGAAAGTATCCAGCTGCAGGATTGTTTCGTGGCGGGGGCTCGTTATGCCGAGCTTAAAAACATGGTGCTTTCGCTTGAGATGCTGCTCCGCTACCCTGTTATCTTGTTCTCCAGGAACAGCCGGGCACGAATGGCCATTACGGAATTGTTTCAAGGATACGGCTATAAACTCAAGCCCGAAATCGAGGTCGGGAGCGTGGATCTGTTAATCGAGTTCGCGCGAAGAGGTCTCGGCATCTCTTACGTCACTAGAGAGTTCGTCTCGAAGGAGCTGGAGGACGGCTCCCTGTTCGAGATCCAATTAGACGTGCAACTGCCTCCCTCTAACGTAGGGATTATGATAATGCGCAACATGCCTCTGTCCAGCGCGGCTAGCGAATTTATCGAAAGCATCCGGTAATCGTCGGGGGATTAGATTTTTACGTCTTTCGCGATAATATTCCAGCGCCGACGGCAAATAACCGTTTGCTTTCAACCTTTGGGCAGGTTGCTAGCAAACGGTTATTCGTTGTCCGATCGTCGTGAAGATCGGCGAATTCGAGTTACATTCCGTGTTCTTCTCGAATTTTGTACAAGCCTTGGACAAGAATGTCGGAAGGATCGCGGTTTAGAAGCCAATGCGTGAACAAGAGATGAAGAGGAACCGCGCATACGTTGTTCCCGTCCTTGATTTCCGGGAAACCGGCTTCGAACACCGGACCGTGCTCTTGATTCCAATCCAGGCCCGCATGAATTTGCTGCGGGGCGAATTCTTCGCGAACGGCCTCCATGCACAGCGGAACCAACACCTTGTCTATTAACGCTTTGGCATCGTCTTCGCTAGCAGGCGGTTTAGGAAGCGGTCTTCCGCCTTCCGTCTTCATCAATTCGAAGTAAAATGAAGCCATCCATTGCGCGGGATCGCCGCCCGATTGGAACTTCGCGACCAACTCGCGAAGGAAAAAACCGCAAGCATACGCGTTATTCGCGTCGTCTTTTACTTGAAAAACGAAAACCGGACCGTAGATTTCTTGGTTCAGTACTTGTCCCTCGACTTCTTCGAAGTGCATTTTCAAAGCAGTGATGCCGTTATGGTGTACTGCCTTGACTAGATCGTTCCATTTTTCTGTTTGATTGTCGTTTGCGTTTTCGTTGGTTGTCTCGTTATTCATATCTGCTTCACCCGATAACCATCATATCATTGGGCTCTTTGAACAGTCTAGTCCACGGCATACAAACTCCAGTTCCAATTAATAGCTACTCCAATAAATAGCCGCTTAAAGCTTCAGTCTTTCGCTTTAAAATTAAAACCTTTAACAATCAACCATATCGGAAAAACGATTTCGAATACGGCTCCCGGTATAAACAGCAGCATGCCCGGATCTTTACCGATAATTCCTAAACAACTGCTGGCTAATAAAGCGACATAACCAATTAGACCAATGACGGAAAGGATTCGCGGGACAAGCTGCGATCGATAAAGCAAATAACAAAACATTAAACTGCCCAAGCTAAGAACTAACATGGCCAGGTCGAAAGCCAAATCGTACCCTTTAGTCGTAAGAGTCTTTATCGTATCGTAATATGAACCTTCAGTTGCCCCTGAGCCCGCATAATCTTGACTTGCAGCAACAAGCAACAAAATGCCGATAATACTCGCTAAAAGAAAAACCGATTCCATAATTCTAGAACCGTAGTACCCTATAGCCATCGCTTCGTTCTGCTTTTTAAGGATTGGAAACATGAGTATGGCAATACACACGACCGCAACCGCGTTAATCAGTTCAAGAAACACACCCGTCATTACTTTCGTTCGTTCAGGATAGACCTGCTCAAGCGATTGTTCACTATGGATTACGGAATCGATCAGCCCGCTTCCGACCATATAGGCGACCGTCGCGATGAGAAATAATAACCCTATGGCTACCGCGGTTTTTCTGTACGAGTTCATTGTCATGATGTTCGTTGGACTCTCCTTTGATTTGAAATTAAATCTCTTTGGGCTGTAGCATAACAGCTAAGAGGGAGTGTCATGAACATACTTAAGTATGGTTTAACGAAAAAAACGCCGGTTTCGGCGTTTCCATGGAACGGGCTATTCGGAAAACTTATTTTTCATCTTGCATAAGTCTCGCTATTGATGAGCTTATTCAACATCTCGTCCCAATAACGCCTCATCTCTCTCTCATATAGACTTCATCCAACATTTCCTGATGGACAGCGAGCGTAGTTTTTCCGGATTTCGTGGACAAAAAATAGAGTTGAAGACGGGACGGGTTGTCCCACTCCGGGCGTTTCCACGTCATTCTCAGCTTGTGATAAGGTACGACCGCCGTTATTTTACCGGAAACGCCTTCTTTCGATTCGTACTCTTGTCCGATCTGCAACTTTAATGGAGGCACATCCCCGATCCATAAAGACAATCCTGCAGGCGACAGAAGGAAATTCCAGGCTTGCTCCTTCGTAATGGCCAATGTTCTCCTTACGCCGATCTGCACGCCCGCGTCTTTGGTAGCTCCCACCGGTATTCGTCCCAACAGCTGTTCATATAGGACCGATATCCATTCGCTCCATTCCTCCGTAACTCCATGCTCTTCGAGTATATGATTTCTAATTTGTTCATGAGACCCTAGCGGATCTACGCTCCGGTCAAGTATCGAGATCCACTGTTCCCACGATCTCCCGGTCGCCTTTGCTACTTCTTGTTTGAAAATGGAGCCTACCACCTTTTCTCCTCCCGACGCCTCTTTTTTATCTCATTGTATAACTTAAATACTGACATAATCGGTCAGTGTTCATAAGTATTAGGATCGATAATAATCTAACAAGGATGACGTGATGTCCATCATGCATTGTTTCAATTCTTCGGGCGCTTCTATTCGTATTTTCCCTCCGAAGGAGAGCAGATAATAAGGAATTTGCGTGTATAGATTATGTTCATCCAGCTTGAAATGAGCCCGATCGGCCATTCGTTCCACGAGCGCGTGCCCCAATAGCCAATGCCCGCATAGATCGTCAATAGCCTGAGGGTTACCTTGAATATGTACGGATATCAATGAATCATTGTCCGCATCTCTATATCCCGATTCCGATTCGGAAAGCATACTGCCTAATAAAAACTCGCGTGAGGAAAAATGCAAAGGTCGTTGAAACTTGTGATCGGTGCGCGCCAAACGATTCATTCGGTCAACCCGGAAGCTGCGTATTTCTCCCCGAAGATGGCAGTAGCCTACCGCATACCATTTGCTTTTCCAATGGACGAGTCCATAGGGATCGACCTTACGTCTGTTCATGGCGCCGTCATAACCAGTTTGGTAATCGATTTCAAGACTGGTTTGCATGTTCATGCTTAGTTCTAACTCATTAAGCACGGGAAGAAGAGAGGGATCGGAAGGGGGTTGTATGACCTCAAGAGTCGTCTCTTGACGCTCCACGCGCTCTAATTGCTCCGGTGAAGTAAATCGCTTGATTTTCGCAACCGCGCGACTAAGCGCCGAACCGGACGGGTACCCCGCTTCTCGGGCGAATGTTGCCGCGTGCAGGAGCGCCTTTTGTTCATCGATTTGAAAAAACAGAGGTTCGAGCTTAATCGATTCCGGAATATAATAACCGCCATCGCGACCTACCTCCGAAATAATCGGAACGCCGGAAATACATTGCGCATCGATAAGCCGATAAACCGTTCGAATATGAATTTCCAATTCATCGGACAACTGTTTGGCCGTCATTCTTCTTCTCGACTTCAGGAGCCTTAGAATAGCCAGCATGTTG
This sequence comes from Cohnella herbarum, assembly GCF_012849095.1. Lineage (NCBI taxonomy): Bacteria > Bacillati > Bacillota > Bacilli > Caryophanales > Paenibacillaceae > Cohnella > Cohnella herbarum. Next base: position 2,783,349 of record NZ_CP051680.1, read on the forward strand.
TCGGCTTTAGACATCGTTCACAGCGGCCCCCTTTCATCCGGATGTTGTCAGGCTGTATTTTTTACATTGTATTATAAAATTTCCCTTTTCCTAAAACATAAAAAAGCGCAGCCCTAGTGGACTGCGCGCAGCGTTTACCTAGCAAATCATTGACTACGTCCGGCGCATATAGGCACGTACCGTGATCGGCGCGAAGATCGCCACGATGACGCCGGCGCCGATGAGGGAGATGCCGAGGTCCCAGCCTACGGTGCCCGAGTTGGCAAGATCCCGCACTGCGGTGACGAGATGCGAAATCGGATTGATGTTAACGAACCATTGCAGCCAATTGGGCATCGTATCAACCGGTACGAATGCGTTGGAAAGAAACGTGAGAGGAAACAGCACGATCATCGAGATCCCTTGAACGCTCGAAGCCGTACGGGCGATGACTCCGAAGAAGGCGAAGATCCAACTGATGGCCCAAGCGCTGACAATTACGACAATCGCGGCTATGGCAACGTAACCTAGGCCGCCTTCGGGCCGATAACCCATAATATATCCCATCGTAAAGGTAAGCACCGTCGCAATCGTATACCGGATCGTGTCTGCCAACAGAGCTCCCGCCAATGGGGCTATACGTGCGATAGGCAGCGACTTGAATCGGTCAAACACGCCTTTATCCATATCCTCCCGCAATTGGACGCCGGTGACGATGGAAGTCGTGATCACGGTCTGCACGAGGATACCCGGAATGATAACCGGCAAATAGCTCAGTACGTCGCCGGAGATCGCTCCGCCGAAAATATAGGTAAACATAAGGGTGAAAATGATGGGCTGAAGCGTTACGTCGAACAATTGCTCGGGCGTGCGCCGAATTTTCAACAACCCCCGATATGCCATCGTCAACGAATGGCGAACCGACTGGCCGAAGTTCGTATGGTTTTTCAGACTGCGTTCAGCACCCGGCTTAATGATCGCGTTATTCATACTCTTGCCACCTCCGCTTTGTTCGATACATCGGATTCCACGGACGCGTCTTCCTTCACGCCATGGCCTGTAATCGTTAGGAATACTTCGTCGAGGGTCGGCTTCTGCACGCTCACCTCGTCCAAGCGAATCCCCGTACTGCGGAGGGCGATTAACAGGTCGGTGACAAGGTCGGCATTCGCCATCGGTGCCGTAAGCTTGCCGGCTTCCGACGATAAAGATGCCTGAACTTTAAGCACTTGTTCGATGATCCGCCGAGCATCCTGGATATCTTCCGCATTGCTGACTCTCAAATGTAACGAAGATGTGCCGACGGACGCTTTCAGTTCATTCACGGTTCCTTCGGCAACTACGATGCCATGATCGATTACTGCGATCCGGTCGGCTAACTGATCTGCTTCATCGAGATACTGCGTCGTTAGCAGGACGGTCGACCCCGTCTTCACCAGCCGGCGGATCGTATCCCACATCTGTGCGCGCGTTCGCGGATCCAATCCGGTCGTAGGTTCGTCCAAGAAGATAAGCGGCGGCTGAGCGATAAGGCTCGCAGCTAGATCAAGCCGGCGACGCATACCGCCGGAGAAATTTTTGAGCGGGCGCTTCGCCGCTTCCGTCAATCCGAATTCCTCAAGCAGATCGGCTGCTTTGCGCCGTGCCTCCGCTCGCCCCAGCCCAAGCAGTCGGGAGAAGATGATCAAGTTCTCCGTTGCGCTGAGTGACTCGTCGACCGATGCGTACTGACCGGTCACTCCGATTAACTGGCGGACGATCTGCGACTCCTTCACGACGTCGTGCCCGAAGATTCTCGCCGAACCCGCGTCCGGTCGAAGTAAAGTCGCCAGCATTCTGATCGTCGTCGTCTTGCCTGCCCCATTGGGACCAAGTACGCCATAGATCGAACCGGTGCGTACTTTCAAATCAACGCCATCCACCGCACGATTGTTGCCGAACATTTTGACGAGTCCGCTTGCTTCTACGGCCCAATCGCCATTGTTCGGATCCATTTTCTTTTTATTTACGCGATCCATTGTGATTCCTCCTATACAACTGATTACACAAAGGATAATAACTCGCGTCTGTGAACTGAATATGAACTACGAATCTTAGCTACTCCACGGGAATGAAGACACTCCGTTCGCCGAGTTTCAAACGGGAGATATTAATATTGCCTTAGAGCCTCTGTTGGCGAATGAACCAATTGAATCTATGCGTAGACCGCATGAATTCAATGCAAACTACGCTACCATGGGGCATCGAGTAGCCTACTTTCGTGAATCTGCCTGAAATCTGATCGAAATCAATAAAGGCCATTAAGCATTTTTCTCGAACCGGAAGTTATGTAAAGTAAATTTGCCGGAGGCGTATTTGACGTCCGCGAACAAATTGCCGATATATTCTGGCGAAACGAATGCCTCGACGTTCATGCCGGCTCCGAATTGCGCCTCCATCCGATCGTTCTCCAGATTAAAATAAACGATACTCGAGAAGATTAGTCCGTCCAGAATGGGGCCGTAATCCTGTGAATCGTATTGTTGCAGGTCGACCTTCTGGACGTTCCCTTCTATTGAAAGCAATCCGGTTAACCTGTCGTCCTCCTTGACGACTTGGAAGCCGATCGCTTGACTAAGCTGGGCAAGGTAATCGTCCGGCGCGAAGAAATCGTCCTCGAAAGTGTCCGGATTTACGACTCGTAATTCGTCGATCGCCAATCCCGTTCCCGATCCGACGTTCAAGGATAGCGCGATTTCCTTTCTTCCGTCTCCGTCGTAGTCATTAAACTGCATGCTTGGCGAAATTCCCCTTGGCGTCATATAAAGCCAATCTTCGAATACGTGCTCTTTGCCGTTCGCTTGCAGAAGTACGCCGCCCGAACTTCTTCCGTAAAGCGTAATGTCTTCTCCCGAAATCGATCCCAGAAGCTGCTGTTCCTCTTCGGACGCTTGGGGGATTTGCTCCGGCTCGAACGTTGCCGGCGAACCGGCAACGTTCCCACTGCTAACACTGTTCACACCATTCTCCCTTTTCCCGCTGTCAGCGGAACAAGAAATCGCGATTAAACTTAACCCGAGCACAATCATGGTTTTCATCGCTATTTTCGCTTTTCCGGCTACCAATTGAACGCCACCTCCTTTTTCCTATCTTTAACAATAACGACTGGTAAAAAGGAAAGTTGCTAAGCCTAGCAATGAGAATGCTAAAACAAACCCCCTTCCGCAATAGGAAGGGGGTTTTCGTAGAATCCGATTTCCGGTCGAAAGTCGGAACTACTTCTTTAGCAGCAAATAAACGAAATAAGGCCCGCCGATCACAGATACCATTATACCGGCCGGAATACCGTCGGGATCGACGAGATTGCGTCCGACCGTATCCGCGATCAAGAGCAACCATCCTCCGATCAGAACCGCTACGGGGATAAACAGTTGATTGCGCGGACCGACCAGCGCCTTGGCGATATGTGGCGCCATTAATCCGATAAAAGCGATCCCGCCCGTAACGGATACGGCGGATGCGGATGCGGCGACGGCCGTCATGATTAACACGAGACGTTCCCGCTCCAGCTTCAGCCCGACGCCGATCGCCGTTTCGTCGCCCAGACTCAGCAGATTAAGCCTAACGGACTTATACAAGGTAAACGGGATAAGCAATATCACCCACGGAAGTAAAGCCCAGATAAACGGCCAATCCGTCCCCCATATATTGCCCGCGATCCATTTGGCGATGAAGTCGACCTTCGAGCGTTCCGCAGAAGAAATGATCACGATCATAATCCCCGACAACGCTAAGGAGAAGCCGACTCCGACCAACACCAGCCGAATGGGATCAAGCCCGTTCGTCCGGCTATACGCGAATAAATAAATAAGTGCGGCAGTGATCAACGCGCCGACAAAAGCGACAAGCGGAAGAACATAGACGAACGATCCGACATCGATCGGGAAGTACAGGAAGAAGACGGCGATCGCCACGCCGGCACCGGAATTGATGCCGATGAGGCCCGGGTCGGCCAGATCGTTGCGGGTGACGCTCTGCAAGATCGATCCGGCCAACGCAAGCGCCATTCCCGATAGCAACGTGATCACGATCCGCGGCAACCGGACGGAGAACAGGACGAAATCTTCTTTGAAGGTGCCATGACCGAACAAGACGGGGATTAGTCTGTCAAACGACAGAGAAGCGTACCCCAGCCCCATGCCGGCCACGGCCGTGACGACGATCAGTCCTAAGCTGACGAGAAGGATGAGTCGTTGTTTGCGAACGAGAGCGTTCATGATCATGAGAGTTTGCCTCCTCTACGCACGACGAACAGGAAGAAAGGCAAGCCCAACATAGCTACTATCGCTACTACGGGAGTTTCGTAAGGCGCGTTAATCGTTCGGCCAAGCGTATCGGCAAGCAGCATGAACGTGGCCCCCGTCAACGCCGAGAAAGGCAGAACATGCCGATAATCGGTGCCCGCGAATCTGCGCACGATGTGCGGGATCATAAGGCCGACGAATGCCAAATTTCCGACAAGGGCAACGGAAGCTCCGGTAAGCACGATAACGAGCACGAACAGAACGGTTTTGATCAACACGAGCTTCTGACCAAGTCCTGTCGCAACGTCGTCGCTTAAGCTGAGAATGCTCACTTGGTTAGATAGGAACAGAGCCACGACGATGCCCAGAAGAATGACCGGCGCAATCGCCTGGATTTGTCCCCACGTCGTTCCGATCAACCCTCCGGCGGTCCACATGGACACGTCTTTGGATATTTTGAACACGATGCTAACGCCCTCGGCGATGGCATATAGAAACGCGGAAACGGCCGCCCCGGCCAGTACGATGCGAATCGGGGACAAGCGTCCCCGACGCGTCGAACCGAGTGCGAGAACCAATGCCGCTCCAAGCGCGGCACCGAAGAAACAGGCTACCATGATGCCAAAGTAGCTCAGCCCCGGAAAAAAGACGAATGCCAGAGCAAGCGCCATATTCGCTCCGGAGGTCAACCCCAGTAAACCAGGATCGGCCAACGGATTGCGGGTGACTCCTTGCATGATGGCTCCGGATACGGCTAACGCCGCGCCGATCAGAATGGCGGCCAGCTCACGAGGCAGCCGAAGCTCGCGAAGGACGAGAATTTTCTCGTCCTTCGCATTGGAGATCAGCGCTAGCCATACGTCGCGAAGCGTTGTTTCCGCCGCACCGAATACCATCGATAGCAAGAAACAGAGAACGAGAGCCAACACGCTGCCTAGCAGCTTATAGGTTATGGAAACGGGGTGTCGTTTACTGTTCATGGACGCTCATCTTTTCCTTATTAGCCGAGGAAATGCTTAATGAAAAATTCCAATTGGTATTCCATGCTTAGCGGATCGTTGAAATAGAACGCCTTCGCATCGGCCTCAAAGACATGTTGATTTTTGACGGCGGGAATATTCTTGTACGTCTCGGTATCTTGGAAAGTGTTGTCTTCATCGGCGTTTTTGCTGAAAATAACGTAGTCGCCCATATAATCCTTCAGAACTTCCGTCGATACGGCGAAGAAACCGTCTTTGCTCGTTGCTTCCTTGACCTTCTCGGGCATGCCCAGACCGAATTGCTGATACAGGATTTCCGTTCCGCGACCAAAGTTATCGCCATAGACGTAAAGTTGCTTATTAAACGTCTCGATGACCGATACCGTCGCGTTCGCGCCGATCTTCGCCTTGATTTCTTCGCCGGCTTTTTTCGTTCTGGCGTCGAAATCTTCGACCCAAGCTTGCGCTTCTTTTTCTTTGTTCAACAATTTACCGACTTCCAACTGCTGCTGCTTGAAATCGACTTTTCCATACGTATAAGTAACGGTTGGGGCGATTTGTTTAAATTTATCGATGTTCTTAATATCCGAAAGTCCGATAATCAGATCCGGATTCAGCTCGATGATCTTCTCGAGGCTTTCGTCCGATACAGCCTCTACGTCTTTCAGCTTATCTCCGAAATTCGGGTTGTCTTTGGACATTTCATCCACGCCGACCACCGGTACTCCGAGGATCATTACGTTCCCCGTTAAGAATCGGGTGAGTACAACGACGCGTTGCGGATTAGTGGGAACCTCTACGGGTCCGCTCTCCGACTGATAAGTAAAGGTATCGGATTCCGAAGTCGTCGATGGCGATGCCGTTTCCGACGCCGACGGAGCAGCCGAAGAAGACTCGGCGGAAGGACTGCTTGCATTATTGTTCTTATTCGCTTCGTTACCGCCGCAAGCGCTTAATAGAAGAACAAGGATCAGAACGAATGGTACGGACAGCTTTTTCATAAAAATGACTCTCTCCCTTTTTCAAATGCGATCTCTCAATAAAGTCAAGAATGATTATGAAAATCATTCTCAGTACATTCATTATTATAGAGATACGCGTTTCGCCGAACCATGCCTTTTTGTTCGGAAAAGGGCTTGGACTATTGAATGCCTGCAAATAACTCTACGGCTCGTTGAAGCTGCAACCGAATCGATACCGGATTGTAAGGAATCCACTCGTCCATATCCAGATGATGTACGTTATTCCGCTGAACGGCGGAAAGCTCGTGCCAATAGGAAGAGTTGAATATCGCTTCGGAATGCGCGGTAGATCCCTTCACATCGGGAAATACGATGACCAATAACCGATCTCCCGCATACTCCGCAAGCTCGGATATCTCAATAGGAATGGAATGTAGCTGATCCCCGAGCTTCTCGATCTCCAGCTTGATCTTTGCAGGCGGTTGTAGCCTAAGCGATTGATACATGACATATCCGACATTGCGCGCTCCGTATACGAGCAGTTTCTCGGGCTTAATGACAAGAATCGTAATGATCTCGTTAGCCACTCCGCTCTGCTGTACTCGTGAACGTGCCGCCTGCTCTTCTTGCTCGAATTCGGCTAACCATAGCTCCGCCCGATCGCTTCTTTCAATAGCATTCGCGATAAGACGCAGATGTTCTTTCCAACCGATTTCCATCCATGAAATTTCCACGACTGGCGCTACCGCCCGCAGATGTTCGGCGCTCAGCCCGAAATGATTCAAATGCTGGCTTGCCGCGATAATCAGCTCGACGTTGTGATCGAGCAATACCGAATTCACCAGTTCTTTGGAACTGTCGCCGCTAATGAACACCATCGTTTGCGGCGGCTGCAGACCCGCTGCATTCACATATTCGTTGTTGTCCGAAATGATGACGGTCGGTTCCAGTCCAAGAAGCAATAGATGACTGGCGTATGGCGTAAGCATTACCGCCACGCGCCCGATGGATCCGCGGTTGTAGCTTGAAGGAGCCGCCCCCGTCTGCTGCTTGAATCGGCGGCTAAGATAAAATTCATCCTTATAGCCGACCTTCAACGCAATCTCCCTGAGCGTGCCCGATCCGCTAATTAGTAGCTCCTTGGCTCGGTGAACGCGAAGCCGGGACAAGTATTCATTGGGCGAGAAACCGGTCAATTGCTTAAACAATATGGAAAAATGCGATCGGCTTACACCAGCAATCTCGGCTAACCGTTCGCTCGTTATCTTCTCGCTATAATGGTTTTCCAGATAAGCAATGCTGCGTTCCATAGATGGCTGCTCGCTTGCCGCGTGTTTGGATTCCTGCTTCTCGAGCAATTGCAGAAGAACTTGGTGGAACACAATTTGATTCCGTACATGGCGAGCTTCGCTTTCGGGAGACCGATGGACATAGAGCTCCTCCACACCGGCTACAATCGAAGGTTCGTATGAGAAGAAAAGAATACTCGGATTGGAGGCCACCTCACTCTTGCGCGTCATTGAGCCCGATGGCGCGGGTCTCGTCTGCTCCCTGGTACCGATAGCCAGCTTATAAGCATGGAGCGAATGCAGTCGGTTCGCGATTAATGCGGCATCGGTATGTTCCGGTAGAAGGAGGACGCTCCCTTCCTCGAGTTCGTACATGCGGTCCCCGGCTTTAAGAATGCCCTTGCCTGCGGCAATCGCAATCAATACCGTTAAATGTTCGTTAATCTTATACATAGGGAGATTCGAGGTACTATACAGCGAATGAATGTTGTCAGCCGTATATAACGGAAAGCGGGACTCCGCCCATTCCGAGTCAACAACGTTATTCACAACCGATGCCTCCGATACGATGGAAAGTGAAGGAAAACAAATCCCCTATCTATACTATAATGCCAAATCCGTTCAAATCCACTACAACCTCTAAAAGGGTATGTAACATTTTCTCGCTTATTCGACAAGAAGATTGTCCGATTTGTCGAAAAAATGGTAAAATAAAGATATACTCTGCCGTCCGACGTTACCTAAGGAGGATTCCGATAGGATGAGAGACAAAGTCATATTAGTCGTTGACGACGATCCCGATATTCAAAGCTTGGTTACCGCCTTTCTCGTTCATGAAGGTTATTTCGTCCGCAATGCCCTCCACGCGGCTCAGGCGCTCGAGTTATTGGCAACGGAAGAACCGGATCTGATCATTCTCGACATTCAGATGCCCGATATGGATGGAATCTCTCTATGCAACAACATACGCAAACAGTATCATCGGCCCATTCTTTTCGTTACGGGCACTCCCCAGTCGGAGGATAAGGTCAAAGCTCTTCAAGCCGGCGGCGACGATTACATCCGTAAACCGTTCGACCCCGTCGAGCTCATCCTCCGGATAAAATCCAATCTTCGTTGGAGCACGCTCCTCGACTCGTCCGAAGACGCCAAAAAACGGTCCCTGGAGTTCCCGGGACTTTCGATCGATCTGGAAAGAATGACCGTAAAAGTCAATAACCGACCCGTACAGCTTCTGGCCAAAGATATTCAATTGTTGATCGTAATGGCTAAACAGCCTAATCAAGTGTTTCATTCTGAACAACTCTATCGCCAAGCCTGGGATAACGAGGCCAACTATTCCAAGGACACCGTTAAAGTCCATATTTCCAATCTGCGCAAAAAAATCGAACCGAACCCCGCCGTCCCCCGATACATTATTACGGTTGCGCGTCTGGGATACAGGTTTAATCCATATGGTTCTGTGGAATCGAGTTCGTACGGATAATCAGCGTATAAACTCCGTCACGCTTCAAATCATCCAAAATCTCCCTCGTAAGCGTTACTCCCGATGGCAACAGCACCCTGCCGGCGGCCGTTATGACTTCGCCGGCAAGAACGTCTCCTGGATTGGCAGCCTTGATCGACACGGGTTTCTCCATGATAGGTCAGTCCTCCCTCTCATACTCTCATCTGCTGAAGGTTAATCGCGAAGTAGTGCGCGTGCATCTTGAGAAACCTCTTTTCCTCCAACCGACCCAACACTTCATGGAGCTCGTTAAGCTTTACGCCGGCCATCTGCGCCAATTCGTTCATTTCTAGCGGCATATCCACCTCGATCGAATAATTCGTTCTTTTGCCGAAATGGTTCGTCAGCTTAACTAGACAATTCACTACTCGCGAGCGGGGGTCCATTCCTGCTAATTCATCCATAAATGGCTTGGCGCTATAAATTCGGTTATTCATTTCCTTCATGACGATCCTCGCGATGTTGGAATCGCTGCGCATTACGTTCGAGAAGTTTTCCCTCGTCAAGGAAATGATTTCCGTATCCGCAAGGGTTTGAGCCGCAACGGATCGCGGATCGCCTTCTATAAACTCCAGTTCCCCGAAGCTATCGCCGGGCTTCAGGAGGGAAGAAATGCTATCGACTCCTCCATGGGGGCTTTGGTTAAACAGCATGACGGAACCGCTTAGCACGACTAATAGGGAGGTACATGGATCCCCTTCCCGGAAAAGATTCGTCTGGGCGCGATGCTTCTCCAAAGTAAATCGGCTCGCGAATTTACGCGCTTGATCGTCCGTTAAGTTAGCGAATAGCGGAATATGGCGAATCGTCGACTGGTAAGGGTGAACGGATGACTCGTCTCTAGCTCTAACCTTGGAGGCATATAACGACTTTTTGCGTATTTCCCCCGCACTATCCCAGCTTTCGTCCACTTCTATTTTCTTAACGTTATGCCTTCTCAGCATTTGAATGTTTTCCTTCGTCAATATCGTTCCCGCGGCGAACAATTTCGCGCCCGTGCCGGAGTAAACGTCTCTGCCTACCCTCATCTCCACTCGTACGTTCTCGATTCCCACGATTGTCACGGCAAATCCCACCTCAGCCTTTCTTTGCGCGCAATATTGTTAGTCTCTTCTACTTACTATCCTAATGAGCACAGGTAAAATAGCGGTTAACTGGTTAAAAATCGTATAAAAAAAGTCCTCTGCCCGCCGGGGAGGCGAAGGAGGGGACTTCCTTGTTGTTACTGTACCTGATTGGTGACGTGTAAAAGTTATTTGTTTACAACGTAATGAAGCACTACGTTTCCGGATTCAAACGTCCTCGCCTCTAACGGGGTGAGCGCAAACTGCTTGACATGCTCAAACAAAGGTTTTCCTTTGCCCGCCACGACCGGACTGACAATAAAGATATACTCGTCGATCAATTCTTTCTCGGCAAGCTGCTGCACGATGGAGCCACTACCCAACACAAGAATGTCAGAGCTAGCGTCTCTTTTTAATTGTCGTACCACTTCGATCAGGTTGTCATAATAAATTTCGGTGTTGTCCCACTCCGTTTCATTGATTGTTTTGGAGAAAACGATTTTGGTCATATCGGTCAGTTCTTGGGCTATCTCTTTCAAATGACTAGGCGCATCCGGTTTATGGAGCACCGGCAACCAGTAACGTTCAAATCCGCGGAAAGTCGTGCCTCCCAAAATAAGGATGTTCATCTTGCCGCCGATTGCATGCGCGGCTTGGTCAACCTCCGGGTCATGAATAAACCAATCCATACCGAAAGCCGCTTCGTTGGTGCTGGCAAAATAACCATCGATCGATATTCGGTTCAGCACTTTAATTTTGTTCATCGCTTTTCGCTCCTCGTTAATTGAATCGTTATTTCCTATCGGAATAACTTGATCATAACCGGAAACGCGATAAAAAAATTGGACAAAACCGTACTTTATTATAAATAGGAGGATCCTGCCAGATCGCTATGAAATTCGCTAACCTTCATCGCAATATGTTTCGGGCTTACCCAGGAAAACATTTTCATATCGCGTATAAAATGAGACTGATCATAATAATTCAGCGCATAAGCAACGTCGGACAATCGTTCATACTGCCCAGAATGCATCAACCGCAAAGCTTCATTTACGCGTCTTACCCTGATGAACAAATTAGGCGGCATGCCAACCACGCGGGCGAAGCGTTTCTGAAATTGCCGCTCGGAAATATAGAAAACGGCAAGCAGATCTTGCAACGTAATTGTCGCGATATGGTCGCGAATGTAATCAAGTACCGACTCGATGAGCTCGTCACGCCTATTGTTCTGCTTTAACGCGTTCATAATAAAGTCATAGAGCAAATCAATCCGTTCGTCGGTTGAGTCCGCGGACAAGAGCTGCTTCTCCAGTTCCACCGCATTGAATTGATCCGGAGCCAACAGGCCTTGGTTATGACCAGCCGCGTCCCATCCAAACAAGCTGTAAAGTGCATGGGGCTTAAACACCAATTGGATCGTCGTATAAGGCGCACCTCGAAAACGCATGATGCTCGGCTCCGAGCCTTGTCCATGCAGAAATAAGAAAGGAATATTGAAGGTTTGCGCGGAGCGGATCGCGATACATTCTATCGCCGCCTTTGTATCTGCAGCAAGCTGGAAGACAATGCCGGGGTAGCCGCTTGGACAAACTTTAACCTCAAGCGGCTGATGGCCTGCATAAGTTGAGATTCGCAGACACTCGATATCTCGGCTTAAAGCTGGAGAAGGAGGCACGACTTTAAAGTTGATGGTCGTCATCTTCCTTCCAAGAACTTCCTGCGGCTTGTGAAAAGCCAGCCTCCGACGAGAAAAATACAGCTCAAAATAATCGCGAGCTCGAACCCTTCCAGCAGCGAATCGTCCAACAATAGTAACTGGAATAAATGGGTTGAATGTACGCGGACAGAGGGAACCGACATGCCAGCCGGAATGGCTGCTATCAAAATGCCCCACAGAATCCATCCGATTAGCCATATCACATTGAAAATTGCGAATACTACCGACCAGGTGAAATAGATGGGGAGAACTCCGAGATCTTGCTCTTTGCGCGTCGCTCCCAAGTGGATGTCTTTACGATAAAAGCTGACTGTCAGCACGGACCCGGCGAAAATTAGGCGCCAGAGTGTTACCGTCGTATTCAACTCTCTCGCCTCCCTCTGCACAATATCTTTGCTTATTCTCCCTCGTTACTATTGAACATATTTATTTAGAATGACTTGCCCATTTTTTTCAATCTCAATCAATGCATCCTCTAACGTGCTCGTTCCTTGGATGACTTTAAGTATTTCTTCGTTACCAAGTGCATTAAATTCTTTGTGGAATGCGTCTGGTAAACCATCTGAGTTGTAAAACTTACCGTTCGGCTTTAATTTATAGAATGCCTCAATATCGTGACCATACATTTCTTTCATGTTCTCGAATCTTGTTAACAGTACGGATGATGATTTCGATTTTAATTTCGCCCACTCTTCTCCATTGATAAACTTGATGAGTTCCCAAGCCGCTTCAATATTTTGCGATTTCGCGTTAATGGAAAAAATTTGATTCAAATGAAGCGCAGTTGTTTCATCGGGGTTTAAGGGATCTACAGGCATCGTAACGACTGCCCAATTCATAGGTGTAATATTCTTCAATGCTTGTTGCGCTTTCTCGATGTCGCTCGCCAAAGCAATAGAGTCAATCGTCATAGCGGCTTTGCCCTTGACAAACAAATTGGACCCGTAAACGATGTCGACTTCGTCGCTAAACTTATATCTGCTTTTTATTTCCTGATTGGTATCAAGAAAGAGACTTTTATTATGGTATCCTTCGATGACTTGTTCGAAGATGGACTTCCAGAATGCCGTATTCAATGTAATTTTTTTATCTTTCGCGTTGTAGAAGTTTATCCCGCTAAGGTAACCGATTCTTTTGATAACAAAATTAAATAGGCTTGAGTTTTTGCCCTTATAAAAACCGTATGCAGACTCGTTACCATTAAACCTTTGACTTAGAAGCAGCACGTCTTTCCAAGTCATATTGTCGACCGGATAATCAATTCCGGCTTTATCGAAAATATCTTTATTGTAAAAGAGCGCCGTATTTTCGAAAGTAGGGGCCAAACCGTAAATATCTCCGTCACCTAGCTTCCTAATTAAATCAATAACGGAAGGCAGCATCGTACTGAGATCATACTTTTCTTCCTTAATAAGAAAGGATAAATTAACCAATTCTTTTTTTTGCGACAGCGTTATTAAATCGATATCCCTTAGAAGCACAACATCGGGTTGATTCGTTATTATGTATTGACTAATCGAATCCACGCCGTTGTTTTGGGGGTTTGAATAATAGGTAATGGGCAATACCTCGACATCAATATTCGGGTACCTTGATGCGAATAATTCACCGTAATCGCGATTAAACATGTTTTGATCATAATAAACAACTTTCAAGGTTACGTTTTCCACTACCTTTTTTTCATTTGTCTGGCATGCGCTTAGTAGCAAAATCATGATTATCGTTAGGATGAATAGTCGTAATCTCATGGTTTCTATCCTTTCATTTAGTAGTCAGCATTTCTCAAATAAACAGCGGCCAATTTGCCAACATCTCTGTTCTTTCAAATACCAACTTGAAAATCATAGTCCCCCCGATTTTGCAAATTTGGATTGTTTTATCTTTGTTTCACAACTCCCTTTTGAGGTAATATTTTATCATAGTTACTTAATATGTAAACCATTTTTGTCGGATTTTGTGGAGATGAAACAAAACCATGAAGTTAACGTCTCACCAAATGATCATATATACTTCTCTGTTTAATGCTTTAACTATGGTATATTTCGTGTTCTGATTATTTCGCGATCTCAATATGAACACCTAAAATCTCACCTCAACAATGATATCTTTGATTCCACCGAAACAAATTAACAATAAAAAAGAGCAACCCGTTCTCAATTGAGTTGGGCTGCCCGTGATTTCCAATTCATTATTCAAATTTATTCTGAGTTACTATCTATACCCACTTCTGGTAGCTTTCGATAAGGCCTTTTTTTTATGAGCTTCTTGGTTCATTTACTTATGGCACCGCGAGTCATATAAAAGGACTCTGCAACATAGCCAGACCATTTAGTTATATAAATCCCTAAAACCCATTAAGACCTGATTTTCTTTGTTCATGGCCTGTCCTCCCGCCCCCGCACATTTGAAGCTTTTGAAAACGACTTAAAAAAACGACATCTCTGTCGTTTTGAAAGTAAAGTATGGTGGACCTTAGCGGGATCGAACCGCTGACCTCTTCGCTGCCAGCGAAGCGCTCTCCCAGCTGAGCTAAAGGCCCGGGATATAAACTCGAAATTCTTTTCGGAATAGTACACTACCCAACGGCGGATCGCAACTGAGCTAAGCGCTCGTAATTGGCGACAAAAATGAGTTTATCACAGCTACAAAGGCGATGTCAACGCTTTTTGCTAATTTGATGCTCATAATCCGTTCCCATGCAAAAGTTAACCCGCTCATCTCTCCGAGTCATGCCGCTACTATTCGAACCATGAACAAGACTCAGTCGCGCAAATGCTCCGAGCCGTCCAATATTCAGTCGTTATTCATGTCCATGCTCACTAACACGCGGCACCCAAGCCCGGCCCCCTATCAAGCCAAGCTGAGCTTAGATGCCGTGTTTGCTCATCAACGTATTGAGTTCCTTCAGGAACATATTGATGTCCTTGAACTGCCTGTACACCGAAGCAAAGCGAACATACGCGACTTCATCGACCGAGTAAATATGCTCCATGAGCAATTCGCCGATGATCCGGCTTTCGACTTCGGCATGAGCCGTATTGCGAAGCTCCCTCTCCACGTCCGAGACGATCACTTCCAGCTGTCCAACGGATACGGGGCGCTTCTCGCACGCTCTCAGCAGACCGCGAAGCACTTTATCCCGGCTGAATTCCTCGCGACTGCCGTCTTTCTTAATGACGATTAAGGGCGTTTCCTCGATGGTCTCGAACGTCGTGAACCTACGGCTGCACTTCTCGCACTCCCGACGGCGGCGGATCGATTTGTTGTCGTTGGCAGGTCGCGAATCCAGAACCTTAGTTCCGCTGTAATCGCAATAAGGACATTTCATAGCGGCGATGTCGCCTCCATCCGATTATTTTTTTATTTCCAAACCTTCCCTTACATGAACAGAAAAATAAAGCACATAATACAGTTACCAACCGCAAGGAGGTGAACATTCATGGCACAAAACAGTGGCAGCAATACATTGCTCGTTCCTCAAGCGACAGCAGGCTTGAACCAACTGAAATACGAAGCCGCTCAAGAGCTTGGCATCGCCATCCCGCAAGATGGATATCAAGGTAACATGACCACAAAGGACAACGGTTCGATCGGGGGTAACATTACCCGCCGTTTGGTGCAAATCGCCGAACAACAACTGGCTGGTCGCTAATCATGCGGAAGCCGATGAATCTAACAACCGAAGGCACTTAATACCGGGAAGCTTTGAAGCGTAATGCTTCAAGGCTTCCTCTTCCGTTTATCCTCTTTATAACGTCTCGTACACTTTCTGATACTTCTTATAATAATACATCACACGTTGGACGTAATGTCTAGTCTCTCCGTAAGGAATATTGCGTAAAGTTTGTTCTTCGCCGTCCCAAGTCCCTTTTTCCAGCCATTGCCGCACTTTTCCCGGACCCGCGTTGTAAGCCGCCAGCGATACGATCAGTTTTCCATCGAATTGACGATTTAACTCCTTCACGTACCATGACCCGAGAGCAATTCCGGCATGCGCTTCCCGACCTGCATCTTTTACCGTAATACTTCCGAAATCATCCTTCTGCAAAATCCATTTCGCCGTCTCCGGCATGATCTGCATAATACCGACGGCTCCTTTCGGAGAAACCGCATTCAATCTATAGTTCGATTCGACGCGGATGATGGCGGCGATCAGTAGAGGGTCGAGATCATATGTAGCGGCGTTCTTTTTGATTTCTTCCTGAAAAGATATCGGATAAATCCATCTGCCCAGCCAATCCGACTGCACGAATAGCGCTCCAAGCAGGATTAGAACAAGGGGAAGGATAAATCTTTTGCGTTTAATTCTTCTACTCATCCAAGCCCCTTTTCTCGCCAATAGCGATCGATTTGCTCAGTTGTGTTAGCAAGACTACCGCTATTATCGATCAGGATATCCGCCTTGAGCCTTTTGTCCTCTATATCCATCTGCGCTCTAAGGCGTTTCTCCGCTTCTTCGGCAGTAAGCTTGTCCCGTTCCATTAATCTTCTCAATTGAGAGTCTCGAGGGACATAAACGACCATAATCCGCTCAAAATAAGACTCCAGCTTCGACTCGAACAGCAGCGGAACGTCCACGACTACGAGTTTATCGGGATTGCCGCTTTCATGATCGGCCATTCTCCGTTTCATCACGGTCCGGATCGCCGGGTGGGTAATGGCCTCGAGCGCTTTCCGCTCGGCGGCATCCGCGAATACGATCGAGCCTAGCTTCTTGCGGTCAAGAGTCCCGTCCGCTTGAATCACGGTATGACCGAAACGTTCCGCGATAGCGAGAAGAGACGGTTGCCCGGGCTCAACGACCTCCCGGGCAATTCCGTCCAGATCGATCAATATCGCGCCGCGATCCGTAAGAAGTTTGGCGACCGTGCTTTTACCGGTGGCGATACCGCCAGTTAAACCGATATTCATAATTTCTCTTCCTTTTTGAACATCCTTTATATGAACAGTTTGAATATTCCCATGGCAATGAGAATAATACCCGGCAGCATCGATAGCTGCCTGACCCAACGCCAGCCCGAAGCCACGAATCCGACCTGGGTTCCCGACCATAGAAACAGTCCGCTCGACGCGGCGATGAGCACGGCGGTAAGGAAAGGAGGATAGCCCACCAGAGCGGCGCCTATGCCGGCACCGAACGCATCAAGCGACAAAGCGGTTCCGAGCAGAAAAGCTTCTCCGGCGCTGATCGTTCCGGAACGGTCCATATCCGCCGCCGACGGCGATCTTAGAATTTGAATGATGAATCCGAACACTTTAAGCTCCATTTGGAGAACGGGCGCTTGGGGCTCCATCTCCTTCGTTCCGATAGCCTTCTCGCTTCCGTCATTGCTCGCGCGCCGTTCGCGATCCTCTCGCTCTCCGCTGCGAATGAATTGGATAAGCGCGGCCAATCCGATACCGATCAGAATGACGGCGCCCGTCGCGGACGCGCCGTGGGGCGACATCCACCCCGTGAGGGCGACTCCGGCCATCATCGACAATAGAATAATCAAGCCCGAACATGCCGAAATAATAAAAATGGAAGACACCGGAATTTTGATTTTCCTTACGCCATAAGTCATGCCAACCCCGAAGCCGTCAAGACTAACCGCAAAAGACAACAAAACGAGCGAAGCGACAGGTGCCATCATAATGCATTTCCTCCTGCATGGATGCTTACCTAATCTTCCGTTACCGGAAGCCAGGTTCTGTTCATCCTATGCACGGGAAGGATTGAATGCCCCGCCAGCCCGAACTTTTATGTGCGAATGCCTAGAAAATCTAACTATCCTTACTACTTTTACCATCCAATCGATGTTTAACCGCATTGCGCGACTCGATCGACGAGGTCGTCCGGGACCGGTTTACGTTGCGAGGCTGTTTCTGGCACTTAGGACATACGTGCGTACCCCGGCCTCCGACAACCGACTTTTCGATTAGCGTACCGCAAGTATGGCAACAATCGCCGTTCCTTCCATACACCTTCAAGCTATGCTGGAACAGCCCCATCTCTCCTTGGCCGTTCACGTAGGATTTGATGGAGGAGCCTCCGGCTTCTACGGCAGCCGACAAAGTCTCCACGATCGCGAGGTGTAGAAGCTCCCGTTCTTTCTTCGTCAGCTCGTTCCATTGCCTCTCCGGGTGAATGCCCGCGGTATGCAGCGCCTCATCCACGTAGATGTTGCCTAATCCGACAATGACCTCTTGATTAAGCAGCAACGGTTTGATCTTCGTCGACCGTTTACCGAGCGCACGCTGGAACGTCTCCAACGTGAACCCTTCTTCCAGAGGCTCCAATCCCAGTTTATTCAACGGGCGGGCTTGTAATTCTTCTCCGGGCTGAAAAAGATGCATCGTTCCGAATTGGCGAACATCCTTATATCGCAATTCGGTTCCGTCCGTGAAATGGAAAATGACGTGGGTATGGATTTCCGTCGGCTCTTCTTTCCCGAACAAACCATAACGTCCCTCCATCCGAAGATGGGAAACAAGCACGATTCCATCGAGGAGGAGTCTCAGAAACTTCCCCCTTCGCTCGACGGATTGAAACGTTCTTCCTTCCAATAGGGCAGCAAACAGTTGCGTGTCGTCCGGTTTCTGAATGATGCGGGGTAAGTTCACGGTAACGCGGTCGATTGTCTTCCCGACGATAAGCTCATTTAAAGTCCGGCGGACGGTTTCAACCTCCGGCAATTCAGGCATGACAATCCCCTTCCTCTAGTTGCAATTGCTGATGTTGTTCCTTAGATCCACGTTACTTCGCTTCGTACCAGTTGCTTCCGACGCTGACTTCCGCCAATAACGGTACGTCCAACTTAAGCGCCGTGCTCATCACGTCGGGCACTAACGCCTTCATCGCTTCCAATTCCTCTTGCGGCACCTCGAACACCAGTTCATCGTGTACCTGCAGCAGCATGCGGCTACGCAAGCCTCGTTCGAGCAGCGCTTCGTTCATGCGCAGCATCGCAAGCTTGATAATATCGGCGGCGGTTCCCTGAATCGGCGTATTCATAGCCGTTCGTTCGGCGAACGACCGAAGATTGAAGTTGGAATGGTTAATTTCCGGCAATAACCGTCTGCGTTGCATCATCGTCGTGACGTAACCATTCTTCTTGGCTTCTTCGACGACGGTAACCATATATCTTTTAACGCCCGGGAATGTCCGATAGTATTGCTCGATAAAGTCGGCCGCCTCGCCGCGGGTAATGTTCAAGTTCTGCGAAAGTCCCCAATCGCTGATCCCGTACACGATTCCGAAGTTTACCGCTTTCGCTTGGCGCCGCATATTGCCGTCTACTTGGTCGGCCGGGACGCCGAAGACGTCCATCGCCGTTTTCGTATGAATGTCCATATCTTTAAGGAACGCTTCCTTAAGCCCGTCGTCGCCGGAAATATGGGCAAGCACCCGCAATTCGATCTGCGAATAGTCGGCCGCCAGAATGACCCAGCCCGGCTCAGAAGGAACGAACGCCTTGCGGATTTGTCTGCCTTCTTCCATTCGAATCGGTATGTTTTGCAGGTTAGGGAATTGGCTCGACAGCCTTCCCGTCGCCGCGATCGTTTGTTTATAGAACGTATGAATCTTACCCGTTTCCGGGCGAATTTCTTTCAACAACCCTTCGATGTAAGTCGATTGCAGCTTCGCCAATTGGCGATAGTGCAGAATCAGCCGTACGATCTCATGATGCGGTTCCAGCTTCTCCAACACTTCCGCGTCGGTCGAGTAGCCGGTTTTCGTCTTCTTGACGACGGGGAGGCCTAGTCTTTCGAATAGAACTTCCCCAAGCTGCCTAGGGGATCCGATATTAAACTCGAAGCCGGCCGATTCGTACACGGCCTTCGTGATTTCATCGATTCGGCGTTGGAATTCCGTGCCTAAATCTTGAAGCGCTTCCGTCTGCACCGTAATCCCTTGCATCTCCATCTTGGCAAGAACGCCCGATAACGGCTGTTCAAGCTCGTAGAAGAGCTCATTCATCCCAAGCTTCTCTAGCTTCTCCGAGAGAAGGGGCTTCAGCCTGCGAATCGCATCAGCTTTGGCGGCCAAATGCTTCGCAAGCTCGCCATCGCCGGGAAGACGGTATTTCGCGCCTTTGCCGTATACCGCTTCATCCGACAGAATCGGCGGCAAGCCGTGGCGTTGAAGCAAACCTTGGAGCGAAGGATCCGCTTCGGTAGGATCGAGTAAATAAGCCGCAAGCTGCACGTCGAACGTTTGCCCGCTCAAGGCAATTCCGGAGCTCGCCAAAATAAGCTCGACGCGGTGAGCGTCATAACAGGTTTTCGAAGCTTCGGCGTTCTCTAGCCAGCTTCGTAGAGAGGCCGCTTCGGGCGAAGCAAGATATGCATAAGGAATCGTGAAACATTCCGAACCGGAGACGATCGACAATCCGATGCCTTCTCCGTGATGAGGATTGTCTCCGGACGACTCGACGAGCACGGCTTCCGCGGTCGCCAATGCTCCGTTCAGCCTCTCCCATCCGACCGTATCGACTCTGACAACCTCGTATTGGGATGCCGCTTCCGCGCTTTCCGCTTCGGTTGCGTCGTTCGCTCCGCTTAGATTCAACCGTTCAACCAGATTCTTAAACTCCAGCTTACGCAGCGCCCCGGCAAGGACGGCCGAATCGTAGCCCTTCCAAGTCACATCGTCTAGCGAATAGTCGAGCGGTACTTCGCGAAAGATCGTCGCGAGCTGCTTGCTCATTCGGGCATCGTCCATATGGGACTCGATGTTCTCGCGAAGCTTGCCTTTAATTTCTTCTATATTGGCCAAGACGTTCTCGACCGTGCCGAATTCGTGAAGCAGCTTTAACGCCGTCTTCTCTCCGACGCCGGGAACGCCCGGAATATTATCGCTTGCGTCTCCCATAAGACCTTTGAGATCGATGATCTGCGCCGGCGTGAGACCGTATTTTTCCCCGATCGCGCTCGGCGTGTATCTTTCGACTTCGCTAACCCCTTTGCGCGTAATCAATACGCTCACTTGATCGGTCGTTAGCTGCAGCATATCCTTGTCTCCGGATACGACGATCGCGGTTTTCCCTTGTTCTTCCGCGAGCCTTGCCATCGTCCCGATAATATCGTCCGCCTCATATCCAGCGAGCTCGAATTGCGAGATCGAGAAAGCTTGAAGAAGCTCCTTCAGCAGCGGGAACTGCTCCGATAGCTCGGGCGGAGTTTTCTGGCGTCCGCCTTTATACTCCGAATACCCTTCGTGCCGAAAAGTGACCTTCCCCGCGTCGAAAGCGACGAGCACATGGCTTGGTTTTTCTTCCTCCAACACTTTAAGAAGCATCGTCGTAAATCCAAGCACCGCGTTCGTATGCAGACCATTGCTGCTCGTCAAAGGCGGAATCGCGTAGAAAGCGCGACTGATAATGCTATTGCCGTCGATTAAAACCAGCTTGTCCAATTCATTGCTCATGACCGAGCGCTCACCTCACCGACATTATTCGTACAATAATCATAACATACTGCCGGGGGTGCCGCATCCCGCCGCTTGTTTCCTTTTTAATAGAAAGAAAAAAGAAGCCTTCCCTTCGCCGTTAAGCTTTGGGGAAAGCTCCCATCATGGCCGTAGCCGGAAATTCGCTCGGCCTTCCTAACAAATAACCTTGCGCGAAATCGAATCCCATCGCTCGCAGGAGCCGAAGCTCCTCCGGTCTCTCTATGCCTTCGGCGACCGTACGGATGTTCATCTTCTTGGCGAACCTGACGAAAGTTCTAAGCATGTGTTTCTTCATTTCGTCCTTATCCGCCATACGCACGAGCGACCGATCTACTTTAATGTAATCGGGGTTAAGCTCGACGATCGACTGCAGCGAAGAATAACCCGCTCCCGCATCGTCTATCGCGATCTCGTAGCCTTGGCTCCGATAATGCCCTAATATTTTTTTCGCCGCTTCGAAGTCGTCGATCGACCTGCGTTCGGTAAGTTCGAATACGACTTGACCGGGAAACAAGCCTCGTTCATTCAGCCAATGAACGGTTTGGCCGGATACGAAATGCGGGTCGTTAATGATTCCCATCGTCACGTTAATGAATATTTTCTGAACCGCGCCTAACGACGGGCAATACCGAATCGCCTTTTCCCTAGCCAATCTATCTAACGCGAAGGCCATATTGTGCTTCTCGGCGAACTGGAACAAGGCAAGCGGACCTTCGAACAAACTGCCCTCCGGGCATCTCGTTAACGCTTCGTAGCCGAATACTCTACCGTCGCCAAGCCGCATAATCGGTTGGTATACGCTGCGAATGCTGCTTTCCGAGAGCAAGCGATCCAGTTCGATACGCAGCTCCCAATCGCTTTGGTCCATCAAGGAATCCCGGATCAGTCCCGTTGCGCGAAGCACGCCTTGATAGATTACGTCCTTGGCCGGCACTCGATCCCAATCGCGCAATAGGGAATAACCGATCCCCCGATCTTGTTGCCTGTTGGCTTGAGCGGTAGAGTTGCCGGCAGGTCCATTGTGCGCAATAATGGCTTCCTTAACTCGCTTAGCCAGCACCCTTAAGTAGGCATCGCTCTCTTCGTCGCCTAGCGAACCCGGAATTTCGGCATATAGCCATAGATGACCCGCCACCACGTCTCCGAACCAAAGATCGTTGCGGCCCATGGATATAGAGAGCCAGTTCGTCCAATTGAACTCGGACTCTCTGAATTCCGACGAGAATCCGTTATGCCACTCCGTCAAATCGATTCCGATCATTCCGATAGATCGATGATGTTCGATTCGCTCGATTACATGCTCCATGCCAAACCAAGAAGTCCCCATTGTATAGAACACCATCTTCCGCAGTAACTTCGGACTTTAAATTTACCAAAGTTTTGTAAAGCCAATACGTAAATTATGTTAATGAGCGGTTAAATCCGCGGATTTACGCCGATTTTCGACATTATCCGCTATTGCTTCCCATACGAGCGTGTTTCCTCGGAGCTGTTTAGCCTTTTTCTTAAGCAAAGCCGCTCTCTCCGACAAAGATTCCGGGGTCCAACCTCCCGTGGATTGGCATAACAACAAGGACAAAGAAAGCGACAGCCCTGAGGCCTCTACGGGATGTCCTCCCCTGTCGAGAACGGGTCCCTTGTGTTTTCCCGTGTACGTCCCGATTCCCTCCTCGAACCTCCGAATAACTTCGTTTGCCAGCTCGACGGAATCCGAACCGCTTGAAATCACGATAAAATCATCCCCGCCGATATGTCCGACGAAACACTCGCAATTCAATTGCGCGCTAACGACCTCGATTAAGGTTTCTCCCGTGAACCGGATCACTTCGTCGCCTCTTTGGAAGCCATATTGATCGTTGTACCACTTAAAATAATCCAAATCCGCATAGAGCACGGCAAACGGCCGCCCGTCCGCCAATCGACGGATAAGCTCGCGTCGAATGGGCTCGTTACCCGGCAATCCGGAAAGCGGATTCGCCCATTGCGCGGCTGTCATTCTAGATTGCGAAATCCATTCCAGCATGGAACGAATCGATGTAATTCCGGTAACGATTCCTTCCCGGGTAATGATTACCGCGTCGTATAGCTTATCCGGCTCGCGGGCCATCGCCATTTGCGAAGCTTGGTCAACCGTTATGGAATCCTCCACGACCATCGGGTGGGTATCCATGATTTTCCCGACCGCGCGATTCCAATAGAGCGGCAGACCGAACTGACCGGACAGAAGCTGCAGAAGCTTCTCTTTCATGACCAGTCCGACCGGTTTGCCGCTCCCGTCGGCGATAACGATGCCTTGCGCTTCCCGATGCAGTTCGAAATGCCTGGATACTTCCGACACGGGCGTATCCCGATCGAATTGCTTCACCGGATTGATTAACTCCGACATCGTGCCCGTTGCGCCGAGGAACTTCTTGTTCACTTCAGCCTGAATTCGCTCCTTAAGCGCAGACAGAAGTTTCGCCGTCTTCTCGCCGGATCCGTCCCTTAGCCAATTCACTTGCGCGTAGTTCATTCCACCGGCCACTAGACCTGGAAGGTGCTTCTCCAGGTCGGGACCGCATGCGATAAAGACGATCCGCTCCTTGCGGGCCACGCCGACCAACGCTTGCAGCAAACTCTCTTCCACCGGGTCCGTCGCCGAACCGCTCATCCAGCCGATGTGCATCAGGGCATAATCCGGATGCATGTCCGCCATCCGCCGCAAAGATTCAAGCCCGGGTTCGATCCCGGAAAGCGCGATGTGAAACCCTTGATTGCGGTAATGTTTCAAGGCCGATTCCGTCATTGCCGCCGATTCGTTATCCCCTCCGATAATGACGAGAACGACATGCTCGGGCCGCAAATTCGCCGCCTCGATTCTTCTAAGCGTGCTTCCGGGGTAAAGCCTCGGGTCGAAAATGATTTTGGCCGGCACCGGAAGGAACAGCTTGACGTCGCCGTTGCGGGAAGGCAAGCCGCGAATAGCCGTCTCGCGGAAGCGGCGATCCCATTCGAACAACTTGCCCGTTTGGTCCGCTTGCGCGTAGATGGCTTGCGGATCAATCCGCGTTCCCTTCGCGGGATCGACGGGAACCGCCTCGTATCCGTATAAGGAACCGTCCGACAGCGAGACGATCGGGGAATAACGGACCTCGAACTCAAGTCCGGTCAAAGTCTCGTAGGCTTCCGCAAGCGGAAAACGAATCATCGGCACGGGTGAAAAAAACATCTTTTGCCATGCGGCTTCGTAAGCGCCGAGGAGTGCGTTCTCCCAGTCCCCAGCGTGCGTCGGCGGCCGCTCGGACGTTGCGTCGGCCCCTCCGAACGCCCAACCGAATCCGCACCGGATAACGCCCGCTTGCTTCGCCTCGGGACACCGGAAATCCAACAATACGCGCTGGGCCGTATCGCGAATCAGGAAGGCCAATCTGCCGGCGCTGATTTCGCGTTCGTTCGCCCCGTCTTCCATGAAAGAGACGGCCAATACGAAGCCGGTCTCGGACAACGTCCACCCTCGCACCTGCTCCTCGATCTTCGATACCCGCAAAGCTATCGCGCGAAGAATGTTCGCTAAGCGCGGAGAGGGATTGTCTTTCCTTTCCGGCCCCGATTCTTGTCCGCCGTAGTACCGGACGATAAACAAACCGCAATGATGCGGAAGCCCATCTTTGTTCGTCCAGCGTCGCAAGATATTCTGGTCTAACCATCCGTTGGTCTCATTCATGATGATTTACCTCCGACCGACGATTCCCGAATTGTGAGATCCGTTCATTTCCTCCAACGTAACACGGCATCGTGATCTTAAACGCCGCTTTATGTTAACGGAGAGTAAAATCAACAAAAAAACCTCTCGCTGCCGCGTAGAGGAAAATAAAAGACTGCGCGGATTTCGATTCTCCGTCGCAGTCATATCTATTTGTTGTTGTAACAATGAAAGTTCTGAATACGTCTTCGTAACTTTCCTGAATTCTAATATCTCCAACGGTATATTTATTTTAATATCTTCCATAAAATCAATCACTTTTTTATTTTCAAGTGTAAAAGAAAAGACATATTTAAACCCATTTGATGTATCAATCTTAGCAAATCCATAATCCTCTAATTCATCCAACTACCAAAATGTTTGATTATCAAATTCATTACTTTATCATTATACTTTTTCTCAAAAAATAATTGTTTCTGCTGCTCGGATGTTAAAGGTAACTGAATTGCAATGTCTTGAAATAATGTGTCTGAGGAAGTCATGTGGTTATTAACGTCAGTCGATGCAATAACATCTTTTTCAACTGTAGTTGTAGTAAATAGAACAAACAGAAACAGTATTGCGTATTGCTGATAACATTGAAAACTTTATCCTCTTCGACTTAAACATAAGATCCCTCCAACGTTTTTTTCTATCTTAACTATAGTCTGCAAAGCCAGGAGTGCATAGAACCAAATTTGGAAATTAGTGTAAGTATAAATAGCTATTTTATTTACATTTTTCGACACCACCCTGCATTTTTTCGACATTCACATGATACGGGTTCAAATTATATCCACCCTCCGCTGTTTTTCCCTGCCCGCGAAGTACCCGTAGCCTTAATCCGTCGACTAGAACTGCAAAAAACCGCGCTCTCCCCAACAGGGAAAACGCGGCGTTCCTCACTCGCCAACCTAACTCACTTATTGATTCAAATCCGGCCGTTTGCCCGTCATCAAGTATACGACGCTCTCCGCGATGTTCGTGGCGTGATCCGCGATCCGCTCGATATAGCGGCCGACGAAGCTAAGCAACATCGCTTGGCTGACCGTCTTCGGATTCTCGACCATTAGCGAGAACAGCTCGCGGATGATCTGTGAATACAGCGCGTCGACCTGATCGTCGTCCTTCGCGCTCTTGTAGGCTAAGTCGACGTTCTCGTCTACGTAAGATTGCAACGATTCTTGAATCATAACCGCGACAAGCTCCGCCATTCTCGGCAGATCAAGCAATGGTTTAATCAGCTCTTGACCGTCCAGGCGGATAACGACCTTAGCGATGTCGACGGACAAGTCTCCCATTCTCTCCAGATCGGACGATATCTTGAATGCGATCAGAATCCGGCGAAGATCCTTCGCTACCGGTTGCTGCGTAGCGATGAGCTTCGCGCCGATCTCGCTGATCTTCTCTTCCATTTGATTAAGCTCGGAATCGGATTTCACGATTTTCTTTGCGGTTTCCACGTCGCCGTTCTTCAAAGCGTTCATAGATTCGATAAGGGCGCTTTCCACGCGATTCCCCATCTCGACGAGCAATTGCGTCATATCTTCCAAGCCGTGATCCAATTCCAGGCGTTTAACCATCATCCAAACCATCCTCTCTCGGAATCAACCGAACCGTCCACTAATGTAATCTTCCGTACGTTGGTCTGTCGGATTGGAGAACAAACGCTCCGTTTCCGAATACTCGACGACTTCCCCGTTCAGGAAGAAGACGGTTTGCTGCGAAACGCGAGCCGCTTGATGCATGTTGTGCGTAACCATGACGATCGTGTAACGATCCTTGAGCTCTTGCGCCAACTCCTCGATCTTCAGCGTGGAGATCGGATCGAGCGCCGAAGTCGCTTCGTCCATGAGCAGAATGTCCGGTTCGACCGCTAACGCGCGGGCGATGCATAGACGCTGCTGCTGTCCGCCGGATATGCTGTAAGCGGAACGTTTCAAATGATCCTTGACTTCGTTCCAGAGCGCGGCGGAGCGCAGGCTCGTCTCGACGATCTCGTCCAGCTTCTTGCGATCCGAAATGCCGTGCAAGCGAGGCCCGTAAGCGACATTGTCGTAAATCGATTTCGGAAAAGGATTCGGCTGCTGGAACACCATTCCCACCCGTTTGCGCAACGTCTCGACGTCTACCTCGTCCGAATAAATATCCGTACCCGCGATCGCGACCTTTCCTTCGATCCGCGTACCGGAAATCATATCGTTCATCCGGTTAAACGTTCTAAGCAACGTTGATTTGCCGCAGCCGGAAGGACCGATAAAGGCGGTAATGGCTTTCTCGGGAATCTCCATGTTGACATGCTTCAAAGCGTGAAACTCTCCATAAAATAAGTCCAAATCATTGATCTCGATGATGGAGTTCATGGCCGATTCTCCCTTGTCAGAAATGAATGCTTGCGATTAACCAAACCGTCCGGTGATGTAGTCGCTTGTCTGTGTTTTCTGCGGATTGGTGAAAATATTGTGCGTGAGATCGTATTCCACGACTTCCCCCATTAGGAAAAAAGCCGTTTTATCCGAAACTCGAGCCGCTTGATGCATGTTGTGCGTAACGATGACGATGCAATAATCCTGCTTCAGTTCCGCGATCAGCTCTTCGATCTTCGAAGTCGATACGGGATCCAACGCGGACGCCGGCTCATCCATGAGAATGATATCGGGTTTAACCGCTATCGAACGAGCGATGCATAGACGTTGTTGCTGTCCTCCTGATAAGGCCAACGCGGAATTGTGGAGCCGATCTTTGGTTTCTTCCCATAAAGCGGCTTTCTTTAACGATTGTTCGACGATCTCGTCCAACTCGCTTTTTTTCTTGACTCCATGATAGCGGGGGCCGAAAGCAATGTTCTCGTAGATCGATTTATGAAAAGGATTCGGGCGTTGCCAGACCATGCCGATTCGCTGACGTAACGATACGACGTCGGTCGTCGGGCTGTTGATGTTCTGGTCCCTGATCCATATTTCTCCCGTTACCGTACAATTCGCGATGAGGTCGTTCATTCGATTCAAGCTCCGCAAGAAGGTCGACTTCCCGCAGCCGGACGGACCGATTAGCGCGGTTACCTGCTTGGCGGAGAAATCGAGCGATACTTTCTTGACGGCAGGCCTATCGCCGTAAGATACGGTCAAGTCTTTAGCGGACAATCCGATGGATTCCACGCGATAACCCCCTTATTTGATTGCGGTAAATTTCCGGTGCATATAACGTCCGAGCCATCTCGCGCCAAAGTTGAAGATAAGAACGGTGATGACGAGTACGGCGGACGCTCCGGCCGCGATCTCGGCGGCATCGGGTGCCAAGCCTTCGGAATTGATCTTCCAAATATGGACGGCCAGCGTCTCGGCCGGACGGAACGGATTCAGCGGAGAGAACGGGCTGAACGGATTCCAATCCGTGAAGTCGAGTCGCGGAGAGCTCATGCCGGCGGTGAACAATAAGGCGGCGGCTTCGCCGAACACTCTTCCGGCCGCGAGAATCGTTCCCGTTAGAATCACGGGAAGCGCAATCGGCAGCATAACGGACGTGATCGTTTTCCACTTGGATAAGCCCAAGGCTAAGCTAGCTTCCTTCTGCTCGCGCGGAACGCCTTTAAGTCCTTGCTCGGTAATACGCACCATGAGCGGCAAGTTAAATACGGTTAATGCCAATGCGCCCGAGAACAGGGAGAATCCGAAGCCGAATAAATTGACCAGAACGAGAAGCCCGAACAACCCGACGATAATTGAAGGGACGGACGATAACACTTCCACGATTAAACGAATGAAGTTCGTAATCCGGTTAGCGGGAGCGTATTCGCTCATGTAGATTCCCGCGCCGAGTCCGATAGGGATCGTGATCAGCATCGTCAGGACGAGCAAGAATACGGAGTTGAACAGTTGCGGTCCGATTCCGCCGCCTTTACGAATCGTCTCCGGAGCCGACGTCAGAAAGTCGAAGCTGATATGGCCTAAGCCCCTGACGAGGATATAGCCGAGCAACCCGGCTAATACTAGAACGATTAAGGCCGCTACCGCTATAATGACGCTTGTCGCGATTTTGTCCGCGGTTTTTGCTCTCATAATTTCGATCTCCCCTCCAGCCAACGCACGATGAATACGAAGACGAATGTCATTAGCATGAGGATCAAGGCCAAAGACCACAAGGCGTTATTGGCGATCGTTCCCATAGCCGTATTCCCCATGCTAAGCGTAATCGCGCTTGTTAACGTAGAAGCCGATTCGAACAGGGAACGCGGGATATGCGGAGCGTTTCCGATGACCATCTGTACGGCAAGCGCCTCGCCGAAAGCGCGCGCGATGCCGAGCACGATACCCGTCATCAATGCCGGCAACGTCGTGGGAAGAACAATACGGTATATGGTTTGCCAACGGGTAGCCCCAAGCGCGAACGAGCCTTCTTTAAGACCCCTAGGCAGCGCGGCTAACGCGTCGGTCGCTATTGTCGTAATCGTGGGTAGAATCATTACGGAAAGCACGATCGCTCCCGCCGCGATACCGATTCCTTGTCCGGGAAACACGTTGCGGAAGAACGGAACGATCACGCTCAACCCGACGAAACCGTACACGACGGATGGAATGCCGGCCAATAGTTCAATGACGGGCTGTAAGTACCGGCGTCCGAATTTAGGCGCGATCTCTACCATGAACACGGCCGCGCAGAAACCGAGCGGCGCTGCGATAAGCGCTGCGAGTATGGATGTACTGAATGATCCGAAGATAAAAGGGAGCGCTCCGAACAGTGCAGGTTCGCCTTCCGGGACCCATTTCAACCCCGATAACAGGTCGATGACGTTAACATGGTTTACGAAAAACGTACTAAGACCTTTAGAAGCAACAAAATATACGATGGAGAAAATCGTGATAATCAGGAACGCGATGCATAGCAATGTGTAAACTTTGCCTACCCATTCCTCAACAAGATGCGGTTTCGCTTTTTGCCGTTCTAGCGACTGAGCCATAAATCTCTCCCTTTACACAGCCAATCAAGAGGCAAAGACAATCTGCCTCTTGATTGGCTCATGATATGGAACCTGGATTACTTCGTGATGTTGCCTTCTACATCGCGTTTAACTTCCATTTTGCTTGCAGGGATGTATCCAAGCTCGACAACGTCGCCGTTCTGAACTTCATCGCTCAGCATGTAATCGAGGAATGCTTTAACCGCTGCGTTCGGTTCGCCTTTAGTGTACATGTGCTCGTATGCCCAAACTGGATAAGTTCCGTTCGCTACGTTATCCACGCTTGCTTCGACGCCTTCGTATTTCACTGTTTTGATGGAATCATCCAGGTAAGACAGAGCCAAGTAACCGATCGCTCCTGGCGTTTCGCCGACAAGTTTATTAACCGTACCGGAGGAATCTTCTTGGATCGAACCTTTCAGATCTTCCGATTTTTGGCCTAACGCGTATTTCTCGAAAGTAGCGCGAGTACCGGAGCTAGAAGGACGGTTAATGATTTGAATGTTTTGATCGTTACCGCCTACGTCTTTCCAGTTCGTGACTTTACCCGTGAAAATATCGACCAATTGTTGTTTCGTAAGATTATCGACCGTTACTTCTTTATTCACGACCGCCGCGATACCGACAACCGCGACTTGGTGATCGACTAGCTCGGCCGCTTTGTCCGCGTCCAGCTTCTCTTCCGCGAATACGTCGGAGTTACCGATAGCCGATTGTCCTTCGGAAACTTGCGTCAAACCCGTGCCGCTTCCGCCGGCTTGAACTTGAATGGACACCTTGTTGTTCGTTTCCATGAACTTCTTCGATACTTGTTCAACGAGAGGCAGTAGCGCCGAAGATCCGGATGCTAAGAACGAGCCTTCGATTTCGCTTCCGCCGCCGTTGCTTGCGTTGCCGTTTCCTTTATTATTTTGGCCGCATGCAGCCAGGGCTACCGTCAGAGTCAATGCCATTAATACCGTCATCGTCTTTTTCATCTTCATTTCTTGTAGAACCCCTTCCAACTCTCGTGTTTTTTTGCTTACAGTTCATATTGTAGAAGGTTGTCGTTAGGCTGATGTTTTCGTTGTGTTAACTAAGTGAAAAAAATAAATACATTTTATCTATGTAAGTGTTATTATTATAGGCGAATTCAATAATGCGTTAAACAAAGCGGGGTTTTTATCATCAGTCTGTTAAAAATGAAAATACTGGTCCTTCTGGATCGATTCAAACAAGTAACCGCGGTTGCCAATGCGCTTGAGATGAAGCAGCCGACGATTAGTTTTCATATGAAGAAAATGGAGTCCGAGTGGGGCGTTAAATTGTTCGAGGCCAAAGCCGGTCGTATCTATCTCACCAACGCAGGGAAGATGATGTTGCCTTACGCTTTTCAAATCAGCAAGCTCTATTCGGAAGCGGAATCTAAAATCGGCGAATGGCGGGATAATGAAAGAGCGGCTCTCCGGGTTGGATGCACGGACTGCGCATTGACCGCTCTGGCCCGTTCGGGCTGGTTGCTCCATTACAAAAATCAATCCGATATTCTGATCTCCATTCAATCGGGCGACGAAGAAACGCTTAATCGTCAATTGCAAGCCGAGATGCTTGATGTGATCCTCTGCGGTATGCCTTCCAGGGAAAACGATGACTTCATGGAGGAAAAATTGAAATCTTCCGCGCTTAAGCTGGTCGTGCCGTTGGGACATCCTTTGCTTCAATCTAAAGAAATCGCTGCACATCATCTTTATAAGTATGCCTTTATCGATCACACGGAAGTCAGCTTAAACGAAAATATTGCTTTATGGAGAGCGATGCTCAGTTGGTCGTTAGACGTCAAAGCGAAGTTCGATTCGATCGAACTGATTCTCGGCGCGGTCAGCGCCGGAATGGGATTGGCGATCTTGCCCGAAATCGTGCTTCCGGATCCTGCCCAAAGGGTAGCGGTACTCGATCTGCCGGGACAATCCTCGCCTTGGAGTTTGTACGCGTCCTGGAGACCGAACTACTGGAACCCTACCCTCGTAAGGCGGTTCGTGGATTCGGTATTTCAATAAAACCTGACTCTTTGAACTCTCACTTATAGTGCACTTAGCGGTTTTTCCGATCTTTAATCCACAGCGGGATACGAAACACGATATTAAATAGAAGGATAATGAACACGAGCACGGCTGCCGATTTATCCGAGATCGATACCGCATCGGGCACGATGGCCTCGGATTGCACGTACCACAGATGAACGGCCAGCGTCTCTCCCGGCGAGAGCAGATTGAAATCCCACATTTCTCCGGATGTCGTCACGCCCGCGGTCAGGATAATTACGGCGCTTTCTCCGAAAGCGCGACCCGCGACCAAACATATTCCCGTTACGATTCCGCTGATCGCCGTCGGTACGAGGACGCGCCTGATCGTCTGCAGATGAGTGGCTCCCAAGGCGAACGAAGCTTGTTTCATTTCTTTCGGCACGGCACGGATCGCTTCCTCCGTTACCCGGGTCATGACCGGCAGGTTAAGGAAAGCCAAGCTGATCGCTCCCCCGATAATCGTAAGACCGATCTGAAACATTTCGACGAACAAAGCGATTCCGAATAACCCGAATATAATAGAAGGAACGGATGCCAATCCTTCGACGCATATTCTCACGAATCCGATCAGTTTGTTGTTCGGCGCGAACTCCGCCAAATAGATGCCAGCAGCCATTCCTAGCGGAACCGCGATAAGCAACGAAATGAAGAGCATGTAGAAGGAATTGAACAGCGCTGGTCCAATCCCTCCGCCTTCTTCCATCTCGCTTGGCAATCCCGTAATGAAGTCCCATGTCAGGCTCGGAAGCCCTTTTTGCAGGATCAGATAAAGCAATGCGCATATGAATAATACGATACAGGCCGATACTCCCCAGACGAAAACGGTGAATATCCGATTGTTAACGCCATTGATTCCTCTGCCGGTGCTGAACATCCCGCGCGTCCCCGTGGAAGCTGTTTTCATTCGTGGGCTCCTTTCCGTTGTAGCAAGCGCACAACGACGATCATGAAGAGAGAGATAACCAACAATAGGAAGCCCATCATATAGAGAGCGTTATTCCAAGTCGAGTCGAACGGAACGTTGGCGATCTGCATAACGATGTTACTCGTCAGAACAGAGGTAGGCTTGAACAGGGCGTCCGCCAGTTGCGGCGTATTGCCGATAACCATGACGACGGCCATCGTCTCCCCGATCGCGCGAGCCATTCCTAAGATGACGCCATACATAATTCCGCTGCGGGCGGCCGGAATGGTCACCTTGAATATCGTTTGGAATCTCGTTGCGCCAAGCGCGTAAGAAGCATCGCGGTATTTCCGCGGCACGACGCTGATCGCATCGTCGCTGATCCGGCTGATCGTCGGCAATACCATGATCGTCAGTACGATCGCCGCCGCCAAAATGCCGTCCCCCATGTTCGTGCCGGTCACGTCCCTCAGAAGCGGAATCAAGATCGTCAATCCTAGAAAACCGTATACGACCGACGGGATTCCGACTAACAAATCCAGAACGGGGCGCAATAAGTTACGCAGCCATGAAGGAGCGATTTCGGCTAAAAACACCGCGATGACGACCGATAACGGGACCGAGATCAAGAGGGTTAGAAGCGTTAGCGCGAACGTTCCGAAAATGAATACGAAGGCGCCATAGCTTTCGTTCTCCGGACTCCAATCGCTCGAGAAGAAGAACGTAAGAGGCGAGACGTCCCGGAAAGTCAGTACGCCGGTCCGGAACATGAAGAACAGAATGCTGAACAAGACAAGACAAACGAATATCGCGCTTGCGATACAGATGATTTTGAATGTGCGGTTATAGAACAACAACCGGTTCTTCCGATCGAATAACTTGCCTGAACCGGCTTTAATGCTGCCCCCGAGCTCATTCGGGTTTCGCTCGGCAATCCGGCCTTGCGCGGACGTTTCCAAGTGCATGAGTGGTTGATCCTCCCATGAAGAAACCAGCTTCGCGTGATGACGCTATGCTGGTTTCTTACGTATGTTTGGTTGTTAGAACGCTATTGACTACTTAATCGCGGAAATCGGGATAAATTTAAGCTTTTTCAGAGAACCGTTTTGGAACTTGCTGCTTTGAATGTATTCGATGAATGCCTTCGTCGCACCGTCCGGTTGGCCCTTCGTCATGTAATATCCGAAGCCCCACACTTTGTAAGTTCCGTTAACTAAGTTAGCTTCGGATGGAGCAACGTCATTGATTTTAACGGCTTTCATGTTGCTCGTTACGTATACAAGATCCATGTATCCGATCGCGTTAGGAGTCGTTTCTACGGCCGTTTTCATGTCTCCGCTCGATTTGACTTCTTTGTAGTTGCTGCCTTTGCTCAGAAATTCGGAGCCTGCCAATGCTTTCATTTGGAAGTTAACGCGAGTACCGGAACCGAATGCGCGGTTAACGACGATAATATCGCCATCCGATCCGCCAACGTCTTTCCAGTTCGTCACTTTGCCCGAGAAAATATCCTGAAGCTGTTTCGTAGTCAAGTTGTCGACTTTAACGTTCTTGTTCACGACTGCGGCGAACGGGATAACGGCTACTTTATGCGCCACTTGACCGTCGAATTTTTTGAAGCCCGGAACGTCTTGGGAAGCATCCCAGTCTACTGCGCCGATATCCGCGATGCCTTTGCGCACGGATTGCGGTCCCGTGATGGAACCTGCCGCGGAAGCAGAGATTTTAACTTTCGGATTCAGCTTTTTGAACTCGTTAGCCGCTTGAAGCGTCAAAGGAAGAAGCGCGGAAGATCCGTTGATTACGATTTTGCCTTTCAAAGAGCTGGCAGCGCCGACTACGGATACGGACGACGTGATCAAAGCGATCGCCATCGCAGCGACGGATAAGGATTTAAATAATTTCATGGTTAAGTTCTCCTCTCGATTCTCGGAACGTTAATTGATTGAATGGCCTATTATCTTGTTGTAGGTTTCCAAAGTCCGTTGATGTTCAGGAACACCCGGCCTTCGTTAATAATCGCGAACGGCGCGCCCGATTTTACAACGATCTCGCTTACGGATTCGTCCAGCGTGTACAACTGCTTGGAAGTGCCGGTTGCGGAATCGATTTCGTAGACGAAATTGTTGGCTCCGCTTCCTTCCGTCAGCAAATACCATTTGCCGTCGGTAAGAACCGCTTGATAAACGTCTTTCTCGTTGAACAACGTTTTTACCGCCTTGTCGCTGCCGACCGATACAAGCGCGGATTTCGCCGCCTCGTCGCTGCCGACGTTTACGAATGCTACGCTTGAAGCATCCGGCGAAGCTTGAATGAACACTTTGTCGTCCGCGGAAGTCGTCAATTGCACAGCCTTGTTGTCTTTAATAGCCGGATCGACTTTATACAAGAAAATTTGCGGCTCCGTACCTTTCATATCGATAGCAACGTCGTCGCTCTCTACCGGTTTCGAGCTGTCCGCTACGACCGCGCCCGGTTTCGTAACCGTGTAAGTAAACGTATTGCCGTCCGTGGATACGGCCAGGTTTGCTTTGTAATCGACTTTATCGTCTACGATCTTCGAGATTTTGTTGATCGTCGGATCCAGCTTGGCGATTACGCTTCCCTTATCCCCTTGCAGGAAATAGATGGACGCGCTGTCCGCGGACCAGACCAATTCAGGCTTGATGCTCGTGTCTCCGCTGACTTTAGTAGGGGCGATAGAGTCGAAGTTAATGACGTAAACTTCGCCGCTAGCGTTCGTGTAGGCCGCTTTAGTTCCATTCGGAGCAATCGCTAGATCGGATGCATCGGCAGAAATCAACAGCCTCTGATATTTGCCGGATTGCGCATCGACCAAGTAATCCGTACGTCCCGTCTCGTTCTCTTGCGAAGCAATGAATTTGGAAGAGTCTACCCATTCGATATGGTCAACGTTAGCAAGCAAATCCGCATCGATCCAGATCGCGCCGGACGGATCTTTGGCGAATTGGGCTCCTAAAGCTTCGACGTATGCTTTCAACTCCACATATGTAGTGCCTTTAACGCTTTTAACCGGAACTTCCAGTTGCTTCTCTACGCCGTCAACCTTGATTAGGTTGCTGTTCGCCTTAAGTAGTACCGTGTGACCGTTTAAGATCGCCTGAATTTCGCCGTTGACGACTTGCAGCTTAGCGCCGAGTTTCAAGCTAAGATCCCGAATGGACACCATCGTTCTGCCCTTTTCGAAGAACGTACTGAGGTTAACGGATACTCCGTTCACGATATAAGCCGAATTTGTAACCTGTACTACGGTCGCTTTCGTTGCGGTTGCCGCTGATGCCGCACCCACGGCGGATACTCCGACTGCCAACGCTAATACAGAAACAATAGACGCTTTTTTTAGCAACATCGACTCTGATCACCCTTCTGATTATGGTAGATTCTACTTGCTAATGTGAGTATAGTCCCGTTTTGTAAAGCGTCTGTTCAGGAATTATTTTCTAATTGTTAAATTTAAGATTATATTTGAACTACCGCTTCAAATGAAGTTCAAAAAGTCAGGTTTTCAGCACCGAGAAGGTTGGATGAAGCTTAGGGACTGAGGAGCGGAGCGTAGGCGAAACCTACGTGAGCACCGGAAGGCCCGGCTGAATTCAAGATTCGATGTCGAATCCGCTCCTTGCTTCACTTCGTGATCAAAAGATGACTTTTTGAACTACCGCTTAAGCGTTTAATTGTTGGACTAGCTTCTGAAACTCCTTCCGCACCTCATTAGATCTGAGTTGAGCTTCGCGCGATGCTTCCATGAGTCTAGACGCCGCTTCTTGATTAAGCTCGGAGGAGCTCCACAGTTGCGCGAAAATATCCTCGGTTTTCTTGACTTGGGAAAATCCTTTATCGGCTCCCTTCTTCCCTTCTCCGACTAGCTTCGCGGCGCTTTGCGCGGCTTCCGTCATCGACTTGATCAGGCCGGTGATCTGTCCCGCGGAGTGTTTCGTCTGATCGGCTAACAAACGGATTTCATTCGCGACGACGCCGAAGCCTTTGCCATGCTCGCCTGCCCGCGCCGCTTCGATCGTGGCGTTCACCGCAAGCAGATTACATTGATCGGCCAAGTCCGCGATTAACCGAATGATTCCGTCTGCCGCCGCCGACCTCTCCGTAAGCTGATCGACGGCCTTCTCCTGCTTGACCGCATTCGCAGACCAGAGCTTGAACAGCTGCAACGTCTCATCGAGCTCTTCCCGCCCTTGATCGGTAATTTCCGTAATGCGTTCGCTGCAAGCTTGCGTATCGTTCGTTGCCTCCGAAACGCTATCAACGGACTCGTGAATGCTCGTGATCATCGTTTCGGTATCTTTGATCGTGCGAATTTGCCTGCTTACCGCTTCCCTCTGCAACAGCCGTGAAACGTTCAACAGATCGTTCATCGTCAATACCCCGACGAATTTTCCGTTATCCGTTAATACGACCGCATCGTAGAAAGTCTCCTCTCCGCGAGATAAGGCACGGTCGATTAGTTCCTGCGGGTCGATGGAAATTTCCGCGATTAGCGGGGCTGAATCCATCTGCTCGGATATTGCCTTATGTCCGAATAGAGACATTCCGTACAAGGAGCCCAACAACCGGAAAAACCTATCTTTCATAATCAAACCTACCGGACGCTGCAAGTCATCGCACACCACGACGCAATCGAACTGTTTTTTCCTCCGGAACAAAGTAACCAGGTCATCGCTCATCTGGGTCGGCGGAATGACGGGGCAGCCTTTCATCCAATCTCTGACGACAATCGGTTGGAAAATTTCGATTACGGGTTGATCTATTACCCTCGACACGCGGGCTGTCGTCCGTTCCGCCTCGGGTTTCGTTAGAACCGATGTACTTACCATGAGAAACACCTCGTTCTATTTCGGTTATAGGGCTCGGAAAATATTACCTATATAGAAAGTATCAAATCGATGTCATCCATTTGTTCGAAATTCGTTAACGGAATGTAAAGTTTGTCGAACGAAAGTAGACTGTAAACTCGGAAAATAGTCTAGCGTTGTCGGAACGATGGTTGGTGGAGGCAATAGTGCTGAAATCTGACACTGTGGCTGCTGATCGAAGGTTGGTGGAGGCTATAGTGGTGAATTCTGGTACTATCGCGGCTGATCGATGGTTAGTGGAGACTATAGTGGTGAATTCCGGTACTATCGCGGCTGATCGAAGGTTGGTGGAAGCTATAGTGGTGAATTTTGATACTATGACGTCGGATCGATGGTTGGTGGAGGCAATAGTGGTGAAATCTGGCACTATGGCGGCTGAGCGAAGGTTGGTGGAGGCTATAGTGGTGAATTCTGGTACTATCGCGGCTGATCGATGGTTAGTGGAGACTATAGTGGTGAATTCCTGTACTATCGCGGCTGATCGAAGGTTGGTGGAGGCTATAGTGGTGAAATCTGGCACTATGGCGGCTGATCGATGGTTAGTGGAGACTATAGTGGTGAATTCCGGTACTATCGCGGCTGATCGATGGTTATTGGAGGCTATAGTGGTGAATTCTGGTACTATCGCGGCTGATCGAAGGTTGGTGGAAGCTATAATGGTGAATTCTGGTACTATGGCGTGTCTCTTCCTCCGAATTAACCCGGATCAGTCGAGCTATTTCCTCCCATAGTGCTAGAGGTAGATCTGATTACTAGACTTCTTACACCTAGATTTGAGAAAGCAATCCATCAAACCATGCGAATTCGCCTTTTCAAATATCCCATCAGACATTAATTCTTATCGGAGACCTAACAGAAAAGTATCGAAAATTTATTACTACTTACGTCACATTTTTAGCTGAAAGAAATGTTCGGCATGGTGGCCTTGACTGGCGGGAAATCTACTTTCAGGCAGGCGTATCTCTTAACTAGAACGCGTAAAATAACTGGAAAAGTACAGTTGCTTTCCTCACTAAATGCCTAAAAATCTAAAATAGATGGATTAATACAGTTGTTTCACTTCCCTAATCGAGCCCAAACGATCGATGGCCGTGAATAAATGTAGAAATCCATTTATTTGTTCACAAGCAGCTATTAGCAGGAAAAATAACTATATATATATCCATTTATCC
This sequence comes from Cohnella herbarum, assembly GCF_012849095.1. Classification (NCBI taxonomy): domain Bacteria; kingdom Bacillati; phylum Bacillota; class Bacilli; order Caryophanales; family Paenibacillaceae; genus Cohnella; species Cohnella herbarum. The sequence continues at coordinate 2,822,269 of NZ_CP051680.1, forward strand.
CCTTCAAAAACATAAATAGAAACAAGCATAAACAGCTTCCGCCGTCCTTGGGGATGGCGGGGGAACGTTTATGTCGTAGACGATTCAGACAAGCAGAGCAATTATATACTTTCTGAATCTTCAAAAAAAGCCGGAGAATCATAGATTCTCCGACTCCACTCGACCCGACTCAAATTCTCACCTAGCATCGTGCCTCAATACTTTTTAAACTTCGTCAACGTTCACCCAAGCGCCGCGCTCGATCGACAGATCTACCGCTTCCAGCACTTCTTGGCATTTCACGCCGTCGAGGAACGTTGGCGTGAACGGCGAATCGATCGCCATATGTTGTAAGAATTCGTATACGATATGAACGAATGCATGCTCGTAACCGATAATATGTCCGGTCGGCCACCAGTTGCCCGCGTACTTGTGCGACGGCTCCGTGGCCATAATCCGACGAAATCCGGCAAGATTAGGCTCGTCCTCGCGGAAATAAACTTCTAGCTCGTTAAGCTTCTCAAGATCCCAGCGGATGGAGCCCTTGCTGCCGTGAATCTCGAACGTGTTGTGGTTTTTGCGGCCGGCCGCAAACCGCGAAGCGATGAACATCCCCATCGCTCCGTTTTTGAAGTCGGCCAGAAAGCCCGTCGCGTCGTCGACGGTTACTTCACCTTTCTCAGTCGTCGAACCCGTACCGGACAACCCGGACGAACCGGTAAGCAGCGGACGCTCTTTAACGAATGTCCGATTATGACCGACTACGCGATCGAACTCTCCGATCAAGAACCGGGCAAGATCGATGCTATGCGCGTTGATATCGCCGTGAGCGCCGGATCCCGCAACTTCTTTCTTGAGCCGCCAAGCGAGCGGCGTGTTCGGATCAACGAGCCAATCCTGAAGATAAGTCGCGCGATAATGATGAATTTCGCCTAAGCGTCCTTCGTCGATAATTTGCTTAGCAAGCTGAACGGCAGGCAAGAAACGATAGTTGAAGCAAATGCCATGCTTAACCCCCGCTTTCTCCGCTGCTTCCAGCATCTCGCGTCCATCCGCCAAGGTCAGGGCAAGCGGCTTCTCGCAAAATACGTGCTTGCCTGCCGCAATGGCTGCAAGCGCGATTTCCTTGTGAGCGTCGCTCGGCGCGTTGATATCGACGAAATCGATATCGTCGCGCTCGATCATTTTCCGCCAGTCCGTCTCGTAGGATTCCCAGCCGAATTTATCGGCCGCTTCCTTAACGCCGTTCTCGTCGCGCCCGCAGATCGCCTTCATGACGACATCCGCCGCCGGTTCGAAGAACATTCCGACGTCTTTGTACGCATGGCTGTGCGCCTTGCCCATAAACTTGTATCCAACCATGCCTACGTTGATTTTATTTTTGCTTACGCCCACCACATCTCACCCGCGCTCTCCTTCAAGATGAGGGAGTTAAGGAAATTCGCAGCTTTCGTGAAGCCTTCGTTAACGCTCATTACGCCGTCTTCGTGTTCGATGCTGATCGTTCCTTCATAGCCTACAAGACGAAGCGTGCTCACGAGATCTTTCCAAAACTCGTCGTCATGGCCGTATCCTACCGTCCGGAACACGAAAGAGCGGTTCAGAATGTCGCCGTAATGTTTCGTATCGAGAACGCCGTTCAGCGCCGTATTGCGTTTGTCGATCTTCGTATCCTTCGCATGCACGTGATAGATGGACTTCCCGAGCGCTTTGATGCACTCGATCGGATCCATGCCTTGCCAGAACAAGTGGGAAGGATCGAAGTTAACGCCGATATTGTCTCCCGCTTCCTCGCGAAGGCGAAGAGCCGTCTCCGTGTTGTATACGAGGAAACCCGGATGGGCTTCGATCGCTACTCTCACGTTATGTTTGCGCAAGAACGCGGATTGTTCCTTCCAATAAGGAATCGCGATTTCGTTCCATTGCCATTCGAGTACGGTCAAGAAATCAGGCGGCCAAGGGCAAGTAACCCAGGACGGGTACTTAGAGTTCTCGGATTCGCCGGGGCAACCGGAGAACGTAATGACGGTATCCACGCCAAGCTTCTCCGCCAGTTGGACGGTAGCGACGAAATCGTCATGATGGGATTTGGCGACGGCCGCATCCGGATGAAGAGGATTTCCGTGACAGCTCAATGCGCTGATCGTTAAGCCGCGTGAATCTACGGCATCCCGAATACGGCGAATAGCGGCCTCGTCGTTCACGATTTCCTGCGCGTTCACGTGCGCGGTTCCCGGATATGCACCGGTTCCGATTTCAACTGCTTGCAAACCTGCCGCTTTAACGGTATCAAGCGCTTGCTCGAACGATTGCTGGCTGAACAATACGATAAATACGCCTGCTTTCACTTGTTAACCACCAAACCTTTCTTAATCGGATCATTATGATGTTGCTGGAAATGTACACGCGTTCACGAAAGACAACTCTAGTTTACATGAAAACGCATGCTTAATGCCACCCCCTATTTCATGTTACTTAGGAAAAGTAACGAAAACGAGCCGCCGGTAAGGGCGACTCGCCTCCTCCTATCCCTAATAGGGTTAAATCTAGATTACATTACTTTGTCCATGAATTCATTTCCCGATTTAGTCATTTTAGTATCAATATTTGGAGTCGGGATTCAAGTAAGCGTCCACGTTGTCCGGCGTAACGGGAGTAGCCTCAAGTACGATGTGGTGAGGTACGCTTTTCTCCCAGAAACCTTCGATGCCTTTTCCTTCCAGGATCAATGTAGCCATCTTAACGGCGGTACCGCTCATGGTCGGGGAATACGTCAAGGAAACGACGATTTCCGGTTTCGCTTTTTCTTTCATCATCTTATAGATTTCCTGCATGCCGCCGGAGCTGACGATGAACATTTCATCTTGTCTCTTGGCGTCTTTGATCGCTTGCACGATTCCGACGGTCATATCGTCGTCCTGGGAATAGACGGCATCGATCAGTTTGTTCGCTTGCAAAATGTTTTCCGTCGCTTTCAGCGCTTTCTCCCGAGTAAAGTCGCCCGGTTGGGAAGCGATGATCTCGATTTCCGGATAATCTTTAATGTAATCGCGGAAACCTTTAGAGCGTAAATCGGTTACCGACGAAGGCACGCCGCTGATCTCGACGACTTTGCCTGCCGCTTTCCCATTACGTTTAACAAGGGCATCGACAAGATACTTCGCATCGCCGTATCCGATTCCATAATTGTCGCCGCCGACATATAAACGGTAGCTCTCGGTATTAACCGCGCGGTCGATAACGATAAGCGGAATGCCTGCCTTAGCCACTTTCTCGGCCGCCGGCGTAAGCGCGGCCGATTCGATCGGCAGCATAACGATGGCATCGACTTTCTTCGTGATCAGGTCTTCGATGTCCGATGTCTGTTTTGCCGGATCTTTAGCGGTATAGACGATCGATTCAATGTTCTTATGCTTCTCGGCCTCCGCCTTGGCATTGCCGATTAGCGCGCCCATCCATCCGTGATCGGCAGCGGGAAGCGAGATTCCGATCGTGTAGTTACCGCCGACCGCATTAGCTTCATCTCCCGAAGCGGTTGCTTCCGGACTTGCCGAGTTACTTGCCTGCGGGCTTTCCGAGCTCTCGTTATTCCCGCTGTTGCATGCGGAAAGTACAACTGCGAATGCCAGAATTACGATGAACGATAAAAGCGATTTCCTTCTCATATCGGGATGACCCCTCCAAATGATTGATTTGAAATAACTGCCTCGAGCATATCCGACGAACGGTTAATCACGTTTCTGCAATAGAACCGCAGCGATAATGATTAAACCTTTGACCACCCCCTGCAAGTAAGGTGAAATGTTCAGAAGGTTCATAATATTGCTGAGAACGCCGAGGATTAATACCCCGAACAATGTGCCTACGATGCGACCGCGCCCTCCGGAAAGGCTAGTCCCACCTATGATTACAGCGGCGATCGCGTCCAACTCGTACATGTGGCCGGAGCTGGACGTACTGATGGAATTCAGTCGCGACGTTTCGATGACGGCGCCGATCGCGGCAGTGAACCCGCAAATAATGTAAGACAGAATAGTCACCCGAAATACGGAAATGGCGGAAAGTCTCGCTGCCTGGGTATTGCCCCCAACCGCGTAAATATGACGGCCGAACACCGTTTTCTCAAGCACGATGTAGCTAAGGATAAAGATAACGCCGAAAAGGATGACGGGAATCGGAATGCCTGCGAGATACTCGTTACCGATCTTGCTATAAGTAGAATCGAAGCCCGAGATCGCTCCGGCATCCGCATAATAGAGCGCCAAAGAACGAGCGATCGTCATCATGGCCAGCGTCGCGATAAACGCGGTTATTTTACCGTAGGTGATGACAAATCCGTTAATGATTCCGAGTAAAGCCCCGGCAATCAGTCCTAATATAATAGAGATCCAGATCGGCAACTCATACGTCACTTGCGCGGCCATGATCACGGTACCCGAGAAGGCGAGCACGGAACCGACCGACAAATCGATGCCTCCCAAGATGATAACGAAGGTCATGCCGAGAGAGAGGATGCCGACGATGGAGACTTGACGAAGCACGTTCGTAATATTGCCGATATCCAGGAAATGCTCGTTAAGCAAAGCCGCTAACGCGACTAATACGAGAAACGCGAATATAACGCTGTATTGATCCCACAAATACTTTCCCCATCGCACTCCCGCGGATGGGCTTTTCGTTTCGAAATCCGTTGCCGTTTGGGACATTCGGGTAGTTCCCCCTTTGGAATTAAAGGCCGGTTGCCATAGTCATAATGCTCTGTTCGTTCGCTTCGTTCTCGTTCATCTCGCCTCTAATCTTGCCGTGGTGCATCACGTAAATCCGGTTGCACAAGCCGAGCAATTCGGGTAATTCCGACGAGATGACGATAACTCCTTTGCCCTCGGCCGCGAATCGGACGATCAGATTATAGATTTCGCTCCGCGCGCCGACGTCGATCCCCCTTGTCGGTTCGTCCATAATGAACAGCTCCGTATCCGATACGAGCCATTTCGCGATAACGACCTTCTGCTGGTTGCCGCCGCTAAGATGCTTGATGGGACCGTTCAAGGACTTCGCTTTTATGTTCAGCTCGCGGATTTTCTCGTTTACGATTATCGACTCGCTTTTCCTGCGGATCAGGTTCCAGCGACTGACTTTGTTCGGATTAGACAAGGTCATATTGTGCGCAACGTTCATCTCCATCAACAGCCCCGAACCTTTGCGGTCTTCCGTGGCGAACCCGAATCCCAGCTTGACCGCATCGAGCGGATGACGCACCCGCACCGGCTTGCCTCGCCAAATCACGGTTCCGCTCTGGGCTTTCCAATCTCCGAACAACGTCCGCATGAGCTCCGTTCTTCCTGCCCCGATCAAGCCGGCGAAGCCGACGATCTCCCCGCTTCTCACGCGAAAATGAATATCCTCGAAGTATGGCGCTAACGTCAGCCCTTCGACTTTAAGCAACTCCTCCCCGAATCGTTCGGGACGCGCCGGATACATTTCCTTCAGCTCGCGGCCGACCATCAGATTGGCGATCTCACGCTCCGACAGTCCTTCCAATTCACGCGTCGTTACATGTTTGCCGTCCCGCAGAACGGTAATTCGATCGCAAAAGCCTTTCAACTCATGGAGCCTATGGGAGATATATATAATGGAAACTCCCCGTTCCTTAAATCGCCTGATCAGTTCGAATAGTTGATTGGCTTCCCTTTCTTCCAACACGGCCGTCGGTTCGTCCATGATCAAGATTTCGCTGTTCATGGACAGCGCTTTCGCGATTTCGACGATTTGTCTTTCTCCGATGCTCAAGCTCGATATTTTCGCGCCAGGATTCAGACGAAGCCCGAACTGATCCAGCAACCGCCTCGTTTGCTCGGCCATCGCTTTGAAATTCGAGAACACTCCCGCCATTTTCTGCTCGCGACCAAGGAAAATATTTTCGGCCACCGACATATCGGGAATTAAATTCAACTCTTGATGGATAATCGCGATCCCCAGCTTCTGCGATTGTTGCGGCGAACCGATCTCGACGTGTTTATCCTTAATCGCGATTTCTCCTTCATCGGGCATATGGATGCCTGCCAATACTTTCATGAGCGTAGACTTCCCTGCCCCGTTCTCTCCGACTAACGCGTGAACCTCAGCTTTACGAAGCCCGAAGGAAACATCCTGAAGCGCTTTCACTCCGTAAAAGGTTTTGGAGATTCCCTTCATTTCCAGAATCATTTGCGGCACCCTGCTTTCATTCGGCTTTACTACTCTCATCCTAGAAAAAAAAGGATTTTTCCACAATTAACTAAATTGCGCTTCTGAGCTACACATTCTTGCGGCTACTAGAGCGAGTAATCATGTATATTGCGCACAAGTAAACCGGCTTCGCCTCCTCGGACGGCGGCACAAAAAAACTCCGGGCTCATTCTTCCCGAAGTCGATTCTGGCGATAGAGCACGATGAAGATCAACAAGCCCTTGAGCACGCCTTGCAAATAGGTGGATACGTTCTGCAAGTTCATATAGTTGTTGAGAATCGAGAACATCAATACGCCCGATACGGTTCCGAGAATCGTGCCCTTCCCTCCTCGCAACGATGCCCCTCCCAGCACGACCGCCGCTATCGCATCCAGCTCGTAATAGACGCCGGAATTCGCGGTGGAAATCGAATTCAGCCTGGCCGTTTCCAACACGGCGCCCAATCCGGCAGCCATGCCGCTCAGCGCGAAAGCCACGATCGTGACCATGCGGATGTTCGCTCCGGAGCTGTACGCGGCTCGGGGATTCTGGCCGACCGCGTATATGTAGCGCCCGAACAAAGTACGCGAGGTTAGAAGATGCGCGGATACCGCGGCAATGAGGAGCGGAAAGACGACGACGGGAATGCCCAACCAGTAGCCATGACCGAGAAAGGTATGGCTAACCCGGCTTCCGGATACGGCTCCGGCATCCGCGACCCACATCATGAAGTAACGATAGATAAACATCGTTCCAAGAGTCGTAATAAAGGAGGGCACTCTCCCGTAAGTGACGATCAGGCCGTTAACGCCTCCTAACAGCAAGCCCGATACGGCGCCAAGCATGAAGGAACCCGGAATATCGAAGTTAAACAAATTCTGACCCCAAAGAATGATCGCCCCGGAGAAAACAAGAATCGAACCTACCGATAAATCCAGCATCCCGATCAAGACGACGAAATGAACCCCGAGCGCGATCATCCCGATGACGGAAGCTTGACGGAAAACGTTCATGATATTGTTCCATGTCCAGAAATAATCGCTGGTCAGCGCTGCGAAGAACACAAGGGCGATGAGAGTCATGAATATTTTATTGCGCGATATCCATCTTTGGAATCTTTCCGTCGTCACCAGCGTTGGCTGCATAGGTTCCTCCCGACCGACTATCCTCTAATTCCGGAAGCCGATTGCAATATCCGTTCCTGCGTCGCATCCTCATTCGCCATTTCGTCGACGAGTTTTCCTTCATGCATAACCAATATTCGATTACATAACCCGATCAACTCCGACATGTCGGAAGAAATGACGATCATGCCTTTGCCTTCGCTAACGAGCTCGTGCAGCAGTACGTATAGCTCGCTTTTCGAAGCGACGTCGATCCCCCTCGTCGGCTCGTCCAATATGTACAAGTCGCTTTCCGCCACCAACCATTTTCCCAGCATGACCTTCTGTTGGTTGCCGCCGCTCAGAAATTTAATTTCTTGCTCCGGATCGCGGGTTTTGATATCCAGTTGAATGATCGCATCCAACGCCTTATCGTGCTCATGCTGATTCTGTACGAGATGGTAACGATGTATTTTTTTCAAACTCGCGATCGTGAGATTATGGAAAACGTTCATGTCCATGAACAACCCCGACTCGATCCGATCCCTATTCACGTAACCGAAACCCGAATTAATCGCTTGCTGAGGCGTTTTCAACTGAATCCGTTGCTTATGCCAAAATACCTTTCCCGTTTCCGGCTTCACTTCACCGAAGATCGTCTTGGCGAGCCCTTCCGTCCCCGAGCCGACTAGCCCGGTAATTCCTAGAATCTCCCCCTCGTCCAGCTTAAAAGCGATCTTCTCGAACCATGGCTTGCGCGTAAGATTTTCCACCCGGAGCAATTCGTTTCCCGTTGGGTTGGATAGAGGCGGGAAAATCTGCGCAAGCTCTCGTCCAACCATCGTCTTGACCAAATCTTTCTCGGAAAGCTCGCTCACGTCGCTGGTTAACACTTTCTTGCCGTCCCTCAGCACCGTCACCCTGTCGCAAATCTCGAAAATTTCGTTCAGCCTGTGGGTGATGTATACGATCCCGACGCCTTCCGTCTTGAACCGCCGAATCATATCGAACAGCCTGATCCGTTCGGAATCGGATAAGGAAGCCGTTGGTTCGTCCATGACGAAAATATTGGCCTTTAACGATAACGCTTTGGCGATGGCGACGACGTGATGCTCGCTTATCGAGAGATTCTTGATCTTCGTATTCGGATGCAGCGGCATGCCTAACGATCTTAGGATGCTTTTCGTTTCTCGCTTCATTTTGATCATGTTCGAGAACAGGCCGAGCCATCTCGGTTCGGAACCGAGGAACACGTTCTCCGCGATACTCATTTCCGGTACGAGACAGGATTCCTGATAGATCATCGATATCCCCATTCGTTGAGCCTCGATCGTCGAGAATATCGGAACCGGTTTGCCGTTAACGATCATGTAGCCGTCATCCGGACGGTGCACGCCGGACATTAGCTTCGCTAAAGTCGATTTACCGGCGCCGTTCTCTCCTACTAATGCGTGTACTTCCCCCGGAAGCAGCTCGAAATCGATATTATCCAGCACCTGAACTCCATAGAACGACTTCGATATTCCTTTCATTTGCAATAGCACGGAGTCACACTCCTTCGGGAAGTCCCTGTATCCTAGTTTAGAAGATCGAGGTAGGATGGGAAAATGAATGATCTTGCGATATTCGATTCGATTTATTCACATTCTTGCGATGTCTCGTGATCCGTATTGTATTTTATTACCTTATCATACATAATTCGATTCAAAGGGGGGAAGCAGTTTTTTGCGATGAACAAGCCCTCGATACTACTGGAAACACCCCGATTGGCAAGCTGGTGCGACTGGACTGGAATCGATCCGCTTCCCTTGATTGCGGGAGACCGTTCGTGCATATTGTGGCTTCGGTCCGGAACCGGAGACGCATGTTCCATCCATTGCCGGATACCGATTGCGGAAGGCGCGTGCCTGTTCGTCCCCCCGAACAACGAGGTGACGCTCCGGCCTCCTGCCGGATATCCTATACGAGCCGTTGTTTATTACGTGACCGGGCTTCAAGTTCAAGGACTATCCCAAGGCTTGTTATCGCCTCGGGAAGTTCCGTTCGTCGTTCCGGTCGAACCGAATAACGTGCGGATCAATCGCATTCTGGAAGATATTCTTCATGAAGCGCGCAATCCTCAATTAGGAAGCGACGAAGTGATTTCTTCCTTGCTCCAAACGCTGTTGATTCATTTTCTCAGAGAGATGGAGTCTATCGAAGATCACGATCCGATCCCGCCACTCTCCAAGCAGCAGCAAGAGCCGGAGCCGATTCGCGCTTCGAATTCCGATAACTCCGGTAGTCTTTCTCAAAATGTAAGGGTTTACATTGAACGAAACTATCATTTGGAGCTGAGCTTAAGCGATCTTGCCCAGCTTGTTTACGTAAGCCCTTATCACCTAGCCCACGTCTTCAAGGATGATGTCGGAATGTCTCCGATTCAATATCTAATCAAATGCCGGATCGATGAAGCCAAACGACTTCTTGTCGACACGGATCAATCGGTACGCGACATCGCCCTTCAAGTCGGATATCCGAACGCCAACTACTTTAACTTATTGTTCAGCAAGATGACGGGCAATTCGCCGGGCAAGTATCGCAAACGCAACTGAAATCGGCCTCTGCGGAGCAGTTATCCGCGGGCAACGAGCAACTAACCGCTACGGTGCACGAGATCAATCATCTGGCGAACTCGGCGAATTCGCACTCGCGGGCGTTAAGCGCGAACACATTGACCCAACAGGCAAGCGTCGCGCAGGTTGCGCATTCTGCGGCTCATCTGACGGAGCTTGCGCGTGACCTGCACGAGGAAGCGAGCCGTTACCGTACATAACGCAAACAGTGCCTAAGAAGCAGGCTTTGAGCCGCTTCTAGGCACTGTTTTCTTGCGATTATGGGCCAAGCGGTTAGACGAAGCTGATCGCTTGCCCTTTATTCGCCGATTCGTACACGGCTTCTAGAATTTCTTGTACGACTAACGCTTGCTTGGCCGTAACGACAGGCTCGCGATCGTGCAGGATCGCATCGATCCATGCGCGCGCTTCCTGTTCGGCGGCATCGTCCGGCAGAGGATTTCCACCGAAGTCTCCGGACATCTGGATTTCTTGCGTGTACAGTCGGCCATGCTCTTCGCCGTTGACGCGCAAGCCCTTCCTCATATCGGCACCCGCTTTCGTGCCGCTCAACGTTACTTTGGCTTCATCCACGTCGAGCGTGTTCAACGCCCAACTGGACTCCAGCCACACCGTTGCTCCGCTTTTCATCGTGATCATCGCGAAGGCGGAATCCTCAACCGTGAACTTGGACGGATCCCAGTTCCCCCATAAATTCGCTTGGCTTCCTTGCTCGGCAAGCTTGCGATACGATGATCCTAACACAGTTCTCGGTTCATAGTTGTCCATCATCCACAGTGCGAGATCCAGCGCGTGCGTTCCGATATCGATCAGCGGACCTCCGCCTTGTTTCTCTAAATCCAAGAATACTCCCCACGTCGGAACCGCCCGGCGGCGAACCGCATGAGCCTTGGCAACGTAGATCTCGCCAAGGTCGCCTGCCCGACAAGCTTGATACAGCCAACGGCTGTCCGCGCGAAAACGGTTCTGATAAGCGATGCTCAACTTCTTGCCCGTTCTCTCGGAAGTTTCCAACATGCGCCGGGCATCGTGTGCCGTCTTCGCCATCGGCTTCTCGCATAATACGTGTTTGCCGGCTTCAAGCGCCGCGATCGAAATCTCGGCATGCGTATCGTTAGGCGTGCACACGTGAACGACATGTACATCATGATCGCGAAGCAATTCATACACGTCATGATACACTCTGGCATCATGGGTACCGAATTTATTTTTCGCATCATGCGCTCTGTCCAGTGCCACGTCAAAGAAGGCTACCACTTGCGCTTCCGGGATTTTGGCAAGCGATGGTAAATGTTTCCCCATGGCAATCCCGCCGCATCCGATCATCCCTACGTTAACTTTTGTCAAAATGCTTGTCCTCCTTGCTAGTTTGCAGTATTCATTCTACAATTAGTGTAACACAAACGAGTAGAAATCCCATCCGCTCAGGTGCGGTCATATTATGTGATTTTGTCATATAATCGATTGAAATTCGACAAGTTCGAGGGGATGATCCCGTGCAAGCCGTCAGAGAAAAGATCGAATACGAGAATCCGCTGCTTTCCTTGAAAATATGGCAAACGACGCGGAATGATGTCGGAACCATAGCTTGGCACTATCACCCCGAATGCGAGCTGATGCTCGTGCAAGCCGGATGCCTTAACGTCGATCTCAGCGACGAGACCTATGCTTTACAACAAGGGGATGTTGTCATCCTTGGGAATTCTGAGCTCCATCGAGATCGTAATCCCGGCGGAAGGCTCGACTACATCGTGCTTCAATTCGACCTTAGCAATTATTTCGACCAAAGCACGATTCCCTATTTGCAATATTTTAACGAAACCAAGGTACCTCTCAGCGCCATGAATTATATATTCCGGGAGAATCCCGAAGCGCGCGTTGCCGCCGCCGAATGCATCCGTCAAATTCACCAGGAGGCTTTATTTAAGGAAAGCGGTTACGAGCTTGCGGTCAACATGTTGATTAAAAAGCTGCTTCTGATCCTTATCCGCAATGACAGCCGAGGGTTGCTCGCCGATCAGGACCGAGTGGAACGCATTCGCTTGAAGCCTGTGTTGGACTTCGTCGAATCCCGACTAGAAGAACGGATTTCCGTCGAAGACGCATGCCGTCTTGCTAATATGAGCTACTACTATTTCGTGAAGTTTTTTAAGAAAATCATGGGCTTCTCCTTCACCGAATATGTCAATTTCCGCAAAATCAAACGAGCCGAGCAGCTCCTCTTAACCCGAGACCTGAGCGTAGGCGAAGTCGGCGATCAGATCGGCATGGCCAACATGGCCCACTTCTACAAAATGTTCAAGCGCTTCAACGGCTGCTCCCCGAAAGAGTTCCAGCGCAAGATGCTGGCTTGGGGGCGGGGGTAGACGGGCTGAGGCGCACGGACTGGTGGCGTGGGCGGGCATATGAGTAACCAACATTTTTGGCGATTGCTTGGTGCTAATTGCCTTCGATAGGGCCTCCAACAGTCACACCTTATGCCTTGGAAGATTTTTCCTTTAACCGCACGCTTTCAACTAACTTTTCGTTACCTTTCATTTTTCTCTTGCACAATTACAATTTTTGTTATATTTTAGGATTATTAAATCATTAATCCATATCCCCACGGTCGTGAAGCACACGCCGCTCATTCCTGGAACTTCTCCGGGTTGGGCGGTTTTTGTTTTTTATTCCAATTAAAAGGTGAGATGAGACGATGGTTGTGGCCAATGAAGTCTTGATGCCGGAGGAATTAGCGAAAGTTTATGAGACGTGGATGAACAAGCTACGTTCGAGCAGCACCGGGGAACGCAAAAGAAAATTGTCAAGCACTTCGAACCATGCGGAGCGAACATTCATAAAACAAGTTTGGTGGCCAGCATTCGGACACTTTACGCACTTGGAAGCCGAGTTCGAAGTAAAAGATTTCAAGGATGGCAAACGCTATCTCGATTTCGCTTATATTACTGAGGGGTTTAGAATTTGCATTGAAATCGATGGATTCGGTACTCATTGGAGAGATATCAGCAGATCCCAGTTCGCGGACCATCTCATGCGCCAAAACCACCTCATCATTGACGGTTGGTATGTCCTCAGGTTTTCTTATGACGATCTCATCGAACGACCTCGCATTTGCCAACAAATCATACAGCAGATGCTTGGGAAGCTGGGGGCTTCAATCTCTCCTAATGAACTGAAATTGTCTCCTGTTGAACTAGCCATCGTTAGAATGGCTACCTCCCTGTCTACCCCAATTACACCGAAATACATCACCAAACAACTAAACTTGCATCGTACCACCATAAGCAGACATATCAAAACTTTAGTTCAAAGAGAAATCTTGATTCCTTCGAGGACAGACGTTAAACGGGTGTGCAGTTACAGACTTAATAAAGCATTACTCACTAAAATAATTTCTTAGCCGCTCCGCCCATTGTCGCGCTTTGCGACAATGGGCGGGGATTCGTTGGTCTATGCCTCCCCATTGTCGTGTTTTGCGACAATAGGCGGGAATCCGCGGGGCTGAGCCTTCTCATTGTCGCATTTTGCGACAATGGGCTGGGATCCGCGGGGCTATGCCTCCCATCAAACAAAATAACTCGTCCAGAAAATACCGGACGAGTTACAACCCTCTCTTAACGGCTAATCGAGGTTGTTTTGCGGTTGATGAATAGTTTGTAGCCGACGCCACGGATGGAGTCGATTTGTACGGTTTGTTGGTTAAGCTCGAGTTTCTTGCGAAGCGAGCTCACGTGAACGTCGACCGTGCGTTGGCCGCCGATGTAGTCGAAGCCCCATACGACGTTCATGAGATCGTCGCGGGTAATGACGATACCCGGTCTCTCCGCCAAGTACAGCAAAACCTCGAACTCCTTCGGACGTAATGTAATCCATTGTCCGTTGGAGAATACTTCGTATTTATCGGGGAAAATCTGCAAATCGCCGATGGCGATCACTTTATCCCCGCTCGAAGCTTTCGAAGGTTTGCTCTCTTCGTTGCGCGAACGCCTTAAGACGGCGGATGTTCGCGCCAACAGTTCGGCGACCCCGAACGGCTTCGTAATATAATCATCCGCGCCGAGTTTAAGACCTTGCACTACTTCCTCTTCGGCGTTCCTAGCGGTAAGAATGATCACCGGCGTTTTAACTCCGTTCTGACGCAGCTTCTGGAGCACTTCGAATCCATTCATGCCCGGAAGCATCAAATCTAGAAAAATAATGGCATATTGGTCATGGATCGCCTTATGAAGTCCTTCCGCACCGTTCCCGACGACTTCTGTCTCATATCCCTCTTGCGAGAGATTATATGTCACTAAACGTGCAAGTGTCGGTTCATCTTCGATAATCAGTACTTTGTCCGACATGCGTTCCTCCGGTCCAGCAGCTACTCCTGCCTATTTGGCTCTTCATGTTAGTTTTATCATACCACTGTAAACGTAACATCATCCAAATGTTAACGCAGCGTAAAATAGACATTTAACGCTTAAGGTTGCAGCAACGGTAGCTCTAAAATAAACTGCGAACCTACTCCGACCGTGCTTTCCACTCTTATCGTCCCATGATGCAGTTCGGTTAAATGTTTTACGATGGATAAGCCCAATCCCGTTCCCCCGGAACTGCGAGAGCGAGCTTTATCCACCCTATAGAACCGTTCGAAGATTCGCGGAATATCTTTCTTCGGAATGCCGATACCGGTATCCGATACGGTTATCCGGACCATCTCCTCTTCTCCGTCTTCCAAAGCCGGGATGATTTCCGCTCGCACCTTGACTTTACCGCCTTCGGGCGTGTAGTTGATGCCGTTCTGCATCAGGTTCATGACGATTTGCCCCAAGCGATCCTCATCCGCTTCTAGGAACAAGCCTTCTTCCGTCTGCACGTCTAGAACGATGTCCTTCTTGGCGGCCTCGGCGGCTAACAACTCCGACATCCTTCCAAGGAACATCGGCAAATCGATGGGCGAGAATTGCAAAGGAGATCGACGGGATTCGATCTTGGACAGCTCCAGGATGTCGCCGATGAGACGATTAAGCCGATCGCTCTCGTCTTGAATGATCGTAAGGAACGACTTCGCCGTTTCCGGGTCGTTCATCGCTCCGGACAACAGTGTCTCCGCGAAGCCTTTGACCGCCGCTACCGGCGTTTTCAACTCATGGGAGACGTTGGCGACGAATTCGCTGCGCATCCGTTCCAGCCTGCGAATCGCCGAGACGTCTTGTAAGACGATGAGCAATCCGGGTTCTTCGTCTATGCTCATCGTCATCGGAACGATATGGATTTCAAGCAATCTCTCCTCGGGATAATACACCGTCAATTCTTCGTGGACGGACACCGGGTTTTCGAGAAGCTCCCGAATGAGCCCTACCAGCTCGAAGTGCTGGCGGATTTCCGCGTAACTGCGTCCGACGCGCTCCCGTACCGAGCTGCCGAGCAATAACTCCGCTTCGCGATTATACAAAGTGATTCGTCCATCGTGAGCGATCATAACGACGCCGCTCGTCATATTGTCCAATACGCTTTGCAGTCGAGTTCCGTTCTGACGGATTTCGTCGAGCTGCTCTTGCAAGCTGCCGGCCATCGCGTTTAATGCACGAGCTAGCTCGCCCACCTCGTCGCTTCCGCCCTCGGGTACGCGGATCGCGTAATCCATATTCGCCATTCTCTTGGCGGCCGAAGTCATCCGCTCTAGCGGTCGGGTAACGCTAAGCGCGACGCGATAACTAACGACGGCCGCGACGGCGAATAAGAGGAACAGCCCGAAGACCAAGGCCAACCACATGTTGTTGAGACTGTTCTCTACGTCGCCGAGACTCATGGCTAGACGAATGATGCCCTGATTGGTATCGCCTTTATCCAAATTGACCTTTAACGCCACATAGATCATATTCTGCTTCAAAGTCGCGCTGCGGCGAACGCTGCTTCCCGTACCGTCGCTCAAAGCTTGCTGGACCTCTTCGCGAGTCAGATGGTTATCCATCGTTCCCGGTTCATGATCCGAGTCCCCCATAACCTTTCCGTCGGTGCGGATATAGGTCACGCGCATTCCGGCGATTTCCTTAAACCGCTGTGCCTGCCGCTGTAAATAAGAGCTTTGTTCGGCTTCATTCCCCTGCTCGGGCCAAGGCGCCGCGGCGTTTAATACATGCAGTTCGCGGATCATATGATCCCGCAGCGCCGCCTGATGGTTTTTCTGATAAGAGTTCCCCATCAACAATCCGGCCGCCAGTACGGAAACCCCGATCATAATGACGAACAGAGCGGTCAATTTCAAACGGAATTTTGACATGAAAGGACTACGACTCCTTATAAAAGCTGTTCAATCCATCTTCACCGGATCGCGGATCAACGCAAGCAAGCATAAACGGCTATCGCCTTCCTTGGATGGCGAAGAACCGTTTATGTCGGAGGCGATTCAGAATTGCATGGCGTGAACCTTGTAATTCTGAATCACGTACGGATTCGACTTCACGACTTTATTTATACAAATACCGGATCCTTAAACTGGGCAAGCTTTGCTTTGGAATCCTTATCTACTTCGGCATGCAGACTATTGCCGTGCGAATCCATCGTCACAATGGCTGCGAAGCCTTCTACTTGCAGATGCCACATCGCTTCCGGAATACCGAACTCCGAGAAGTCGACTCCGTTAACGTTCTTGATGCACTCCGCATAGTATTGGGCTGCCCCGCCAACGGCATTCAAATAAACTCCGCCGTGTTCCTGTAACGCGGCCAAAGTTTTCGGCCCCATGCCGCCTTTGCCGATTACCGCGCGCAAACCGAACTTTTTCATAATATCGCCTTGGTACGGTTCTTCCCGAATACTTGTCGTAGGGCCTGCCGCTTTCACGTGCCAGCCTGCGTCATCCTTTAACATAACCGGACCGCAGTGGTAGATCACTCCGCCGTTCAGATCGATCGGAGCATCGTGGTCCATTAAATGCTTGTGCAAAGCATCGCGGCCCGTATGCATTTCGCCGTTCAGAATAACGACGTCTCCTACCTTCAACGAGCGAACGTCTTCCTCCGTCAAAGGCATCTGAAGGACGATTTCTTTCGGCTTGGCCGCGACCTCGGCCGACTCGCCGGACGCCTCTCCTGCCTCCTCCGTCATCGACACGCCGGTGCCGCCCTCGTACACCCACTCTTTAATCTCGTGCGTCGTTCCGTCAAGTACGACGCCTTGACGGCGGTATGCCCAGCAGTTATAAGCGACCGAGACGAAGAAGCTCGCTGGCAGACGGTTATTCACGCCGACTTTGCAACCTAACAGAGTTACGTTACCTCCGAAGCCCATCGTTCCGATACCCAGTTGATTCGCTTTATCCATAATGTATTCTTCAAGCTGTTGAAGCTCCGGAATCGGATTAACGTCCTCGATCTTCCTAAACAGCTGCTGCTTAGCCAGCTCGTAACCCGTCGTTCGGTCGCCGCCGATGCCTACGCCGATAAATCCGGCGCTGCAGCCTTGTCCTTGAGCTTGATATACCGCGTGAAGAACGCATTTACGGATACCGTCGAGATCGCGCCCGGCTTTGCCTAAACCTTCGATTTCCGCGGGTAGGCTGTATTGAATGTTTTTATTTTCGCATCCGCCGCCCTTAAGAATTAGACGAACGTCTACATCGTCGCGCTCCCATTGCTCGAAATGGATGACCGGCGTGCCGGGTCCCAGATTGTCGCCCGTGTTCGATCCGGTTAATGAATCAACGGAATTCGTGCGAAGTTTACCGTCCTTCGTCGCTCTGGCGATCGCGTTTCTTATTCCTTGTTTCATGATGATTTGGTTGGCTCCGACAGGGGTGTGCACGACGAAAGTCGGCATACCGGTATCTTGGCAAATAGGAGAAACGTTACATTCCGCCATTTCGATATTTTGGGCAATCGTCGACAAGGATAGTCCGGCGCGCGTCGCGCGATCTTCGGCTTCCCGTGCTGCGGTAATCGCGCGACGTACGTCCGCCGGAAGATTGGTTGAAGTTTCTACGATAAGTTTGTACATGCTTTGTTCGAATGATGATGACATAATGAGTGCAAAATCCCCTCTCTGTTCGTCGTTACTTATTGATTATATAATATCATATAGAGAAGCGGTGGTAGAAAAGGAGTCAAGTTCATGGCAAATCATTTTTTGGCGTATTTATACCGATTGCAGTATATCGAACGCTGGAGTCTCATGCGAAGCACGACCCCCGAGAACGTAGCGGAACACTCGTACCACGTCGCGTTGATCGCCCACGCTCTGGGAAGTATTGCGCGGGAAATATTCCATCGAGACATTAATCCCGACGAGGCTGTCACCTATGCTCTATTCCATGATGCCACAGAAGTGTTTACTGGAGATATTCCGACTCCCGTCAAACATCATAATCCCGGAATTTTATCGAATTTCCGCGAAATCGAGGCTCTGGCCGCCGAAAGACTGCTAGCGACGGTACCTTCGGAGTTGCAAGAAACCTATCGTCCTTTGCTGTACCGTAAACCCGTTAACCCGGAGCTGGATAAGCTCTTGAAGGCTGCCGACCTGCTCGATGCCTACTTGAAATGCATTAGCGAGATGTCCGCTGGGAATCGCGAATTCGCAACCGCGCGGCGCCAAAGCGAGGAGAAGCTGAGGAAGCTGGACATGCCCGAAGTCGAATGGTTTCTGACCCATCTTGCGCCAGGTTTTGAAAGAACGATAGACGAACTCGCCGAAATCGAGGAAGGGGATAATTAACATGAAACTGAAAGTTTACAAATCCTTATGGGGAATGGACCATTTACCTCTCGAACAACAATTCAAACTCGTTTCCGAAGCAGGTTACGCCGGATTCGAGTCGCCGGTTCCCTCTCAGGCAGATGAGCCGTTATTCCGCGAACTGGTACAACGATACGGTCTGGAATATTGCTTTACCGTATATACGAGCGGCGACCACAAAGATTCTTTCAAACAACAGGTCGATAGGGCGCTTACCTTCTCTCCGATGCTCATTAACGCGCATAGCGCCAAAGACGATATGCCCTACGAGCAGCAGCTCGAGTTTTATCGATACGCATTGGACATCGAAAAATCCGCCGGTATCCCCATCGTTCATGAAACTCATCGGGGAAGGGCGATGTTCACCCCATGGTCGGCCGAACGACTGCTGAAGGACTTGCCCGATCTTAACATTTGCGCCGATTTCAGCCATTGGTGCTGCGTATGCGAATCGCTTCTGGAGGACCAAGTTTCCCGGATGAAAATAGCGACGGAGCGAGCTCGTTTCGTCCATGCGCGAGTCGGGCATCAAGAAGGTCCGCAAGTTAATCACCCCGCCGCTCCCGAGCATGCCGCGGCATTAGCGGCTCATACAGCTTGGTGGCGAGACATAGCGCGTAATCGCCGTGACCAAGGAGCCGAGTACCTAATCCTCGTTCCGGAGTTCGGCCCTCCAGGCTACCTCCAGACGGCTCCGTTCTCCCAAGAGCCGGTTTCCGACCTGTGGGAAGTGTGCTTATGGATGAAAAACCATCTCGAAAGTCAGTGGGACGGCTGGTTGGCTTGATCTTCTCACAAAGACAAGGGCTAGGAGATCAGACGATAATCTGATGTCCTAGCCCTTATTATTGTGTTCGCGTTCAGTTCACGGCCTGTTTAGGTTTTCCTTCTGAACTTAAGGAGCATGACAACGAAAACAAGAATAACGGCCAACCCCCCGATAGGGATCAAAAAATAACCGTTCGGCTTCTCTTTCGGCGGCTGATCGGAGCCTTCTACCTGGTCGATTGGTTTCGCGCCTTCGGCTACATTGGACAGCTTCGATGGCTTTTTACCGATTCCCAGAGCCGTTAGGTCTTCGTTCGCGTTCGACAGAAGCTTCGTTCTTTCGCATATTCCGGTTTCTAATTGGTCGGGCTCTCCATAGGCGTACACGATGTATTCGGCGTCCATAGCGAAGCTCTCGATTCCGCAGCTTGCCGAGCTGGAGGCGGTGCCTACGACCGTTTTCTCCCCTACCTCCCCTTTCCACACTTGATCGACGGCGAACGTCACTTTGATCGGATCGGCGGTAGACATGATTTCTTTCTGCTCGGGCGGTTTAACGGCAACGACTTTTCCGGAGAAAATAGCCGTTTTCCGTGCTAACTCCTCGCTTACTGCAGGAGGCGCGGCGCATGAGCAGGCATAAGCGGACTTCGGTTTAACCGCGCTCCATACCCCTAACATAAATACGCCGCAGAGGAATAACATAAACATTCGTTTTAACAAAGACGATCACCTCAGCTTTAAGACGTAAATATGGCAAAAATGGTTTCATTTCTCTTAAACAAAGTCGGTTTCAACTTTCTCGGTACCTGCCTAAATCCGTTACGCGTACTTCCGAATCACCTTCACTTGCAAGAAACCGGCGATTCCAATAAGTACGGCCAAAGCAACGAATAACGTCTCGCCGTTACTCCAACTTAGCATTAATCCGCCTAAAATCGGACCCAGCCCGCGGGATAACAGTTGGCTTGAGCCATACACGGAAAAGTAGAACCCTCTCTGCTCCTCCGGCGCCATAATCGATACGCTTTTCTGCATATGAGGACCGAAAATCATCTCGCCGATCGTAAAAATAAACTCCGCGGCAAATAACCACAAGATGGTATTCGAATAACCGTAACCGATGGAAACGATGGCGAATAATGCATAAGAGACAGCGATGATCAGGTGCGAGCTTACGGCTTCCGTTCGCCTAGCGATCCAAATTTGCAACGCAATGACCATAATTCCGTTAAAGGTAAGCAGAGACGCCAATACCGTGCGGTAAGAATCGAAGTTCGTTTGCAGATGAAGCGGCAAGGTCGACTCCACCTGCGCGTAGAGCAGCCCGACGGGTAGACTGAGCACCGTCATCAGTAAAATCGGCTTGTGCAACTTCCACGAAAATTTCGTTTTCGCATGCGCTCGCTTGATGTTCGATCCCGAATGTCCTTTCGTTAACGGAGCGGTCTCGGGCAGCTTCAGCCATACGATCGATCCATAGATGACAAAGGAAATCGCCGACAATATAAACACGGCCGAAGGATTCCAATCGAACATTAACAAGCCTAACACCGGTCCGACCGCAGCTCCCACGTTAAACGCCGTATGCATCAAAGCGAAAACCTCGGCCCGTTTATCTTCCGATACCATGTCCGTAATTTGCGCGTTCGCAGCCGGCATATATAAAGCGAACCCTATACCGTTCACGATCGAAATCATCGCGTATTGCCACACATCCTCCGCGAATACGTAACCGACCATACATATCATCTGGAGGAATAAAGCCGTTAACATGATAGGTTTACGACCGTAACGATCGCTCCATCCTCCTCCGTACCAACTCACGAACATTCCGCAAAGCGGCTGCAGTCCGACGATAATCATCGGAAGAATGACCGAGCCATCCATTTGATCGTAAAGGTAGAGCACGAGAAACGGGCGGATCATAAACCCCGTAATGGTCGTCAACGCCGATCCGAGCACTCTTATCCATATTCCGCTGTCATATCTGCCTAGTAAACTTGCCATTACGTTATTTTTCATCTCAATCATCAACCGCTCTATGTGTAAGGATATAATAATTTAAGCATTATATCATAGACGACGATCACAAAATTAAGCAAAAAACCTCACCCGTCGAATGACGGAATGAGGTTTCGAAATCGAAATGCTATCCATTCATAACGATTACTTATACCAAGGTACTTGCATTAGCCAAATGATGACTAAGAAAAGAATGAAAATAATCGCGCTGATCGTCTGAACTCTCGAGATCGAAGAGCTCGCGTTCTCCCCGTTCACGGAAGCTGCGGCAATTCTCTTAAGCGGTGCTTGAACGATTCCGGATAGTGCGCCGAGCGCCACGAAGATGACGATAACGACTACCATCCAAGCCACCGTGTAATCGCCTGCATCGGAGTTGGATATCAAATACCCTCCCGTTAACAATTGCAAGACCAGAGCGTATTGTCCAACTCTTCCGCCCGAGATGAGTCCGGTAGCCAAACCTTCTTGAGCCGTGCCCGACAATTGCTTGAATTTACCGACCACAAAAGGCATAATCGCATATACTCCCATGCCGACCGCACCTACGATGTGCAAAAACAACATCACATTTAACATTTGCCGTTCCCTCCAATAGTTAACAAACTAACTAAGACAACCTCAGTATACACAAAAAGGCGACCGAACAAAACCAAAAGTCCGCAATCCACACGAATCCTTCATGAATTCCAACCAAGATTGGGAGCCTTTTTCAAAAAAAAGAGAGCCCGAAGGCTCTCCCGCGAATTCGAATTAGAGGCTTGGCTTATGCATTCTCGACGATCTTGATCACGTTACGAACGGATTCGGCCGATTTCTCGAGCGCCGCTTTCTCTTCGTCGGACAGATCGATTTCGAAAATTTTCTCGATGCCGTCTCCACCGAGAACAGCCAATACGCCCATGAACAGGTTGTCGTAGCCATACTCGCCTTGCAACAAAGCGATAATCGGCAGAATGCGTTTCTTGTCCTTCAGAATCGCTTCCGTCATTTGCACGAGCGATGCTGCCGGAGCGTAGTACGCGCTGCCGTTGCCAAGCAAATTAACGATTTCGCCGCCACCTACTCGCGTGCGGGCTACGATCGTGTCAATTTGCTCTTTAGGCAGCAATTTTTCGACCGGGATTCCCCCGATCGTCGTGTAACGCACGAGTGGAACCATGTCGTCGCCGTGGCCGCCGAGAACGACGCCGCGCACATCTTCAACGGAAACGTTCAAAGCTTGCGCCAGGAAAGTGTTGTAACGCGCCGTATCCAGTACTCCGGACTGCCCGATCACGCGGTTTTTCGGGAAACCCAGCGCTTTGTTCGCAACGTAAGTCATCGCGTCGACCGGGTTGGACAGGATAATGACGTAACAATTCGGGCTAGTCGCTTTGATGTTCTCGCAAACGGATTTCACGATTCCCGCGTTCGTGTTAACGAGATCGTCGCGGCTCATGCCCGGTTTACGAGCAATTCCAGCCGTAATGATGACGACGTCGGAGTTAGCGGAATCTTGATAGTCGGAAGTCCCCACGATGTTGGAGTCGATTCCTTGAACCGGAGTCGATTCCATCATATCGAGCGCTTTGCCTTTCGTTGGGTTTTCCAGTTGCGGGATATCGAGAAGAACGACATCCCCCAGTTCCTTCTGAGCCAGCATAAGCGCCGTAGTCGCTCCCGTGAATCCTGCGCCAACGACCGTAATTTTCGCACGTTTGATTGCCATCTTAAGGTCCTCCTTGGAAGACACCCGAACGCCTCGGCGCCCGAGCATGCATGGAAAGTAAATTCGCTTTAAAGCTTATTACATGACTCACGTCCAAATCAGCCGAAAACTCACCCTAAGTTTACGCTAGTTGCACATCGTACACCTAATCTTACCCTGAAACCCTTCTTAACTAGCAATAGTTGCAAAAAGTACATTTAGTTCAGCCAGTCCCGGCGTAATTGCACGTAACCTGAACAACTAATTGCACTTAATACAACTACCTCTGCGAATTCCACTAGTTTACGGAAAATAGTTGCATAAAATGCAACTATTCATCAAATGTTTGATTTATTTACGAGTTGCGTATCCCATACAGCACTCTCGAGCGCGATACCAGCTCGGAAAAAGGCGCGAGCGTGCAACAAGCTCGCGCCTCCTCTTTCTGCCGGGAAAACCACCGCCCGATTAGGCGCTGGTTCGACTCTCCTCGCTCGCGCACCTGCACCACAAGCTAGCCCCGCCCCCAACCGCTCGTCGGTAACTGTCTCCGCGAAGGCGGGTGTCCAGAGGGCTGCAAGCCCTTGGAATCCCCCTTGGAAAGGGGGACTTAGGGGGATCGAGCCCTCCCCGCGACGGGGACACAGGGGTTAATAGCCTCCCCGGCGAGGGGAAAAAGAATTTCTAGAAGTTCTTAATTATTTCGTCCGCAAACGCCGAACATTTAACTTCAGTAGCGCCTTCCATCAAACGAGCGAAGTCATAAGTTACGACTTTGCTGTTGATCGAAGTTTCCAAGCCTTTGTAGATGAGGTCCGCAGCTTCCAACCAGCCCAAGTGCTCGAGCATCATAACGCCGGAAAGGATAACGGAACCTGGGTTTACAACGTCTTTGTCCGCGTATTTAGGAGCAGTACCGTGAGTCGCTTCGAAAATGGCATGTCCAGTCAAGTAGTTGATGTTAGCTCCCGGAGCGATACCGATTCCGCCGACTTGTGCCGCCAAAGCATCGGACAGGTAGTCGCCGTTCAGGTTCAACGTAGCGATAACGTCGAAGTCGGTCGGACGAGTCAGAACTTGTTGAAGAGCGATATCGGCGATAGCGTCTTTGATCAGGATTTTGCCGGAATCAAGAGCCGCTTTCTGAGCCGCGTTAGCCGCTTCTTCGCCTTTGTCCGCTTTGATGATGTCGTATTCGGACCATGTGAATACTTTATCTCCGAATTCTTGTTCAGCCACTTCGTAACCCCAGTTTTTGAACGCGCCTTCGGTGTATTTCATGATGTTGCCTTTATGAACAAGAGTAACGGATTTGCGTCCGTGCTTAATTGCGTATTCGATAGCCGCGCGAACAAGACGCTTGGAGCCGTCTTCGGAAACCGGCTTGATACCGATACCGGAAGTTTCCGGGAAACGGATTTTGTTAACTCCCATTTCTTTTTGCAGGAATTCAAGTACTTTTTTCACTTGCTCGGATCCGGATTGATACTCGATACCGGCATAGATGTCCTCCGTATTTTCGCGGAAAATAACCATGTCGACAAGCTCGGGGCGTTTAACCGGAGAAGGTACTCCGTCGAAGTAACGAACCGGACGCAAACACACGTACAGATCCAGCTCTTGGCGAAGAGCAACGTTCAGGGAACGGATACCGCCGCCGATCGGCGTAGTCAAAGGTCCTTTGATCGCGATGATCATCTCGCGGATTGCAGTCAACGTATCGGCAGGCAACCATTCGCCGTATTCGTTGAAAGCTTTCTCGCCGGCGAACACTTCGTACCAAGCGATTTGTTTTTCGCCTTTGTATGCTTTCTCGACCGCTGCGTCAAGAACGCGCTTGGAAGCTTTCCAGATATCGCGGCCCGTGCCGTCGCCCTCGATGAAAGGGATAATCGGATTGTTAGGAACGTTGAGAACGCCGTTTTGTACCGTAATTTTCTCGCCGGAAGTCGGCGCTGCGAATTTTTCGAGTTTCATGTTTTGTAATTCCTCCTGATTAATGGTTTTATTTCGCAAAGAATCGGCGGCATGCCTCCGCAACTAGGCAAGGAGGCACCCCGCCGGCATTCGCATTAAAATTAGCCACGCTTAGAGATCGGCACATAGTGCTGATCTACCGGTCCTACGTACTCGGCACGAGGGCGGATCAAGCGATTGTCTTCGTATTGCTCCAAAATATGAGCCGTCCAACCGGAAACCCTGCTGATGGCGAAGATCGGCGTGAACAGATCGCGAGGAATGCCCAGCATCGTGTAACAAGAAGCGGAGTAGAAATCTACGTTCGGCTTCAAGCCCTTCTGGCTGGTCACGAGATCATCAATCTTGATGGACATTTCGTAGAGCGTCATATCGCCTTTCAACTCGCCGAGTTGACGGGACATTTGCATTAAGTGTTTAGCACGAGGGTCTCCGTTTTTGTAAACGCGGTGACCGAAGCCCATCACTTTTTCTTTGTTATCGAGCTTTGCTTGGATATAAGGCTCAACGTTACCAAGGGAGCCGATTTCATCCAACATCACCATTACCGCTTCGTTAGCGCCGCCGTGTAACGGGCCTTTCAAAGCTCCGATAGCGGACGTTACGCCGGAATAAATATCCGACAGAGTCGCAACCGTAACGCGAGCCGCGAAAGTAGAAGCGTTCAACTCATGGTCCGCGTGCAACACGAGAGCCTTGTCCATTGCTTCGATAGCCACTTGCGCCGGTTCTTCTCCGGTAAGCATATACAGGAAGTTGTGAGCGACTCCCACGCCTTTTTTCGGTGCGATCGGTTCTTTGCCCTCGCGAATACGAGCATAAGCAGCCACTACGGTCGGCAATTGCGCTTGCAATTTAACCGCTTTGCGATAGTTGGCTTCTTTGCTCATTTCGTTAGCCGAGGCGTCGTACAACGCTAGACTGGAAATCGCGGTACGTAACGCGGCCATCGAGTTGCTGCCGTTCGGATACAATCTTATGCCTGCGATCACTTCGGCCGGAATAGCCGAGTATTCGCCTATCTCTGAGATAAGCCCGTCCAGCTCCGATTGAGTTGGAAGCTTGCCATGCCACAATAAGTACGCGACTTCTTCGAACGTGGCATGCTCTGCCAATTCGTCGATGTTAATGCCTTGGTATGTCAGGACGCCGTCGATAATCGAGCTGATCGTCGATTTCGCCGCGACGATGCCTTCAAGACCTTTTGTTGCTGTCATATTTTCTCTCTCCTTTATCCGTAAAATTCAGATCAATCGGCTTGTCTGAACAAGCTGCACAATGACGTCAAGATACGTCTGCGCGAGAGCAAGAAGCTCTCCCGACTCAATAATGAACGCAAACCACGAATAACTTAACATTTTTTGACCTTTTTTAATGATAATCGATTTCAAAGGCGAATGGAACCGATTGCGGCATCAAATTGTTTTATCGGCACCATAAGCAATCGTTCTTGAGAGGTAATTCAATAAGTCAGCTTTTGATCACGAAGCGCTAGATACTCGGTAACCTTAATCATTTGCGTAAACCCTCTAATTATTCGAACGGTTATTTGTGATACAATTAAAGCTCGGATTCAAATATCGGGTTTCATGAACGAAGGACGAATAGGCTTTCGTTGCGGTTGGAGGACAAAGACGACATGAATGCAAACACGAATCAAATGACCGGGATAATCGATATCGGTTCGAACACCGTTCGTCTTTCCGTTTATCAGCTGACGGACAACGGGGCTTACCGCGTCGTTGACCAAGGGCGCTGGGCTGCCCGTTTAAGCCAGCGGATGGACAAAGACGGAGGATTGCCCGAAGACGTCGTCGACGAGCTTGCGGAAGTGCTCAGGCACTTCTCGCGGATATGCCAGAAGCACGGAGCGAACCATATCCGCGCAGTTGCGACGGCAGCCATCAGGCAAGCCGTGAATCGGGACGACATCCTGCGGCGTCTGTACACCGCAACCGGAATCTCCATAGAAATTTTATCGGGAGAAGACGAAGCCCGCATTGGAAGCCAAGCGATGCTGAACAGTCTTAGCCTCTCCGATTGCTTCGTCGTGGATATCGGCGGGGGAAGCACCGAAATTACGTTGATCCAAAATCGGAAAGTCGTATCGGCCGTTTCATTTCCAATCGGTTGCGTAAATACTTCCGCGAAATACTCGCTCGGAAACGGTGCCGTCCCGCAATCCGCGCTCACGGCTATTCAGTCGGAAGTCCATCGCCTGCTCGGTATCGAGAAATGGATTTCGCGCCATCCCGGGCTTCCGCTCATCGGACTGGGCGGTACCGTCCGCGCTCTAGCCAAGCTTCGCCAGCGGGAATCGAATTATCCGTTTCCTCATCTTCACGGTTATGAATTGACCGTTCCCGATCTTAGCTCGACGCTTGATCGGCTTGCCGCAATCCATGTGGATCAACGACGCAAGCTGCCGGGATTGTCCAAGGACCGCGGCGACGTCATCGTTCCGGGTCTGGCAATCCTGCTGGGGGTACTCCAGCGGACGGCAACCTCCCGGTTAGTCGTATGCGGCACCGGATTACGCGACGGGTTGTTTTACGAAACCTGCCTTCCCGATAATCGCCGCCGATCCGACTCGGCGGACTATGTTTTGGAAGAAAGCATTCGCAATTTGAGCGCATTATATCCGGTCGTGCCCGAAGTGCATCTCCAACAGGTGCATAAATTAGCTTTGTCCCTATTCGACCAGTTGTCCCCCAAACAATCGATGCCGCTCGGATGCCGCCGTTGGTTGGAAACCGCCGCACGGCTTTTCCGGATCGGAACGGTCATCGATTACAACGACAGCGCGGATCATACTTTCTACATGCTGCTGCATATGCAGTGGTACGGTTTATCCCACAGAGAGATGCTACTGACCGGGTCTATCGCGTCGTACCGAGGATCTAATCCGCTTAGGCGCAAGCTTGCCCCTTACCGCTCCATGCTCGCGGAAGGCGACGTCGAGATCATTGCCAAGCTAGGCTCCCTGCTGCAATTGGCAGCGGCACTCGATCGGAGCGAGTCGCAGGCGATTAAATCATTGGAATTATCCGTTAAAGGCAACAAGCTCCGCCTATTCGCGGATGCCGACCATCCTCTCCCCGTCGAGCGAATGGAAGTAGATAACATCGCCAAGGAATTCAAAAAAAACTGGGGAATTACCCCCGAACTGAACGTTCGCCTAAGATAATTCCCCCGCTTGCTTACTCGTACGCTGCCGCAATCGATTTCCACAACGGGATATTCGCCGTTTCGAATTGACTGCGCAGCGGCGCTTCCTGACTTTGCACCCGATCATAAGTGCCAGTGGATTGAAGCTCCCTTGCTTTGACATTGTCTTTCAAGTTCATATGAAGCACATTCATCAGCATGTCGCGAAGCCCCGGATCGTATACGGGACACATGAGTTCGACTCTTCGGCTTAAATTGCGAGTCATCCAATCCGCGCTGGAAATATAAACCTCTTCCGCTCCGCCGCCCGCGACCGCGAGAATTCTCGCGTGCTCAAGATAACGATCCACGATGCTGATTACCCGAATATTCTCGCTTAACCCGATCACTCCGGGACGCAAACAACATACGCCGCGGACGATCAATTCGATTTTCACGCCTGCCTGCGAGGCTTCGTATAGCTTATCGATCATCGACTGGTTAGATAGGGAATTCATTTTCGCCACGATACGAGCCGGCCGCCCCGCGTTGGCATGGCCGATCTCCCGATCGATCAATTCGAACAGCTTCGGCTTCAAGCCGATCGGAGCTACGGCAAACGAAGACCATAGATGAGGCGTCGAATACCCGGTCATCTCGTTGAACAACGCCGTTGCATCCGCCCCGATATCCGGGTGACTCGTAAACAAACCCGCATCGGTATAGAGCCGAGCCGTGTTCTCGTTATAATTTCCGGTACCTACGTGAACGTATCGGCGCAAAGTTCCGGCTTCCCTGCGGACTACCAACGTAATCTTGGCATGCGTCTTCAACCCGACCAAGCCGTATACGACGTGGCAACCCGCCTTTTCGAGCTGACGAGCCCATGCGATGTTGCGGGCTTCATCGAAACGCGCTTTAATCTCGACGACGACGGTTACCTGTTTCCCGGATTCCGCCGCTCTCGCCAACGCCTGAATCAGTATGGAGTTCACGCTTACCCGGTATAACGTCATCTTGATCGCGAGCACTTCGGGGTCTTCGGCAGCCTCCAAAATAAAATCGTTAACGACTTCGAACGATTCGTAAGGATGATACACAAGCACGTCTTTCTCGCGAAGAACGGATAACATATCTTCCGATTCGTCGAACTCTTCCGGATATACAGGCTCATGCTTCGGATATCGGAGATGGTCGTAATTCGGCAACGTCCCCACGAATTTAGACAAGAAGCCTAGATCGAGAGGGCCTTCGATCTCGTCGAACATGTCCTCCTCCAGCTCGAGCTCGTCCCTTAACAGCTCCATTGCATCCTCGTGAAGTCCTTTTTCCACCTCTAACCTGACGGGCAATCCTCGCCGACGACGACGCAATTCCTTCTCGATCTCTTGCAACAAGTCTTCCGCGCCTTCCTCGTTTAACGTCAAGTCCGAGTTGCGCGTCACCCTGAAAGCATGCACGGCTTCCGTCCTGTACCCGCTGAACAGTAGGCCTATATGTTCCTTGATTAAATCTTCGAGCAATAAATAGCTCAGCTTTCTACTATTCCTTCGACCCGGAACGAGCACCGTGCGCGCCAATATCGAAGGCACTTGAACAAGGGCGCAGAACGTCGTCTCCTCTTCCTCTTGCGAACCCTGAGCTTCTTGCTTAAGTACGACGGCCAAGTAGAGCTCCTTGCTATGCAATAACGGAAAAGGACGGCTTTGATCGACGGCCATCGGAGTAAGTACCGGGTAAATAATCTGCTTAAAATAGGTCGTTAACGCCGTCTTCTGGTCTTCGTTTAATTCCTTGAAGGTCGTAAAGGCAACGCCTTCTTTGGCCAATAACCGCAACAGGTCCCGGTAAGTCCGGTATTGTTCGCGAACCATCCGCGTCGTCCGTTTCATAAGCCTTTTAATAAGTCCTTGAGGCGTATATCCCGTAAAATCCGTTTTCATATAACCCGCTTTGCTTTGCGCTTGCAATCCCGCTACCCTCACGCTCATAAATTCATCCAGGTTGCTTTGTACGATGGATAGAAATTGAAAGCGCTCCAGCAGCGGCGTTCCCGGGTCTTCGGCTTCCTCGAGCACGCGCCTATTGAACTCCAGCCAACTTAAATCCCGGTTAATATACTTCTTGACGCTAGACACATTGCTTCCCCCTGTTCATCCTGCAAGCGACTTGAGCCAATGGACCTAACTTGTCTCTTTCATTATGTTGGTCGATTGTAAACTAGACGTTAACGTTTTGTTATCGTCAGGTTAAAAGAAACCGAAGTACGGTTTCTAATGCCGAAAAAAATCGAATGATTAGAGGTCAAACCGCCAACCGTTACCCCCTAGGTCCCCGATATAACGTAAAATCGCCGCTGCGGACTTTGCGCTCCAACCAACGATACATCATTAATCTGTACAGGGGACGGGTGAACGGAAGAACCAACGTTAACCCGATAATGTCGGTAATAAATCCCGGCACGATAAGCAATATTCCCCCTAGCAATACGCAAAGTCCCTCCAGCAACGTGTGGCCGGGAACTTGTCCCGCTTGCATCTGCTGTTGGGCTTGCTGCCACACTCTCCGTCCTTCCGTCTTAATGAGCCAGACGCCTAAGAACGCTGCGGCGATCAGGAAAACGAAAGTTCCCAATCCCCCGATCCATTGCCCAACCATATAAATGCCCCAGAATTCAATCAGCATTGCGATCACGAGCACGGGCAGCAACTTCTTTTGCATATCCAATCCCCCATCCTGAATCAAGTGTCGAATTCTGACTTTCGTTAGCGATTATTCCCGGCGAGCCGCGAGCCGTACCATCCTATCATACCAGTCCGGGGCTTCCCGCGCGAAGCGGACGGGCTTCCATTCCTTATTCACCCACACGTGTTTCGTACCTCCCCGAACCAGAAGAACTCCCGGCGGCTCGTCCCCTTCATAGAGGTCTCCGAAGCTTTCGGCAAGATTGCCGCTTAACACCCGCGATTCGAATCTTACCCGAACGCTCGTCATTTCGGCTACCTGGGTCGCTATCGTGATCCAATCGTCATAGAGAGCCGGTTGCTTAAATGAAGCCTCGACGTCCGTTACCGGTAACAGCAGCCCTCTAGCCTCCATCTCTTTATACGTAATTCCCGCTTGTCGGACCCATTCGGTTCTTCCGATCTCGAACCAGTTCAAATAGTTCGCGTGGTATACGACCCCCATTTGATCGGTTTCTTGGTACCGTACCCGCATCGGATGCAGAAACCATCTTCCCATTCGATTACCTCCCCTTAGCTAGGTTTAATACGACATCCGGATATAAAGATTCCCCACAGCTCCGCTGCGGGGAATCGACAACTATTAAACCGATTTCTCGGTAAATTACATAACTCTTGCTTGACCGGAGTAAATGACGCCGTGCTCCGCGTACAAGGTAACTTCCATGCCGTCAGCAAGCAGCTTAATCGCATCGTTGACGCCAACGATAACCGGGATACCCAGGTTAAGGCCGACTACCGCCGCGTGGCAAGTAATGCCGCCGCATTCCGTAATAACTGCAGCTGCTTTCTCGAAAGCAGGCATGTATTCTTTATCGGTCGAAGGCGCAACGAGGATCGCTCCCCTCGTCATCTTACGAATGGCCTCTTCAGGCGTATTCGCGATCACGATTTTGCCGGTAGCGCTTTGCGATCCGATCCCTTGACCTTGCGCGATCAGTTCGCCGACGTTGTGAATTTTGATCAGGTTCGTCGTTCCGGAACGTCCGACAGGTACGCCTGCCGTAATAATGATCGTATCGCCAAGTTGAACGAGCCCTGTATCCATAGCTCCTTTAACCGCGATTTCGAACATTTCGTCCGTCGTTGCCGCGGACACTCCTTTGACCGGAATGACGCCCCATACGAGCTGTAAGCGACGAAGCACTTGCTCGACCGGAGTTACGGCAATGATCTGGGATTTCGGTTTGTATTTGGAAATCATGCGAGCCGTGTAGCCGCTCTCCGTGGATGTGACGATCGCTTTCGCTTCGAGATCAAGAGCGGAGTTCGCCACGGCTTGGCTGATCGCTTCCGTAACGGAAGTTTGTTGGGCATTCGCTTGTTTGATGAAAATTTCGCGGTAATGCAACGCCGATTCCGCGCGCTCGGCGATACGGGACATCGTCAATACAGATTCGACTGGATATTTGCCCGCGGCCGTCTCGCCGGATAACATGATCGCGTCCGTGCCGTCGAAGATAGCGTTCGCCACGTCGGAAGCTTCGGCGCGCGTCGGACGAGGATTGCGTTGCATGGAATCGAGCATTTGCGTTGCGGTAATTACCGGTTTACCCGCGCGGTTACATTTCTCGATCATCAGCTTCTGAACGAGAGGAACTTCTTCGGCCGGGATTTCTACGCCGAGATCTCCGCGAGCAACCATAAGCCCATCCGAAACTTCAAGAATTTCGTCCAGGTTGTCTACACCTTGTTGATTCTCGATCTTGGAAATGATTTGAATGTGGCGAGCGTCATGACGCTCCAGAAGCTCGCGGATTTCCAGAACGTCGCTTGCGCGGCGCACGAACGATGCCGCGATGAAATCCACGCCCATCTCGATTCCGAATTTGATATCGCCGATATCTTTTTCCGTAAGACCCGGCATCGAGATAGCTACACCCGGTACGTTTACGCCTTTTTTGCTTTTGATTTGGCCGCTGTTGACGATTTGGCACTTGATTTCGGTGCCTTGAATGTCAACGACCGTCATTCCGATCAAACCGTCGTCGATCAGAATCGTCGAACCTACGCGAACGTCACCCGGCAATTCCTTGTAAGTAATCGGAACGCGATTAATATCGCCCAAGATCTCTTCGGTCGTCAAGGTAATGTATTCCCCTTGAACGAGCTCGATCGGCTCTTCTTTCAATTTGCCAAGACGGATTTCCGGTCCTTTGGTATCGAGTAGAATCGCTACCGTTTTGTTCAATTCTTGGCAAGCTTGGCGAATCGCTTTCATCCGGTTGCCGTGCTCCTCGAAGTCTCCGTGCGAGAAGTTCAAGCGGGCAACGTTCATGCCGGCGGTAATTAATTTTTTCGTATTTTCCAGCGACTCGCTGGATGGCCCGATCGTACAGACGATTTTCGTTTTACGCATGATTTCTTTTTCCTCCGTTTATCTATCCATGTTCGCATTTATATGAGCTATTCAAGCTCAGCGGTACCGAAACGCCCGACTTTACGGAACTTCTGGTACCGGTCTTCCCTTAATTGATCCGGCGTCATCTGCAATAGTTCTTGCAAATGGCGCCATAACGCGTCTTTGATCGCTTCCGACTGCATTTCTTTATCGCGATGAGCGCCGCCCTGCGGCTCCGGAATAATATCTTCGATGATGCCGAACTCGAGCAAATGTTTGGCGGTTATTTTCATTGCTTCCGCTGCTTCATCCGCTTTGGAGGCATCTTTCCACAGGATCGACGCGGCTCCGTTCGGCGAAATGGCCGAATAAATCGCGTTCTCCAGCATGAGCACCCGATTGCCGACGCCAAGCGCCAATGCTCCGCCGCTTCCGCCTTCTCCGATGACGACGCAGATGATCGGCACGCCGAACTTCGCCATCTCGATCAAATTACGGGCGATCGCTTCCGATTGATTGCGTTCCTCGGCGGTGTTGCCGGGATACGCGCCCTTCGTGTCGATGAACGTAATGATCGGACGACCGAATTTATTCGCCTGCTGCATGAAACGCAGCGCTTTGCGGAAGCCCTCCGGATGGGGACTGCCGAAGAAACGCTGGATGTTGTCCTTAGTATCTTTCCCTCGTTGGTGGCCGACAATCGTAACCGGAATGCCGTTAAGCTTAGCCAGTCCTCCGACGATAGCCAAATCGTCGGCGAATACCCGGTCCCCGTGCAGCTCGATAAAATCCGTAAAAACGAGATTTATGTAATCAAGAGACGTCGGACGCTGGTGATGACGAGCCATGTGCATGATCTGAGCCGCGCTCATATTCGTGTAGATCTCATCTTCAAGCTGCTTGTACCGCTCTTCGAGCCGTCCGATTTCATCCGTGAAGTCGATTTCCTTCTCGGCTCCGAAATGCTTGAGTTCATCTATTTTTTTGCGTAGTTCGACAAGCGGCCTCTCAAAGGGCAGTTCACTGGACATCGGCCAGCTCTCCTTTCCCCGCATGCATATCTAGAAGTTTGGTCAGCAACGTTTTCATTTCCTTACGGTGCACGACTTTGTCCAATTGGCCATGCTTCAGGTTGAATTCGGCCGTTTGGAAGTTATCGGGCAGCTTCTGGCGAATCGTCTGTTCGATGACGATCCGTCCGGCAAACCCGACGATCGCGCCCGGCTCGGCCAAATTAAAGTCGCCAAGGCTCGCAAAACTCGCGGATACGCCGCCAAGCGTAGGATCCGTGAATATGGAAATGAATAACCCGCCTTGCTCTTGAAACTTAGCAAGCGCAGCGCTAGTTTTGGCCATTTGCATCAAACTTAGAATACTCTCTTGCATCCGGGCTCCGCCGGAAGTCGAGAAAAAGACGAGAGGAAGTTTCTTCTCCGTAGCCTTCTCGATTGCGCGTGTGACCTTCTCCCCAACGACCGAACCCATGCTGCCGCTGAAGAAATCGAAGCTCATAACGCCGATGACGACCGGAAATCCTCCGATTTCGCCTTCGCCGGTAACGACCGCATCCTTCAGACCGGAGCTTGCTTTCTGTTGCTCGAGCTTCGACGCATAACCGGGAAAGTTCAACGGATCTTCAGAGATCAGGTTTTCGTCAATCTCAAAAAGACGCCCCTCATCGAGCGTCATAGCGATGCGCTCCCAGGCGTTCAATCGATAGTGGTGTCCGCAACCGGAACACACCTTAAGATTTTTCTCCAGTTCCTTGCTGAGCTGGATTTGACCGCATTTCGGGCATCGATTCATTAGCCCTTCGGGAATATCCCTTTTCGTACGCTCCGAAGGAACGACGGCGTATTTTTTCTTTTGAAATAAATCCTTGAACACATCGACACCTCACAAGCGATATATGGGGACCGTCAAGCTTTGGGTATCGTACTGAATTACAGGTGCAGAATGCTGCCTAATACCTCTTGCACTTCCCGCACTTCTCCAGATGGGACCAATATTTCGTACTGCGGTTTGGTAAGGTTAATGGGGCGTACCTGTACGAGAAATCCTTCATCCGTCAGACGCTTCTGAATCCGTTCGGCGATCTTAGCGGTCGGTGCGATGTAGATGACCGTCCACATGAAGCGGTACCCCCAATTTCTTAGTCGTTCAATGAATGAAAAGATAAACTACGAGTTCAAAAAGTCAGGTAAACCTGTCGCTAACGATCGAAGACTTTTCGAACAACCTCTTAAGCAATAAAGAAATCATAGCACAGATGCCGCAACACTAGCAACCAAACAACGGCAGTTTCCCTAGCGCCGACGGATTAGAACGAACGATTGCGACTAATCGCGCTTTAACGGAAGCCATTGCAGAACGCGCTCTATTTGACGATCCCAACATCCCCATTCGTGCGTACCCGGCTCCTCTACGTGAGTAGCGTTTATTTGCAACTTTCGGAGATGATCGCGGAATCTGACGTTGTCATCATATAGGAAATCTTCGGTGCCGCAGTACTGATAGAGCATCGGAATGTCTTGTCTGTCCGCCGCGCGTTCCGCAAGCGCGAACAAGTCCGCGGACGACCCCTTAACGGCCGCAGGATCGCTGAATACGTTGCTGATGTCACCGCCGAACCCTTCAGTCGCAAGTCGATTTACGTCCACCGCTCCGGACAAACTGGCCGCAGCTGCATACCGTTCCGGAAATGACAAACCGAGCTTCAAAGCACCGTATCCGCCCATGGATAACCCGGCCACGAAATTGTCCTCGCGCTCGGAAGATAACGGAAAGAACGAACGAGCAATCTTTGGCAGCTCTTCGCTGACGAAAGTCCAATACTTCGCGCCATGGCTCATATCGGCATAGAAACTTCTATTGACCGCAGGCATAACGACCGCGATGCCGTGTTGGTCGGCATAACGCTCTATGGAGGTGCGTCGGCACCAGATCGTATGGTTGTCGGACAGTCCGTGCAGCAGGTACAGCGTCTGAAACGGTCTTTCCAATTTTCCTTGAGGCAGGATTACGTTCATTGAAGCGGAAATCTCGAGCGATTCCGAAATAAACTCGCATTGTAGCAACGCCACTGTTCATCCACCCTTTCGTTTGTATGTTTTATTTTAGCAGAATCCACGATGGGGAGGAACAGAAAACGAGCATGTAGCATGCATATCTCGTCGTTACGTTCATTTTGGACTGCTGCAGCTTCATTCGAGCTTTTTTTACGGCTGCCACAGCCGCTAGAGCGCCATATCATCCCCCGGCGGCCGCAACCGATAGGATAACGCGCTCAGCCTGTGAATCTGCTTGTTCCAATTGGAACTTCAGGTCACAGGCTGAGTTTTCGACTTTGGAAGTTTGTGAACAAACCCGTGCCTTATCGAAAGTGGTCTTGCGTTCAAGCGAATAAGACGTTAACGGAACTCAGTTCCTCTATCGCACTTATCGCTACCAAACTCGTACATCATAACGGAATGCAGATCCTTTATTTGCGCAATAAAACCTGTTTTTACTCTAGTTAATAAGATTTAAAGGAACGCAGTTCCTTTACCATAAAGACAGACGGGGGAATCAATCCAAATAGAGGAACGGCGTTCCGCTAAGGTGTTCCCAACCCTACACGACCGATGATTCCACGCCGTCAACGACAAAAACAAAATTTTCAACCGAATCTTCAAACCGGTCGGCCACCCGTTGGCAACCGCTGGCGCCCGCTTCCGGTGTCCCGAATCACGTTGTTCTCGAACCGATTGTCCAGGGAATAGCCTTCCGCGTAAATTCCGTAACCTTCGGCATCCGAGCCGTTATTCTCGATCGCGTTGCCGCTCCACTCCGCCGACTTTAATCTCGCGTTCCTTTTCAGCTCTCAAAGTCATACCGTATCTTCCCCTATCGCTTCTACTCTTTTCTCGACCGGATCGAGCTCCGGCAATTCCGAATACGGGCGATCCAGATAGAAATAAGCGCAGCTCGACCAATCGTCCCGCCTCTCGAAGTTACCATAATCCGGCACCTCCGAGCCGTTGCCAAACGAGATCGTCCTGTGCCCTTCTCCCGCCAACATAACAGTTGCGTTCGCTTGGCGCATAACCTCTATCGTTCTTGGTTCCCAATAGCCGATTTGCTGCATCGTCACGCGAATATCCTCTTGAAAATAAACCGGATCCGGCACATGGTAGCGATAGAAACAAAATTCCAGCCTCTCTTTATCCGCGACATGACAGCCCTGATATAGATGACCGAACCGCCCCTGCTCCCAGCCTGTTCCGATATAATCCTCGGTCCCGGTACTGCACAAAGTGGGATAAGAATCGTCCCCGTCCAAGTAGATTTTGCATTCTCCTTCTCCCCACCAAGTGAGTCCATAGGTTACGGCATCCGGCTTGACGCCGATGTTCGCCCCGAGAAACCGTCCTCTACCGTGCAATCGCGGAACAATCTCGTAATCTTCCCTCAATACGGTAGGACGCTCCCGGCGGAAATGGGCGTGGAAGTAGAGCGCGTCTTCGCCGTGACGATCCCCTACCGTATAATCGATGTCGTAGAAAAACATTCCCAAATCCGTATCGCCTTCGTTGGTCAACGTCACCTTCATTCCGGTACGAAAGGGCATGGGAACGAAACAATTAAAGCTGCGACCTTCCGGACTGCTGAAGAGGGACGACTGGAATGCCGCCATCCTGCCGAGCCCCGTTCCGAAAAAATCTCCGAGCGGAGCGCTAGCGGCCGCTTTCTCCGCCCCGTCCCAATAGAATTCCAAGCGAAGCGAGCGCAGCATTCGCGGGCTGCGGTCGTTTAACGTCACCCAGATTCGGCGAATCATCCCGCTTACCCCATCCTCCCGCGCAAGAACGACCTCCTCCTTAGCCTTAATCGAAAGGCAAGGCGAGCCTTTCCTCCCTCCCTTCGCCATAGCCGCGATGCCTTTGCCTCCCGTTCGATTCTCGGGCGACGCCCAGCGCGTTTCTACTCCGCGCGGCATCGCGTACAACGGTTCCCGCATGTCGATCTCCCCTTATGTTTTTCTCTCGTGTCCCCGCAAGGTTGTGCCGCCGCCGAGCTCCTGCCCCGAATCCGCTTGATCGAGCAAAGATTCTCCATAATGATCCGTCAGTCTCATGTAGCTTTCCGCCGCTGCTCCGTTGCCCCAATCGAATATCGTAAAATCTCCCATGTAATCGTCTTCGGCATGCGTTCTTCCGCCGTGCCCGTAATTTTCCATCATAAACCCGTAATCCCGTTCCCCGAAAAAAGGCCATGCCTGCTCCCACCGGGCTTTGACCTCGGGATTTTCCGGACAATACATCAACACGAACGAAGCGCGCATAGCCGCTATGCCGCGTTGAACGTATTCCTCCACGCCAAGTTCCTTTCCATAGCGAAGGATAATTTCGGCGAACAGACTCTGGCGAGAGTCGTTCCATTCCCCGTCGACGTTCATCACCCCGAAACCGCCAAGCGCCGGTACGAAAATGTACGGAGGCTGCCAGGAGGCTTGCGTCATCAGCATTTCGTCCAAACAACGGCGTCCGAGCTGAAGATAAGCAGAATCCCGAGTCGTCAAATAACATTCCAACAGCGCTTCCGCCGTCCAGAACATCGAGAAATTACATTGCTTGTACATGTTGTTCCGTTCTGCTTTGCGTCCAAGCAGATGATCATGACCGTACGAAGAGCAAGAATAGTACGTTTCGAAATCTTCCCAGCGCCCCTCCGGCACAATACGTTCGGTTACG
The DNA here is from genome assembly GCF_012849095.1 of Cohnella herbarum. Taxonomy (NCBI): domain Bacteria; kingdom Bacillati; phylum Bacillota; class Bacilli; order Caryophanales; family Paenibacillaceae; genus Cohnella; species Cohnella herbarum. Next base: position 2,861,317 of record NZ_CP051680.1, read on the forward strand.
GCCTTCATAGCCAGCAATGCCGAGTCGAGGAAGGTTTCCCTCTTCGTTAATTCGTATAACTTAAGCAGGAACGTAACGGACATCGATGTCTCCGGACTATCGTCCAGAATGCCGCAAGGCTTTAAGGTTACGGGATCGATCCAGCCAGGGAAAAACCCGCGTTCGTCTTGCAACGGAAGCAGAGCCTCCGCATAGGACGCCGCGTAATCGATTAACCGCGCATCCGTTTCCAACTCGTCATGCCACCTCAACATGAGCAAAGCCGTCCAACTCATATCGAGAATATGGTATGGCGACTCCTTGGCGCTCCGCGTAAAAGGATTACGGTTCGAATTGCCCCAATATTTCGTATCCCAGCCCCGGGAGCGATTGATCCGCGTCCCGTTCTCTTCGAATGCGTCCATCTCGGTCGCGATCACGCTCGGGAATAACCCTCCCCGTTGAGGCGCGGCTAGAGCCAGTTCCTTCGCAAGCATCGCGCGGCGGACGTATTCGTCGTTGCCGATCCGCTTGCCATAACGATATAACCCTTGAGCCGAACGAAGGGAACTGAACCAAGCCTGGTTCCATATCGAACGAAATTCCCGCTCGCTTGCGACGCCGGGGTAGTTAGGACTTTGTTGCACGTTAACGATGAACGCCGGAGCTCCGACGTCCCGTCCTTCCAGCTCGAACTGCTGCCAGACGGCGTGTTCCCACCGTCGAAACGCCCATTCATAGGCATGCTGCACGTACGGCTCCAGCGATCCTGCCAACGGCTGGCCCGCGGCATATAACCTACCGCCCCATCCGTTCCATAGAAAATCGAGTACGCCGCGCCAAGGATTCGCGATTTGCTCCTGATCGGCGGTTATCGCCAAATAAAACCCGAACTCCAGCGCTCCGCTAGGGAACTCCGTTCCCGGTTTGCGAACGTAGAGCACATGCTCCCTTACTTCCGTCGCGGATAACCCAAGCACCAATTCGTTACGCGGAGCATTAAGGTCCATATACCACCTTGGCTCCTTCGCGTCCCCGGATGCAGACTTAAGAGGCATTGCCATCATGGCATCCAGATCGGGAATCATCGTAATCATCCGCTGGCCGTCATGAGCGATCAAAGCAGGCGAACGAAACGAATGTTGGTCGACGACATGTTCATCCGTCGGAGTCAAATGCGGCGACCAGTGAAAGACGGGTTGGAAAGCCGGCCGAATCGTTACGCTCCAATCCGCTTGAGCGACGGGCGAATCCAATCGAAAGCTCAGCCGGACGCGAGCCATTCCCGTTCGCGGATAAGCGACCGAGACTTCCGGCGCGACCGAGCCTATTCGTCCGCAATCTATCGATGCTACGAAATCTTCATATTCCATCCCCAGCAAGATGCCCGAATCGTCCGATCCCTTCCCGTATCGCATTCCCGTACCTCCATTAATAGCGATCAAATCTAATCTAATTTATTTTAATTTAAGCAAATTTAATTTAATCCGTCGCAAGCCGAATGGATAGCTTCCTTTCTCCCCTTGCAACCTCTGTTTTCTCCTCGAGAACGATGCGGTACATCCGATCGCCCCAGTTTCTTTTTAACCGGCTTTCCATATGTTCGATCGGTTCGCTCCGCGCTTCCAGATGCTCGGCATCATAGATCAGAATCGCTTTGCGCCCCTCGGCGTATTCGAATTGAATCCTTCCCGGCCCTATCATTTCCGGCCTGCACGGGGTCACTAGACTGTGGAAAACAGCGTTGGCCGCACTATCGCGCATCGCGAACGCATCCACGACTTCGATCGCGGCATCGTTGCCGCGGATTAGCCTCGCCGTACGCCGCCAACTGTCGATCCCGGCTTCCGTAGGATAGGCTTCGGCGATTTCCATGGAGAGCTCGGCCATATCGTCCGTCAAGCCATAGATGACGTTCGTCGCCCGATAGGCCCCGCCGTTTCGTTGCAGCACTCCGCCTACCGTCGGCAAATTGTGATATTGCGACTGCAAATACCAAAGCTCGTATCGTTGCTCGCCGAACGTCTTAGCGCTATATTCTTCCGTACCAAGATCGACGAACAGAGGATAACCGTCCGCGAACGCGATGAAGCTCCCGACGTCATTGTGATTGTGGGATTCCTCGTTGTTGCCGCCCTTAACCGCCAAGTACAGCCCGACCTCGCTGCCATCGCGTTCCCTTGCCGTCATCACTTGCGTATGAGGGAACCAGGCATCTCTAACATAGGGCGCATCGTTCCGGTTTGCCGTTCCTTTCTTCTCTTGAAATATATTCCGCAAATATCCGTAAATGCCGAACCAGATTGTCGTGCTGGGCTGTCCGCCGGAGGGAAGACTTAATCCCATCTTCTCCATTGCTTCGTCATTCGTGCTTCGACCATAGCGGATGACGACGTCGCCTCCCGGGTTAGCCTTCGCGTCGCAATCGGCGAACGAGACGAAATAAGGCCCATGAATGTGAACTTTGTACAAATAAGCTCCGATATCCCGAACGATTCGTTCGTCGAAAATGTCGATTCTCCCTTCCGAAGCCAGATGTAAAAGCTCCAAGCATTCATAGAGCCCTCCCCCGGAAGGGCTCCAGTACGACGGTCCTTCGTCGCAGCAGCCGTCTGCCGGGTACGTACGGATAAAAGCATCCAAGCTGCTCATCGCTTTGGCAATTCCTATGCGCCTGACTTCCGGATCATCCTCAAGCAGCAGAAACCCGGTCAAGACCGCGCCATTGCACCACGGGTTCCAATTGTTGACCCGCACGCCTTCCCGGTAGCCCATCCACCAATAATCGTCATGCTCCAGATAAGGCGTCAGCAGCCTGTTCCGAACTTCCGCGACGATCCGTTCTCCGATCCGTCTGCTGATTCCGTCAAGCCGGTCTTGAAGCAAGTAACGAATCCAGACCAGCAACGCGGAAGTTTCCGCCGTGAACAGCTCTACCCCGTGCTCGGTCGCGCTCGGCAGGCGTTCTTCCTTATCGACGTCCCAATGATTTCTGTGGCCGGGCGTCACCCACGTCGTTTCTTCGCAGATGGCGAATATTCCGTTTACGACTTGATCAAGAAACCTTCCTTTTCCTTCGATCGCCTCCGCGATGGATAGAATTCCGAGCACGCTTCGTCTTTCGAATAAAGCTAGGTTAAGCTTTGATATCTCCCCGACCTTCCAATAGGCCATGTAGTCTTCCATCTTGATCGCGGGCCACGCATAATCGGTATATCGTTCGGCTAGAGAAATCCACATCTCCCGGGACTCCGGAACGATACCCTCCCACCTCTCGCGGTCAGCAGACCTCGGAATCGGTACCCAGAGATCCGGCGCGAGCAACAATTGTTTAAGGCGCATTCCGTATCGTTCGTAAAGCATCGTCTCGCCTTCCTTCGCTTGAATCTTCGGTTTACTCCTTGACGCTTCCGAGCACGATACCGCTCATGAAGTAACGCTGCAGGAACGGATAGACGCACAGGACCGGAAGCATCCCAAGGAAAATTTGCGCGGCCCGTAACGCTCGATCGTTCAGTTCAGACAAAAATTTCAAAGCGGTCGGATCGTTTAACTGCGTCATATCCATCTTAACGACGATCGTCTGCAGATAACTGGCCAGCGGATAATGAATCGGATCGTTCATGTAGATCAACCCGTTGAACCATTCGTTCCAATGGCCTACGATCGTAAACAACATAACCGTGGCTATGGAAGGCATCGATAACGGAACGATAATCTTCCAAAGGGTTTTCCAATGGCCGGCACCGTCGATAAAGGCCGATTCCGACAGCTCCTTGGGCAAATTGCGAAAGAAGTTAAGCATGAGGATGACGTTAAACACCGGAACGGCTCCAGGGAGCACGAGCGACCATAACGAATCGATCATCCCCAGTTCCCTTATGACCATGTATGTCGGGATAAGCCCGCCCGTAAACAGCATCGTAAAGACGAATACCCAAGCGTACCCCGTACGGAACTTTAGCTGGGCCGCCTCTTTGGATAGCGGGTATGCGGTCAGTATCGTTAACGTCATATTCACGATAACGCCGAGCAATACCCTTTGAACGGAAATTCCCATCGAGGTGAGAAACTCTTTCTTGGAAGCGACGAAAGTATAGGCGCGCGTCGTGAATTCGACAGGCCATAGCGATACTCTTCCGCCCTCGATTGCCGCCGCGGAGCTAAACGATATGGCAAGCACGTTAACCAACGGTAAAATACAAATCAGCGATACAATCGCAAGAATAGAATAATTGAATACGACAAACATTTTCCGGCTCCATGAATAATGCTGTACCAAAGCGTCACCCTCCCTTCGAGGTTGTACAACTTTCCTAAGTTGCCTATCAAAAGATGCGATAATTGGCTAATCGGTATGCGAGCAAATAGGAAACCGAGATCAAGACGAGAGAGATGACCGATTTGAATAAGCCCACCGCCGTGGCTACTCCGTATTGGCCGTTGCCAAGCCCGATGCGATAGACGTAAGTGTCGAGAATATCGCCCGTCGAATAGACTGAAGGGCTGTACAGGTTAAACACTTGGTCGAATCCCGCGTTAAGCACGTTGCCGAGTCCGAGCGTTAACAGCAGCACGATGATCGGCACGATTCCGGGTATCGTAATATGAAGCGTCTGCTTCCACCGGTTGGCTCCGTCCAGAACAGCGGCTTCATACAGCGCAGGGTTAATGCCCGTAATCGCAGCGAGATAGACGATCGTGCCGAAGCCGAACTCTTTCAAAATATCCGTGCCTACGAGAACGTACGGAAACCAATCGGCATTGCCGAGAAAGAACACTTTCGTTATGCCCAACCAATCGAGAAAGGCGTTGACGATGCCCGTCGTAGGAGACAGCACGTCGAGCAGAATGCCCGCCATAATAACCCAGGATAAAAAGTGCGGCATATAGATAATCGTTTGCACAGAACGTTTGAACAATCGTTTGCCGATTTCGTTCAGCAATAGCGCGGTGATCAGCGGAGCGAACAGTCCGCCGACAATCTTCATCGAAGCGATAACGACCGTATTGCGGAACACCGTCATCGTTTCGGGCAAGCTGTACACGTACCGAAAATGTTCCAAACCGACCCATTCCGAGCCCGTTATCCCCTTAACCGGGATGTAATTTTGAAACGCGATAAGGATGCCTGCCATCGGCCCGTAACAGAATAATAGAACCAAGATAAGCCCCGGCAATAACATTAAATGGAGCGGCAGTTCGATTTTCCAGTTTCTGCGCGTCACTTCCCTATCCCTCCTGCTGCTAAGCTTAAAAGGGACTGAGGCTGCCCTCAGTCCCCCTTTGCTTCCCGATTATTGAATCTGACCGCTCGCGTTCACTTCTTCGAGAATATCTTTGCCGCCCGAATCCATCCATTTCGTTACCCATTCGTCGAAATAATCGATCGATTGGCCGCCCATGATAATGGACGTGAACGTTCGAACCTGTTCATCCCTTAGGGATGGTCCCTTCGCGACCATCGTCGGAGTCGGATTGCCGGTATAGACGGATTGGAAGATCCGATTGTTTTTCTTATATTGGCCGAGCACTTCGAAAACGCCGCCCGTGGACCATAGCTTATCGGAAGCCCACATGCTTAAGTCTCCCTCTTTGTACTTGACCACTTGATCGTAATACTGCTTCTGTTCCTCGTTTAGCTTGGAAGCATCGTTATTCTTAACCGCTTCTTGAACCGCGTAAGCGGCTTCTTGATTTTTCTCCGCGAATACTCCGCCGATAGGCGGATACATATGCAATCCGTAACTTACGTCGCCAGCGGTGACCGTGTGGTAATTGATGTCGAAATTTCCGTACAACTTATCCATGACGCGGTTGAGCAGGATGAAGGCGGCTTCGGGATTTTTGGCTTTTTTGCTGACCACGTAGTATTTCGAAGGCAGCCCTCCCGTACTTTGCGCCATTGCCGGCTTATCGTCCGCCGATACGATCGGGTAAACTCCCCAATCGGATCCGGGCACGTCTTTTTTCATATTGTTGATCGGCCAGGTCGGTACCCAGAAAGCTCCATACGCCATCCCTACTTTATTGGAAGTGACGAGCTCGCCCGATTTGACCCCGTCGATGACGCTGAATTCCGGATATATCGCTCCGGCTTTGAACAACTCCTGCAGCTTGCCGAGCGCCGTTTTCACTTCCGGTTGAACGTCCGCCCACGCGGCTTTGCCGTCCGAACCTTTCACGAAATTCAAATTCGTAGCGGTCCCCTTAGTCGGATTAAAAGGGTAAGCGTGGTAACCGTTGAAGAACCCTTCCAGACCGGACCAGCCGTTAAACAGGTTCATATCTAAACTTAAGCCGTACGTATCGTTCTTTCCGTTCTTATCCGGATCGTTCTTCGTGAACGCAAGGGCGATATTGATTACGTCGTCCATCGTTTTGGGAGGCTCCAACCCTACGTTCTTCAACCAATCGGTACGGATATAGAGACTGTGCGCGTCGTCGCGTCCTCCGCCATCCGCCGGAATACCCATTATTTTACCGTTGACCGTAGAAGCCTTTAACCGGAGCCCGCCTCCTTCTTCAATGCTCTTCTTGGTCAAGTCGGAAGCATACTTGGCATACGTATCGGTCAGATCGGCGATCGTGTCCGCTTGAACGAGAATTTGAAATTGCTGAGCGTCTACGAGCATGAAGTCCGGCAGGTCGCCCGACGCCATCGTAACGGCCATTTTATTCTGATATTGCTGGTCGCTGACTTTCCATTTGTTGATCACTTTGATTCCTAGCGTACTCTCGAAATCTTTCGTCCAAATATTCGAATCCAGGGAATCGCCCTCTTGGAACTTGACTCCCGCGTTAATCGAGCGGACGGTTGAAACTTCGATCGGAGGATCATACTTACCGGTCGGACCGTCCGGTACGGTTTCCTTCGTCTCGGATTCCGCCGGACTTGCGCTTGCGCTCTTGCTCGGGCTAGGAGAATCGCTAGCTTTCGAGCCTTCGTTCCCCTTATTGTTGCTGCATGCGGTAACGGTAACTAAGATGAGCATTAAAGTGACAAGCGCCCATACCTTAACCTTTTTTGCCGCCATCTACTAGCCTCCCCTGAACTTCGCTTTGTTTGAGTTACAATTTTTATTATGCGTGCCGCGGGTTGAGCCGAAAATAAGAAAGATATAGCTTTCCTTATCCTTTCATATCTACTTGTCGTATCTACTTCAGCGAGTCGCGAAACTGTTGCGGGGTAAATCTTGTCGCCTTCTTGAAAAATCGGGTAAAATAGGACGCCGAATCGTATCCGATACGCATGCCGACTTCATGGATCTTAAGCGGAGTTTCGCTTAACAGTTGCTTCGCCTTCTCGATCCTGATCCTCGTAATATGATCGCTAATGCTTTGTCCCGTTTTCTGTTTGTACAAACGAGAGAGGTAGAAGGGGGTTAAATAAACATGGTCGGATAAGCGATTAAGCGACAAGTCTCCCTCCAGATTCGCTTCCACGTACCGATGAATAAGATCGACGACTTCGCTCGTTTCCTGTTCGTTCCCCTCCGCCATCAGCGAGAACAATCGGTCCGCCAAACTACGGAAATAAGCGGCGACTTCGCGCCAAGAAGCATGTTCGTATATGGCGAATAACTTAGAACAATCGATCGATTCGGACAAAGTCGCGAACGCTTCAAGCCGATTCATATGCGAGATGAAAATAGCGGTCAATTCATAGTAGATTTCAAGAGGCAACCCGGCTTGAATGGAAGGCGGATCCCCGATCGCATCCATGATTTCGTCGAACAATCCATTAAATTTCTCTTTGTCCTTGTGCATCAAATAATGATCCAATAAGCGAACCCGCTTCATATTGCCGCGCGACTGCTCGTAGCTGCCGGATGCCATGCGCTCATCGGAAAGCAACATCTGGCTGCCGAGACCGAGACCGCGTCCGAACAATCGGATCAATCCGTCGTATTTCGCGGAAAGAAACTCCCATTCGGACGGTTCGCCGGAGACGACGAACGAACAAGCCAGCTTCAGATACTGGGCGCAGGCCGTTTGAACGGATTCGATCGTTCCCAGAATGTAAGCATGGAGATTGCCCGCTTCATCATCGTCGACCTCGCCAAGCGGGCTGTAAAATATCCCTTCCTTAGGCTGCATGAGCCAAACTAGCCGATTAAACTCGACGTTGAGATGGACGAGGGAGAAGCTCTGGGAGAACAACTCCTCGAAAATGTTGTTGATCGAATAGGTGAACAGAGGCTTATCGTTATCGATGGAATCATCTCGCCATCTGTCTATTCTTCCGACGGCCACGACGACCGGCCGGCTCGCATCGAGAGGAATTTCAAGCTCGGCGAAATGAGCTTCCCGCTTCCGGCTTGACGACGATTCCCCTTGCAACAATCCGGTCAAATATTCCTTGCGCAACGTCGGGATCGCCAACCGCAATTGCATGCGCGCATTGGTGATAAGTTTCTCATAGGTCACTTGTTCCGAAATCGAATGGATAGCCTTGACGACTGCCGCTAATATCGGATCGTCCCCTTCGGTTTTCAGCACGTAATCGACTGCCCCTGCGCGTATCGACGATTGAATATAATCGAATTCGTTATACCCCGTTAAGAATACGGTCTTGCATCTCGTCCATAGCTTAGCGATCTCCCGTTGCAGCTCTATCCCGTTCATCTCCGGCATCTCGATATCCGTAAGCAAGATGTCCATTCTCAGCTTGCGAGCAATGGCCAGCGCTTCCTTGCCGTCGTATGCCTGATACACTTCAAGCGGCAATTCCGTCTGTTGAAAAAGCTCGCTTAACCCTTCGACTATGATCGGTTCATCATCGACAATAAGCAGTCGGTACATAGTTGCACTCTCCTCGGCTTGATCAGATTTCGTTGTTGTTTCCTTTTCCCGACGATTCGAAGGGGAGTTTCAGCGTCACTCTCATCCCGCCCATTTCTCCCCGTTTGACGCTTACGCCGTACTCCGCTCCGAACCGGATTTGCAGTCTGCGATGCACGTTCAGCACTCCGGTGAATTCCATATCCTTGCCCTTCTCCGCGAGATCTCCTTCGAGTTTCAGCAAGTCGGCATCCTTGAGCTTCTCGCCGTTGTCTTCGACGGAGATGAACAGATTATCGTTACTAAGAACCATCGCCACGATGATCCGCCCGTCTTTGCGCCGGGACTCTAGACCGTATTGGTAGGCGTTCTCGATGAACGGTTGAACGATCAGTCTGGGCACTTTCATATCCTTACAGCCTTCCGGCAGCTCTCCGAAGTCGACTTCGATTCGGCTTTTGGCGAATCGGATATTTTGGATTTCCACGTACGTCCGCGAATGACGGATCTCCGCTTCGAGGGGAACGTCATCGGATGCGTTACGGGTTATATATTGAAAATATTCGCCCAGATGCTGGCTAAACCGGACGACGCTATCGTTGTCGTTCATCTTGGCTAAGCGATAAAGGATAAAGTAAGTGTTATACAGAAAATGAGGGTTGATTTGCGATTGCAGTTGCTTAAGCTCCGAGCTTTGGGCGCGGATTTTCTGTTCGTAGACTTCGTGAATAAGCACTTTTAATTTGTCCATCATCATATTGAATCTCTGGAAGAGGTACATGAATTCATCGTTCGATTTCGGCAAAACCATTGGCTCCATCAAACCGGCCTCGACCTTGCGGAATCCGGAGATCATCTTGTATAGAGGCTTGCGGATCAATCTGTACAGCCAATAGGAGTAGGCGACGACGATTGCCAACGATATAAAGGAGAGCATCCATAGCAGGTTGCGGTATTTCTCTATCGAACCGAGCATCTGCTCGGGAGGAACGTACGCGACGAGATCGTAGCCGAACGTCGGGGAGTGCTTAAAGGCTACCAGGTGCAAGCTGCCGTCCAAGGAAACCTGCGAGATGCCTTCCCGCGTCTCCAACTCGGTTCGTTCGTCCAGAAAGTGTGCCAGCTCGGTAACCATTTCCGCGTTTCCGTTCCCTTTTAACGACCAATTCCGTTCCGAATTGATCAGCATCGCTCCGGAATTATCGTAGTCGGTAATAGTCAGCAGCGATTGCTCGAGCGTTTCCAAGTTCAACTCTATCGATAACACGAACGTCTCCTGCATTCCGGGGAGATCGGAACCGGGATACGCGACGGCGAGAAACAGCCGGTCCTTCCAATAGAAAATACCGGGACCCTTGCGCTCGTATACGGACGCGACCGCTTCGTATTCCTCGTCCAACGTGTCGCTGATCGACTTCTCCGTGGACAGCGTTCGCTTCAACGTCAGAATGTGCGCGCTCGCGCTTTTGACGTACAAACTGGAGCCCTTGATGACTTCGAGCTTGTCTTGAATGCGCAACACCGCTTCCGACCACTCCCCGATCGTCATCGTATTGCTGATGAACGCCAAGTGCTGGACATCCTTGTCCACGACGTATCGTTGGAGCAGGCTCATCATTCGTTCATTCTCGACTTCCAACGAATTCAAGTAAAAGTCGACTTTGGACTTGAGAGATTTGGAAAGCTCTTCGCGGACGCTGGACTCGCCTAACCTGTTCATCTGAAGTCCGATCACGTAGATCGGCGCGATGACCAATAAGAAAGCGATGATCAGCTTCGGAAATATCGTCAATCTCCATTGTCTCGGCCTGCGTATGCTCATCCGTTCGTCCCCCTATTGCGCTTTCCTTGCATTCTATGTTCATCTTAAAATAAAAGCGCTTTCACAACAATAGCATCTGCCGGGTCGGGCTCTTGCTCATTACAGGAGCATAGACACGGCACAAGCCGTTCTCTCCCACGATTGCCATGGGAGGGAACGGCTTATTGTGAAACCGGGACGTTACTCGATGTTATCGACAAGGACGAAAATCGGTCTTTCGCTGACGTTAACGGTGACCTTGCCTCCGGAGATAGTCAATGCGGACGGAACGCCGTCCGTATCCCCGTTAGCCATCGTGACCAACGTAGCCGAGGACGGAGATCCCGCCAAGGACAATTGATAGTTGTTAACGGTCGTGTTGTTGCTCGTCGGGCTCCATATGACGTATCCTCCGTTTCCGCCGGTCGCGCTCTTGAACTTGTAAATTTTGACGTTGGCATTGCCCGATGCTTGCTCGCCCGAATACTTCATGCCCGTCAACCGGTTTTTCAGCGTATAGACGTAATACCACGAAATCTTCGGAACGCCTCCGGTATTCTGGCTGCTGATCAAGCCGCTGTTATCGTATTTCGTCGTACTGTTCGGATCGACGTCGCGCAGCATGTACATCGCCGCTTTATCGACGCCTGCGGCCGCGGCGGCCAGGTAGGAACGAACCAACCATTGCGCCTGTACTTCGAACTGCGAAGTCGCGCCGATCGCGGGAGCCCTTTGCACGGAAGCCGGATGCGTATCGAAACCGAACTCCGTAATCCACATTTCTTTGTCCGGCATATACCGGTTACGGTAATCTACGAATTGCTGCAACTTTTCCTTGAATGAGCTCGCTTCGGGACTGATTCCGACCGTTTCCGCCGACCCGTTCACGCTGTCGTTGCTGTAGATGTGAACGTTAATAACGTCGAACGGCACGCTGCCGCCGCGATTCCAATCCGCCCAGAACTTGAGCGCGCGGATATATTCCAGATCGGGTTTGGCTAGACCGCCCATGACGAGCTTGGCGTTCGGATCCGCGTTCTTCACTCCGAACGTGTTCCCCATCGCGCCCTGATGACCGTCATAATCCGCGCTTGCCATAGCGGCGTATTCGTAAGGGTTGAAATAAGAAGCTCGGCCGCTCCACCATGCATCCTGCTCGTTCCAGTTCTCGAAATATTTCAGCGTATTGAGACCGGTGCTCCTAGGCTGTCCAGCGGCCAGCTTAAGCTTGTTGTCCGCGACGGCCGTGCTGCCGTAACGCGCCGCGAATTGAAACATATGGTCGGCGTGCTCGGCATAAGAGGACGGCGCCAGCGCGCTTTCCCCGGTTGAAATCGGTTTGTTGCCGAAGCCGTTCGACAGCCAGTCGACGCTTCCTTGGATGGCGGGAGATACCGTTTGTCCGGCAGCTTTCAGCGTTTGATAATAGGCGTCGAAGTTCCATCCTCCGCCTCCGGCATAACTCGGGTTGAATTTGTTGGCATTGTTCGGATAACCCGGATAGACGGTCGTATGGTTCGTGAAATCCCACGCGTCTCCTTCGTCCCAGAACCAGTTGTGGTATTCCCGGACGAATCCGGCCGCTAGCATCTTATCCTTCGGATCGTCGATAAAGGCGTTGATGCCGATCAATTGATCCATCGTCGGCAGCGACGGCGGATTCGGCGACGGCGGAGTTTCCGGAGTCCCTTGAATCGTGCCGTACAGCACGATCTCGTGCATCTGGCGGCAGCAGCCGGGGAAAGTCACCTGCACGTACCGCGTCGTGATGTTCACCGAATGACCGCTCCATTTGTTCTGCTGCGACAGGTTATCGGTAAACAGAGGAGTCCAACTGAACGGCGTTCCTCCGGAGACATAGAAAGCTCCTCCACCCGCTCCGTCGTAAAGATAAACATCCGTCAAGTTATAGTCGGCCCCCAGGTCGATTACGGCGCTAGCCGGAAAATAGATCGAATTAGAGCCTGGATCCCAGCCGTTCACCGGGGAACCTCCCGCGCCCGCTTTCGGATCGCCGGACAACGATTGTTCGTCGACGAGGCGAGTCGCGTCCCCGCTAGTCGACTCGTTGAGGATCATCGATGCCGTCAGGGCGATCTTGGTGCCCGAAGGGGCTGCCGTTGTCGCTTTGCTGACAACGTTGGAAATCGCCGATACGTTCGAAGCTTCGTCGGAAGCTTTGATCGCGAAGAAATACGTCGTGCTCGGCGACAATCCGGGCACCGTCATCGTCTGACTCGTACCCGACGCGGCCGGGGCCGGTTCGCCGCTTACTTGCGTTGCGCTTGCCCAGTTCCCTGCCGTGATGTTGCTCAAGCTATAACGAATATCGTAGGAAGCCGCCGTTCCGACGTTGCCGTCATCCCCGGGCGAGGTCCACGTCAACGTCACCGAGTTGGACGAAGAGCTCGGGGCAGCGAGGTTCGAGATGGCCGAAGGCGCCGTCGTGTCCCCTCCTCCGCCGGTCCCCGTCGCCGTTCCGTAGAGAACGATCTCGGTCATATTAACGTTCGAAGCGCTTAGAGCCACCCGTACGTAACGAGTCGTCACGCTGACCGGATGCGCGTTCCAGGTCATCCAGCCGGTCAGCGGATCGGTGAACAAAGCGTTCCAACTGCCGGGACTTCCGGAGGAAACGGTAATGTTCGCAATGCCGTGGGTATCGCGCAAATAGACGGCGGACAACTCGTAATTTTGTCCGAGGTCGATGTACGCGTAAGCCGGGTAGAGCGACTCGTTCCAGCCGGCTTGCCAGTTCGTCGTCGGCGCGCCGCCGGTTCCGCCAGCAGGATCGCCGGCGAGCGCCTGCTCGTCCACGAGCAGCGTCGCGTCGCCAAGTCCCGACTCGTTCACGACCATGGACGTAGTCAAGACGATCTTCCCGCTTGCCGGCGCCGCGGCGGTTGCCCGGCTAGCGACGTTGGAGAGCGCGGAGACGTTCGATGCTTCATCGGACGCCGTCATCGCGAAGTAATATGTCGTGCCCGAAGACAATCCGGTCACGGTCATCGACTGGCTCGTTCCCGCGACGGCGGGCGCCGGCTCGCCGCCGACCGGCGTCGCGCTTGCCCAGTTGGCGGACGTAATGGTGTTCGGGCTATAGCGAACGTCGTAAGAAGTCGCGGTTCCCGCGTTGCCGTCATCGCCGGGAGCCGTCCACGTCAGCGCGACCGAGTTAGACGTCGACGAAGTCGCCGCCAAGTCGGATATCGCGGACGGAGCGGTCGCATCGCCGGTCGCCGGAGTACCGTAAAGGACAAGCTCGGTCATGTTGGTGTTCGCCGCGGATAAGGCGACCCGTACGTACCGCGTGGTCACGTTCACCGGATGCGCGTTCCACGTCATCCACCCGGAGAGCGGGTCGGTGAACAGCGCCGTCCAGTTGCCGGGACTTCCCGCGGAAATCGTAATATTCGCGATATCGTGGGTGTCGCGCAAATAGATGCTCGTGAGGTTGTAATTCTGTCCGAGATCGACGTAAGCGTAAGCCGGATATAACGACGCGTTCCAGCCCGCTTGCCAGTTCGTCGTCGGGGCGCCGCCGCTGCCGTTCGCCGGATCCCCGGCGAGCGTCTGCTCGTCCACCAATAACGTGGCGTCGCCGAGCCCCGATTCGTTCACGACCATCGACGCGGTCAGCGCGATCTTCGTTTCCGCCGCGTAAGCCGTTCCGCCGTTCGTCACGAACATCGAGCCGAATACGGCAATGAAACTCAGACAGACGATCATGAACGCCGATATTGCTCTTTTCATCGTAAATCACTCCTCAAGAATAGAATGAAAGATCATTTCGAATGAGTCAGCAGCCAAGCATAAACGTCGGAATTGCCGTAAGTATCATCCCAGCCGCCATGTCCGTTCAATTGGTAGAACGTCAATAACGGAGAAGGAGACGGCGGGACGGGACTATTGATCTGAAAATCGAAAACTTGCTCCGTCAGCCCTCTTTCGCTAACGGGATCTACGATATTCATGAAAGCCCAAGCGGGGATCCCGTTCATCCGATAAGCGTTCTCCGGCGTTATAAACACTTGATTGCCGTTTTCCGGATTGCGGATCTGGGCGGCGACCGGCAATATAGCCGCGACTTTCTCCGGATGCTCTATCGCGTAGTAGTAGGTTCCTCCTCCTCCCTTGCTAAGCCCCGTCACGTAGATCCGGTCCGGATCGATCGGGTACTTGGACATGGCATCCTTCACGAAATCGTCGATGTAGCCTGGCGTATGCCATCTCGGCGGCGGGTTCAGGTTATCTTTCAATTGCGGCGATACGACGATAAAAGGCAGGTCTTGTCCGTTTTTGATCATTTTCGGAGGACCGTGCGTCGTAACGTTGTTGATATCCGTTCCCCCTTCGCCTCCTCCATGCAGGAACAACAGCAGCGGATATTTACCGTTCGGATCGCGGTAAACTTCTTCCGGAACGTAAGCTAGGTAATGTACGCCGCCGATGCCCGGAAGCGAAGAGGTGAACTGCACTTCTTTTTGCCTGATCTGCAACGTATTGACCGAACCGTATACCGTACCGAGCCCGGAGCTTTGTCCTTCCGCTACCCAATAGGCGTAATAAGTCGCATTCTCGGAAAGCTTGCCTATCGTTCGAGTAAGTTCGAAGCCTGCTTGGCTAGCCGGAATGACGCCGTTCTTAAGGAGTGAGCCTCCGGTAGCTCCCTGAGCCGCGGCTTTAAGCGCCGAAGCCGACGGCTGAGCCTGCGACGAATTGTAGACGACGTAGTAAATGTTGCCCGCCTCTTGCGGCGTAACGATTAAATCCATCGTCGATGCTCCGCTTACGATATAGCCTCCCGGAGCGGATGTCGTGGACGCCGATAAGGGAGCGGATATCGCGGAGAGATTATTCGCCTCGTCGCTTGAGCGTATAGCGAAAAAGTACGTTTTTCCCGGCCGTAAGCCTTTGACGGTCATGGACTGGCTCGTTCCGGCGACGGAAGGCGCGGGAGCACCGGCGGCAAGCGTCGCGTCGGACCAATTCGAAGCGTCGATCGGTGCGGTTCCGAAACGGATCTCGTACCTCGCCGCTTGTCCGACCGATCCATCGTCTCCTGGCGCGGTCCAATTCAGAAGCGCGGTGATCGCTCCCGGGTTGACGGTTAGATTGGATATCGTTCCCGGCGCCGTCGTATCCGCGGTACCGGAAGTTGTCGCGCTCGAGGAATTGGAGACCGGAGCGAGATTACCCGCTTCGTCCTTGCCTCTCGCCGCGAAATAATACGTCGTCCCCGCTTTTAAGCCCTTTACCGTAATCGTCTCGGATAAGCCCGCGTTTTTCGGAAGAACGTAAATATCCGCTTGGGTTGCCTGATTCCAATTACTCGCATCGATCTGCGCGGTACTGTACCGTACCTCGTAAGTCGAAACTTTCCCCCACGTTCCCGAAGCGCCCGGCATCACGATGTCGTCGTCTCCCGGAGCGGAGAACATCAATTGAGCGGTCGAGGAATCGATGGCCGAAGCCGTCAGATTCGTGATCGCGCTTGGCGCGGACAGATCCGGCAACACTTCGAGCCTTGGCGTCTTGATGAGATCTTTGGCCTGACTGGAGCTGGACCAATAAGCTTGCGCGAACGCCGACCTATCGGGACCTTTGATCTCCGAACGGATCTCGTAGAGCTGGTTGGCCGTCAGCGCCAGCGTCGCGGACTGTTCCGCCGAAGTAGGACTGTTCCACCTGTCGATCAGAAGCTGCCCTCCTACCCACAATCGAATACCGGTGTTGGCCGACGTTTTCGTATAGAACGTATAGGTTTGAGAATAGGACGGCTTGATTTGGCCGGTTACCCGGGCGCCGAATTGAGTAAAATCGGTGGGCAGCAACCAGCTTTGAATCTCGAATTTGTCGTAAACCGCGCGACCGTTGAAAGTGCTTAATCCCGTATCCTTGTAAAATTCAGCGACCATGCCGGCCGGGTATCCTCCGCCGTCCCAATTCGTCATCACGTCGACCGAAGTCGATAGAGACGACGCGTTGCCGGCTTCGTCCTTCGCGATCACATTAAAGCCGTACAGCTTCCCTGGTTTCAATCCGGTCACCGTCAACGTCTCGGTTCCTCCCGCCGGTTGGGGCGCGAGCGATTGGCCGAAGATCGCCGATGTTTTCCACGTATCGTGCCATTCGTCCGCGTATGTCCTGTCCACGATCGTTTTGTCTCCGTAACGAACTTCGTAACTCGTCGCTTGCCCGTTGTTCCCGTCGTCCCCGGTCGCTTTCCAAGATAACGTGACGGTCGTTCCCGTCCAAGCGACGATTTTCAACGTTTTGATGGCCGCGGGGGCAACCGTATCGCCCGAAGCGAGCGTCGTCGCGCTTGGCACGTTCGACAGGACGGAGACGTTCGACGCTTCGTCCGAAGTCTTCAGCGCGAAGTGATACGTCGTGTTCGATGACAAACCGGTTATCGTCTTCGACTGGCTCGTACCCGCGGCGGTCGGAACCGGTTCGCCGCTCACTTGCGTCGCGCTTGCCCAGTTGCCTTCCGAGATGACGCTCATGCTGTAGCGGATGTCGTAAGAAGTCGCGGTTCCCGCGTTGCCATCGTCTCCGGGCGCGGTCCACGATAAGTTCACCGAGTTAGTCGTAGGCGACGAAGCAACAAGGTTCGTGACCATCGCCGGAGCGACCGTATCCGCGAGAGTGGTTGTCGCTTTGTTGACGACGTTGGAAATCGGCGATACATTCGACGCTTCGTCGGACGCTTTCATCGCGAAATGATACGTCGTGCTCGGCGACAATCCGGGCACCGTCATCGTTTGACTCGTTCCCGAGGCGGTCGGAATCGGTTCGCCGCTAACCGGCGTCGCGCTTGCCCAGTTGGTTTCCGAGATGACGCTCATGCTATAGCGGATGTCGTAGGAAGCCGCGGTTCCCACGTTGCCGTCGTCTCCGGGTGCGTTCCACGTCAGCGTGACCGAATTGGACGTCGAGGACGGAGCCGCTAAGCTTGTAATCGCCGACGGCGCTATCGTATCCCCGCCGCCGGAACCTGTAGCCGTTCCGTAGAGAACGATCTCCGTCATGTTGACGTTCGTCGCGGATAAGCCGACTCTCACATACCGAGTCGTAACGGTAACCGGATGAGAATTCCACGTCATCCAGCCGGAGAGCGGATCGGTGAACAGCGCCGTCCAGTTGCCGGGTGTGCCCGAGTATAGCGTGATGTCCGCCATGCCATGGGTATCTCGCAAATAGATGTTGGACAAATCGTAATTTTGTCCTAAGTCGATATAGGCGTAGGCGGGATACAGCGCCTGATTCCAGCCCGCTTGCCAGTTCGTCGTCGGGGCTCCGCCGGTTCCGCTCGCAGGATCTCCGGCGAGCGTCTGCTCGTCCACCAGCAGCGTGGCGTCTCCTAAGCCCGATTCGTTAACGACCATCGCGGGTGTTAAAGCGATTTTCCCGTTGCTGGGCGCAGCCGTTGTCGCTAGGCTTGTCGAATTCGATATCGCCGAGACGTTCGATGCTTCGTCGGACGTTTTCATCGCGAAATGATACGTCGTGCTCGGCGACAATCCGGGTACCGTCATCGATTGGCTCGTTCCAGCGATGGCAGGGGTCGGTTCGCCGTTGATCGGTATTGCGCTTGCCCAGTTCGCTTCGGTTATGCCGCTCGCGCTGTAGCGAATATCGTAGGACGCCGAAGTCCCTATATTGGCGTCATCGCCCGGAGCCGTCCACGTCAAAGTCACCGAATTCGACGTAGCCGAAGTAGCCGCCAAATTCGTAATTGCGGCAGGAGCGGTTACGTCTTGGCCTCCGCCAACCGGGGTTCCGTACAGGACGAGCTCCGTCATGTTTACGTTCGCCGCGGACAGTGCGACCCGCACGTACCGGGTCAACACGTTTACCGGATGAGCGTTCCACGTCATCCATCCGGAGAGCGGATCGGTGAACAGCGCCGTCCAGTTGCCGGGCGAGCCCGAGTAAAGCGTAATGGCGGCCGCGTC
Source organism: Cohnella herbarum (assembly GCF_012849095.1). Taxonomy (NCBI): domain Bacteria; kingdom Bacillati; phylum Bacillota; class Bacilli; order Caryophanales; family Paenibacillaceae; genus Cohnella; species Cohnella herbarum. The sequence continues at coordinate 2,879,842 of NZ_CP051680.1, forward strand.
GTGCGTGTCCCGCAAGTAAAGGCTCGTCAGATTGTAGCTTTGTCCAAGATCGATATATGCGTATGCCGGGTACAAAGATGCGTTCCAGCCTGCTTGCCAGTTCGTCGTCGGAGCTCCGCCGCTGCCGTTCGCCGGATCGCCGGCGATCGCCTGCTCGTCCACCAGAAGCGTAGCGTCTCCTAGGCCCGATTCGTTCGTGACCATCGACGGAGTCAGGACGATTTTCGTCTCCGCCGCGTAGACACTGCCTTCGTTCGTCAGGAACAGCATGCCGAAACCGGTAACGAAACTTAGGCATACGACCATGAGTGCCGAGACTGCCCTTCTCATTAAAATCCCTCCTTCGGTTAAGTGGAGTACACCTTCAATGTATAGCGCTTTTTGAAAGTTGGATATGATACTCTGATAGCTTTTATTGTCTTTTCATATCCTTGGCTCACAATTAATTCTCAGGGCCTACCGGTTGGATTTTATGTCGAATTCTAGCGGATACCACGGTTGGGGAGCTGTCTCTCTCCTCGGTTTAAAGCGGCTTAGCAGTTATGGCTTGCTTAGGTCCTCTTATTTGGGAGCAATTTTAGGTACATTTTTGGCCTACTTTCGCTATACTCGCCATCCTTCCGTCCAACAAGGTACTCTCAGTGCGTTTCCAGGTGCGTTTTTGAAATTTCGTCGGGTGTAAGGTACTCTCAGTGCGCTCCCCGAATGGTTAGCCAAAATTCGGTAGGTCTAAGGTACTCTCAGTGCGCTTCCAGGTGCGTTATCGAAATTTCGTCGGATGTAAGGTACTCTCAGTGCGCTTCAAGGTGCTTTATCGAAATTTCGTCGGGTGTAAGGTACTCTCAGTGCGCTTCGAGGTGCGTTAGCCAAATTTCAGCGGGTGTCAAGGTTCTCTCAGTGCGTTTCGAGGTGCGTTATCGAAATTTCGTCGGATGTAAGGTACTCTCAGTGCGCTTCGAGGTGCGTTAGCCAAAATTCGGTAGGTCTAAGGTACTCTCAGTGCGTTAGCCAAATTTCGGCAAGTGTAAGGTACTCTCAGTTCGTTGTAAAAGTGCGAGCTCTATTGTGAATTGTTTAGAAAGGAATCAAGCTTATATTCTAAACGTGTTACCGCTGGCGTTGTTTAATTTATTTTCCTGAATATCCCACCGTCTATATAGTCCATTTAAAATAAAAAATCTCCCCGGGAGTCAGGGAGATCTGTGCGTAACGAGAATCCTAAAATGGTTGGCTTCAGGCGGGAAAGATTGAATTAGCATAAATTAGGTAACTATTTCGGTGGTTGCTTGACTCTGTATCCGGGGTCGCTCGTAGATCCCGATCAGCGGAGTCCTTAGCGGTAAACGCGGCCATGAAGTTGGCGGTCTCGTCCAGTTGCTGTTCATAGAAATCTGCAGGTCGTCATCCGTCGTTTCTCGCAAAATAACGCCCTTATTCATCACGCATCCTGCCTTCCGTAGAAGTCACCTTAATATTGGCCATGCGAGCCCTGCATCATTTCACGCGGAAACTTCCCTCGCCCAGCAGCTTCTCGATCTCCGCCATTAATTCCGGCGTGGGATGAACTTTGTATTCGTCGCTTAGCGCGACGGGGCGCCGTTCCCTCTGATAGATAAGCACGGTGGAAAGCTCCCCCGGATGGGCTTTAAGCAGCAATTTGAGACGGATAAGCGTAGCCGGTTGCTCATGGGGCTCGTCAATGCGGATATAGGCTCTTTGCGGCTTGCCTTCAACCGACGACGATACGCCGCCCGATGGAGCATTCGCCGACTTTGCCCCAGAGGAAGCTGGAGATGCGGCAGTTCCTTTCGCGCCAGTCGACTGATTCGCCGTCCTATTGGCATAATTGCCCCCGGATCGTGAAGCTTGCCCGATACGTCGAAGCCTGTCCGCTTGCAACTTCAAATCCGGAGCGTCCAAAGGTAAAATATCGTCCGCCAACAGCTTGTAATCCTCGTCCCCTTGTTGCACCTTCGCCCGGACGAACACTAACGAGCCTTTCTTCGTAGTGGCGGCGGCCTTCGCCCAGACGGTTGGGAAAGCGACCAGCTCCGTACCCATGATCCGGTCCTCGATTTCCAAGAATACCATCGCTTGCCCTTTGCGGGTAACGAACGGTTTCAGGGAAACGATCATTCCCGCCGTAAAAACAGTCGCTCCGTCCGTTGATTCCGCGATGTCCACGAGACGATCCAGCCGTAACTCATCCATTAAGCCATCGAACGCGTCGAGCGGATGACCGGATAAGTATAATCCCATCAGCTCGCGCTCGAGATCTAGCATTTGCGTCTGCGAATAAGGCGGAACGATTGGCAGATCCACGTTCCAGTTCGGAGACTCCGCGAAGTCGAACAGCTCGATCTGAAGCTCTTCTCGTTCTTTGCGCCATACCGCGGCGGCCGCAAGCGTCGGTTCGAGCGCCGCCAGCTGCTGAGAGCGGTGTCCCGGGAGCGATTCGAGCGCCCCCGCCTGGACAAGCGATTCAATGACCCGCTTGTTGCATACTCGCGGATCGACGCGCCTGCAGAAGTCGCTTAGACTCTCGAACGGACTCCCGCTTCTCTCCCGCATGATGCTCTCGATCGCTTGAGTACCTACGTTCTTCACGCCGGCTAACCCAAATCGGATCGATCCGAGGCTCCCTTCTTCCGCAGCCGCGACCGGCGTGAACAACACGCCGCTTTCGTTGACGTCCGGCTTCGCAACCGCGATTCCCATCCGGCGGCATTCGTCCACGTATTCCGCCGTTTTGCGTTGATTGCCTACGACCGCAGCTAGCATCGACGCCATGAAAGCAACCGGGTAATGCGCTTTGAGATACGCGGTTCGGAACGCCAGTACAGCGTATGCCGCGGCATGAGCCCGAGGGAAGCCATAATCGGCGAAACGCACGATCATATCGTACACGCTATTGGCTTCTTCTTCCGAGTAGCCGAGCTTCAAACTTCCCCGCACGAAATGCTGCCGCTGTTCATCGAGCACTTCCCGTTTCTTCTTGCTGACGGCGCGCCGCAACAAGTCCGATTGCCCTAACGTAAACCCGGCCATCGTGGAAGCGATCTGCATGATCTGTTCTTGGTACACGATGATTCCGTAAGTATCCGATAAGATCGGCTCAAGCTTGGGATGCGGATATTCCACTTCGACCAAGCCATGCTTCGCCCGTATGAATTGCGGGATAAATTCCATTGGTCCCGGACGGTACAGCGCCACCGCGGAGACGATATCCTCGAACGAGGACGGCTTCATCTCTTTTAACACCCGGCGCATACCGGAGGATTCTAATTGGAAAATTCCCGTCGTTTCTCCGCGTCCCATCAGTTCGTACGTCGGTTCATCCTCGTAGGAAACTTCCTCCCATCGGAGGTCAAGGCCGGTTTGCTCCCGAATGGAAACGAGCGACCGTTCAATAATGGACAACGTGCGCAGCCCGAGAAAATCCATTTTCAACAGCCCGACGGCTTCCAGATTTTCCATGGAATATTGCGTCAAAGGTACGCCATCGGTCCCTTCCTGAAGAGGGACGTAGTCCGTAAGCGGATCGGACGAGATCACGACGCCCGCCGCATGGGTAGACGCATGCCGCGGCATGCCTTCGACCCGTCTTGCCATCGCGATCAGCTCCGCGACGCTCGATCCTCCTTCCGCCAATGCTTTGAATTCCGAGTTGTCCCGCATCGCTCGTTCGATCGACATGCCCGGCATGCCCGGAATGAGTTTAGCCGTCTTGTCCACATCGCCATAGGGCAAATTAAGCACTCTGCCTACATCGCGAACCGCCGCGCGGGCTGCCAGCGTTCCGAACGTAATGATCTGCGCGACGTGTTCCGATCCATACTTCTCGACGACATAACGAATGACCTCGTCGCGCCGTTCGTCGCTGAAATCGATATCGATATCGGGCATGCTTATCCGTTCGGGATTCAGGAATCTTTCGAAGAGCAGCTTATACTTGAGGGGGTCTACATCGGTAATCTTCAATACATACGCGACTAAGCTTCCCGCCGAAGAGCCGCGTCCGGGTCCCGTGACGATCCCGTTCTCGTGCGCATACCGGATGAAATCCCATACGATCAGGAAATAATCGTCGAATCCCATCTCTCCGATCACGCGCAGTTCATACCGAAGCCGTTCCTCCGCTTCCTTGCGGTAATCTCCGTTTTCCCAGTCCTTGAGTGCCGCATATCGCTCGCTTAAGCCTTTCTCGCAAAGTTCCTTTAAGTACTGCGCCGCCGTGCTACCTGCGGGCAACGGATCGAATGTCGGCAAAATGTGCCGTCCGAATTCTAGCTCTAACTTGCAACTATCCGCGATTTTCACCGTGTTCGCAATCGCGTCGGGGACGTGACGGAACAGGGCGGACATCTCTTCCCCGCTCTTGAGAAACAATTGATTCGTAGAAATCTTAAACCGGTCGGGATCATCGATCGTCTTGCCGGTTCCGATGCACATCAGCACGTCTTGCAAGGAATGATCGTCTTCGTCGATATAATGCGAATCGTTAGTCGCGGCTAACGGAATTCCCAGCTCCTCGGACAACTTGATCACGTTAGCCGTGATTTTCTTCTGTTCGAGAATGCCATGATCCTGAATTTCCAAGTAATAGTCGTCTCCGAAAACTTCGCGGTAACGGATCGCCGTCGCCCTCGCCGCGTCGTACTGATCGTCCATAAGCTGGCGGGAAAGCTCGCTGCTCATGCATCCGCTTAAGCAGACAAGCCCTTCGGCATGAGCCGTTAACGCTTCGAAATCGATTCGGGGACGATAGTAGAAACCTTCCAAATGCCCGATGGAAGTCAGCTTCATCAAGTTCCGGTAACCGATTTCGTTCTTGGCTAACAGCGTTAAATGATAGGTCGGCTGTTCCTTGCGGGATTGCTTGTCATGCCGGGAGCCTGCCGTAATATAGGCTTCCATGCCGATAATCGGCTTAATGCCGTGTTCGAGGCATGCTTTATAGAAAGGAATGGTGCCATACATGACGCCGTGATCCGTTAAGGCGAGGGAAGTCATGCCGAGTTCAGCCGCTTTGGCCGCCATCTCCTTGATTCGCGCCGCTCCGTCAAGCAGGCTGTATTCGCTATGAACGTGAAGATGAACGAAATCGCACACGGGTATCCCTCTTTTCCGAAAAATCTCTTATATGAATTGTATCATAAGGGAGGATGCCAGTCCCATAGATATGATAGTGTAGCGACAAACCGCGGACGACCGCTTGCTGCCCGTTTGATCGCGCGAAGGGGGAATGGATATGGACGAATTTATTACGAAAGCGGCTTTCAGCTTCTTCATCGCGTTCGGCGTCGTATTGGGCGGCGCGCTGTTCGCGGGCATGGGTTCGGTGTTTCTAATGACTCCGCCCAAGGTAAAGATGCTCCAAGTCGCGAGTAATTTGAAAATATGGGCGCTCGTCGCGGCGGTCGGCGGCACGATCGATCCGATACGGGTCATCGAGTCGCACGTGCTGGTCGGCTATCTTTCCCCGGCGATGCAGCAAATCGGTTATATTTTGTTCGCTTTTCTCGGCGCTCATCTCGGCGTTGAACTCGTCCAATGGATGTGCAGCAACGGGGGGTGAGATACCATCATGCGGGTGCCTACTTTCCAGCGATTTCGGAAGTTCATGCAAGTGACGGCCTTCTTCGTATGCGGAATGATCGTCGGCAGCGCCGTATATAACGCTTTGAAAATAAACTTAGTGAACGAGGTCATTCTGGACAATTATGAGCTTAAGGATCAACTGGCAACGATGAAAATAGACTTGCAGCTCGCACAGCAGGTGCGCAAAGAGAACGTCATCCGCAGCATCGTTACGATCTTCTATACCGAGCAGGATGAGGCCGATAACATCGATATCCTTACGCAAAAGGAGCTTAAGAAGAGGCTCAAAGAGGATTTGAGCATTTTCTTGGGCCGAAGCATATACGTGATTAATACGGACGCGATATTCGCACGGCAGCTGCTGCAGACGAAAAGCTACGATCATATCGAAGGCAGTGACTACAAGGTTACTTTAAGAACGATGCTCGTTGTCGACGGCGTGCTGCAAGTATGGGTCGAAGCGAAAAAACACCTTCCGAAATAAGTCATGGAGGGGGTGCGGCAACAAATCCGTATGCGATACCGATGACTTAATTATGATCTGTCTTCCATTTTACCAAACATACGTTCTCATTACAAATTTAACCCGACTCAGCCGGGCTATTCCGCCGAAGCACACTCGTCTTCTCCAACGTCCCGCAAACGAAGAGGAACGCAGCTCGCAAGACGAGCGCGTTCCTCTTCGTTTGTGGTACAATAATGGGCGTTAACGATAGTCTAGAGGAGTTGCTAACTTACATGATCGATGCGCTAGAATGGGTGCTCGGCGCCCTCATTGTCATTACTTGTTTCTTATCCGCCATTTATAGCTTCCGATCCCGCAGGACAAGCGACGGCCGGATGCGCGGACTGTATACGTCGCGCATGAATATCAGCATGGGGTTGATGCTCATTCTCATCGCCTCGATCTTGTTGATAATTTTCACGGGATCATCGGTTAAAATCGTCGTGTGCGCTTTGTTCTATCTATTAGGCTTATTCAACTTGTTCGCGGGCGTTCGCAACCATTCCCATTTCGCTCGATTGTTGCGTTAATCCATCCGACTCCCCGACCCAACACCAGAAGGTGCTACCGAGAGTCGATAGCAATCTTAAGCCGGGTCGATCGTCTGCGCGGTCAGCATCGCTTTGGCTACGACATCGCCGTCCTGGACGGCCTGGACTTCTACCTTCACGTATCTTCTGCTAGCCTCGATGATATGGGGAACGATCGATATGCTCGCGTCAACCGGAACCGTGCGCAGGAAATAGGTCGTCATGTTGTCGAGCACATGCTCCCGCTTCCGCAGATCTTCGACCGCGCGGCTTGCCGCTTGCTGCATCAACGAAGTTAATACGCCTTCCGAGATCGTACCTAACGGTCCCGACATTTGCGGGGTCGCCAATCCGGTAAAATATAACCGGCTCTCGGAATCGCGCTGCTCCGTGAACCCGCCCCACATGAGCGCATCGAAGGTCTCTCCCAAATGAGCCGGACGGTTGGCGAATTGCATCGCGCGAATAACCTCTCCCCTGCTGATCGTGCCGACCAGCTTGCGTTGCCGGTCTACGACGGGCAACAGTTCGATGCCTTCGGATACCATGCGATGGGCGGCCGAGGCAACCGGGGTATTCAGCGTAACGGTCATCGGCCGCCGGGTCATGAGCTTATCCAACGCTTGTCCGGGAGGCGAGCCGATCACGTCCTTGGACGTAATCATACCGACGACGCGGTTCCACTCGTCCGTAACCGGGAATCGGCTGCTCCCCGTCTCCGCGCTTAACTTCAGGAAATCGGCAACCTCGGACGATTGTTTTAAGACTCCATTACGGGAAGTCGGCTCGAGCAGGTCGGCAATGATCATGATTTTCCGCTTAATCAGTTGGTCGTACATGGCCCTGTTAATCATCGAAGCGACTGTAAACGTATCATGGCGGCAAGTTAATATCGGCAGCCGTCTTTCGTTAGCCAGCGTTCGTACTTCCTCGCTCGTTCCGAATCCCCCGGTAACAAGCACTCCCGCTCCTTGCTCCAAGGCGATTCTGTGCGCATTCTCCCGGTTACCGACGATCAGTAAGCTGCCCGCATCGATATAAGCCATCATCTCTCCAAGCTCCATTGCGCCGATGACGAACTTGTGAAGCGATTTCTCCAAGCCCTCTTCGCCGCCAAGCATGCTCCCTTGAACGATCTCGAGCACTTCCGCGAAAGTCAATTGCTCCGGATGGCTTCGTCTTTTCTTGTCGACCCTAACGGTCCCTATCCTCTCCTTCGTACTGACCAGCCCGAGCTGCTCCGCTTCCTTCAACGCCCGGTATGCCGTTCCTTCGGAAACTCCCCGGTCCTTGGCCATCTGACGCACGGGAACTTTCGTTCCAATCGGAAGTTCGCGAATATATTGGAGGAGCTGTTCGTGTTTCGTTAATTCGTTCGGATGGTTATCGTTCCCCGGCATCACAATTCCTGCTCTCTATGTAAGGTAGTTCAAAAAGTCAACTTTTGATCACGAAGCGAAGCAAGTAGCAGGTTCGACATCGAATCTTGAATTCAGCCGGGCCTTCCGGTGCTCACGTAGGTTTTTCCTACGCTCCGCTCCTCTTTCCCTAGCTTCATCCAACCTTCTCGGTGCTGAAAACCTGACTTTTTGAACGTTCATTTGAAGCGGTAGTTCAAAAAGTCAACTTTTGATCACGAAGTGAAGCAAGTAGCGGGTTCGACATCGAATCTTGAATTCAGCCGGGCCTAAAGCGTACGCTTCCGAAGTAGGTTTCCTCCGGAAACCTTGTAGGTGCTCACGTAGGTTTTTCCTACGCTCCGCTCCTCTTTCCCTAGCTTCATCCAACCTTCCCGGACGCATGGGCGAGCAGTTCGCCGTCAGGCGAACGACCAGCCTCGGTGCTGAAAACCTGACTTTTTGAACCTTCATTTGAAGCGGTAGTTCAAAAGTTCTTTAAATAATCTTTATCTAAAATCTAACCGAACCTATTCCGTAGATTACCAAAAACCGATAAAGTAGATTCAGAGATCATCGACGTGACGCTCACTCATTCCGACTTTATTCGACAATCCTGAGGAGGAATCCTATGGACTTTTTGCTGATTTACTTCAAGTCCGTCGTTCTTCTATCCATACCTCAGGCGTTGATTCATATCTGGCTTACTTTCACGATTTGGGGATTAAAGCCGATGCTGCATGTTCGTAAGCTCGTCCTTTTTGCCGTCGTGAACTCCTTGCTCGTCGACTTGGACCTTTTTCATGCCTCGGTGGCCTTTCATGCCCTATATTCTACCTGCATTAACTTTTTCGTCGTTTATTTCGTTTTTAGAAATTTCGGCTTGCGGAAAATATGGATCGTGTACTTAACCAATCTTGCGCTTCTTTTGTTGGTGGAGATGTTGTGCGTGCCGCTATTGCAATGGGGATACGGTCTTACGACCCAGGATGTCGTATCGAAAGGTTATCTCTTGCAGCGAGCGTCCGGATACGCGGTAGTAGGCCTAATTCTTATTTCCTTGTTCCGCTTATTGGAGAAAAGAAAAATTTCCTTCTTCCTTCGATTATATCAATATTTAATGAATATCAAACAAACCCGGACAAGAGAAATATTACTTCTCGCGCTTTTCCAAGTGTTTCTGCTCGGTTTATTGTTTATTATCGGGTTTGAAAATAAGCAGCGATACGCGGATTCAACGTTTAATATGATCATATATGCTTTAGTTCTTCTGACTTTCGGGGCTTTCTTCTACACGATTCGGTTATTGCTCAACATACGAGAGGAAGCCGTTCGTCAGACCCAAGACGTCTATGTCGAGGAAATCGGGAAGATGTTCACGACGATTCGCGGGCAGCGTCATGATTTCCTAAACCACGTTCAGGTTATGTCTTCGATGTTAAAGATGAACAAACTGGAGCAGTTAAGGAGCTACATGGAGGAGATCGCCAAGGAAGCCCACTCCGTCAGCGCTGTATTCTCCCACTCGTCTCCCGCAGTGGCTGCCTTTATTCAAGCTAAGACCGAGATCGCGATTACGCGGAACATTGCCTTTACCTATCAAATTCCGGACAACTTGGACATCGGCTCGTCCATCAAGTCGATCGATTTGGTTAAAATTATGGGTAATCTCGTCGATAATGCCTACGATGAAAGCGAAACTCTGCCGGCCGATCAAAGACTCGTTCATCTGTCCCTCCGGGTTAATGACGGTATGCTCGAGATCGAAGTACGTAACCAAGGAAGGCTACTGTCCGAGCAAGATAAGCAGTTAATTCTGCTTCCCGGCTATACGACCAAGAGAGCCGGACATTCCGGATTAGGCCTCGCCATCGTGAACGAAAGGATCCAATTTTACAAAGGATTGCTTAACATCGAATCTACCGAGGAGAACGGAACTACGATTATCGTCGCTTTACCGCAGCGCTAGAATTGCCGCTAGAACGCGATAAAGACTGTATCCGATCTCTAGGGATCGATACAGCCTTTATCGCGTAGTGAATTAAGCAACGACCGAATAGACCAAAAATAATAGAAACATGTAAGCCGCAATGGAATAAACGATGAACAAAAACCGCCGTTCCCTGCCGACTTCGTGGAGATCTTCGGCCTGCGTTACGACTAACAGTAAGTTAATGAGCAAGAGGATCACTCCAAGAAGCATGGACAATTGCAAAGATACGAAAGCGACGAGACCTGCGACGATCAATCCCGCCCCGAACAACAATTGCGTGCTTCCCTGATACGTTACGGCTTCCATCCAACTGCGTTTCTTTGCCCCTAACAAGTTGCCGATCAACGTTAACGAACCGACTAGCAACGCAATCGAGAATATACCGATCACTAAATATTTGCCCGGCGTCGTGAACCCGAGCAAGCTAAGAAACACGAGATTTCCTAACCCTCCGAACAATTCGTTCTTAATTTCTTCTTGAATCGCCCAGATCCAGATGAAAAATCCCAAGACGCCTACAACTGCGCCAATCGCGCCGTAAATCCATTCCGTTAGCGGCTGAAGCTTTAACGACGATGAAGGGTTCTTCGCTAGCTCAAGCAGCTTCTGGAAATCCACTCCGCCTAACGGAGAGTTCTGCGAAGAACTAGACGGCGGCGCAGCCTGGACCGGCGTTACTTGAGCCCCTTCCGTAGCGGAAGCGGCGGTTTGCAGCTCGCCGGGCTCCCGATCTTCTGCTTTGCGTAATTCCGGCTGGCTCGAATCCTGTTCGGACATGTCGAATTTTCCTCCTCGGAACAACTTAGGGATATTTTACCTAAATTCTCTTGTTCGACGAGAAGTCCGAAATTCCTCTAATTTAGCAGTATTTCCAACGGATAGAATTTTCATCTTTTTCGCGCCTTATTTAACTTCGATCTGTATACGTTCCGTATTGAAGCCGAAATCCGTTTCCTTCGTCTCTTGCTGATCCGGTTTTCCGTCGTAGAGAATGAAATTCGCTTGCGCCGAAAGGAGATAACGACCATCTGGAAAGTTCTCCCCGGTCAAAAATCGTTTCAAAAACTCCTTATCCGGGTCGTTCTCCCCATAACCGCCCGACTTCTTATACGTTTCCTCGAGCCATTCGCCTTTTTTCATTACGGTTCGAATCAATGGTTCCGGCATGACATAAGCGATCTCGATATCCCGGGTCGTCTCGATAATCGGGAAAGAGAATGCCGACATGGAATGACCGATCGTAATCTCCGGAAGTTCGCCATCGTATTTCAATCTAGCCACGACCTTAACGGGTTCATCGACCGTATATTCGCTCTTCTCCGTCTCGATCTGAAGGATAAAATCGCCTTCTTTCGCCTCTGCGATGAGCACTCCTTCGGCCAAGTGAGCGATATCGGGTGGTATTGATGAAGGTTGTACCCCCGGATCATTCGTTCTCGATCCGCATGCGCTAACGAAAATGACAATCAAAAGCAAAATAACGCAACTCGTCTTCTTAAACATCCGACCAAGCCCCTCTCTTTTCCAATTATTCTCTTGACGTCATTTACGTTCATTATGTTTCGCTTGTATGTAAGAGCAAATAAATAAGCCTACCATCGCCCGTTAACTCGAACGAAGATAGACTTATTTTACAGATAAATTTTAGAGCAAGCGGTAACCGGACGGTAAACTGCCGCTATCGCGGATCGCGCGAATTTCTTCTAGGGAGAGACGGACATTCGTGGAAATGAGCGATTCAGCGTCATTACCGCCGATAATATCGTCTAAATCCCGAATGTTGGTGTTACCGCGAAATACCCTGAAGTTTCCTCTGAAGTTCGTTCGCGTGAACAGCACTAACGTCGCATTGCTGCTCGTGGAAAAAAACTTTAAGCTTTCGATCCCTCCGAGTCGGGTATCCAGGTTGCGTATGCCAAGATTACCTCTGAAGATCGCGCTGCGTCCCAAGAAATTTTCTTCCGAATATACGGTGAGTCTTGGGTACGTAACCATTGCATTCAGTCGATTTGCCATCGTCAAGCACCTCCTTCCTCCATCAATATATGGAGATGGACAAGATGTGCTTGTACGAAAGGGCCTTGGAGATTAATGGAATTGCTTTTACCAGGTCACATAACCCGGCGAACCCGGCGTCGTGTTGGTTATGAGCTCGATGATCGGTATTGAGTAAGCGAGCAAGATCAGAACAACGGTAATCGTAATCCACAATTTCCAATTTTCCAGAAAACGCGGAGTCGATTCCGAAGCTTCCGACACTTCACCGATCGGATACTCCGTCTCCCCCTTCGGTGCTCGAATCAAGGAAATCACGTTGTAAATCAGCAGCAATACTCCAACGAAGAGGATCGCTCCTCCGATGGCCATCGCGACATGGTAAGGCATCCAAAGAACGGCGTCCGGATGGTTATCGTAAGTACTATACGCCGTACGTCTAGGAGATCCTAGCAAACCTACGCCATGCATCGAACCGGACATAAAGAACATCCCGATACACCAGATTAAGGTCTGAACGATGCCCAGCCGATTCATTTTCGGAGTGAGAACACGCCCAGTAATTACGGGAATCAACCAATAGGTGATACCGAAAAAAGTTAACGCGACGCTCGTTCCCACCGTGAGATGAAAATGCCCGGTGACCCATAACGTATTGTGGACAACGGCGTTCATTTGGTTACTTGCGTTCACCAATCCGCCGGCGCCCGCAGGAATAAAGATGAGCATTCCCATGAACGGCGCGAAGAATCGAACGTCTTTCCAAGGGAGAACCTTCAACCAACCGAATAGTCCTTTCGTCCCCTTCGATCTGCCGTTAAGCTCAAAGGTCGCGAATATGGAGAACGCGGTCATCAGCGACGGTATAACGACCATGAACGTGAGTACGACCTGCAGGTATTTCCAGAAGTGGCTGATTCCCGGCTCCATCAGCTGATGGTGGAAACCGACCGGAATGGAGAATAGCAGGAACAATGCGAAGGACATGCGCGCCAATGCATCGCTGAATATTTTTCCTCCGATTATTTTCGGAATGATCACATACCAGCAAATATAAGCCGGAAGCAACCAGAAATAGACGAGCGGATGGCCGAAAAACCAGAATAGCGTCCGACTCAGCACCACGTTAATCGTCTCCACCCAGCCGAACGACCAAGGGATGAGTTGTACGACGACCTCCAGCGCAACCGCGATCGTTGCAATCTGCCACAAGATCATCGTCATTATAGTCATATAAGCGAACAGAGGGGATAGCTTGCCTTTGTTGTTTTTCTTCCATTGACGATACTGATAGAACATGCCGAAGCCGCCAAACCAACTTCCGATCACGACAAGAGCGAGCGCGATGTAAAAGTAAGGCGATGCCTTCATCGGCGCATAGAACGTATACAGTACGCTCGCTTTACCAAGCAGAATAACAACGACGCCAATGAGCGTTCCTACGGACATGAAAACATATCCGATCCATCCTAGCTTTCTCGCTAAAGGAAGCAAGCTACCGCCCAACGTGTGGGACAAACCGGAGTAAAGGAATCCGATAATAAAATAAGTCGTGAAGATGAGCGCCATTAACACGCCATGCGCGGTAAGCAACTCGTAATATCCGATATTATCCGGTAATGTGATACTCCCGGATTTCACCATTCCTTGCAGCAGGCCCGCAATGGCGCCGATCAATAACGCTCCGAACGCGAACAGGATGTGAGCGAGTACGAGTCGGCCGTCTTGGCGGTCGAACGGCTTTGTTTCAGTCGTAGACATGGAATCCGGCCTCCTATTTCACCACGAGGGTGGTTTTCATCATTTCATGGGCGATCCCGCAATACTCGTTACAAAGGATCAAATACTCTCCGGGCTTATCGAACGTATGCGTGATCTGGCTCATTTCGCCGGGCGTCACCATAATATTGACGTTCGTTCCGGGAATCTCGAATCCGTGGACAACGTCCGACGACGTTACTTTGAAATGAACGGTGGCGCCGGCCGGCACTTCCATCGGTTCGGCGGGATCGTAACCGAACGCGTACGCGACCATTACCGCTTCGTATTCGTTGTCTCCGATCTTCGTCAGTTGCGGTTTGTCAAACGGTGCGGTTTCGCTTACTTTCGTAGGGTCGATATGATGAACGTGTTCGTTGGGAGGAGCGATGCCCTGCCCGAATGTCATGATTCCAAGCACGAGCAAGAACACGGCCAGCATGGACACCCCGATGCCGAGCCATATTTTCTCCAGTCGGTGCATGTGCATAATGTGGCTTCCCCCTTCTAATCTCGCGCGATGAATAAAACGAAAATGCCAATCCATACTAGCGCCAAAAAGGCCCCCAGCAGCAATACAGATACGAATGTCCCTCTGAGCGACTGCTCTTTCTCTTCTGCCGCAGGGTTGGGAGCAGAGTTTGCGGCTTCGTGCGATTTCGCCGCCGTTCGATCCTCGTGCATTCCGGATTCCTCCCGTTCTCAAGTTGTTTTCATTGTAAAAAGATCCGATACGCCTCACAGTGACAATTATCACGGGAGATGGCAGACAGATGTGGACGAATTGTTAAATTTAACCTTATTTATTACTTGCGAATGCGAAAAAAAGGCCGTCGACAAGGTTGATATGCCTTAACCTTGGACGGACCTTAGTGTTGAATAGTCGATTTTGTTGTCCGGATTCATGAATAGACCCCCATCAAAGTCGATGGGGGTCGGGACACCGTTTTAGCTATGCGGCTTACTCCACAATCAGCTTGCCTTTCATGTCGTCATGGCCTTTACCGCACATAACGCTGCAAATGAATGTGAATTCGCCCGCTTTGTCGGCTACGAAAGTAACGGTGGCGTTGCCTTTCACTTCTTTATCGTAGCCGTCGATGTGGATCGCATGGTTACCTTGGCTGTTCTTCAGCGTAATGCTCACTTCTTCGCCTTTCTTCACCTTTATTTCATCCTGATCGAATTTGAAGTTAGACGCATCGATCGTGATTGCCTTTGCTCCGCCTCCCGCTCCTGCTTCCGCCGCCGGAGATGGGCTCGTTTCCTCTTTGTTCTTGCCTCCGCAACCGGACGCGATCAACGTCACAGCCAATAGCACCCCAATTAACATTGTCCATTTTTTCATCTAACTTGCTCCCTCCATCGGTATCATTTTAAGCAAGCTCATCATAATACTGGCAAAGTTTTTCGACTGTGATATGTTTCACACCGTAACAAAATTGCCGCAAACCGGATATTCGAGCACTTAGTACCGCCACGCGGTACTAATTCGAAGAATGGCACATCCTCAGGCGCTATAGTGCCGCCACACGGTATTAATTCGAAGAATGGCACACCCTCCGGCGCTATAGTACCGCCACGCGGTATTATTTCGAAGTATGACACATCATCCGGCGCAATTGGATGGGGTAATTTGATGTTTTTCGTATTAATGACGACTCTGGTGTATGCGAGCTTCCAAAACAGGGGAATTGTTATAGACATAAGCTCCTCTGTCAGCTAAATGAGCGATACCTAGTTGGTAACATCGTTCAAAGTTATTTTCAACATTGTGATATAATTCACATTATATTTCGGAGATGAGATTTATGATTAAGACATGAAATACAAGAAAAACAAACGAGGACGGTGAGCCCGATGAAGCCCTTTCGATCTCAACCATCGGCGAAACGCACGATAAACCGATAACGACTACTCGTCGCTAACACATTCAACGCCCTATACTAAATCATAATTAGGAGTGAGTGTCATGATGAAATTCTGGAGAGAACATCGCGTAGCCGCAATCCTGGTCACCATTATCCGTTTTGTCGTCGGGTATGCTTGGATCACCGCAGGATGGCATAAAATCACCGGAGCGACTCCTTTTAATGCCGGAGGATTCCTGAACGGGGCCATTAACAATCCGGTTATCGATAAGGCAACCGGCGAGGCGGTATACCCGACTTACCTTGCCTTCCTTGAACACTTCGCACTGCCGAACGTTAAGATTATCAATATCATGATTCCTTGGGGAGAGTTCCTAGTCGGTCTCGGTCTCATCCTCGGTACGTTGACCATCACGGCCGCATTCTTCGGACTCTTAATGAACTTCATGTTCATGTTCGCAGGAACGGTAAGCACTAACCCTTGGTTAACGCTACTCGGATTGCTGGTCGTCGTCGCCGGTACGAACGCAGGACGCTTCGGACTTGACCGTTATGTCTTGCCTCTCTTGCACAAAGTCGTAGATCGCTTCGTCCACCGCAAGCCGAAAGACCCTGCCGCCGGCACGGGCACTGGGCTCTTGGCTAAATAACCTATCAAAGAGAATATATTAGGAAATGTTGAGCCCCCATCAACAAAAGCGTTGATGGGGGCTCTAATTACTTTTTACTATTGGACCGAAACTCTCAAATAAACTCCTTTTATCGTAAGAAACCCTTCAAATTCTTTGCCGTAGTCATCGATGAGATATGTAACGTCGACAGGTTTATAAACATCAGTTGAGCCTTGCCAATCGGAGCTTCGAGGTTTCATTCTGATTTCATAGAGTCGCGAAGGCGTTAAACGATTGAATCTCTCCGTAATTACGTATACGTGGGTAGCTTCATTAAACGGGCACTCGACTAGCTGTATATTCATCATAAATAACGTTCCTTGTTTCGTTCGACCCATTCGACATAGGAATGATACGTTCCCGGCTCCAGATGTTCTTCGACAAGAGGAAGCGCATTTTCTACGGACAAAATCTCCGAGACGGACGGGACATTTTCTTTGGTGCTATAGCTTATTAAAAGATCGATGATCACATCATGAATGGACGGTTTCAACCGCAACGCCTCCCGAGTGTTATTTATCGAGGAAAACTAATAAAGCATGATGGACAATACGTTCGTTGACTCCCGTGTTGAGTTTCTGATTGATCCCTCCGGTTCTGTCGCAAAGAATCGTACTGCCTCCCCCATCGAAATTTATCGCGCTTACGCAGCCTTTAACCAATGCAAAAAAAGCCATTTCTTCAAGCGAAAGGCCCCGATCCGAACTCGTCCTACCGTCGCCTACGAACAACCATAAATCGCCTTTGGCATCTATACCAACAAATGTTCTTTGACATCTGGATTTCCCTATATCATCGTTAAGTTCTTCTATGACTCTATATTTATCGAAAACCGGCTTTCCTTTCTCGATAAGCAATGGGGTTCCTTGGACGAGCAGGTCATGCCGATCTTCAATGTTAAACCTGCCGATCATCGGTCTGCCTTTCACTACCGCGAACTCATTCCATTTGGTTGTTTTTCCGTAAGCTGAATTGACGATTTTATCATGATCCTTGGCATTTCCAAGAGGAAGATGATTATAGAAAAAAGGCGCATTAAAGGCAAAATCCGCTTTATGCTTTTTGGCGATTTCCGAGACTTTAGCGCCTTTCTCGTAAATGAACCGGTAGGTTACTTTACCGGTTTGGAACTTGATGAACCGAACGTCAGAAGCCGGAATCTTGTAGTTTCCGTCACATCTAACAAGCTTACCGGCTGTGGCATAAATTCGTTCCTTGTACACTTTGTTGAACAGGTAGCTAGCCGAGCTTATATCCCGAATTTCATCTTGAAACTTATTTCTCATTCCTACCTTCTCCATCCTGCAAAGTGGTTATCACTTTCCGCAGTACGTGAGGTACGCGAATTCCGATCCTCCCATAATTCTCTACGATGGAAACCAGCTCATTAGCCAACCAAAACCAAATCACTCCGCTCATCGTAAAATTCGTACCCATCGCCAGGTCAATTCGATGCCCCAGGAACACCATCAATAGAACAAGTCCTTTTTTAAGTAATCCCCAGAAGCCGACGATGCTCTGTAAACCTCTTTTCTCCTTAAGACTTGCCGCACATCCGGTGATGTAATCGATCGCGAAGAAAATAAATAGAAGTTCCAATACACCACTCCATCCACCAAAAGCATAGGTTGTAATTGATCCTCCGACACCTGACAGAGCGTATAAAAATGACCAATCCTTGTTTGCTAGTAATTTGAATGAAATTTCGCTCACTTCATTGCACCTGCTTTCTTATTTTGGGTAGAACAAAGAGAGCACCTGTTAGATGCTCTCTGCCGGAAAATATTGATAAGTGGTATCCATCAACCGCGTTCGTACTCTAATGGTTCTAATCCATAATTCAGCATTGCTCCCCAGATAAAGATATCAGCACCTATTACTCCTAAATCGCGTAAAGGGTATAGATTAACTTTATTACAACCAACTGGAGTGTGAAACGGAACGATAATCCGCGTATAACTTTCTGCGTTAATGTAACTTTTGTATGAGGTTGAATCAACGATGTTTCCTTCATTCGTAAAGTCATATACGCTATACTTTACTTCTGCCGTACCATTATTTCTCACGTAAAAGGAGAAGCAATAATCAGTGTCTGGTTTCACCGCTGCCCTTTGGAAAATAGCCTGGTAGGCTACTGATGAAGTAAGTCTGTCCGCAGTCTTTTCTCCAAATAATCCAATATCTACATTAGTCTCTACATTTACATCAGATTTAAGCCAAACTTCTTCAGTGTTAAATTGCTCACCAGAGCTTAATAAATTTGTAAAGGAGTGATTAAACGTTTTTGTCTTTACCATAGATTTGAACTTGCTATCTACATAGGCGGACCTTTCATTCACAAAATTGCGTATCTGTGCAATGTTGTTTGTATCAACGCTAGGTATACCATTGTAAATAGTTACATCTTCTTTTCGTAAATATTCAGGTATTTTATCAGTAAACATCTCAAATTTGTTAATAATATTGCTCACGCTCAATACATTCTTCCTTAAATGAGAATACCGTTCGTAAAGTTCTATGTAGAAATGTTTAACCAATCTCTCCCACAACAAAGATATCGAGCTCTGATATTCTTCAGGGCATTTTCGAAGCGGTGAAACAAAAGAAGTACCGTCCCACCATAGCCCCCAAGTGCTATCCAGATCATACATTGATGAATGCCAGCGTTGTCCGTCATATGTAACCATAATATGATTCATCGCAAGTGTGTCTATGCCGCATGTAAAGTAGGCAAAAATATAATAGTCGAGTGCTGATTCAAGATCAAAGTGTTTTGTGAAGTTCGCTTTGAAAGTTACATCGTCAGTGTCTTTCACATGGTTTATAGCGGCATTAAGACTCTGTAAAATTTCGGCTGATAAAACATCGGGGAATTCCAATGACCAGTCACTACCATTAAGCTGTGTATTTTCTCGAAATGCACAAGCTCCATCCTGAGTTTCTGCTGCCACAAAAGCATGATGAAGATTATTAGACTCCATGCCTAATAACCATCCATCCTTAGGTATATTCCAAGTATACAGACCCTCATATTTGTTATTGATGTAGAGTTTTATCGGGAAACCATCTATTGCACCTAAGTTTGGAGCACTCTTCATGGGTTCCGGGATACTTACTCTAGAATTTGCAATCTCTCCCCATAGGTTCGCAGAGACAATGTTCCTACTATGTGAGTGATCAATATAGTTAGCTTTTAAGCAGAATTTACTTTGTTTTCCCCATCCCTTAAAACTCTTTTCCAACTTTTTATTTTTATTGGGATCTGTGTACAATTTAATAGTAAAATTCTTCTTCGGGTATCCGATAGAACTCGATCCTTGCCATTTTATATTTACAATACCGTCAAAGTTTAGCTTATGGCTTCTATATGAAATATTTAAGTCTTTGCTGTCATCCTTTGACATTCCATAGGTGTTTCCTGTAATAAATACTTTAGCTATACCTGTAATTGATTCAGATAACATTTCTATATTTTCAATCGTGCTTTCTCCGGCCGCTATGACTTCTTTCAGTGTCTCTGTTACATTCCCATTATCTCGCTTAGTCCAAACTCTATCAGCAGGAAAATAGACATTCCCTTTTGAAAACCCTGAAAAGTGTAATGTTCTACCTTCCGCTGCTGGATTGAATTTCACTATTCCGGTGACATAATCTACTACATATTCAAACTCTAATGGAGCCTTGTCTATCACTTCATAATAAGGGACATTCAAAGCACCATCTCTAACTTGAACTTTGTTAGATTTCACTGGAAGCTCGGATAGTAATACTGAATTCTGAATAACCTTGTATGGAGTATTCGTAAATGGTTTATAAGGATCTGAGGAATTACCGCTTCGTAGTTCGTATATAATTGGACTGCCATATTCAAATGAATTACTCATTTAATTTCTCCTTTCGTTGTAGATGCTCAAATTGGATATAACTTAACTAAGGACTAATCCTCCCCTAAGCGCATGGTTAGAAACTGTTGCTCCAAAATTGTTATTAGGATCTGAATGAGCTAATCCCCCTGCTTTAGAAAATACTCCATAGTAATTTCCCGTTCCAGTGCAACTAGTTACCATTGCTCTTCCTCCTTGGTTAATGTTTACCGCCGCGCTTTGATTACTGAAAATACAAGTATGTATATAAGCATAACCATTTGAAGCTACCGCAACCCCTTCGTTACCGGAAACTGTCTTTTCGCAATACGAAATAACTACTTCGAGTGATCTACTGATACCAAAGCTGCTTAAAGCATTTGTTATCTTTATGCCACTAACTGCAATTTCACTAGAACAATTATTAATTGATAAATAACCATTTAACAGAATAGTTGCCGAACTACTAAAAGGGGCGTAGAGTCTTATTGGCTGTCCAGAGAACCCATCAATTATTATATTTTCATTGTAGGTTCCCGGATCAATAAGTATATTTCGATATCCCAAATTTACTTTTTTTAACGAGTTTATGGCTGATTGTATAGTAGAGAATTGCTTTCCCACTCCTACTGTAATATCAACAGATGTTGTTCTGGTATCAAATTGACTTAAAATAGGACTGAAAGCTGCATAAAGTTCTGATAGAGCACTATGCACATTAGTAGAAAAGAAATTGGCATTACTGAGAGATATTTTATCTGCACTATAATCACCAATTGCAGCAACAACATTTCCCGTTCGTCCAAACACAGTTGGAACAGCATCTGTATTGTCAACTTTTTGCCAAACAGATCCGTTGCTAATAATCCAATCCCCAACTTTATAATCAATACTTGAATATATACCCGCTGTGTCAACTACATAGTAGTTACCCTTGACAGTTGAAGCAGTTGGAAGTGTTGGCACATTCGTTGATGCGTTCCATGTACCTTGATATTTAACCTGTCCAAGAATCGAATCAGGTAGAAGATTAGATGGAATCTTAGCACCACTATCTAAACCTGCATAGCCATTCGCCGTACCTTTTTGAGTAACATTCTCTGGAGTAAAACCTAGTGCATTCTGTTTCCCATCCCATTGAGTTACTTTAGTAGATGTAATCCCATCGAGTACTGATTTATTAGCATGTGCGTGTTTATTTGCAACCGCATCATCAATATCGCTGACTGTTGAAACAGGCTTACCCTGCAAATTCGCCCATGATACCTCATCTATTTCAGGAAATTGAGAAGGTAGAATCTTTCCATTGCTCCCCAATCCTGCATATCCGTTAGGCTGATTCTTCTTAGTCACATCTTCTGGAGTAAAACCTAGTGCATTCTGTTTTCCATCCCATTGAGTTACTTTAGTAGATGTAATCCCATCGAGTACTGATTTATTAGCATGTGCGTGTTTATTTGCAACCGCATCATCAATATCGCTGACTGTTGAAACAGGCTTACCCTGCAAATTCGCCCATGATACTGCTTCGATAACGGGTAGCTGAGTTGGAAGTATCTTTCCATCACTACCTAGTCCTGCATATCCGTTAGGCTGATTTTTCTTAGTTGTATTTTCAGGAGTAAAACCTAAAGCATTCTGCTTCCCACTCCACTCCGATTTAAGAGTAGGGGAAATAGAGATGTCTGGTGTTGAACTCGCATTTGTGATGGTTAGATCAGCACTAGATGAAGAAACACTTGTAACTGTACCTGATCCACCGCCAGCCTCCCCTTTTTGTGCAATCAGGAACCAATACGTTTCGTTTGCAGGATTATTACCTGTAGATGTAAGAATGCATCTGAACGAACTCCCATTATAATAAACAGCATCGTCAACCTGATAAGATGTGCCTGATTGGTATACACCACGCCATGTTATTCCTTTATCACCCCTGACCCCTTGAACTCCTTGAGTCCCTTGTGCTCCAGTTAAACCTTGATCTCCTTTAACCCCTTTTGCTCCACTTTGAGTGAAAATACGCCAATACAAAGGTTGAGTTTCAGGTGTTTTATTTAATGAATTCTGGATAGCAATAAATGTTACGCCATTATAGTAAACTTGATTGTTCGTTTTATAATTTGTTGCAGGGTTATAGTCTTGTAAAAATGCCCACGAGTCCCTAAATTCTTCTCTCGCTTGTTCATTCGTCTCTCTAATATCCTCTTGTGCCTGAATCGTGGTATTTGTCTCATTTACGATTTGAACAGCTTGATTTGCGATATTTAGGGCTGCTTGGGCACCTTCTAAAGCTTCTTCAATTGCTTCTAGATTAACTATTGCCGTTTCGCCTTTTTCTAACAAATCTTCAAGTGTCTCAAGAACATTATCACCTTCACGCTTTGTCCAAACTCTTCTGCTGCTAATAAAATGATTACCACGTCCAAGATAAGTAGGTGATAAAGTAACACCTTCCTTAGATTCATGAAATGTAACAACTGCTTCACTATAATCAACAACAAACTGATTTACTGTTAGCCCACTATCTGGTACTTTTTTAACTTCTGTTAACCCTGAAATGACAACACCATTGACTCTTACCGGAATCTCGCTTAGAAGTATTTGACGATTAAATACTTTTTTAGATTCATTAATAGGAACAAATGGATCTTCCATAGTTCCTGCCCTATATTTCGTTATTGTGCTTAAATTATAATCAAATGCTGACATTGTGTTCCTCCTCTTTATTAATTTATTGCGTTTAGGCAAGATCTCAGTGCATTGAAATCAGCAGAGGTGATTGGATTTCCTGCATCTTTTCTACTAGGTAAACCTGAGCTGTTCATTGTAGCAATAGCATCTCTGACCTGATTAAATTGAGTTGCTGAAGGTCTAACTCCAGAAACCGCAGAATTGTAATTGAAGTTTGGTTTGCCTTTGTAATCTAAGAATTCTAAAACCCTTGCGATTAGGTCATTCCATTCTTTTGCTGATGCGTAAAAACCTTTAGTATGATCTTTAGTAGGATCATTAGGATTTACCGGTATCGGTGCAAAAGGAGGCGTTAAACTGCATCCTGAATATGTCCATTTAAAGCTTGGTGGTCTTGGTCTAGTAACATCAAACGCTTTAGAGCTAGGAGTTCCATTACCAGCTATATTGTTTGGATATACAGTAATGTTAAAAGTTCCGGCAGTGGTAACTGTAATTGACTTACTTGTACTAGTTACAGCTCCATTCGTTATTCCATCGATTGTAGTGGCAGTGGTAGACCAATTATACTGTGTTGCACCAGATGATGAATTCCATGTTGCAGTTACAGAAGCGCTAGGAGCGTTTCCAGATACGGATATCTCTAAACCCGTCAATGCATTTGGTAAGGGTGGATTAGTTACTGAAAATGATTTTGTAAGTCCTGTACCATCTCCCGAACTGTTATAAGGAGTAACTGTAAATTGATAACCACCAACTGGTGAAGTAACTGTTATTGATTTTTCTGTAGTTGTTACTTGTCCACTTGTAATACCGTCGTCTATTGAAGCATTAGTTACCCATCTGTATCCGGTTGCACCAGTTGATGAATTCCATGTTGCATCTACTGTTGTGCTTGGTGAATAACCTGAAGCTGAAACAGTTAGGTTTGAAAGAGCGTCAGGCACTGGTGGTAGAGGCATTGTAAAATCAACAGAGCCTACACCTGACAAACTACCACTTGCATTTCTCATAGTTCCGTAGAGTATGTATCGATTCCCTGCGGAAAACGAACCACCACCAATTACTGGTGAAAGTGTAAATGTATCTCCTCCTGTTGAGACTGTAGGAGTTTGTGTATGAATAATTGTTCCAGTAGCATTTGCGCCTGTTGAAAGAATTGCTGTTTGATAATTTGTAGTATTCCAGTTCGCGCTCAACCCTGTAATTGACCATTTAATCGTTGTTGAGCTTTGTGGCGATACATTTAATTGTGCCATTCTACTGTCCTCACCTCTTCGCGTGAAATAAAATTGCAGGTTCATGTTGATTTTCAGACAACAAAAAAGCCACCTCAACTTGAGTTGACTAAAAAATTCGAAAATAATATCTACTTCTGAGATTGAAATCCGAATTACCTAAATGGTAAAATATTCATATGCAACAATCTGTCACAAAAGGGAGATACATATGAAGATAAAATCCTTTTCCAAATACACAACCGTATTCCTCGCAGGTGCCATTACTGCTACTGCTGGCTCTACATATGCCGCTGATGCTATCAAAACAATCCAAGCAAAACTACGTCCTGATATCAAAGTGTCTGTAAATGGTAAGCAACTAGATGCATCTGCTATCTCTTACAACAACACCACTTACCTCCCTTTAAGGAAGGCTGCTGATGCTGTCGGAGGAAAGATAGAGTTGGATGGGACGAATATTAACATTGTTACTGACGGCAAGAGTGCTGATGGTACAGTGGGGTCTCAACCTTCTGAGAAACCAATAGAGAGCACTGAAACTTATCCTATTGAGGGTAAGGTTTTGTACAACTGGGAACAAGTTTACAGTAAGTTAAGTCGTGAAAATAAGCCCACTATGATGGGTACAATAAAAAATGGACAAATTACTACAACTTATAATGATTCAGAATACATAGCAATAAGATATACTGATTACTTCTATGATTCAGAGAAAGGCTTGAGTTATTATACGAAGGATTACTTTCTTCAATTTCTCTCATTATCAGATATTGAAGAACTTCCGACTTATACTGTAAAAGTTAAAAGTAATCTTGTCAGCCCCATTTAGCAACATGAGAATCTAAATCATACGTAGTAACTGCGCGATAACCATTTATCATTAAATTACCACTATCAATCTTGACTCCATTCTGCGCACTGAGATTAATTTGATTATTGGTTCGATCATAAGAAATAACTGCGCTACCTGAACCCGTAGTAAACCAAATTCTCTTACCACTAGCATTATCCTTTGTCCCTATATAGAGGTTGTTACCAATCTCAACATCTGTTGCAACACTTATATTACCACCTTCTATAGTCGCGCCTTTAAGTATTCCACCAGAAATTGTCGCTGTAGATGATATATTCCCTGAGAAAGTTCCTGAAGTTGCATTAATGCTTCCTCTGAACGTCCCATTATTGGCGTTTACTGTACCATCCGTGCCCACAGTAAAATTACTATTTCCAATGTTGATGGTACCACCAACAATGTTCGGAGCACTTATATATGTATTCGCAGCGATTGCGTTAGCTGTCACATTACCGGAAACTGTGGCATTCCCAAGCTCATCAACTATAAATGTGTTGTTGATATTCATCTTTCCACCAGTGAGATTGACTTTGGAGGCTTGTATTGTACCTGCAAAAATCGCGTCTCCTGCTGGTGTGATCCTAACAGGAGCAGATGAAAATGTGCTGCTTCCGATGTATAGACCGTTCGTATCGACCCTAACCGCACTAGCGCCTGTTCCTGTGGTTAAAGCACCCGTTAAGGTAATATCCCCCGTCGAGTTTGCAGACAGCCTGTCTACCCAATTTACACCATCAGTAGAAGATTGAATTTTGATTCCATCTGTTGCATTGAAGACTGAACGTGATCTGTTATCACTACGAGTTATCACAAGACCACTCGCCGAATCAATCTTAACTCCATTGTAAAAGGTGTTTTTCTGAACACTATTTCCTGCTTGGGTTGCAGCAGTATTCCAAGCTCCAGAGGAATTAATCAGTCCATCACCAATAAGTGTTGATCCAATTAGGATTTGATCGGTAGCAATAGTAGCGAAAGCACCTAATTTCCCTTTAATTACTTCTGCTACGAGTCCATTAGGTGTTAGCGCATTCTTCCAAGTGTTTCCCCCATCATTTGTAAACCCAATAATATTATGCAATCCCCTGAGATAGTTAAATGGATCTGTTGGAGATTTCAATGTTAACCCACGTTCATTCAACGAATAGTTTTGATTATCTCCAGCTTCAATCGCCCTCTTATTCGCATCCCATGCTTCGTTTAAAATATCATTAATCTGCGTATTATTTTCCGTTGAGAGATCCCACTTATGCTTGCTCATATCCACAGTTGTACTTGTCGTATTGCTTCTTTGCAAAAGGTCTTTAATCTTCAAAAATCCAGATTTAATATCCTTCGTATTGGCAATCGTAACTTTCAGACCATTCCCATCTATATCGTGATCGATCGTTATTACTTTTGCCTTGATATCAATATTAAACCTTGGATAATAAATGGTGATTACTGTTCCAATTTTCAATTTTTCCTTGTCATATGGAACATTAAGCGCAGCAATAATATCGATAATATCGCACTCATACGCAATATTAGGCTGACTCCAGAGTTGCAGATTTTTGCCACCTTGCTCTAGTAAATCTTCCGCTTTCGTAATGTTTGACTCTTGCCACGTTTTCTCCTTAGTGAAAAACTGCTTTTCCTTTATTTGCGAAGTAGTAAAATTCGCCGACTCTGATAATTGTGATTTTAATGTAGCAATTTGATTATTTACAGCCGTAATACTAAGGTTAACGTCTGTAATCTCAGTGGTTTTATCATCAATCTGAGTTTGTTTGAATTCAATCTGCCCATTAACTGAAGTAACATCGCCGCCGGTACCGATTAGGACATCCTTCAGATCAAGAAGCGTCCTCCTTTCATTTTGGAGTCCATACAACTCATTTTTCTTTACAGCCAGTGTTGACTGATGTCCTGACAGTGTAGATAGATATCCTGAAAATACGGCAGCCTTGCTCTGAAGTAACTTTTCGTACGATCTTAATGCTTTACATAAAGAGTCAGACATAAACTTGGAATGTCCAATTACATTCCCCTGGGTGTCTTCAGCGTAGCCGTACATATAAAATGAATAGTTTTCCAGATAACTGGTACCTGTTGGATTAAGCCCGTAAATAGAAAGCTCATCATTGCCATAAATGTATAGTCTAGTAACGACCTCATCAAATTTATCTGTTTCTTTAAGCGATTTAAGATAATGGCCATATTCGATTCTCAGTCCTTCATCTCGACCGTAATTCTCGTCCAGATATACGGACAGTCGCTTATTCACAGTATCAATAAAAGGAATGTAAGAACCATAGGTTTCAATTGCCGAGAATATAAACTCTAACAAGTTCGTTTCGCTCGTATCGAATGTGCGATGCTTTGAAAGTAGAGAGCTATCAATATAATCTACGGTCCAATCTGTTTGCGTCAGCAGTGTTTTATTGAGAACTCCATTTGCTCCTGCTGGATCGTAGAGTTTATATGTCCCCTTGAGAGCTCTTACCAGTTTATTTTTCCATTCATAATGTTGCTGATAACAAAGGATATTTAACTGCTCGTTGCCCGAGCTATCCATAACATACTCAGGATTTGTAATGATATAGTATTCTTGTTGCTGCTTATATTCATACCTTACGATGAAATCACCATAGATTTGATCAACTAACGGATTTCTAACCGTATCGTTATTCTCGTCAAGAATTGCATAGGGTACGGAAAACGACAGCTCGTTTACTCCACCATAATTGATAGTCAAATTTCTATCTTTAATATGATAAAGCTCGGTAATAGTCGCTCTATCGCTTGGTCGGCATAGATACAGCTTTACCTCATTAATAATACCATTCTCAAATTGGAACTTATTGTTCATATAAGTATTGCTCCTATACCGAGGAATACAAGTATCGATAAGTAAATTTTAATTTACATGCACCTGTAACCTCTAAATGGTTATTGCCATAAGGGAGAGTAAGATAGGTTTTAGAAAAGTTGTCATATCGTAATGCATTGGTAACGCTCGTATTAATTGTTCTATAGTGGGGATCGATAGTCACTTGTTCATTATGCGAGAGTCCAGTCAATCCTGTAATTTGACCACCATTGGATAAATTCTTTATCGCAACGTTTCCTGCCCCTATTTTCTGAATATGAACAATAGGCTGAATAGCTGCACTCCCCAAATTCGACAGTACGACATTCACTCGATCTGCATTGGTACTCAAATCGAACACTTCAATGAATGCTGGCGACCTTACATAACAATCAACATTTCTAAAATCAATCTCAATGTAGCCCTCATTATTCCCAGTTACATTCAATGTTGGAGAACCTTCGTATGTCAAGAAGTATCGCTTGTCTATATTGTCAGTCGAGTAGAACTCATTAAATTTCCCGTTATTTAACCATCGGGTCACATTATCGCGTAATTCTGAAGTCCATTCCCCATGAATTGGACAGATCTGCAACTTCGTACTAAAAGGAGCGATTGTTTCTCCGTAATAATAAGGCGTGTGACGTCCAGCAATCATTTCAGAATGAATCTGTCTATCCCCAAAAAATGGAGATTCTAATAACCCTGATGACATTTTAATGAGCATGATACCCATATCTACCGATCGAACGCCGTCATATGAAAAACTCGTTCCTATAAATAAATGCCATAATTCTATTTCACCTCTCCACACGAAAAATAGAGGGGATTTCTCCCCTCCGCACTTTATAAACTGAATCCGTATCTCTTAAATTTCTGATCGAGCTGGGTCATTAAGTAGTCTACATCGGATTTGTTTTCAACTTTATCTATATGAATCATCTTTTCAAAGTGTAAAGAGGAAGAAGTAGCTTGAGAAGAACCTATTTTGGGCAATACGCTTGAAATTCCCCCGAACATTCTGTTTGTTAAACCGTTAATAAAGTTAAATGGTCGATCTAGCACCACTTCGCCCTTCTTAAGAATGGCAGGAACCTCGTTGGAACTGAGAAGCTTTTGCCACCACTTCTCCGAGCTTGTGCCACTTACACCAGCCTCGCCACCATCATGATAAAGCGGCATGCCGTTTTTCATCCATTGGCCAGTATACCGATTTAGCGTAGCCCCGATACTTTTTCCAGATTCAGCATTTTGCTCCTCTAAAGTCGCTTTAGTCGCAGCATCTACCGCATTCTTCCATTCTTGGCTACGCCTCTTCATGTTAGTTATAGCATTTATTTCTTTCTGATTAACAGGCACATAGTAAGACTTGGTTGGATTGCCAGACGGGTCATTCGAGCCGTTTCCACTGTTACCATTGTTAGCACTAGAACCACTTGGACCCGGTGGAGTCGGGGTATAAATTCCACCAATTTCATTTGCAATGTTCTTAAAGCGTTGCGCATCTTGCAGCTTTTCAATCAGGTTGCGATCGATACTTGATCCAATAGAGTCCATGTAGCTCTGGACATTGCTAGCAAAGAGCTGCAGAGCTTCTTGCATTTTCACAGCATTATTTTCTAATAATGCTTGCTTTAAGGCCGAATACTGCTGATCAGCCGCTAGATCATCTTGCCACTTTCTATCCGCGGCTTCTTTGGCCGCTTTAATTTCATCTTCCTTGTTTTTAAGCAGATCGTCGAAGTTTTGTTCCCTTATATCTCTTGATCGATCCAATTCATGTTTCTGAATTTCTTCAACCTTGTCGGCCAGCTCTTTCTCCAACTGCTCTCGTTTATATTGGCCTTCGATTGAAGAATCGAGCGAGATTTCAGCAATTTTACCTTGAATATCCAATTGTTCTCTTACTAATTTATCTTTCTCCGAGTTGAAATCCTCGGTCTCATTTCCTCGGCTAAATAACTTTCTCCGGTCGTCAATGTAATCCCTATAATCATCCAAATCTTTATCTAGCGCATCTTGTGCGGCCTTGCCTTGTTTTTCATAAAACTCTTCGATTGCGCTCATGGCATCCTTCGTTGTGTCTTTTACGGAAGATGCCCACTTATCGGTTGCTTCAATTTGTTCGATATTATACTGTTTTGCATATGTTTGTAGAATTTCAAGTCTCGTCTGCGCTTTAATTTTTTCTTCATTTGTTAATTTTTTAGTAAGCTCCTGTTCAAGCCCAAAAATCTCTTTATTTAAGGCTTCGACTCCTCCGATTAATGTATTGTTAATCTCTCTATCTATTTCCGCTGCTTTCCTTTTTTCTTCTTCCGTATCTATATCTCCCAGCACGGACTTAGAATACTTTAGCTCTTCTAGACTCTTGTCGAAACCGGCAATGAAAGCCTCGGCTCGGGCTTTTCCTTCGGCTTCCGAGGATTGAACAATTTCAACATTTGTGGCGGATAGGCCAGTAAGTAGATTGTTCAGATAAATATTAGACGCATCTTTTTCCTGCTCACTTTTGCTATTTCTGATTTTATTCCTAGTCACCGCAATTTCTTTCAGTATATCTTGTCTTTGTTTAACTAAGGTTTGAACAATCCCTTCGGAATACCCAGCCAACAATTTTTTTTCATCTTCCGTATTGATCTCACCAAGTAAAGAGATTGCATTATTGTAATGCGTTTTATTCCGATCCGCTATACCATTGATTTGATCAAGTGCATATTGAAGAGTAGCCGCGATATCCATAGTGACTTGTTTTAATTGCGAATTGACTGCGTCGATCTCGTTCGTCAGTTCCAAGTAGCGTTGAACAAAGCCTTCGAGTTGTTCTGCTGTGTACCCAAATTTTGATTTATTGGATTTAGAGATTGCCACAAGACGTTTGTTGACATCTTCAACGACCTCTCCCCTATTATCCACTAAGCCCGATTTTGTCAGCTTAGATTGTAAGTCAGAATGTTCTTTTTGCTGCTCCTTATTTAATTCTCCAGTAGCGGCAATCAACTTTGAATAAAGCTTTAACCTTTCCTTAAGAAGACTCTCGTAACCTTCCGCTTTCGCCTTTGCTTCCTCGATTGCTTTATTGTTTTCTTCGAGACCGCGATTATATTTATCGATTTCTAGCTGACTTTTGCTAATATTCAATTTAGGTTCGTAAACTGATGATGATGGTGGTGGTGAGTTTGATTGTAGTCCTACAAATTTAATAGGTTTACTATAAGCATCCCTTTGTGCTTCTAATCGCAATCTTTCTAATTCGAGGGACTCCAATTGCTCTTTTTCTTCATCTGGATAAATTTTGCTTGCAATCTCTTTCATTATTTCCGGTGGAAGTCTTCCTGACATTACCGTATAAAATTGTTCATACATTGAGCGTTTACCTTCAAGAGAATCAAATAAATCCTTATTGCTCTTAAGGAGTCTCTCAGTTTCATTTAATCTCTCTTTACGCTCAAAGTTCGCAATTTTCTCCAACAAAGTACCCTTACCTTCAAGTAAACCATTACTATCACTTAACTGTTTTGCGAACTGGGGATACTCATCAATTAACGCTAAGGTCGTATCTAAGGACAGGCTCTCCCCACTTTGAAGCGTTTGATAAGCAGAGGATAGCTTATTAAATGAAGAGAGAGATTTATTTGTGCCCTTATCGAACTCACTTAGTTCGGCACGATAAGTCGTAAAAGAGGCACTCGCTGGTGAGTTGGGAATGTTAGAAAGCGAATTCGAAAAGCGATTAATTGCTCCTTCTGCTACCTTCGAATCTTCGCCAATATCTTTAAATATTTTAATAATTCCGTTTTTATCTCCACCATTGATCATTTTTGTAAGATCTATATCATTCGCTTGAATGTGAGAATTGAATTTTCCAGCCATTTGTTCATATTGATATTGAATTTCATCAACGTTTTTACCGCTAATTTCGGCTGACTCAATAAATGAAGATGCAAGGTTATCTAAGAAGGATTTTACGTTTTGATCGGATTGATTCGTTTCTTCAACTAAAATCCCGTTATAATCTTGAAAAAGAGTAATAAAATCTTTCATTCCTGCTTCAACACTACTATTCGTCTTGAAAATATCATTTCCAATCGCATCTAATTCATTTTTAGCATTTGCAGTTGCTCCAGTAATACCGCCATGATTTAGCATTTCGAAATCTAAAATGTCATCAAAGGCAAATAATTCTTTATCGTCGAACTTCTTCTTGACCTTAATCCGCAGATCATCAAGCAGTTCTAAATATTCCTTCGAATTTTTCTTAAAACCACTCTTGCTTAGTTCTCCTTCCGCAAACGCTAGTGCTTCATATTTAACTGAAGCTACTTCAAAATCCTCATTCTTTGCACCGATTTTATCTCGGTTAGATACAATTACTTTTGCCGAATCTACCAATTTTTTTGAATTTTCCTCGTAAACAGTCCTTCGCCTGTATAGATTTAACTCTTTCTCTTTCTCAATCAACGCATCGATTTCTTGCGCCGTTTTATACACGGCTTTACCTTCGGCATCATAATGATCGATAATTTGCGGCATTAAACCCGCCATTTCAGATCTCAGGCCATTTAATTCTTCTTGCGTTCCGACTTGTGCTTTAAGCTGTTCATTAAGCTCGGTTATTTTGGCAATGTTATCTTGGGAGGTGCTAATCGTTTCCTTTAGATTGGCTACATATTCGGATTGAGAATCTTTCGCCTTAAAGAATAAACCGATCAGCTTTTCCAAAGCAAAACCGATCGCGACAAATACTAAACCAACTACCGATGCTGCAGCAAGTCCCCGCAATGCTACCTTAGCGGCTGTAGCCGAAATGCCTAATGTACTAAAACCAGTTCCCAGCGACAACACGGAAAGTGCAAGTGTCCTAAAGCCTTTACTTAATGCCGCGCCTGCGAAGCCAACCGCCCCTAGGACAACCGGGAGCACGCCAACTGTTTCCACAACTTTGCCCAATACATTGATCAGCATAGTGAATGCGTCAATAACCCCATTAATCGTTGCGGAATCAAGCGTTGACTGCCACATCCCCGACCAAGCGGTACCTAATTGGCTGAGCTTCGCCTCAGTGCTTTCCATGTAAATATTAAACTTCTCTTGACTAACTCCAGCTGCATTTAAAGATCCTTGATACAGGTTAACGGACTGTCCATAACCCTGCATCAAACTCAAGAACGAGCCGCTTTGACTTTCGCCCGCAAGTAGCTTACTGATGTATTGTTGGGTAGAATTGCTCAAATCTCCCCACTTTGAACCTAACTCGTCCATGACACTACCGAAGTTTTTAAAGTTTCCTTCCGTGTCAACCAGATCGATATTCGCTCTATTTAATGCATCCGTAACTTGTACTAGATTCGTGCTTTGATTTTCGTCGAATCCTGTTTCCGTCAACGATTGGAAACGTTCGATCATCGAATTGACAGAGTCTCCGACTTCGGCACTGGAGCCTTTCGTGCTTGATGATATTGTCGTAATCCAACTTGCGACTTTCTCAAATTGCAAACCAGCCTCATTTGTCGCTCCAGTAACAAGCTGCATAGACTGACCAATATCAGCCGCACTAATCGCTGTAGCATCTCCTAGATACGTGAACACATCAGAAGCCTGTTCAGATGAAACTCCTAGTGACTGTACAGTAGAAATCAAAATATTTGCGGAAGACGCGAAATCCAAATTAGCCACTTTGGCGAATTGGGTAGCCGTACTTAGCTTCATCATCATCTCGCTTTCGCTTAAACCTAGCTCGGCAAGTTGAATAGCATTTTGCGCGATAATATCCGTGGCGATCCCGAGTTCCATGCTGAGATCACGAAACTCTTCTCCATATTTAGCCATCTCTTGATGACTCTTATTATAAATCATCGATAATCTGGTAAGTTCCTTGTTCAATTGATTGGCATGATGAACACCCGTAGCAAATAAACCAATAATAGGAACGAATAATGAACCTACATTCGATATAAACGATGCATTATCCATAATCTCTGTTAAAGCGCTTCTTAGTCTCCCGGAATTCGCAGCTGCCGCTTCTCCAGCTTGAGCTGCACTCCCTCCTACATCAATTCCTAAGTTACCGTTAGCCATATTCTCCCTCCTATCCTCAATTTCGTATTTGGTCAAACAATTTCGCTACCATCTCGTACTCCAAAGCCTGATCCCCAGACCAGGCAGTTGGACAATTTTCAATGGATTGTCGGACGGACAACAACATTTCTAAATTTTCCTCATTCTCTTCGATATGGAATTCCTCTTCTAGAAGCTCTTTAAAATCTCGTTCGAATACAACAGAATCCACGACATCATATCTCGCCTGTTCTCCTTCGACTTCAACGATGCGAGGATTGCCCTCTTCATCTAGATGGCAATGTTCCTTCAGCAGCTGCACATGATATTTCCCGAGTTCTTCAGACTTGACGACAAGCAATTCAATAAATTTCATTCTCATTCTGCTTTGTTTGCCTGCTAACGATAAATGATTCATCAACCACTTGGAATAGAAAGCAATTTCTCCATACTTAATCCTCATTTTTCCGCCCCTCCTGTTTCTGTCGCAATGTTGGATTTCGTAACTTCCTCATGAACAAGATTAATAGCTCTCTTTAGATCCCCGAAGATTTTCTCCAACTCATCCTGAACGAACGACGTAATGATGTCCTGCAAATATTCGCCATCCTTTAAAGCAACGATGAGATTAAGCATGTCGTCATACGATTCAGCATCCGTTTCCAAACTGGTAAAATACTTAATAATAAGCGCTGTAGACAGTGCAATTCCGATTGATGCATCAAACTTCTTGTTGTTCTCGAACGCAAACTTGACTAGATTCAATAAATCGGCGATCAAGTCATCCCTCTTAGACGGACGAAACAATAGGTCAATATCAAGCGTACTTCCGTTTGCGAATTGAACTCTTTTCGTTCGCTTGTATTTGTCATTTACTTTCTTTGTCATTTGTAAGGACGATAGATTATTTTTTCTCATATTCAAACTCAAGCAACTCCTTTTTTATTGTTTATTTTCTGCAAACGAACAAACCGCTAGGCTTGTCAGCTTGCAGAAAATAATAAAGGAGAAGGAAGTAGCTCCCTTCTCCCTTATTTATTTCCCGTTAAATAATATCGTTCTCGTCGTAGATCGTAAGGGACCACATATCCGAGCTAAGCGGATCCTTCAACACTTCCAGCTTCAGGTCGAGAACGGCCGGATCGCCGGTAGCGGCCATGGCTACGTTAAATGCATCCTCGAACTTCGCATTCGGAACGGTAATCTGAGCCGCGTAGTCCTCTTTCGTAAATTCGTCGCGGACGATACAGTCGAGCACGACTTTGAACGTTTTGCCGAAGGCATCGGAAGTAACCTTCAACGTTTTGGCGGACGCATCCGTCGTCACTCTGTAGTAAGCAGCCAGTTTCTTGCCGTCGGCGAAATCGCCGCTGAAGAAAGTCAGGTTCTTGCCAGAGATCGAATACTGGCCGGTAGTTGCCGTACCCGTCGCCAGTGCAATCTCGTCGCCCAAGGTACCATCGACGTTCAACTCGTATACGCCGGCCAGATTTCCGACCGGAGCTTTCGATAGAGCGGCCGCATTGGACGCGACGGTCAACGTGTCGATGAACACGACGCCGGTGGCACCTTCCACCAGATTATTGCCGGTAAGCATCGCCAGCGCTTTGTTATCGAACACCGCATCCTGAAGCGTCAGCTTCGATTCGCGGTTACTGGAAAATCCAACGAGCTTGGCGTTGCCGCTGCCCCCGCGGGAATAGACCGTTTCGCCGGTTGTCTCGAGCCCGCTTGTTTTCAACGTTCTTAGTGTTGTAACCGGCTTGCCGGTAGATAAGCTGTAGAAAGTCGCGATGCCCGCGTCGCGGATCGCCCAACGGTTAGGTGTTGCCATAATGTGATCAATCTCCTTTAAGTTTTCTGCTCCAATGCAGATGGGATAGGTTAATTTTCTTGCTATCCACGTTCCCGGCGTATATGCCTTGAATCGTGAATAAGTAATTGTCTACTTGCTCTAGCCTGTTTAAGGCATCATGGAATTGAAATATCGTCATATCGAACACGTTGAATATATTCACCGCATTCGATTTCCACGCAATTCCCGATATTTTGCTAGCGAGGCTGTAAATTTGCTCTTTCTTACGGAGAATTTCATTTTTACCTTCCTGAAGCTTCTCGATTAGCGCTTTGGCTTTGTCATTGGCAGGCTTGTACTCTTCTTTGTCGAAACTCACATGATGGGAGTAAATAATCAAGCTTTGAAAATATTCGAAATTGTGGTTGTTCAGCTTCAACTCCGGATTATCGTCGAAATAAATAAAAACCTCGTTGCGGCTTTCGCCTAACCGAGGTTCCATTTGAAGATGAGCTTTTAATCCCAAGCGGGCTAACTCCCAATATTCCGGGTTTGCGTCACAATTCACGTAGAAAATTTCAAAGCTGGACAATCCGCTCGCGGACATGTCTTCGGAAGAGTCTTTGTTAATCAACAGCGTTGAAATAATCCTGTCATAATGATGATCCCCCATGCTAATGATTTGCTTTAGGGTTGGCGCGGTGAAATACAATTCCATCCCGATCGGAATCGGTAGATTGGCTAGTAATTTTAATTCAATGGCATCATTCATACGATTAGTTGAAATCTACGCATTTATACTGTAGATAGACCCCCTGATAATCTTCGTTAACCGTCAATGGATTCATCTCGTTAAATTGCAGCCTGCCGATTCCGAACCCCTTAGCATTGCTCAGAAATCCGTCCATCTTTCTCATCACATAATCCGTTCTCGTATACTCATAAGAAGTGCGGTGCAAATCTCTATGGGTAAAAATACGAATAATGATAAGCCCGGAATGATAGACGTCGTGAACTTTGCTGTATCCCCCTGCGGACACGGTTAAGAACGTACTCGGAACCGTCTCCACCTTGGGAACGAATAGATACGGAAATACTTTGCTATACAACAGTAAGGCTGAATCTGATATTTCAGGCTGATCCAGAAAGTTGTTTTCGCTATAATAGAGCGCCTTGCATAAGTCGGCATCCGACAGGATGAGTTCGGTTATCTTGTTCTTGTAATCGATAATCTCACCTAACTGGGCTATTCCATTCACCTCCTTCACATCTCCGAACTTCCCGAGAGCGATAGCGAGAAGGAGTCACTCGCTATCGCTCTTGAGAATATCAGTTTCATATTAAGGAATGGATCAGCAAACCCGACAGCCTAATAGGGACGATGGGTTTGGGCATTTCCGACTACTCCACGCGCGATAATCTTACCCGTTTCATATTTTCTCGTTTCCAAGCTAATTCCCGTGATCGTTTGCATGTCGGGCAGTATTTGCTGTTATTCGATTTTTTGGGAAACAACAGTCGACATTCGCTGCAATGGACGAACGATGTCCCTCCCGCTTTCCATTGCAAATAATAGTTCACGATTTCTCTAAAATCGCTAATCACGATTCGGGGTTCATCGAGCTTCATAACGAAGTTCACTTGGATATCCTCCCGATCGACGACGTGCGTTGGCGTTATAAATCCCCTCTGTACCAACTCGTATATCAGTTGATCCTTATTCCTCGCCTTGCTAACCCCCGCTTCTCGCAAAAGCAATTTGGAACCTTGATTAACCCAGCCTCTATTATTCGGATTGATCCGATTCTTCACCTTGGCATACACCAACATGACGAAAGCAAGCCTCTCTAACTTCATATCGTTCAGAGAAACGATTTTATCCAATTCGCCTTGTACAACCTCTATCCGGTCGACATCATTCAGATCATGACATTGCACGGCAATTGTCTTTATCATCGCATTTATCGTCTTGTCCCACTTGGATGGATGATATCCGGCGAGATTCCTCATATGGTTTTCTAGAAGTTCTCCCACTTCTTTTCTATTCTTTCCTAGCGAGAAGTAATGCTTCATCAGAACCCTGATCGTCGTCGTAGGCTTCTTGTCGAAAATTCTTTTCTCCAAAGCATTGTCCAAAATCATCTTTTCATTGGTCACGATATTCATTCTTAATCCGCTCCTTCATATCGGGATGTAAGCATGGCGTAACGCTCTCCTTTGAATTCAATGTCCCCTTCGGGGTCCGCTATTGGATAAGAAATCATATATTCGTTTGCTTTGAGCAAATGGGAAATAATCGTCTCTCCGGCGATATCCCATGCGAATTGCTTAGATTGGTTCGTTCTGTAACATAAATCGATTACGATATTGCACAATTGTTCCGCATCGTTGCAAATCCGGTAGGCATCCTCCACGAATGTTCGGCCATCGATCACTTGAACTTCTTCATCGCTTAGAACAAGTCCGGCTGCTCTTAATGCCATGTAATCTTTTACTTCGGATCGGTGAACGCAGTATAGCTCGGCGATCTCTTTATATTTAATCGGAGGGTAACCCGAATCTGACTTCAGCCTTGAATAGTCGTAATCTTTAACGTTGATAGGCAACTCTTTCACGCCCGCCAACGCACCTTCAACCTTCCGGCAAATCTTGTTCATGACTGAATTCTCTTGGGACACCGGCATTTTGATATAGTAGTAGCGAAGAAAAGTCGTCTGCTCTTCCGTCTTATCCGCTTTGGCGAGCAACTGCTCCAGGGTGCAACCGAATCTATTCCTGCAATTAACCTCAGTAGCGCTCATGAATCTGTCAATCTTCTTCTTAAGTTCGGGATATCGATAGATCATAAAATAAGGCTTTTTCTCCGCGACGATGCTTTGATTAAACCGTTTCAATTCCGCGACTTCTTCGCTATCCGATTCCTCTATGACGTTCGCATGATAGTCATACCATGACTTGGGCATGGGATTGCTTTGGATCCCTTTCGCCTGATCTATAGCATTCTGTTGGTAATTCTGACCGCACTTAATGCGATATTCCATCGTCTTATACTCGTTACTACCAGGGGGATATTTAGCCAATATTTCGTACATCGCGGTAATGCGATTCGTAATGCTTCCGATCTGATCTCCAAAGCTCATCTTATTGGCTCTAATCAAATCTTCCTCTACAATGATTCTCTTTAATGCCGTTTTCTGAGCGCAAATAATCGCATCCTGTTCCCGAATGCTCTGCATAATCGTCGGGTTATTCGTCGTAAACACGGTATCGCTATCCATGTCCGCTCCGTTAAGCGCCTGAGCCGTGGTATCGTGGGAATTAAATATCGTTACCGTATCCATATAGCGATACCAATGGTTCATTTCGGAAGTATTCGCAAGCGAGAATATACGAATATTATTGTGGCATGTCATTGGAGCTCGAAACCCGGCTACCTTCTCGACTCCGCGAGCGCTCCAATACGAATGATAGAACTCTCCCGCTTTTAATAACCCCGTGATTTTCATGCCGAACATGCTTTGACACAGGCTGTACGGATCTCCGGATAAGATCGAGTAATTCCCCTTAATCCTGAGCTCCCCCATCTTAGCTTCTTGAATCCTTCTGCTGATCATTTTGTGCACATGTTTACGTACGAATGGATCGTTGATCATTTCCTTCTCGATCATTAGCGCCTTGACGAAATCGAAATCGCTCTTCTCGAAAGACATTTCATTCATATGAATGCCTTTAAGAAACAGCAATGTTTTACGATAGTCTCCGCCTAATACTTCTTTAATTTCCGATACCGTCGGTTCAATTAACTCATCTATGCCCTCATCGGATAGATGAAGAGATTGTATGAATTGATAATTCAGGTTTCTCTCGTTCTCGAGCTTCTTGGGCGTCGCTTTCGTGACGCTATAAGAATACCCGCCGTTCTCGCAACAGGATAGATAATGCTCTATGCTATCGTAGGAATTCCACAGCTTTAACATCGATTCCGTGAGTATGATCTCGCTTGCAGACACCGATCTCTTTTTCCCCCATACATCCAACACTTCATCCGATTCCGCGATCTCTTTGCTCCAAGCATAATAATCGAAGGTGAACAGCATCCCTTTCGTAAACGCGTTACGAATGCAAAACCCGCTTGGAATATAATCCAAGCCCAGCGACTCTGCCCATCTTCGGCTTAATTCCGGAGTAATCAATCCATATCCGTCGCTATTGTTGTTGAGGAGTTCATAATCCTTGATATCCCTTATTGTAGGCTCAGGACCATCCTCCGTAATGTGCACGATATTGGCTACGATAGGTACTTTGCAATCTTTAACGACTAGGACTCCGGCAGGGCTTGGAACAGGTTTAGAAGCCGAGCATGTCAACGCTTTATAAGCTTCGAATTTGGCAGGGACAAGTTGGATATCTTTGTTACGACCGTTATCTATCTTATCCGCAAGAGTGGAATATACCTCCTCGCTCACATACACAACGGTATTTTTCTTGACCCCACCCGGTGTGGCAAGTAGTCGCTTATATTTCAACCCGTTAATATAAAATCCCTTGCTCGCATTTAACCGGTCGAAGTCCGCCATGCTGTCCATGATCACGGATATGTAGTCCTTCATGAATACTGCGGAATAAAGATCATCGTACAGCTTTGAAATTGTTGCTCCTCTAACCCTCGTCCTCCGTTCCTTCTTCAGAGTACTAATCTCGGTTCTGATTCGGGTTACCGCATTACGATTCTCATCTTGATCAATTCCCCTGATTTCGCGAATAAACCTTAGCGCTTGACTGTCCGCAATTGCGATAAGCTCCTCGTTGTTCCGCGCTTCCTTCAGCGTGTAATTGTCGAGATGCCATTTGGCTTTGCGAAGGCGAGACGAACGAAGCTTATAAATATAAGTGAGATTAGCGTTCAATTTACTCATGGAAATCCCCCCTTTCTTATTAAATGGCTTCCGTATGACATGCCAATTAAACACAACTCCGAGTCGAGATTGTGAATTTGTACGTTAAACAGTCTTCTTTCAGGATTTTCCACATATCGCCAAATCAGGACTATTGATGTAGAATAATGATGAACAAGTAGGAGCCATTCCCCCATCCGATGGGGATAAATTAGGAGAAATGACATGGAGAATTTTATCGATCAAATTAAATCGTTAGCGAGAAGAGTTCAAAAAATGAAGGATAGTATATTAACTGAAGAGGCAACAAAAATGTCCGTATTAATGCCTTTCTTTCAAGCACTTGGATATGATGTCTTTAATCCAGAGGAATTCCTTCCTGAATTCGTTGCCGATGTAGGAATAAAGAAAGGAGAAAAAGTAGACTATGCTATTCTTCAGAATGGGAAGCCTGTTATCTTAATTGAAGCAAAATCTATTCAAGAAATACTCACCAAACATGATTCACAGTTATTTAGATACTTTGGAACAACATCTGCAAAATTCGCAATTTTAACGAACGGTATAACTTACCGTTTTTACACCGATCTTGAAGAACAAAACAAAATGGATACTTCACCGTTTTTCGAATTCAATCTTTTTGAAATCAAAGACCATCAGCTTGTTGAACTTCATAAATTCCAAAAAGACAAATTCAGTATTGAAAATATAAATACGACCGCAGAAGAGTTAAAATATACAAATGAAATTAAGCGCTTTATTAAAAATCAATGGGAAGTCCCAACCGACGATTTTATTTCTTTCATTCTCTCTGATGTATATCCTGGAAAGAAAACGAAACAAGTTATTGAAAAATTCAATGGAATTGTTAAAAAATCCATGAATGAGTTTATTAATGACTTGTTAAATGAGAAAATTCAGTCAGCGCTTGCTACGACGAACGTAGTACCTACTACCTTAAGTGAAGTAGCGGCAACCGCTTCCGAACCAGTGATCGAAGAGACTGGAATTGTTACGACTCAAGAAGAGATTGAGGGCTACATAACTGTAAAAGTACTCTTACAAGAAACCATTGCACCGGATAGGGTTCATTATAGAGACAATCTGAGCTATTTTAATATTCTTATCGACAATAGTATTCGTAAGTGGGTTTGTAGATTGTACTTGAATTCATCGAATTGGTCGGTTGTCTTCAATGATGAATCCACAACATCAGTAAAAATCAATTCGGTATCGGATTTACTTAACCATAAAGAAAAAATTGTTGAAGTCGCAAAGAAATTTCAATGAAACAAAGCAAACCCCCAATACTAATTTGGGGGTTTGCTTTGTTCATAAATGACTTAAATTTAATTAGGTGATAACGTTAACTCCATTTTCACCATATCAAGGACTGCCCTAGTCTCCAACAAAAAGTCAGTTCCAAGGATGCCGTTGATATCCAAACCGTAGTCCATATCGCCAATCTGTATTGTATAATTCCGAATCGATACGTTCTCCAGCTTGAGCCTGTCAATCTTCTTCTCGTAAACATACTCCGCACCACCGACTCCCCGCATCGTTCGAATCAGATCCGTGAGCTCGGGCTCGAGACCTATTTCCAATGCAATTTCAGCGGATAGTAGCGTCGTTGCAGAACCTGTATCGATAAGAATGTTCGGAACGATTCTCTTTATTCCACGATGAGTAAAAAGCATTTCCACAAACGGCAGACCATGCTTTAATTCGAACTTCATTGGATCGCCCGGATTCCGGTCCAAACAGTCACTTCGATGTCCAACTCTTCACGGGACGTGTGCACGACGTACAACTCCCGTGCCTTGTTCTCTCGATGAAGCTTCATATAGGTTTTGAGTGCTTCCTTACTTTCGACACCAAACGAATTCACGACAGATAATTGATCGACAACTCGCTTGTTACCCTGCGTGGTCGCTTCAATCGCTTCAATAAGCACCCACTGTAAAGGATAGTAGCTTCTAACCTCCGGCCATAGCATAAAAGTCCCTCCTCTAGGATACAGCTTATCCACATTATAACAAAACCTGATCTGAGTGCGCATTATCATTCGCAGCAGAAGCTTGGTTTGTTCGATTTAAACACCGATCAATAGCCTTCGCATTTACCCTCGATTTGAATAATATGATTCAAATACCTCAGGAAGGAGGGACTAAAATATGGCTTTCTTCCCTCCGTTCCCCCCTTGGACGGTTCCGCCGACTCCTTTTATACCGCCCATACCTCCAATTCCGCCAATCCCGCCGACATCTCCGCCTATTCCGCCTATTCCTGCTCACAGGAAACCAAAATAATGTGGCTTCCGAGTACATGTAAAATGCGGAATGTCATAACTCCCTCCAATCTCCAATATAAGACAGGCTCACTCTTTCCGCTTGTCCAGCATATCCATATAAAAAGGAGGTATGGGTGTGCCTACTCAATTTTTGGACTTGCGTTTATCCGAGCATAATTCAGGGATTGGTAACGTAAGCCAGCCTTTGAATGTGGTTCCGCAATTGATTGGCGATTT
This sequence comes from Cohnella herbarum, assembly GCF_012849095.1. Lineage (NCBI taxonomy): Bacteria > Bacillati > Bacillota > Bacilli > Caryophanales > Paenibacillaceae > Cohnella > Cohnella herbarum. The sequence continues at coordinate 2,922,936 of NZ_CP051680.1, forward strand.
GGGCATTCAAACCCTTGGTGCCGTCGGTACGCCAAACGAAAACGATGTACGCGTTTCGCTTACTGGATCGTTAACTGTTTATAAATTCCTTGATACTCCTGACGATACTGATATAACGGTTGTTATCGAGCGAAACGGCAACGGAACAATTAATTCAGGGACAGCTATTTATGAATCGACTGTACGACCCGGCCCCGTTCAAGGGACGGCATTCACGATTTCCATAACGGCTAGTGATTTTCCGAACGCAGCAATCGTTACAAATGGACAAATACGCTATTCTCTGTTCGTCTACTCCACTTTAGAAGTAGGTAATGATGGAGTTCTTCTATATGCTGCCGTGTTTAATGGAGTAGCGATGGCCGGCAGTAACTAGTACGATTGCGCCTTATCAGGATGCGACCTCTTCTCCACAAAATAAATAATCCCCTTAAGTAGACACTCTAAGTAACGAGTGAACTGGAGGGGATTTTTGTATGGCTAAAAATAGACCTAACAGCAATGAATATCTCCGTCAATGTTACTGGAATCCGCCGTCCATGCCATTCCAACAAGGAAAGAGTAGCTTTCCAAACATCAAAAAGCCTTCTCCCCCGTACCTGATTTAGGAACGAAAAAGAAGGCTTCGCCGATGCTCGGCGACAGAGAATTGCCATGTTTCTGCTTTAGATCTTTAGCTCCCCGAGCTTAATAAGCTCGACAACCGCTTGCGAACGACCTTTGACATTCAGCTTTTGCATCACGTTCGAGATGTGGTTGCGGACCGTTTTCTCGCTGATAAACAACTGCTGCGCAATGTCGCGGGTCGTCTTATCCTGCACTAACAGTTCAAAGACTTCGCGTTCCCGATTGGTGAGTAGGAATTTGCTTTTATGGTCGCTGCCTTTCAACGTTTGTCACCCCTCCTTGCCCGGGAATGTGTGATTACAAGGTATAGGGATACAGTCAACTTTATCATATGAAAGGGTTTTTCTTGTGGTGCGGAGGTGTTGGAAAATGGGCGCGAAAATCGTTTTTGCTTGTTCTCCTCGAAACAAAAAAGAGAAGCCCGGGAAAATCATTCGGGGCTTCTCTTTACCCACTACAACCGGATTGACGATGAAGTGATACTCGTCGATAAGGTTGTGTGCCATCAATGTACGATTCATATGACCGCTGTAGGCACATATTTGAGAATAGAATTCATCTGGCCGCCCCCCTCCTCCTGCATATTGGGCCATGCCGCAGCCATCCCTTCGTAAGTAACTCGACCCAGAAGAAGCGCGTCGCTCGCGTTAAGTAATTCACCTTGGAAATCGGACAGTTCATCATTCCAATAAGGCATTGCCTTGAATATACTCTAATTAACATTCCTCTCAAAGAATATTAATAGAAGTTTTTGACACAACAATCAACGATTTTATCCCAACCGTCAAAAAAGGGCTATCCCTCGGCCGTATTTACGGCTTCTGGGATAGCCCCCAACTAATAGTTTGTTAAGCCGATGCTAACGATGTCTCGTGCCCGCCGGTGCCGGGAAAACCCGTTCGACTAACGCGTTAAACTCGGCCAAAAAGCCTTGAACCGGATGTCCCGCTTTCACGTCTTTCGAATATCCTTCCATCCGTCCGGCGAAGTCCGGGTTCGCGGATACGTACACATTCTCGACCGATGGCGCCAAAACCCGAACTTGATCCGCAATCTTATCCTTAACCGCTGCGGCCAGCGAATGATGGTCGTTTTTTGCTTTTTCATCCTCGTTAACGGCAACATAGGCATTATGATCCGTCATCATGACATATGCGGATTTGATTCCCGGCATCGCTGCGATTTTATCGGCCACCTTATCGCTTGTCTCGATCCGGGAATTGCCATGCATGCCGACGACGTTGTTATTCTCTCTTCGTTCCCCGTGTATCGTGCGATTCTGTTCATTATCCTGGTCATTGGCGAACCGCATTTTGTAATTCATGCCGTTGCCGATCTCTTGGCCACGACCTACGGCGTTCGGACGTATATTTTTATTCCCTAGATCTCCCGTCTTTCCCATGCATCCCGTTAACGCAATTGAGGATGATAACAAGACGGTTGCGACTATGATTCCTTTACGCACGTGTAAAATACCCCCCGTTTCGTCTGCATAATCGGCGTTATCCGCCAATGCATAGGATGCGCTTATAGACTTCCGTTTATTCGGTGGAGGGTGTTAAGAAAGCCGATAAGAAGGCTTGACTGAGTGACGTCATAAATCCTTAGAAAACAAATCGAAAAAATTTTGGTTTATTAGGGGCGCTTTCACAAATACTTAGAATGATTAAAATCAAAATATAACTTACTTCATGACTTGGTCATTATTTCTGATAATACCGTTAGATAAATACAAATCTCAAAAAAATAAGGGATCCTCTGACTGCCGCTGCAGCCGGAGAATCCCTATTAAAGTAACGTGCTCTTTAGGCCGCGCAAAGCTAAGCTGGAACGTAGGTCAACCTGATCACCTGCTCGCCAATTCGATCGCTTGCGACGAGGCGCAGCGGCGGCCGCGGACCGGCGAAGAACGGCTTGCCATGACCCAACACGACTGGATGGAGATAGAGTCGATACTCATCAATGAGACCGAGCTCCGTTAGACTGTGCGCCAACTCCGGTCCCGCAACTTCAATCTCCCCTTCATGCTGAGCCTTCAGTCCACGAATGGCCGCTGCGAGGTCGCCCTCGATCAGAGAAGCGTTCGGACCGACGGACTTTAACGTCCTCGACACCACCCACTTCGGTTTGCTTTGCCACGCCGCTGCGTATTCTCGTTCCGGCGTATCCCATTCAGAATGGTCTCCGTCCCAATACCGCATGGTCTCGTACATGCGGCGCCCGTACAGGCTGCCCGACAGGCCGCGCACGTCGTCGATGAAATGACGGAATAGCACGGGGTCGGGCTGGAATGCCGGGTGGTCGTGGTCAACGAACCCGTCCAAAGACTGGTTCAATGCGAAAATGATTTTTGCCATACAACTGACTCTCCTCCCTGTTTTTCTCGCACATTCATTATCAGGATTACACGTCCCATATTCAGCCCTTTATGACTCCCTTTATGACTACCTACATTATATCATCCAAGAGCATGACCGGTTTCTCATAGATTGCTATTGTGCACAGTCCTGGCCCGACCGAATACAACTTAAAGCTTCTTCCAATTTTCTACAAAATAATCTACCGCTGCCTGCTCAATTGCCAGCCCTTCCGTGTAACGCTCCATAAACAAGTTAAAGCCATTCACATCTGCGCTGTCGGGATATACCTCTTGTCCTTCTGAATCATTAAACACTTTAGTGGTAAGGTAATCAGCCAAGCTCTCATTCTGCTCCTTATTAACCATATAGGATGTCAAAATTGCCATTCCCCATGCACCGCCCTCACCAGCTGTAGACATGACGGAAACAGGAACATTCAGTGCAGCGGCACACATTTTTTGACCGACTAGCGGCGTTTTGAACAATCCGCCATGCGCCAAAATACGGTCAATCGTCACCTGCTCCTTCTGTGTCAAAATATCCATCCCAAGCCTTAGTGCAGCAAATGCGGTAAACAAATGTACTCTCATAAAGTTAGCGAGATTGAATCGGCTTTCTGGAGAACGAACGAACAGCGGACGACCTTTTGCAAGCCCGGTGATGTTCTCGCCTGAATAGTAGCCGTAGCTCAGCAAGCCGCCGCCATCAGCGTCTGCTTCCATCGCTTTGTTGAACAGGACGTTGAATAACCGATTCATATCGGTTTTCTGCCCCATGGCTTCATAAAATTCACGGAATAAACCGAGCCATGCATTAATATCGCTTGAGCAGTTGTTGGCAAGAACCATGCCGACAGGGCTGCCATCTGGCGTAGTCACGATGTCAATCTCAGGGTAAACCGCGGATAAATCTTTCTCCAGTACAATCATGGCAAAAATCGACGTACCCACGGAAATGTTACCAGTACGCTTGTTGACACTATTCGTAGCAACCATGCCTGTTCCGGCATCGCCTTCAGGAGGACATAGCGGAATACCCGCTTGCAGGCGGCCTGAGGGATCTAATAGCCGGGCACCATCTTCACTGAGATAGCCAGCATGTTCACCTGCAGGATATACTTTAGGCAGAATATCTTCAAGACTCCACGGGTAGCCTTTATCGGCAATTAATTCGGCAAACTGCTTCACCATCTCTTCATTATATTGCAGCTCAGATTCATCGATTGGGAACATACCGGAGGCATCCCCCAAACCAAGAGCCTTGCTGCCGGTCAACAGCCAATGAATGTAACCCGACAAAGTTGTAAAATAATCTATGTTAGTGACATGCTCTTCATCGTTTAAAATCGCTTGATACAAATGTGCAATGCTCCAGCGTTGAGGAATTTTAAACTGGAATTTCTCGGTTAGCTCCGATGCAGCTGTGCCCGTTGTGGCATTGCGCCATGTACGGAACGGAACCAATAGCTCCCCTGCTTGATCAAGTACAATATAGCCCTGCATCATGGCAGAACATCCGATTGAACCGATTTTTTGCAGCGTTACGCCATAATTATTTTCAACCTCTTGCTTTAATTGGCGATAGGTTTCTTGTAATCCGTTAATCATTTCATTGAGAGGGTAGGTCCAATAACCGTCGATCAATTGATTTTCCCACTCATAGCTGCTGGTACCGATAGTTTCAAAATTGTAATCAATCAGTACAGCCTTGATTCGAGTGGATCCAAATTCGATGCCAAGCGAGGTTTCTCCTCTGACTATCGCTTGTTTAATATTTTGATTCATGATGGCTTTGCCCCTCCTTAAAAATGTACGAGTATAAGTTCTGGTTATTATGGTGTGATGATAGCACTTGTAACTTAGTTTGTCTATTCAACAAACTAATTTTATATATCGGTATGGCTAGTTACATATTGTTGCTCCAAGTAGCTGACTCGGATGAATGGCATGTGCAATCCGGGATTCATCCGTAATTCTCAGTTCGCCAGCTCTCGTTCGGGACTTTCACCCTAGAGATGACGCCCCTGCTGGGCGTTCATAGCAAAAGCCAGAATCCTCAGATAAGGAGTTCTGGCTTTATTTGCGTTATTCCGAGATACGCCGCCCTCCCTAGCCTGGACTAGTCAGTAAACCTTACTCTTTTACGCTCCCTAACTGCAATCCCGAGACGAAATGCCGCTGCAGGAACGGATATACAACCAGAATCGGCACCGATGCAACCATCGTAATGGCGGCTCGGATCGACAGCGGCGTAATCATCGTTGCGGTATCCCTGGCAGCTGTAGACGACAAGCTCGGATTGGCATTGGAATTTACTGTTGAAGACATCAGCCTCATCAGTTCGTATTGAAGCGTACTCAGGTTCTGCTTCGACGAGGCGAAGATAAACGTGTCGAACCACGTGTTCCATTGGCCGACGGCCGTGAACAGCGCGATCGTCGCGAGCACCGGCGTACAAAGCGGCAAAATGATGCTAAAGAATACCCGGAAATCGCTTGCGCCGTCTATCTTAGACGATTCGATCAAGCTTTCCGGCAGCGTGTGAATGTAGGTACGGACGACGAGCATGTTAAACGCGCTGATCAGCCCCGCCCCTGCTCCCGGGAACAGAATATAAACAAGAAACGTATTCAGCAAATTCAGATCCTTGATCAAAAAATAGGAAGGAATGAGACCGGCACTGAAATACATCGTAAGTATAAAAATTAGCGTGACGGGTTTACGGAACATATATTCTTTACGGCTAATCGTATACGCCAGCATAGTGGTCAGGAAGACGCTGACCACCGTACCGATCACGGTCCGGGCGACGGACACCCAGAAAGCGTGGTACACTTTGCCGGTCGCGAACACTGCTTCATAGTTCTTGAACGTCCATTCCCGCGGCCATACGTAGATGCCGCCGCGCGTCGTATCGAGGCCCGCGTTGAACGAGACCGCCAACGTGTTGAGGAACGGATACAATGTGACAACCGCAACGAACAGCATGAATAAAGTGTTAAACGTATGAAACAGAAACGGCTCCGTCTTGTATTTTCTGATGGCTGTTTGCATGCGGAGCCCTCCTTATATAAGTCGCTCTTCGCCGAGACGCTTGGCGATTAAATTCGCGCAGTAGAGTAGTATGATGCTCACGATAGTTTTGAATATGCCGGCTGCGACGCCGAGCGAGTAGTTCCCGAGTTTGAGACCGTACTTCAGTACAAATATGTCGATCGTCTCCGACCAGTCGAGCACTTGTCCATTTCCGAGGAAATATTGAATATCGAAACCGCCGCCGTTTAGAATCCAGCCGACGTTCATGATCATCAGGATGACAATAATCGGCCTGATGCCGGGCAGCGTGATGTTCCATATTTTGCGGTAGCGCCCCGCGCCGTCTACCTCGGCAGCTTCGTACAAGGACGGATCGACGGATGCAATGGCCGCCAAGTAGATGATCGTATTCCAGCCGACCTCCTTCCAGACGTTGGTCATCCCAACGATTCCCCAGAAGTACTTGCCTTCGCCTAGCCACAGAATAGGTTCATTGATGATATGGAGCTTCATCAGTACGATGTTTACGATGCCGCCTTCAGTGGACAACGACATCGAGACGAGACCGGTCACAATAACCCAAGAAAGAAAGTGCGGAAGATACGAGATGGTCTGGATTAACCGTTTGAAGCCTGTTTTCTTGATTTCATTCAACAGTAGTGCCAAGCCGATCGCCGTACCAAACCCAAGGATGAGCGAGATGAAGCTCATCGCGATCGTATTGCGAAGAACGCGGGTAAAGCCTTCATCCATAAACAGAAACTTGAATTGATCCAGTCCGACCCAGGTCTGCTCGAAGATCGAGGATCCCGCCATCGGCTTAAAGTCCTGGAACGCCATCAGCCAGCCCCAGAGGGGACCATAGGCAAAGAGTAGGACGTATAACACCATTGGGAAAGACATGATGATCAACTGTCGCTGGCGGACCATCTTCCTCCAGAACGTTTCGGTCCGCGGAGCGGACTGAGGTGCGATTTCAACCTTTTGGACCGTATGCTGCGACATCGGTTCCGCCTCCTGTCTCGAACGAGCGGAAGGCCGGAACAATCGCTCCAACCTTCCGCCATCCTTCTTCTTATTTACTCGTCCAAGTGTCCGTGCGCCATTTGAGTTGTTCGTTTACTCGATCCAGATAAGCTTGAGTATCCACTTTGCCCATTTGTCCGACATAATCGGACCATACTTCTTCGAATTTATCCGGTTTACTCAAGATCGCCTTCGGCAAGTACTTGAAGTCCAAATCCTTCATCTTCTGGTTGGCGACTTTCGCCGGGGAACCTTCGATGAGGTCGATGTTCCATGCCGGGTACGACACGCGGTTCTCCGGCGGAGACGAGAAGAAGTCGGTCCACGTTTTGAAGCCGTATGCGGTCAACAGCTCTTTATCGATGTCCTTCAAGTTTGCGAAAAATTCGTCCGGTTGGTTGCCCGGGCCGTCCGCATTACCATCTGGATAGTTTCCTTCCAATTTAGGGAGATACCCCCAGAGCGATTCCGCTTTGTACTGCTGCTTCCAAGTGACGTCTTCTTGTTGTTTGCGCATTTCCGGCGTCCGGTAGTAGAGTCCGTTGTCGCCGACGAGATAGTCGACGCCTTCTTCGCCCCAACTGAGACGCTTCTGCCACTTCTCCGAGACCATCGTGTCGATGAACTTGATGACTTTTACCGGATCCTCGGCGTTGACCGTGATGCCGAACCCGTTGCCCAAGTTGATCGGCGGACGATCAAGATAGTAATCCTTCGTGTTTACGTCATATACGAGCGGGAAGCCGACGTAAGTGCGATCGAACTTGCCTTGAGAGATGAGTGAATCATGGGCTTGCCCGAAGTTCCAACGTTGATCGAACATACCGAGCACGCGTCCGCTGGATACCTTCGCCAGATACTGGTCATAGTTTTGCGCGAACGCTTCTTTGTCCATCAAGCCTTTGGCATTGATTTCGTTCAGCTTATTATAGTAGGGCTTCGCGGTATCCGTAGCAGCGAATAGCGTTGCAACGTTCGTATTCGGATCGACGAGTACGCCGCCGTCGTTCGGATGGCCGGCCAAATGCTGCGGCGCGTTGCGCAGACCCCAATCGCGCCAGTCGAAAGCGAGCGACGAGAAGCCGATCGTCGGTTGACCGTCAATCTCAGGGTACTTGGCCGCATAATCTTCAATCAGCTTGAAGTATTCGTCCAGCGTTTTGATCTTCGGAAAACCGTATTCTTTGAGAATCGCCTTCTGGATATAGAATGCCGGTCCCATGTAATCCGTCGGCTTGAATTCGCCTTGATAGACCCCGTAGTTCGGCAGCCAGTAAATGTGACCGTCCGCCGGGTCTTTCAATTGTTCCCACACTTTTCCGAATATCTTCTTCAAGTTCGGTGCGTTCTGCTCGATCAGGTCTTCCAACGGGATGACCGCTTTGGCCGCCGTCAGCTTCGTATTCGCCGTAATCATGTCCGGGTAATCGCCGCCGGCGATCATAACGCCGAGCTTCTGCTCGATATCGCCGACCAGATATTCTTCCTTCAGCGTCACGCCGAGCTGCTCTTTGATTTCCTTGTAGATTTTGTTGTCGTCCGTCGGGATCGGTCCCGTAGCAGCCGTAAACAAGGAGATGGTGAATGGCTCCACAGTCGCTTCGGGCGAGTCGGATTCGGACGCGCTGGCTTCGGGCGAGGAACCGCTCGCTCTCGGCGATGCCGATGAAGAAGAGCTGCCTTCATTGTTACCGTTCTTGGAGCAAGCTGACGCGAAGATACTGAAAGTCAGAATCAGCATGAGCAACCCTAAAGCTGCTTTTCTAGTGCGAACCCCCATGTTAAATCCTCCTTAGCGGATGTGACGCAAGACGGCGCGCATTCGTCTTACTGTTTACATGGTAGCGCTTCCTTGGATGCGGTTACAATTCACAGATTAAATGAATATCCCCCTTAAAAATCGGCTTCACCCGCCGTTTGCGTTCTTGCTGCTTTACCCTTTCAAATCCCGGTATTCCGCTGGCTTCCTGCCCGTCCGTCGTTCGAAATGTTGCAGAAAATAGCGGTAGTGCGCGTATCCGACCTGCTCTGCGACAGCGCTTGTCGTCTCGGTTGTGCTTCGAAGCTTTTCGCAAGCCTCGGCGATACGCAAATCATGCATCCGATCGAGCAATCCGCAGCCGAACTTATCTTGATAAGCCTTTCCTAGATAAACCGGGTTCAAATAAAACCGAGCCGCCATGCCCCGGATTGATAGCGGATTGCGATAATTCTCGCGGACGTACCGATCGACCTCGGTCATGATGCTGCCGGGCTTGCGCTCTCGAATCAATTGCACGGAGTCGATCACCTGCTTCGCAAAAGAAAGTATGCGCATCCGCGAGGACGTCGGCCCATCATCCGCCCCGTATGTAGCCGGATCTTGACTGGAATGCAGCAACAAAGCCAAATCGCCGCCGGTTTCACGAATCAACTTGCCGCATTGAACGATCAATGAATCCGCGAACAGCTCGGCCCATTCTAACGAACGGCCTTCCATTTCCCGGAACAAGCTATCGATCACGTCCGCCGCCCGAACCCGATCCGCATCTTCGATCGCTTCCAGCACGTCCTTCATCCGATACGCGGCCAGAGCTGGCAGCGACTTCCCTTCACCGCCCTCACTCGCCTTCTGTCGGAACTTACGGCGGACATCCAGCCGCATTCGAATCTGATTCAGCACCTCCGCCGCCTCTTCTCCGATGACCGGCTTTAACAAGTATTGATGGACGCCGAGTTGCATGGCGCGTTTGGCGAACGCAAATTCACCGTAAGCGCTAAGCACGACGAATTCGATAGAGATTCCCCGCTCGCCGCGCAATTGCCCGATCAATTCCAAGCCGTCCATCTCCGGCATCCGAATATCCGTCACGATAACATCCGGCTTCAACTCCCGCGCCGCAGACAGAGCCTCGACGCCGTTCTCACACACGCCGCAGACGCGGAATCCAAGATGTTCCCAATCAACAAACATTTGCAAACCTTCGATCGCATACGGTTCATCATCCACCAACAGCACCGAGTACATTTCATCTCCCCCCTTCATCCGAGGACAAGGCAGGAATCCGAAAGCTGACTCGAGTGCCCTCGCCCGCACGGCTGTCGATGTAAAAATCGACGCGCTCCCCATAATGGAGCCTTAGCCGCTTATAAACGTTTCGCATGCCCACGTTCTCGTCCGAATCGAGACTGCCGTTCATCATGCTTCGGATTTCGTTCAACCTATCCTCGTCCATGCCTTTGCCGTTATCTTCGACCTGCACGTGCAAATAAGTGTCCGTTCGCCGGGCTTCAATACGAATCATTCGCTGCCCTTTGACCGCCTGCAGCCCGTGCTTGCACGCATTCTCGACAAGCGGTTGGATGCACATTTTCGGCACTAGGCAACTCGCGGCTTCATCTTCGATATGGAAGAGGTAGTCAAACCTATCCGCAAAACGGAACTTTTCGATTTTCAAGTACATTTCCGTAAAATGAAGCTCATCCTGCAGCGTGACGACGTCGTCGGACCAACTGATCATCCGACGAAGCAATTGGGACAAGTTGCGGATAATGTCAGTCACTTCCGCATAGCCGTTCTTAGCGCTGACGACGAGCAGGGCGTTTAACGTATTGAACAGGAAATGCGGATTTACCTGGCTTTGTAGCAGCTTCATTTCGGCACGGATCCGCTCCAGCTCCATGTCCTTCTGTTGGATTTCGAGCTTGTAGACATCGTTAACGAGAGACTCGATCTGAGCCACCATCCGATTGTAGCTGCGAATCAGCCCGCCGATCTCGTCTTTGCCTTCCCGCAGCACGATCAAGTCGAACTTCTCGTCTTTCGCTTTCTCCATATGCCGAGACAGTCGACGAATCCGATAATTGTACGAACGCAACATAATGAAAATGAGCGAAGTCGGAAGCAAAGTGCTAATAGCGGCCAGCATCCAGATGAAATGGTTCGAGCTCTGGACGGCCGTCTGAAATCGGTCCGTTTCCGCAAGACCGACGAGCGTCCATCCGCGAATATACGAAGGATTGCCTAGCGGGCTTCGGAACGTCAGTATGTCGTCCTCGCCGCTGTCCTTCGAAGCGCTTGGATTCATAAACTGGGAGGAGGGGAAAAGCACTTGATTTTGCGAATCCAGCATGCTGAGCGTCATATAAGGTTTCTCCTCTCCTAGAATCTCGTCGAAGCTGCTGAGCTTAAGATCGATTCGCAAATATTTGGCATAGCGCCCATACAACGGGTATTCGTTCAGCTTGCGCACGATACTGAAATATTCTTTACTGGCTTTCGCGTTCATAGGGTCGACATCTGTATACATGAGGACCTGGACGGCCGATTGGGACGCGGAAGCCGCCTCATACCATGGGCTGCGCTTCTCAGCTTCGTCCAAGATGAAGAAATTGCTTCCGGTCACGACCGTCGGATTTTCCGTGAATACCGAGATATTCTCAACGTACGTATAGGCGGACATGAACGGCCTCATCTTACCGGTCAGCACCTCATTGAAGCTTTCATAGAAATCGACAATGTCGACATATTCCTTGTCCAGCATCTCATATAAGGTACGGTCCGTCGCGACGGAATGGCTAAGCGTGACGCCGCCCTCGATCATGTCCATCGCCTTCTTGGCCGCCCGCTCGATCGTTAGCTGAAGGTTGTTCTGCTCCCGGGATTGAATGTCCTTCGACGTTTGTCGGAAAAAGAGAATGTTGATCGTCAGGATCGGCAATAGAACGCAAAGAAGGTAGATAAGCGTGAACTTCCATTTGAGAGGAATGTTGTTGACGAAGCTGAGCCAGCCGATCGGCTTACGCATGCGGTTGCCTCCTTCGAATCAGCCGTTCTTATATTGAGATGGGGTCATGTCCATCCATTGCTTGAATTTCGCGGCGAATTGCTCGGGATCCGCGTAACCGACCGTCCGGGCTACGTCGGCTATCTTCATATCCGTACGCCGCAGAAGCTTGCGGCCTGCCTCGACCCGCGTGCGGTGAACGTAGTCGAGGAAAGATAGACCCATCTGCTTCTTAAACAACTGACCAAGATAAGCTGGTTGGAAATGGAGCCTTCTAGCGATGGTCCGCAACTGAAGCGGCTCGCGATACCGCTCCCGGATGAATCTGGCAGTCTCCCCTACTGGACCGGTTACGGATCGTTGCCGTGCCAACTGCTCCGCTGAATTTCGTGCGAATGACGCTAAGATGCCGGGCCAACGGTCTGTCCCGTTCGGCAAGATCGGAAGCGAGAGGTCATGTTCGCCTTCCGGAGACGAGTTTTTCATTTCTCCCTCCATCACTTTCCATATCAATTCCATTAACACGTTCGACAAGAAAGCCTTACCCGTTTTCCCATCCCCTTCGAACGATAGTTCCAGTTGCCGGCACAGCCGTTCAGCCGCTTCGTCAATCGCCGTCCCGTCGATCGCTTGGATTGCGAGCAATAGACGATCCTCCGCATCAATCAACGGATCATCGGCATCCGGGATCGACCAACTCGCTTCTAACGACGAGGTCGCATGCGGCGAACTCGCGGTATCGTATCCGTCCGGATTCAACCATTGACTGCGAAGTTTTCCGAGTACAGCGTGGATTTCCTCGACGTCGATCGGCTTCAACCAGTAATCGAGCACTCCGCACGTTAACGCCTTCTGGGCAAAGGCGAAATCGTCATGTCCGCTAAGAACGACGAAACGGCATGGCGCGTTCAACTCTTTGGTGCAGTGCTCGATCAGTTGCAGTCCGTCCAAGACCGGCATGCTTATGTCCGTTACGACTAGATCGGGGCTTAGCTCCTTGATCCGCTCCAGCGCTTCTTCCCCATCGCACGCTTCGCCGCAGACGCGGAAACCGTGAGTTTCCCAATCGATCATGAATGACAAACCTTCTAAGACGAGCGGTTCGTCGTCGACAAGCAGAACAGTGAAGATCGAGATCCCCTCCCCTCAGAAAAATAATCCTAATTATACCATGGTAATGAATGCGTTTTCATAATATTTCAAAATTTAGATGTATTAGGTCAACTCCCTCATCCTATTAGTATCTGCACAACATTCTACCGAATCGCAAAGAAGCCCCGCACCCCTGTCGGATGTCAAGAATGTGTACCGATTCCCGGTTCATTCCTTCGTCAAATCCAACTAAGGGGTGGAGGTCGGTTTTTCCAACGGAACGGGTCCGAGCCCTTTTCTTGCCTTCCGATAATCCTTGCTTCTTGTCCATCCTGCGAATGCATCAGCTGGTGAACCGTGTCCTTAGAACGGCCCTTACCCCATCGCGAATTAACCTTACGGTTTCAAAATAATCTTCATCGCGTTGTCCTCTTTATTGTTGAATATCTTATATCCGTGCTCCGCCTCGTCCAAGCCGATCCGGTGGCTTATAATATCGGTAGGATCGAACACTTCCTCTTTTACTTGGCGATACAGTTCCGGCATGTAATGGATAACCGGCGCTTGTCCCATTTTCACGGTAATGTTGCGTGCGAACAAATCGCCGAACGGAAAGGCATTGTAGTTCGTTCCATAAACTCCGGTCACTTGGATTGTGCCGCCCTTGCGGACTAGCTTAGCCGCCATCCGAAACGCGCCGAGCCCGCCTCCCTGAAGCTTGAGCAGCGTTTCCACCTTTTCCAGCAGCGTCTTTTCGGAATCCAGACCAACTGCGTCGATCACGACGTCCGCTCCGCCTCCCGTTAGTTCTTGCAAATGGCCGAGAAGGTCATCCGTCGCCTTGAAGTCGAACGCTTCAACGTTATTAGTCTTCCGAGCATGCTCTAAACGATAATCGACATGATCGACAGCGATTACCCTTTTTGCGCCCTTGAGCCATGCGAATTTCTGGGCTAGCAGACCGACTGGCCCGCAACCGAGAATAATAACCGTGTCGCCCTGTTTTACTCCGGCATTGTCAACGCTCCAGTATGCGGTCGGAATAATATCGGATAGAAAAAGGATCTTCTCGTCTTCCATCTCCGCATCTTCGGGAACCTTGAACGGCACGAAGTTACCATATGGCACCCGTAAGAGTTCTGCTTGTCCTCCTGCGTATCCGCCGAACGTATCGGAATATCCGAAATAACCCCCCGTGTCGCCATGAAGGAACTCGTTTGAATTATCGCATTGGCTTTCGAGTTGATGGTTGCAATACCAGCATTGGCCGCAGGCGACATTGAATGGGATGATTACACGGTCGCCTTTCTTGACGCGGGTTACCTCTTTCCCTACCTCCTCCACTATACCCATAGGCTCGTGACCGATGATGAAGTTTTCCGGGAGATTGGGAATTTCTCCGTTATAAAGATGCAGATCCGATCCGCAGATGGTTGTCGTCGTTATGCGCACGAGAACATCGTCTGCTTTGCTGAGTTTGGCATCCTCCACTTCCTTAACCTTTACTTTTTTCATCCCTTGATAGGTTAAAGCTTTCATAGTACCACCTCTTCCGTTGATAATAACGTCAGTAGCTTATCCATAATTCGCGTTAGACAATCATTAATTTCCGTATAAAGGAAACGATAATTTCAATTACTTAAAGGCTTCCGAATAGTCCAGGAATACTTATCTCGCGCATCGGTACATAATCTTGGCCTTAATCGGCAATCGGCATATATTCTTTACAATGATGTTTGACAAGAAATATATACCGATAAAACGAAAAACCCGCGATTTACGCGGGCTGGAACAAGTACAAGTTCTTGACAACCGACAACCTTTTGCGGCCTGATTCAATAACCGTTCGGCACGCTCCATTTTGAACCTTCGGGATGCGGGCAATCCTTCTCGGCGAGCTTTCCGCGCACATCGACCAAGCAACCGCAATGCATGCACGTCGTCCCGTACTCCAGCGACGGGCATGCCCTGCAAGTCTCAAGCCGGGCGCCGTACGTATCGTCGCCGACGAAGACGAAACCTTTGCCCTCCATCGCGGACAGCAGCCGGTTGATCTGACCGCGTGTCACCCGAACGTCCGCCTTGCATCCCTTGCAACCGTTGATCGCGGGCATGGCTAGAAACGCAGCGTGACTACCGCGACGGACATCGGCGGCAACTTCGCTGACAGACCTTCCTCGGTGATGTCCGTAACGCCATCGAACGGCTGCGGTGCCACCGTCTCCGGCTGCTCGAACGTATTGTGCGCGTTCATGTCCGCATGAGTCAGTAGTCGACCGCTTACTTTGGGCATGCCCATCAAGCCGCGAAGCCGCAACATGACCGGCGCCTCGCTATTCGGGTCAACGTTGCATAAACTAATGTCGATCGTGCCGTCCTGCCGTTTCGATGCCGACGCGCTGACTTGCGGGATCGAGTCTCCGCCAACGGCGTAATCACTGGTATTGAGAACAAGCGCGAGCGCCTCCGCGTCCTGATGCACCTTAAACATTTCGAAAACATGGTACGTCGGCGTAAGCAGCATCTTCGCTCCTTCGGTCAGGATCATCGCCTGCAGTACGTTGACCGTCTGAGCAATGTTTGCCATGTGAACGCGTTCGCAGTTCCGGTGGAACACGTGAAAATGCAGCCCCGTCACCAGTGCATCCCGCAACGAGTTTTGCTGGTATAGGAAACCAGGGTTCGTGCCCGGTTCCACCTGGAACCAGTTCCCCCACTCGTCCACGATCAGGCCGACCCGCTTCTTCGGGTCGTACTGGTCCATGATCGAGGAGTGGCGCGTTATCAGCTCGTCCATGCGAAGCGCCTGCTGCATCGTCTCGAACCACTCCGCTTCGTCGAAGCCGATTGCCGGACGTTTCAGCTCAAAGCCCCCGGGAACAGTATAATAGTGCAAGCTGAGACCGTCCATGTGTTGGCCCGCTTCCCGCATCAGCGTTTCCGTCCAGCTGTAATCGTCGGTATTCGCGCCGCCTGCGATTTTATAGATCCGGTTATCGCCATAATTCCGCACGTAGGTCTGGTACCTGCGATACTCGTCAGCGTAATATTCCGGACGCATGTTGCCGCCGCAGCCCCAGTTCTCATTGCCAACTCCGAAATATTTCAATTTCCACGGTTTCTCGCGGCCATTCGCCTTGCGCCAATTCGCCATCGGCGACTCACCGTCGAACGTCATATATTCGACCCACTCCTGCATTTCCTGGACCGAGCCGCTGCCAACGTTGCCGCAGATGTATGGCTCAGTGCCGAGTAGCTCGCACAGGTCGAAGAACTCATGCGTGCCGAAGTGGTTGTTCTCCACGACGCCACCCCAATTCGTGTTGACCATGTGCTTGCGCTGATCCCTCGGACCGATACCGTCCTTCCAATGATATTCGTCGGCGAAACAACCGCCCGGCCACCGGAGCACCGGAATGGAGAGGTAGCGCAGCGCTTTCAGCACGTCGTTTCGGATCCCCCGAGTATTCGGAATCGGCGAATCCTCTCCGACCCAGATACCTTCGTAAATGCAGCGTCCGAGATGCTCGGCGAAATGCCCGTATATGTGCCGACTGATCGTACCGAAAGTCTGATCGGTATTTACGGTAATCGTTGTATTCATCACAAATCTCCTTTTTTATCTCTCATCGTTATAGGGAACAGCGTTCTTTACCCGTGACAGCGCGCTCCCTCGTTCCCGAATGACAGACGGGTAAAATGATACATTCCGCTGTTCCACACGTTGAAGTCATGAACACCGTCCTTGATCGGGACTTGGTAATACTCATCGAGGTAATCCCCAGCAACCTCCTCGAGTCCGTCGATTGATTGCGCATAGCAATCGATCGATATGCCGTCGGCATCTCCGCATGTCATATATAACAATTTAAGTATGTAACCTCTCAATGCGATGCTCGATCCCAGAACCTTGCCGCTGCTCGAAGTAGGCGCGTTAGAGAAGGCACCTACGTAAGCGAACAGATCGGTCATCCCCCGCGCGGGAACAGTCGCGACAAGCCCGTTGCTCCAGCCACTCCTCATTCCGGTTATAGATGCGGAATCGCACCGATAACCGCCAAGGATCAGATTTAATGCCTGCATGCCGCCCATGGACAGACCCGCAATTGCCCGATGCATTCGGTTGTATTCGACTGCTTCCGGAGACGTCTCTCGTATATTCGCATACGTCTTGAATGTAGATTCAATGAACGGGATCAGATCGTACCGCAGCTCATAATCGAAATAGTAGAATCCGAGCATGTTGGTCCCTTCGGAATTAAACGAACAATCCGTCCAATCATGCGAGCTTCTTCCATTCGGCATAACAACGATGACCGGATCGATATCGCCGCTCGCGATAAGATTGTCCAACATATTGCATAAGATATAATTCCCGCCCTCAATCCCTTTGCCACATAACCACTCATAATGGTCTCCGCCTACACCGTGAAGCAAATACAACACATTGTAACGGAGATTTGGATCGAATTCGTCGTAACCCGCTGGGAGATAGACGCTGCAAGATTTCATAATCGCTTCTCCGCTAACTATGGCTCTTCCCGCTTCCTCGGGATCGATACGGCGATCCGTCACGAACTGGCGCGACGAGTTAATATAGTTATTTACCGGATAAGCAACTTCCTTGACTGTGCCTTGCTTGCCACTCGCAGCCGCCTTCATGTACGAAGCCGGAACTTCCGTCTTATTCTCGTTCACCATCGTTCAATATCCCTCCTAAGACTTGTTGGAACATTTTCCGGGTATACCATATTGTTATCGTCGATTGTTGTCTCCCACTTCATCGAGATCCGACGAATTCGCATGTGTGAGGGGGCTGGATTCATCCGAATTCAAGCCAGTCCCCTTGCCGCGTCCCGGTATTCCTGAGGGGTCGTGCCCGTCGACTTCTTAAAAAAGCGCGAAAAGGAGTGCGGCGATTCATATCCGACTTTCGCGCCGATCTCATTGATTCTCAAGCCTTCCCGGCCCAGCAGTTCCTTAGCTCTTCTCAATCTGGCTCTTTCGATAAAATCGGACAGATTCATGCCGCTTTCCTGTTTGAAAACGCGAGAGAGGTAGGACGGATTAAAGTGAAAGCGCTTCGATAAGCGAACGAGCGAAAGATCCTCGTCAAGATGCTTCTCGATATATGCGCCGATCTCTTGGACGGCCCCCGCCGCCCGGCTTCCTTCCCCGCAGCGCCGATGGGCGAACAAGGTCTCTACCGTACGTTCCAAGTACGCGACCCCTTCCTCCCATGACGGATGCGCATCGAATTGCATCAGTCCTGAGATAGGAACAAGATCCTCCAATTGCCTCCGATTGATATAGGAGAGCAGGACGAGCGCCGCCGAATAGTACAGCTCCATAGCCTGGATCTTATCCGTTCCGTGATTAGGATGGAGAGGCTGGAATACTTCCTTCATCAGCGCTTGGAAGGCCTCGCTGCGGCCGCTCTCCAGATGCCCGGCGAGCAGCTCGAACCTCTCGCTGCGAATCGTCCCCCTGGGTTGGCCGGGCATTGCCGGATCTTGGGGAATCGCTACGGCGGCGGTCATTACCATGCTCGTGCCGTCGCCTATGCGGACATGCTGAAGTTGCCTGATGCGATCGTATGCCGATGGCAGCAAGTTCCATTCGCAAGCATGACCGGACAGGGTGAAAGCCATCTCCGTTCCCAACGCTTCCGAGCAGGCCTCTTGAGCCAGCTCCAGCGTACCTTCAAGAAACCGGACAACGTCTGCGTACGACTCCATTCGTTCCGCGTCGGAGTTCTGCGGTTGGATGAGCCATAGCAGATCTCCGTATCTGTCAACGATTCCCACGCATCTGGTTCGATCCTGCAAATAGCGGCCGACCAGAAATTTGGCGGCAAGCGCCATCTCCTGCCGCACCGTATAACCGGTACCGGGAGATGTCTTCAGAAAGCTGCCCAGAACGGGAAGAACGGGCAAGAAGGAATCCAAACAGATCGATAAATTCCGAAAATCCGCAGCCCTTTCTTCCGCTTCGATGAACTCCGTTCCAATCAGCAATTGGCGGAAATAATCGCCCTGGGCCATCGTTTCCAGAGTACTTCGCTGTTCCGTCGCCTGGCGCAGCAGATGATCGGTTCGCAGTTCCTCCTCCAATTCGCGAATGGAATCTCGAACTTCGGCAATCACCTTGGCGTATCCTTCGGTCTTAAGCAGGAACCGCACCCCTTGAATCTGGATCGCCTTATAGACGGATTCGAAATCGTCATAGCCGGTCAGGAATATAATTCGGCAACGCGGCCACTTCCCGCGAATAATATCCATCAGTTCCAGTCCGTCCAGCTCCGGCATGCGAATGTCCGACAACACGATGTCGACGCGAGTGCTGTCCAGCCATTCAAGCGCTTCCATACCCGAGTATGCCTTGCAGATGTCCAAACCCGGGATATTCAGTCCTCCGATGATCTCGGTCACTCCGTCCGTGATAATGGCCTCGTCGTCAACCGCTAGCAGCCTGTACATTGAATTTCTCCTCCTCCAGCGGAATGCGGATCGTTACCCTAAGTCCTCCTAGACCGCTCCGGGATATTTCCAGCCCGCTGCCCTCTCCGCAGGTGAACACAATGCGCCGATGGACGTTAACGATGCCGGTCGTTTCCGTCTCCGAATCCTCGTGTCCTAGCCTGTGGGAAATCCGGTAGATTTCCTCGTCGCTTAAGCCTTCGCCGTTATCTTCGATAATAATGCAAACCCATCGATCTACTCGTTCAAAGCGTACATCTATTCGGCCGTTTCGGGCTTTCTTCTCGAGGCTGTGTTCGAAAGCGTTCTCGATAATGGGCTGGACGATAAGACGCGGTACCCGAATCTCTTCGAATTCCGATGGCAATTCATCGAAGCTGGAATGAATGCGCTTGTAGAAACGCATATCCTGAATTTCGGTATACATGCGGGCATGACGGATTTCCTGCTTGAGCCGGATCTCGTCCGATGCGTTCCGGGTGACAAAGCGGAAATATTCTCCCAACTGGGTTGTGAACTGTTCGATTCTTTCGGTATCTCCTGTCTTCGCCATCGTATTCAAAATAAAGAAGCTATTGTACAAAAAATGCGGATTAATCTGCGATTGCAGCTGCTTCAGTTCGGCCCGCTGGGTGAGAATTTTTTGCTTGTACGCTTGGTCGATCAGCATTCGCAGATTCACGACCATCTGATTAAAGCGGGTATATATATATTGAAATTCATCGTTGGTCCGATGCGCGATAGTCAGCTCCAGATCGCCGTTTTCCAGTCGGCGAAATCCTCTGACCAGCTTAAGAAGCGGCTTATGAATAAACTTGTAGGTGGAGACTGCGTAAATGAGAATGATGCCGAACGCTCCAATGGCAATCAACCAGGCCAATAGATAGAATCTTTCCAGCGGCTTCCGTACGATCCGATCGTTAATTAATCGATAGATAGACATATCCAGACGCTCCGAGTGGGCTCGAGAGACGAAGTATCTCTGCCCGCTCAGCGAGAACGTATCCGGGCCGCTTTCCGCAAAATGTTCCAGTTGACGGATAATTTCCTTAGCGCCGTCCTGAATCGCCTTCGCGCCACTGCTAATCCCGTAGCCGCCCTGTCCGAAGACCAACAGGGAACCGTTATCCGGGTAGGTGTTGAACTGCTCCAGAGCTTCATTCAACCGCTGCCGATCCAGCTCGATCTCCACTATAAAAAGCGGCGGTTTTCCCTTGCTCCATCTGGAACTCGCCGCGCTTAGATAGAGCTCTCCGTTCCAGTCGATCAGACGTGTTCCCGCTCCCTGCCGAATCGCTTCCGAACCGAAAATCCCGAATTTGTCCTCATCGATCTCGCTTGGGCCTAGCAGCGCGGAGAGCGTCTTGCCGATCGGACGGATATGGACGTTGACATCCCGAATATAGCGACTGCTGTTCTGAATCGCGATGATCCGGTTGATGACCGAATTGATTTTATCCATTCGGTCTATGGTCCCCATCGTCTCCCACGTGATAGCAAGCTTGTTCAGATCGCCATCCTCCAGCAGACCGTACTGCAGCAGCTTCATACGTTCGATTTCGTTCTCGAGATCGTTAAGATAAAATGCAATTTGCGACTCGGCCGTTCGGGAAATATCTTCGCTCGTCGTTCGAATCGCCCATTGGTATATATAGATTCCAAGCAGAAAGACAGGAATCATGATCAACATGAAGGTTACGACAAGGCGCATAAAGATCGTATGGCGAACGGAAAATTCGCGACGCATAGCATTCTCCCCCGCTCCATTGACGCATGGCCGATGCCACGCGTCTTCCCTCTCCGCGCGATCCGCGTTTTAGCCTTTTACGCTTCCAAGCACAATGCCCTTAACAAAAAATCTTTGGAGAAATGGATAAACGGCGATGATCGGCAGAGAGCCAAGGAAGATTTGGGAAGCCTTGAGCGTCCTGTCGGAAATACGCGCCAGATTTTTTAATTCCTCCATCGACATCGATCCAAGATTCATTTGCACTACAATTGTCTGAATGTAGCTTTGCAGCGGATAGTGGGACGGATCTCCCATCAGAATTAGGCCGTCAAACCAACTGTTCCAGTGATCAACCATGGAAAACAGGGCAAGCGTGGCAATGGCGGGTTTGGAGATTGGCACATAGATGCGCCACAGCGTTGTCCATGATCCGGCGCCGTCGATAACGGCCGACTCCTCCAGTTCCTTGGGCACGGCCCGGAAAAAGTTGAGAAGCAGCACGATGCTGAATGCAGGAACGGCGCCGGGCAGCACCAAGGCCCAGATCGAGTCCAGCAGACCAAGCTGCTTAATGGTAATATACCACGGAATCAAACCGCCGTTAAACAGCATTGTCAAGAAAAACACCCAAGCATATACCAGTCGAAATCGGAATTGCTCCGTTGTCTTAGATAAGGGGTAAGCGACGAGAATCGTCAGCAGCAGATTAAGCGGAGTGCCGATGGCAATTCTTTCGATCGAAGTCAGCATGGACACCCAGAATGCACTTCGCGAAGCGGTGAATTCATAGGAGGCCAGCGTGAAATCGACCGGCCAGAACTTGACATATCCAGCCGATGCGGCCGAGCTTGAACTAAACGACAGGGCGATAATATGAATGAGCGGCAGCAAGCAGATCAAGGCTACCGCGAGCAAGAAAGCCGAATTGGCAACCGCAAACCAATCGAACCGCTTGCCGGTACGTCGGAATGAAGGCGGAGCATGATCCGCCGATTGCAGAGAACGTCCCGTCATCGGGAACCCTCCTAGAAAATTCTGTATTTGGCAACACGGTAAGCAATGTAATATGCGCTCGAAATCAAAACAAGAGAAACAATAGATTTAAAGAAGCCTACCGCCGTGGCCACACCGTACTGAGCTTCCAGCAAGCCGATTCGGTATACGAACGTGTCGAGAATGTCTCCGCTCTGATAAACCTGCGGGCTGTACAGATTGAATACTTGATCGAAGCCGGCGTTGAGCAATTGTCCCAGACTGAGCACCGCCAACAGCACAATAACCATTCTCATTCCCGGCAGTGTAATATGCCAAGCCTTTCGCCAGCGGTTCGCTCCGTCGATCGTCGCCGCTTCATACAAACCGGGGTCGATGCCGGTGATAGCAGCCATATAGACAATGGTTCCGTAGCCGAAGTTCTTCCAAATATCCGATGCGATCAGCGTTGTCGGAAACCATTTATTGTCTCCCAGGAAAAAGATTGGATCCAATCCGAAGGATTTGATTATCGAATTGACAAGTCCTCCCGAGGGGGATAGCAAGTCGATCAAGATGCCTCCGAGCACGACCCAGGACAAAAAATAGGGCAAATAAATGCTCGTCTGCACGCTTCGCTTAATTGCCTCATTCTTTAACTCATTAAGCAAAATTGCGAATATAATCGGTACGGCCAGCCCCAGCACAAGCTTGAAGCTGGAAATATAAAGCGTATTCCACATCACCTGGATAAAGTTCGGTAGATCAAGCACGTACCTGAAGTTGTCCAGTCCGATCCATTTCTGATCTCCGAATAGCCCCTTGGCCGGAATAAATTTCTGAAAGGCAATCGTGATTCCCGCCATCGGGATGTACGAAAAGGTCAAAACAAATAACATTCCCGGCAAAATCATCAAATGAAGGGGCAGTTCCCTCCACATCCGTCGTTTTCTCATCTAGTCTCTCCTCTCGCTGGAGCTAGAACAAGCAGGGGCGAACGCCTGAAGGCGGTCGCTCCCCTGCCATCCCTTATTTCAATGATTCATACCAATCATTGACTTCCTGAGCGATCTTGTCGCCGCCCAGCTTCTTCCAATCCGCAACGAACTTGTCAAACTCCTCGATCGGTTGACCTAAAATGATCTTAATGAACGTCTCGTTCTGCATTTTCTCCAGCGTCGTCTTGCGCTCTACCATCGTCGGCGTCGGAGTGCCCACGAACTTGTCCATCAGGAACTGGTTGTTCTGATCGTACTGGTTAGCGATTCCCATGGAGCCCTCCGGACCGTAGATACGCTCCCAGCCCCAGAGCGCGAAACCTTCCGCCGAGCCTGAGGAGAACATCTCCAGCTTCTCCTGAATCGTCTTAGCCTCCCCCTTCAATGACGACATATCGCCGGCCTTCCGAGCGGCGTCGATATCGCGAAATGCGTCGAGGTTTTTCTTCAGCGGATATGGCGTCACCGGCGACAGCTGCCATACGCTCTCTGCGTTCGGCGGCGCGTAATACTTGTCGAATTCGCCCGTTTCCCCCCAATTTTTCTCCAGATGCATGTTGAATAGCTTAATAATGGCCTCGGGATGCTGGATTCCCTTCTTCACGGCAACAAATTTCGTAGTGCTGAATTTCAATGGAACTTTAGGTGTTTCGCCAGATTCCGATACGATCGGGAACGCTTGCCATTGCGCGTCCTTTTCGTTATTCTTGTTGAGTTGCAACGGCCAGATCGAGTTCCATTGCTCGCCGTACTCCATGCCGATCTTGCCTGCGGCGATCTGCTCCGACACCTTGCCTCCGTCCTTGATGCCGAATTCCTTGTCTATCTCGCCGTTCTTTTGCATTTCCTGAAGCGCCTGCAGCGCTTTGCGCGTCTCTGGCTGGATGCTTCCGAACACGAGCTTGCCGGTCTCATCTTCGAGCCAAATGTTCGGATAAGCATTAAAACCGGCCATAAAGCCTTCCAGTCCCATCGCCCCTCCGAAAACATCTTTGGTCAGACCCAAGCCATACGTATCCTTCTGCCCATTGCCGTCCGGATCATTCTCGGCAAACGCTTTCGAAATCGCCCTGACATCCGCCATCGTCTTCGGAGGCTGAAGGCCCAGCTTGCTCAACCAATCCGAGCGGATCCAAATGTACATTGATCGCTCGATGGACGCCTCAACCTGAGGAATCGCCATTAGCTTGCCGTCGAACGTAGCGGCATCGAGCGGACCCGAACCTTCTTGAGTGAATACCTCTTTCATAAACGGCGAAGCATACTGCTCGTACAACGCGGTCATATCCTCGAGTTGGTCCGACTCGGCCAGTTGCTTAAGCTGTACCGCATTGACGGTAATGAAGTCCGGCAGTTCCCCGGAAGCAAGCGTGACGTTTAGCTTCTGCACATACTGATCCGAGGTGTCTCCGCCCTTGATGACCCAGTCGTATTTCAGCTTGATGCCCAATAGTTCCTCGTAGACGCGGGTCCAGCGGTTGTCCTCGAACGTCTCGCCTTTCAGAACCGACAGTACGTTGTTCTCGACGACGTCGTTTAAATTACGAACGGTCGTCAATTCGATCGGTGGATCGTACTTGCCGAAAGAATCGGCCGCGGCAGGTTGGGCTGCCGGCGACGAGCTCACAACGCTAGATTTTGGCGTCTCGCTCCCCTTGCTCTCCTCATTATTGCCGCTGCTGCATGCCGTAACGGCCAATGCCACTCCGACCAGTACCGCCAGCCTTTTGGCGGAGCGTTTACTGCCGTTCTTGTTATTCAACCCTATTCCCCCTTCAAGTCGTTTCGGACGAAGAACGTCCGATTGGTTACGCTTTCATTATAGGAAAAATGACTTTCTCCCAACAATGTGCATCTTTTTACATCGTTACCTATCGTTGACGACTTCCCATTTAACCGATGTCTCCCCCGCATGAAGGTCGGCGTTTCTCCGGTAACGAAAAAAATCAAAGTCCGTGAATCCGCCCTCGTTCCGAGTCGCGTAATGGTACAAGCCGATGCGATAGCCCATGAAATGGTCAAGCGTGTACTTCATATGCAGAGGCTGGCCGATCTCCGTCCATTGCACGCCGTCGTTCGAATAATAAAATCGGGCGATATCTCCTTGCTCGAAGTCGAATACGATCTTCAGGAAGATCGTACGATTGTCGAACGCGATGCTTTCAAGAACCTCCTCGCCGTCATCTCCGTTATTGACGCACATGCATACACTTCGCTGCCCGCGCTTGTCGACGCGGATACCCACGGAGCCGAAGCCGTTCTGCAAGGCGACTAATCCTGCCCGGTCTCCGGGACGCATGCCGGAAGAATCGAGCAATGTCGTTCCCTCGCAAGCCGGTCCTTCCGTTCGCTGCGTCAGCGTGTTGCGGGCCTGCAGGACACTTTCGGCTAGACGTCCCGTGTGAAGCCTCAGCCAACCCGGCCTGGCCGTCGCCGACCACAGCCGGTTGTCCGGATTATGATTCCACTGCCAGTTCAAGATCAGCTTATTCTGGGCATAATCGAACTCATCGCAGGCGACTAGCGATCGCGCCGGCGAGGCGGGTAGCTTAGCCTCGAACGACTGCGGTACGCTCCCCCCGATTCCGAAAACCGGCCAATCGTTATCCCAGTAGACGGGCACGACGATCGGAATTCGGCCGACCGCTCCGTGATCTTGAAACAGTACAGCAAACCACTCGCCGAAGGGTGTCTCGATGATACCTCCTTGCGCGACTCCATTGTTGCCGAAACCCATATCGTCATCGAGAACGACTTTATGCTCATACGGTCCCAGAAGCTCCCGCGAACGGTAGACAAGTTGCCTGCGACGTCCATTGCCCGTCTTCGGCCACTCGATGAAGAACAAATAGTAGTACCCGTTTCGTTTGTAGGCATGGCAGCCTTCGCATCTCAAACCGATCCCGTCTTTCGCCGTCTCCAACAGGAGCCGATCTATGCCGCCATCCTTGAATGTAATCACGTCCGAAGTTAGCTCCCGAACGCGAATCTCACCGTTACCGTAAAATACATAGACTCGGCCATCGTCGAATAGCAGGCTCGGATCATGATAGAGACCTTCGATGACGGACCGTTCCCAAGGGCCTTTCTCGATATCCGTCGTTCGATACACGTAAAATCGTTTCGTGTCGTTACAAGAAAAACAAACATAGAAAAGTCCCTCATGGTAGCGCAAGCTTGTCGCCCATGAGCCTTGGCCGTAGATACCTCTCCCGTCAATTAAGTTGTGCGAATCGTTATCTTCAATCGTATCGAAGACGTAACGGACGACTTCCCAGTCGACCAGATTCACCGATTTCATAATGGGGCACCCCGGCATCGAATGCATGCTCGTACTCACCATGTAGAAAACTTCGCCCGTCCGGATAACGCTGGGGTCAGGCACATCTGCCCACAGGATGGGGTTCATGATCGTTATTGCGCTCACCGCTCTCACTCCCTGGTTTTCGTATTTTCGTACGTCTTTTCCCATGATGCACGAGTCTATATGGCAAGATCAAGAAGCATATCTTGATTTCGTTACCCGGTCTTTACCTTCCACCTCATAGGGTAATTTCAAGAGATCGAGCGACACGTTCCGCTTCTCGGTAATTGAGCATTCTATCAAATGAAAAAGCCAGTGCAGATGAGGTTTCACATCTGCACTGGCTTGACTTTAATACCGTATTACTGAATCTGCCACTGTTGGTTGCTGCTGTTGCTGTCCGTCCACTGTCCCAATATCGAGTTGTTGCCGGTACGGCCAATGCCGTCCAAGTATAAGCCGGTTTGCCGGTTTTTGAACCGAACGTTGCTTCCGCTGGTTTCCATGGTCCACTGCTGGTTGTTGCTGCCGCTGTAGGCCCATTGCCCGCAATTGTCTCCGTTGCCGGTTCGCGCCATGCCGTCTAGATACAAACCGGTTTGCCGGTTTTTGATCAGCACGTAGCTACCCGCCGTTTCGATCGTCCATTGTTGATTATTGGAACTGCTGGAGCCCCATTGGGTCGTATCGGCGCCATTATTGGTGGATCCCGCACCGTCGATATAAAGACCGGTAGCTACGTTGCGAAGCTTGACGTAAGCGGAAGACCCGCCGCCGCTCACCCTTACAAGCGAAGCGGATTCTGAAGAACGGTTCCCCTGTGCGTCCACGATGTATAATTTGTAATTGCCCGCCGTCTGAGGAGCGGCGATCGAGGTTGCGTTCCCGTTCGCTCTTGTCATGGAGGCGCCCTCCGCGAAGCTCGTCATTCCCGAAGGCGCAAGCCAGACGGATTTGCCCGCGTCTCCCGCGGATCGGATGCCGATCGTAGCCGAAGCTCCGACGAACACGCTGGCGGGAAGAACGAAATCCTGCAAGGCCATGCGTGACTCCGTCGCAACATCCCGGTAAGCGTCTTCCACGCCGGCGTTAAGCGCGATGTTATAGGCTTGGATAGGCCATACGTTATCGGAATAAGCGCCGACGGCGTTAATGATGCTGTTCGGAAGATTGAAATTGGAAATCTTGTTGACCGTCGCGTAATTTTGCGTGAAGTTCAAATCGTGCTTGCTGCCCCAATCGTCGGAATTCAGCGTCCAGGTAACGCCCGAATTAATATTCAAGACGTTATTCTGTATGGCGATATACGCGGAGCCCTCGTCCGGATGCATCCCGTATTTGTGCCCAGCCGGCACGCCCCGAATATAGTTATTGGAAATGACGGTGTTCGGCTGGCTGCCGAGCGTGTAGATCGGGGCGGTATCGTCCAAGATTTGCACCGTGTCGATAAATTGGTTGTAGCTGATATTGTTGTTCTGAGCGGTCATCGTCGGGTTGCCCGGGCTCACCGAACCGGATGCGCCGTTGAAATTCCACCAGCCCCAGCCGAGGGAAATGCCTGCCCAAGGCGCTTTCTCGATGACGTTTCGCTGGAAATTCAACATATTCACAAAATAGCCCGAGACCGCCGCGCTGCCGTTGAACAATACCGCGGAGTCGTAAATATAGTTGTTTTTGATATCGATATTTTGGCTAACGCCTTCTTCTCCAGCCGAATATTTCTCACGGTTCGAAGAGGTGTAATCCCCGATATAGACGTGCTGTGGATGACCCACATTGACGGCGGATCCGCCGATATCGCTTATCGAATTGCCGACCAACCGAGAGTTTTTGACATCGTTGATTAGAGAGATACCGTCGGCGCCGGTATGCTTTGCCGTATTTCTCTCCATTTGAATGCCGTCCGCATTCGAGATTTGGACAATGCCGGGCATGACATCCAAATTCCGATATTGATAAACATGGAAATTTTGTTTGGCATAAGCGCTGTTCGTAAGATTTCCTTGTTGAGCCTGCTTGTACGCGGAGCCGTCGACATTGGTCAGGTTCCAATCGGAATGCAGCAGCGTGATGCCCGTGAACGTCAGATTACGAACGCGGTTGCTCGTGGAAATGCCCTTAATGTTTAGGATCGTTTCAACGTTGTTTGGCGCGAACACCGTGGCCGTCGTCAAGTTCTCGGAAGAGCTTTTATAGTAATACACCGTTTGATTGGCACGATCGAAAAAAAACTCTCCCGGCGCGTCCAGGAATTCGTAGGCGTTCATAAGCTTGTGGCTTCCGTTGATTTGGAAGTTGCCGTTGAATGCTCCCTGGGCTATAGCCGCTCCCGGCTGCTGGAACAGGGCCACTCGATTGGATCCGTTAACCGTCACTTGACGAACGCCGACGATGGATGTAGTCCAAGTCGTACGCGTTTCGATCTCGATATCGCTTTGATTGGCGGCGATCGCCGGGAAATCGCTCAGACTGTATTTGGCTCCGTCGCACTGGGAACCCGATTCCCAAGCCCAAGAGGCTTGCCCGGCCGTCACGTTGTAAGTCCCGTAACATCCCGCGGAGCTGACGGATTTGGCGGCCATCACCGCCCTTTTGTCATTCACGTACAACGCGCGCAGCTTGTTGCCGCGTGTTAGCGGCGCTTTCCAGATGTTTCCGCCGTGCAAAGTCCAGCCGGTAACTTGGACACCTCCGTTCAAGATCGGAGTCTCGTTCGGATACGCTTGATAGAGGATGCGATACCCATTCGTACCGGAGTCGTTAGGCGCGAAGTCGATTGAACCCGTCACCGGATAGTTACCTCCGCGAAGGTACACAATGATATCGCCCGTCATGCTGCCGTTGATCGTTCGTACAATGTCCCTCGCGCGCTGCACGGTTTTGAACGGCGCTCCAATCGTGCCCGGATTCGCATCATTGCCGTCGGGCGAAACATAATACTCGGCTTGAGTCGCGGCCGATGCCGGAGCAGGTAACGCTACGCTTGCTAACAATAATGTCGTGATTAATAATCCCACCGCAAAGGTCAGCCATCTTTCGCGCCAAATACTTGACAACATATTATTACCTCCTTGGATATTGAAATTCGAAACAGACCGCATATACAAACCTATTAAGCTTGCTCTAATCCCCCCTCCGTAGCTTTGCATCAACGGACCCTTTCGTCCGGGCCGTCCATTCATGCTCACTTCCCCGTTAAGCGTTCTTAATTCTCTCGCCCTAACTTCTCAGCGCCGCCATCTAGTTGTTTTTAACAATGTAAGCGGTAACATAGCCATTGTAGGATTTTCCTCAAATTTAATACAGAGATTATTCTCTGGTCGGAAGGAATTTTATAGGAAGATTACAAATTGGCGTTGCAAGAGAAATCACGATTCTAAAACGAAAAAAGACGCCCAAGCGGCGTCTCTTTCAAAGCATGCTCTGATCATTATTTTAAAATTGCGCCTGCCGTTAACGCGTTCTCAATCTTCTCGTTGCCGACCATGTATACGATGATCATCGGTAAACTCGATAGAAACATTGTCGCCCCGATCAGACCCCAATCGGAAACGCCGACGTTTACGAAAAAACTAAGCAATCCGACGGTCAGCGGCCTGAATTGGTCTCTGGAAGCAACGATGAAGGCAAGCGGAAATTCGTTCCAAATGCGAATGAATATGAGAACGCATTGCGTCACGAGCGCAGGCATGATTATCGGAAATATGATTTTAAAGAATGCCTGATAGACGTTCGTTCCGTCTATACACGCCGCTTCTTCCAATTCCTTGGGCAGAGAACGAAGGAATGCGTATAACATGAGCACGCAGGAAGCAATTGCGAACCCGGAGTACGGCAATATGAGACCTAAATAACTATTTTTCAGGTGCAATAGTTTTATTAACTGAAATAAAGGAATGACAACAACTTCGATAGGAACGATTAATCCCATAGATACATAGAACAACACCGACGTATTAAATTTCCATTGCATTCGGCTTAAGCAATAAGCAAGCATGCTGCCCGTCGTCAACGTAATAACGATCGTGCCTAATGTATAAATCAAGCTATTCTCTAAATAGGTAAAATAATTATACTTGGATAATGCTTCTCCAAAGCTACCCCATCTCCAGGATTGCGGGATGCCGAATGGATTACTGTAAGCTTCGCTTTTTGACTTTAGCGACATCGTGATCATCCAGTAGAGGGGGAAAAGGAATGTGCAACCCACAGCTACCCAAAATATGCGGCTCATATATTTCATGATTAGTTCCTCGCTTAGAATTCCAGTTTTTCCCTAGCAATGAATCGTTGAATGAGAAAGGAGATGACGAGACATTCCACAATAAAGAAAACAGCAATGGCCGTTCCTTTACCGAATTCGGATGTATCGAATGCTGTATAGTACATCTGATATACGACCGTCCTAGACGTATCGCCGGGTCCGCCCGCCGTCATGACGCGTACGTGCGAATAGAATGCCATGGAGCCCAAGGTAGACAATATTAATACGTATTTGATTACGTTTTGAAGCAAGGGTATCGTGATTCTTAGGCAGACCTGAACAAAATTGGCACCGTCGATCAGAGCTGCTTCATAGTAACTTTTAGGGATCGTTTTAATTCCCGTATAAAATAACATGGCGTTTAGTCCGATATACTGCCACAAAAAAACGAGCCCAATGCTGGGCATCACGGTTTTCTTCTCCGTTAACCAAGAGTGGGTCCAGGACTCCAAACCGATTGATTTCAATATCGAGTTAAATAAACCCCAATTCGGCTCGTAGAACGCCAGCCATATTTGCGATACGACCGTAACCGACAATATAGCGGGAAACATAGCTGCCGATTTAAAAAAACGACGAAGCTTCGGCGTTTGAACTTCCATAAAAAGCGCGAGCATCATGGAAAGGGGTATCCCTAGCAACAATGAAATGCCTACGATCAGATAAGTATTCTTATGAGCCTTCCAGAAAGAGGGAGAAGCGATTACATCTTTGTAATTTTCCAAACCGACAAAACCCATACTCCTAAAACCGTCATGCTTCTGCAAACTCATCCAAATTTCCGGCAATAGCGGGTAAACGCAAAACACGGTAAACAATAGTAACGCAGGCGAAGCAAACACAAATATGGATGTCTTTGTGCTGAAATACTTGTTCATGGCGCTCTCCACCGTCTGTTTTTATTCGTGTCCCCTCAGGTTTAGTTTCCGAGGGGATACGGATTGTCGTTTAATCGGATGCCTAATTATCGAACCACGTATTCTCGCTCCAGATCTTGCCCATGGCCGCGATGAAATCATCGGTTGCGTATTCGCCCGTCAACAAATTAGCTCCTTGGCTCGACAGCTCTGCCGATGTCCGCGCGTCTAATGAGTTAAGGGCCAACGAAGCAATCTTGTTAGGGATAGGATTATACCAGTCGACAAACTTCTGCATAAGAGGACTTCTATCCATTGCCGGGTTACCCGTGTTCAAAGAAATCGGCGCTCCGGTAGATTCGAAATACAGCGCATCCGCCATGGCCAGGTACTCGGCCAACTTGACCGCTTCTTCGGGATACTTGGTTTTTGCGCTAACCGCATATCCGTTCAACGGAGAACCCCAGAACTGTACGTTTTTGGTAGGGTCGTATTTATCGCTCGCGCTCGGGAACGGGAAGAAATCAACCGAATCGTCTTTCGCCAAATTCGGCAGCTCCCATGTGAACATCCAGAGCATGGCCGCCCTTTTCGAAGTAAACATCTCCATGGCCGGACCATAGTCCAGATTGGCAATTCCATCGGGGAATACGCCTTCCTTGGCTAGTTGCTCGATACGCGCAACCCCTGCTTTGACCGATGGATTGTTGAAATCGGTCTTGTTGCTCACGAGGTCGGACATCGCTTGCGGGTCTCCGATTTGGATCATTTGCTGCAGCATATAGAGCTTCGGTCCCCAACCGTCTTTACCGGGAGTAACTGCAGGGACCATATCTTTGCTTTTAAGCGTTTTCGATATTTGAATTAGTTCGTCGAACGTTGTCGGCACTTGCACGCCTGCTTGCTCGAACATGTCTTTGTGATAGAAAATGACCGGCGTGAAATACGTGTCCGCTCCGGATGATAAACTGTAAATCTTCCCATCAACATGCTTTAATGCGTCAGGCACCGAATATTTGCCCAAGAAACCGTCTGTCGTGATGTGCGAAGTTAAATCCAATATGCTGCCTGTGCTTTTCAATGGCGTAAAGTAGCCAGCGTCGTTCCAGAATACGTCAGGCATATCGCCCGAAGAGTTTAATGTTTTCAATTTGTTCGCCATATCTTCGCCGCCGCCGCCCGGTTCGAATTCGACTTCAAGGTTAGGAAACGCGCTGGCGATGTTCGGTTTAATGAACTTCTCCATAATGTTATTGCGATTCTCGTCCGTCGTGATCGTAATGACTCTCATTTTGATTTTCTTTTCGTTCGAAACGCTTTCCGTGTTCCCTGCCGAGCTCTCCAAGCTCGCGGCAGGTGTTGTTGTTTCGGACGGTTGTTTCGACGCTGATTCATTCCCGTTGCCGCATGCCGCTGCAACTAGGAGAACCCCCGCCAAGAGAACCATGCCCGTTACCTTTGACGCCTTTGCCATTCTTTTACCCCCTAATATTTAAGTAGTATCCGGTTGACACGATTAATTTGAAAGCGGTATCAACCTAGGTAAATTGTACGAATTCCCACTATTTTAGTACAGAGACTATTCTCGGACTAGAAGGAAAATTAACGGGGATTACGCAACAAAAATATAGCGGCTCATTTTGTTTTGTATCCTACCCTCTGATAGTTACGATCGCTTATCGGGTATTGTCCACGTACTTGCTAGGGGTGATTCCCATGTACTTTTTAAAGCATTTACTGAAATAATTAGCATCCGCGTACCCCACTTGAATGGCCACGACCTGGATGATCTTCTCTCCTTGATCGAATAGCTCCTTCGCCTTAGCGATTCGAAATTCAGTCAGATAGTCATTGATTGTAAGAGAGGTTTCCTTCTTGAACACAAAGCATAGATGGTTGTAGTTCATGTGCACGCTCTTGGCGATATCATCAATCCCCAACTCTTCATTGCTGTAATGGCTTCGAATATACGACTTAACCTCGTCTATGACTTTCACCGCTCTATTCTGTTTCCTACCATGCGTATGAGCCATTACTTTGAGAATCAAGTTGCTTACCCCGCTCTCCAGTTGGCTCAGCGTGTTCATTTGTTGTATGTACAGCAGCATATCCGGCTGGTTTGCATTCTGAAAAACATCTTCAAGGCTTAGCGACGCCTCGGCTAAAAACTCAATGCAAGTCGATAGGATTTCAATTCCGGCTACGAGCAGCATCTCCATGGATGCGTTTTTGGTGCGAACATCTTGAAAGAAAGAGGTTAGCCACCCCTCCGTTTCGGAAAGGTTCCCAATACGCATGCACATCAGCAGGCTGCTTCTCTTCTCTACGGAGAACAAGCTAACGTTCATTCTCGATTCGGCAATCGTCGAATGAACGATGACCTGATTGCCTCCCATAACGAATCGGTGTTTCAAGGCGAATAAAGCTTCTTTATGAGAAACCGATATCGACTCGATGCCCGGGTAACCGTTACCAACTCCCACCGTCACCGTAAACGCCAATTTTTGTTGGACCGATTTGCGAATCTCTTCGCAAAGGGCCTCTATATCGTCGAACGAACCGTTAGGAGAGCCAACAATCAAGACAAACCTATCGTTGTGATCATAATAATAGGCATACGGATAAGCATTTTGAATATACTCTTGAGCGATATCTTGTACGGAAAGAGCTAGGATTTGCTTGCTCTCTCCCGAACCAACGCTTTCGATCGAATCAATGTCGATAACGACTACCGCAAAGTACGGAGAATTCAAGTCTATGCCCAAATACTCCAATCGCTCTTTGACGGATGTCGCTCCTATGGTTCCGTTGCCCTGAAGCCATCCGTTTAACAGTCGATCCTTTAATACAGGTATATTTTCTTTGACCTGGTTTTTCAAACTTTCCAATTGCAGTCTTTCGGACTGCTCCTTCTGGATCAACTTTTTGATGTCCTGTAAGGCGCTTTGAAGATCCTCCTCGTTAATCGGCTTGAGCACATAATTATTTACGCCTAGTTGCATGGCTTGTTTGGCATACACGAATTCGCTATGACCGGTCAATATGATGAATTTCGTTTCCTTCTCCCGCCGTTTGGCGTTCTGAATGAACTCTATTCCATCCATTATGGGCATATTTATATCGACCAGAACGACATCCGGTTCTATTTCGGACAATATCGCCAACGCTTCTTCTCCATTTTTGGCTTCTCCTGCGATTTGAAAGCCGGACTCCTCCCAAGGCAATGAAACTTTTAATGCTTGCCGAAAATAATATTCGTCATCGACAATCAACACCTTGAACATGTCAAACCTCCTGTGGAAATAGCATTGGCAGACGAATGATAACCTTAGTATAAGAGCCTAATACGCTTTCTATTTCTAAGCCATATCTGTATCCGTACAGCATTACGATGCGATTATGAACGCTTCTTGCCCCAAATCCGTTGCCGGCTTTGACTCCGGCGACCTCCGTTAAAATAGCCTTTGTTTGAACCTCGTCCATTCCCACGCCATTATCATAAATTTCGATTTGCACGTCCTCGCCGCAACGCTTCCCGGTAATCCGCAATAAACCTTTTTCCTTATTCATCTTCAGACCATGATAGATAGCATTTTCAACGATTGGCTGCAACGTTAGCTTCGGGATGGAGTACGTCATTATTTCCTCATCGATATCCATCGTAAATTGCATATACTCCACGTACCGTAATTGCTGGATTTCCAAATAACTTTCCGTTAACAGCATCTCTTCCCTAATCGAAATCATGTCGTGTCCTTTACTTAGCGAGATCTTATAGAAATTGGCCATATATTTCGCCGCGGAAATAGCTTCCGTTCTCATATTTAGCTTAATAAGCGATATGATCGTTTCAACCGTATTATATAAAAAATGAGGTTTCACTTGGGATTGCAATAGTTTAAACTCGATTTCGGCTTTCGTCTTCTGTTTCTCAACATTCTCCGCCATAAGAACTTCTATTCGGTCCATTAAATTATTGAAGCCTTCGCTTAAATATCCGATTTCATCCGGTGATTGATAAGAGCTTCTGACATTGAGCTCCCCCGTCCGGATTTTTCTAATCGTCTTGGAAAGTTGGAATATAGGCCTTGTAATAGAACGGGACAATTGAAAAGAAACGACCAACGCGATTAGCAGGCATACAATGCCGATACGAATGATTAGTTGGTTAATTTCTTTACGTTCGACCGTTATTTCATCAATAGGGACAACGCTTACAATCGACCACTGCATCGGTTCGAAAAGGTGGGAGGATACAAGCACCTTCCGTGCTCCAATCTCCTGTATAAAACTGTTATTCTTTTGAATAGAATTGGGAACCGAAATAGATGTTGTTTCATTAAAGTCCTGATACAAATTGGATTTATTCAGGGAAGAAATGATTTTCCCAGCGCGGTCGATAATGTAAAAGTCTCCTCCTTTGTAATTGATTTCGCTTTCATAAATCGATGCGATAACCGTTTCTTTAATGTATAGGAACACTCTTCCGATCGTTTTTCCTGTATCCTTGTGTATGACCGTCTTAGATACCGCAAACACGTTGTCTTCCCCTTCGTACCGGAATTTGAATTTAATTAACCCTGTCCAGACCGGTAAATAGGTGCGCTCTACGGTTTCGTTAAAGGAGCCGAATACGCGTGCCGCAAACTTATTATCGGCAAAGCCCACGTCTACCCATTGATCGTTGGCGGTGAGAATGCTTGCGGCTTTGATTTTCGTGTTCGGTTCAACGATATTGCTAATCGTCTCAGACAGCGTTTTGTTCATCGAAAGATTATTTAATCCTTCGACCGGCTTATAATCAACGTCTCTTTTCGATAAAAAGTCGTTGTATAGCACGCTCTGCAATCTGAATTCGCTAGCCAATATTTTCGAATAATCCTCGACGGTAAATAGCAAGGTTTGAAGATTGTTGTTGATGAGAACGAGCTCCCGCGATGAATTGTTAACCGCTTTCTCGATAATTGCTTTTTGCGAGACTATATTGGAGAAGATAGCCAGAATAGAAATAGAAATAACGATAATTAAGATATTGGATATAAATATTTTGTTTTTGATGGAAATTCCGTTTAAATATCTTGAAATCACTCTCATTCATTTCCTTTCTGCCCTATTTCGATATGTCAAAAGGATGTCCCCTACCATGTGAATCTGCCTGAGCAGGCTCACAGGGGACATCCTTGTATCATACATTATTTTCTATAAAAAAACGCTTCCAATCTTAACACATATTACTGAACTTGAATGTAATCGAGGTTAATCCAACCTGTATCGCCTGTTTCATATTTGTAAGTAATGGTATTGACTCCTGCGTTCAAAGCCAACACTTCGGTCTGATTGCCCCACGTATCCCAGTTCGTTAGCCTTGGGAAGCTAGATTGCTTGATTTTTGTTCCGTTCACGTAAACGCTCACAGTGGATGGATTGTTCTGGGCGTTTGCATAACGAGCCGTTACGTTATAATTCCCTGCGGTTGCATTGGTTACGCTGAATGTCGTGGTGGCGCCCAAGGTCACGTATCCGTCCACGAATCCGCTTCCGGTATATCCCGGGTGATCCGTATTGATTTTGGCGCCGCCCGAAAGCTGCGCCGATTCCGCTTCAAACTTAACGGGGTCCAGAGAAATATTGTCGAGATTAACCCAACCCGTATCACCGGAATCGTATTTGTAGGCAATCGTATTCGTCCCGGCATTGAGCGTCAACACTTCCCATTGAGTGCCCCACGTATCCCAGTTCGCGAGTCTTGGGAAGCTTGATTGTTTGATTTTCGTTCCGTTCACGTAAAGGCTTGCGGTCGACGGATTGTTCTGCGCGTTCGCATATCGAGCGGTCACTCGATAACTGCCCGCGGTCGCGACGTTCACGCTGAAAGTTGTGGTCGCTCCGGATAGCCAGTAACCGTCGACGAATCCCGATCCCGTATATCCCGGATGATCATTGTTGACTTTCGCGCCGCCCGACAATTGAGCGCTTTCCGCTTCATACGTGCCTGTTCCTGTGCCCGAACCATCCAAGGTGGAACTACGATACTGATCCGGAGTCGTTCCCGGTCTCACCAGCACGATAGTTTCCCCTG
Organism: Cohnella herbarum; assembly: GCF_012849095.1. Taxonomy (NCBI): domain Bacteria; kingdom Bacillati; phylum Bacillota; class Bacilli; order Caryophanales; family Paenibacillaceae; genus Cohnella; species Cohnella herbarum. The sequence goes on from NZ_CP051680.1 coordinate 2,960,524, forward strand.
CCGTGGTGTTAAAGCTAAGCAAGGAACCGGAAAGCGTCTGGCTCTGCACGCCATTTCGATACAGCACGACATTCGTTGACCATGGGTTTCTGACGCGGGCTGTATTTCCAAGCTTCGATTCGATTTCGACATACTGGATATCCCCAGATTTCATGGAGGAGGAAACCTCGAACCCGTCTTTGGCAAGCAACTTGTATTTGGCGTCCCACGCCGTCGGCCAAGCAGGGAAAACGCGAATCACCGGATCTCCTACAGGCGTTGGGCTAAGGCTTTGACTAAGTGCTTCCTGAAGCGCGGCGGCAAACGTTCCGTAGCCTTCCGCGGAGTAATAATCTCCTTGGTCAAAAAGCAGGTTCGGGTAAACGCCATTAGTACTGAACACACCAAACTGCGTATTTAAAATCTTATCCATATCTTGCGCCCGCCCAAGTTTAGCGGCGTCCACGTGAAAGCGGCTAGATCCGTTCCTATCGATGAATTGATTTTGAACTTGATTGAAGTATCCCGGAGAATGGAGATAAGTATTCAGCGCGATTGCCCAATCCCCGTTATCCAGGCCCTGATCCCTCGTTTCCAAATTCAGCACGTCATACTTTTCAAGCATCTTAAAGATCGGACTTTCCGTTCCGTGCAGATCCCTAATAAAGTATGAAGGCTGCAGCCCCTGTGCCCAGGCGGGCTGAGTAGTCGCGAGTTGAGAAGCAAGCGACGAATTCGTACTCCCCGCCCACAGGGCGCCTGCGTCCGTGCGCAACGGATATCTCGCGAGATTATCGCGGCGATCCACCCATTGCGGGCGCAAATTGGCGTCGACTCCGAGCAGGGTTGAAGCCTCGATTACAGCCGCAAAGACGCCCCTAGCCATGGCCAAATCATCGATGACGTCTTTACCGGCCCAAATATGCTCGTGAAGGTTTGTATTGTAGAAATGATATTTTCCGTCGACCTCTTTCCTTAAGCCTTCATAAGTGCGGTAAAGCTCCGCCGCGCCTTTGATAAAGGGATAGGCTTTATCCCGCAACCAGTCAAGATCTTTAGTGTAATGATAGATTTGCCAGTAATACTCCGCGGTTTCCTGCGTAGCCATCATGGTATGCGATACATAACTCGCTTGATTATTAGCGCCGAATATGTTCCAATTCCATACCGGGAGAAATCTATTTCTCTCCATCGTCATATTAGTGAAGTCTTGTGAACGAGTGCTGGTATTAAAATTGTAATACTGCTGTACGGAAGCGGCAATATTACTCGGCAGCGTTTCCCAGCCAAGGACGCCGGCTGTCTCCCCGATAAAGATTCCCTCGCTGCCCCACATTTGATCCGCGGCGGTAACATATTGCTGGTAACTTCTCTCCCGCATTTTAAACATCGGATCCATCAATTCCATGTGGTTGGCTGCAATCAAAGGCTGATACAAGGAATCCTGATTCCAGTTCCAATAAAAGCTGCCCCAATCCCGACGATCCTCCTCGCCGATCCAGATCCCTCCGTTATATTTGGAAGGAAAGTTTCCTCTGTTAGAAATGGCAGCCAAGTACATGTAATAGTTGCGTCGTTGTTCAAAATCCTTCTTCGAAGGCAAATAGATGTATGATTTATCCCAGAAGTCGCTCCACCACCCCTGACCTGAGGCATAGATGCTGCTATAGGTCGGGGAATTCACGGCGTTCGCGATCGCGTTGGCTTTCACGTTCACCGATTGACTCATGGTGGAGTCTCCCCCGATGATGACGGTGAATGTGCCGCTTTGCGCGGGCAAATTCAGCCGAAGGGCTTGACGGGAGCCAACCGTGCTATTGGTAACCGATGAAGCATTTCTGCCTTGCACGGTTGCCGCAACGGCCGTGCGATTGTAATGATTATTAACCGCTATGCCTGTACTGCTTGGTTCCTGAATTAATTGTTCCAGTACGACCGTCTTATTATCTGAATGCGTGGTGAGCGTGGAAACCGCGGAATGTGGCCCCCATACTTGGTTCGCATTGCGCAGCATGGCGAGATCGACGGTGATCGCTTTAGGCGTAGCGCGATTATCCGTTATTTGGATCGCGATGGCATCCGAATTCATATTCGCGATTACATTGATAGCAACTCCGGCACCGTTAATGCTCAATTTGCCGTCATACAAGGACAAACGTTGTGTCGTTGCACTATTAAAAACCGTATCCGCCCCTAAACCGACATGAATACGTCCCAAGGCGCCGCCACCCGAATTGGTATGATCTTTGGAAACGGAAGAGGCATCGTTGAACATGAAGGAATCCGTATGATTCAATTGCATGACAAGCGTATTGCTGTTACTCTGCCAAATGGGCCCGCCGAACCTGCCGTTCGCCACGGGCATTCCCTGGGTGCCGCTTGTAATCATTCCAGTGTAATTCAGATCGGACCGTCCAATCAGCTCGCTATAATTCGGATTAAAAACGGGGTTTACCGGGTTGCTGAACTCCGGTAAAACAGGAGCTAATGCAGGCGTGATTTCCGCATGCGTTTTTGCCGGAAAAATTGTAAGCGCTTGCAATATTGCGAGAATTAGAACCGCCGTCATCGCAACTTGCCATCTTTTCGTTTTCATCTGCTTCATTAGTCTCCTCAAAATAGATTGAATTGCTTCTCAAACCGAAGACTTTCGGGAAAACCACCCCCTCTCCTTAAGAAATAATGTCGATTAAAAACGAATTTTAACCTTTTACCGACCCGCTCGTCATACCGCTAATGATGAAACGTTGGCCGAGCAAGTAAACGATAATGACAGGCAATATCGTGAGAATGATATCCGCGCTAACCAAATTCCAAGATTGCTGAAACTGCCCGAAGAAATTATAAACGGCCAATGTCATCGGCCACTTATCCGCACTGTTCAAATAATAGAGCGGCAGTAGAAACTCGTTCCAAGTATTTAAAAAGGATAGAATGAACACGGTTACCGCCGCAGGTCGAAGCACAGGGAAAATAACCGAAAAGAACAGTCGCTTAGGTCCGCATCCATCGATAATGCCAGCCTCATCGAGTTCTCGAGGAACGCCGCCGATAAATCCGTACAATATAAAAATGCTAAATGGAATTTGCGTGACTGAATATAACACGATGATTCCGGCTTTCGTATTCATCAAATGCGTCCACTTCATCACATCGATTAAAGTAAAATAGTTAAGCGGCAAGGCGATGCCCATGATTATAAAAAAGTAGAGGAAGCGGTTAAATTTCATCTTGTTTCGTGCTAGCGCAAAGGCCGCCGTTGCAGAAACAAGAATGCAGAGCATTGACGATATCCCGGAATAAGAAACGCTATTCACGAAAGAGCGAACTAGCTTTCCTTTTTCGATTACGGTAACAAAGTTCTCGAATTGAAACATTTGAGGCAGCGAAAAGTTCATCGAACTCGCTTCGGGAGCCGTTTTAAACGCATTAATGACGATAAGCAAAATCGGGGTAATGGCCATTAAACTAATGATCCATATCGCTATATTCTGAACTAGTCTTTTCGTCGCTTTGTTTCTATTCATCCGTTTTGTTCCTCTCTTGACATCAGCTTGATGGCGAAGTAGCCTAAAATCGTCATAATGAGGAACAACACGGTAATTAAAGCTGTTCCTACGCCATAGCTCCCGAGCGTAAACTGACTGAACACCTGCGTATATACAACATCCGTCGCGTATCCGGGTCCCCCGTTGGTAAGGACATATACGGTATCGAATATTTTGAGTCCATACAGAAGGTTTAATACAGTAGTCACCATAAGAGCCGGCATAAGTAGCGGAACGGTAATGAACCTGAACTTCTTCCACGCGCCTGCTCCATCGATATCCGCAGCTTCGTAATAACTATGGGAGATTGCTTGAATACCAGCCAATAAAATAACCATAATATACCCTGCGCCTTTCCAGACATCGACCGCGATAATCGATTTGAATGCCCAATTCACGTCGGTTAGCCAATGCTGAGTCCATTGGTTCAAGCCTAATGCCCTTAATACTTCGTTAATCAAGCCGTATTCCGGATTGAAAATGGACTTAAAAATAATGCCGACGACAAGCATCGGGATGATGGCAGGCAAAAATAGAATAACGCGATGAAAATTTTTAAGCCTGATTCCTTTGTTTACTAGAATCGCAAGCAACAGTCCGATCATGGTTTTTAAAACAATCGTGGATATCGTGAAGATTACCGTATTATTAATGCCGTGCATGTAATTTTCATTGGAAGAAAAAATCGTTTTAAAGTTGTCGAGTCCGATAAAATGAACTTCTCTTGAATAACTGTTCCAATCCGTAAAAGACAAGTAAATTCCCATCAAACTGGGCACGACAGTAAAAATAATATATATACCTAAAGCAATAGCGATAAAATAAAACGGATAAATTTTCCTAGTCATTGTTCATTCCCCGATTTCTTCCGGCACTTAGTAAAACGGAGGCTCGATAATAATCAAACTCTTATCGAGCCCCGTTTCATTTCGTTATGCCTTATTTCCAGTTTGGATCTTTGGCGGTTTTCGCTTGCTGCCCCCGTCTTTTGTCGATGTTCTTCAAGATATCTTTCGGAGATATCTGCTTGCTCATCATGGCAGCCATATCCTTGCCGATATCCATCCACTGCGGATTTAGATAATTGACGGCCGTCTGATAGACCGTTCCTGATTTTTTTCCATAGGTTTCAAAGAACGCGTTTTGTTCAGCCGTAAATTTTGCCTTAACGCCTGGAAAATTAAGCGTCGTGAATTTGGCCTCGTTATCAAGCAAGTATTGAAGGTTATCAGGTTGCGTGAGAAAATCGAAATATTGTTTTGCTTCATCCATATGTTTAGAGTTGCTCGAAATAAATTTACTAGGTGCGCCAGGGCTTATATTAAGGCCCTGGTTGTCAAGCAAAGGGATTGGAAAGAAACCATAATCGGAAGCGCTGCTACCCGGTACTGCATTTTCGATTTGCGCAGGCAGACCAATACCGTAAACCGTCATAGCGTATTTGCCGCTAGCCATATTCTTTTCCGTATCGGCGTACGTATTGGAAAAGGCATTTTCGCCGAAATATCCTTTTTGCGCCAGTTCATTAAATTGAGTAAGAGATTGCTCCAAAACGGAAGCGTTGGCGAAAGTTTCTTGATTGTTATTTAGTTTGTCGGCAAGTCCTGGGGCTAATTCTTCGTACCTTACCCCTAATTCAGGAAACCAGAGCACATGATGCCAACCGTCTGAAACCGGTTCGTAAATCGGCGTTACTCCGGAAGCTTTAATCGCTTCGGAAACCTTCAAGAATTCTTCATAGGATGTAGGAACGCTTAATCCAAGTTGCTCGAAGATTTTCTTGTTATAGACAATGACCCAACTTGAGCTCGGATCCCATATCGTAAGGCCGTAGACTTTGGATTTCCAAGTCGATTGTTCCACGAAAAGGGGATCTTCCCGTTTCACCCATTCCTCGTTGGTCAAATCGGCCGCGTTATTCTCCACGTCGTAAAGTGGGCCTAAGTCGAACTTACCGCTTTGTCCGCCGAAAATGTCGGGCGCTTCGCCTGCGGCCATCTTAGCTTTTAGTACGTTAAGATATTGATCGGCCGGTACGATTTGGTAGTCGATGTGAATGCCAGTTTGCTCTTCGAATTTCTCGGCCAGCTTCATTTCCGGATCTTTAATCCAGTCCTGGCTTGCTAAATAAGATAAAGTTACATCTTTCTTTTCCGGAGTTGCACTTTCCGTTTCGCTTGCCTGAGCGCTCTCCTGACTTGGAGCAGTGCCCTCGGAAGCTTGCGGGGAATTATTATTGCCGGAATTGCCGCAGGCGGATAGCATTGTGCCTACAAGAACCAAACCTAACAAGATACTCAACAGTTTCTTCATGCTCTTTATCCCTCTTTTCATTTTGTAAACGCATTCAAATGATACTGTTTCATTATAGTAAAGCGCTCTCAATCGCTCCATGCAGATGTTTGTGTGATTTTTTGTACTTTTTTTCCGAGGGTTGACAATTGATTCGAGAACCATGCAAAATGAAAAGCAACTATAAGACGATAGGAACGGGAGACATATGTATATACTAAGGAAACCGCGTTCCATCCGCTCGATATTATTTTTGACCTACTCGGCAATTATCATTATCGGAATCGCAATTCTGTTTGTCCTGTTTTATTCATGGGCATATAACTTATTACGAACCAAAGCGCTTAGTTCCATTTCCGAATTATCGGGAACCCTTCAGAAGCAAATGGACTCCGAGATACAAAAATTAGACTCCGTATCCGTCAGCATCCTTTATTCCAATCTAATCACGGACCGCATTTCAGTATATGATGAACCGAATGTAGACCCGTCTTCCCCCGCTTCTTCCGATCGCATCAGTAAACCGAATACCGATTTATATGACATCCTTGTCGCGCTTGTCGGCCCATCTTATCCGGTCCAACAAGTGTATCTTCATCTAAACTCCGGCGCATCGATCGGGGTCGGTTTCGATAACAGCCAGAAAAAAATCGAAATCGCGAAAGAACCTTGGTTCGAAACGGTGAACAACAATAAAAAATCAAAACCTTTTTCCCTTATCCTCACCAAAGATCGCTCTTTGAATCCAGGCGTCTCCGTCTCTTTGTTCCGCTTTTTTTCCGATAAATATAACGCGCCCAAAGGCATTGTCGAAGTGAAACAGAACTTTAACAAAGTGTTCAGCGGAGTGATTCAGCAAGCCAAAAATAATCCTTCTCTCGAGAAAATCATTATCTATTCTCAAGAAGGCGAAATCATATTTCCGCTAGAATCCGCGGAAGAAGATCGACAATTCGTAGATGACATTTTAAAAAACCCGAGCAACCATTTTTCGGCTGATCATCGGACTTATATTGCCGATTCAGCTAAGAAAGACAAAGTTCTGCTCACGATTAAACATTCCGATTTCACTAACTGGAACATAGCTGTAATGATTTCCAATAAAACCCTGCTTTCCCCTTTGAACAAATTTACAAGATTGGCCATCGCGGCGACGCTTATTATTTTAGCTTTTCTAATAATGCTTTCTTTCTTGGCATCTAAGAAAATCACGCATCCCCTAAACAAGCTGAACAAAACGATAAAATCCATCAGTTTGGAAACGCTCATTTCCGGTAACGCCGTCGAACTGAATAGCGGCATGAACGAATGGGACAAACTCAACTTTTCGTTCTTGAAAATGAATGCCAGGTTGAAGGAGTCATTCGATCAATTGCTGCTTTCCCGCACTCAAGAGCTTCAATCCAAAATGACGGCTCTTCAATCCCAAATGAATCCGCATTTCCTGTATAATTCGTTAGCGACGATAAGCGCTATGGCCTATGAGCGGACTTATGAAGAAATCATTGTCATGTGCGAAAACTTGTCCGATATGATGAGATATATCGCCGCGGACGAATCTTCGATGGTGGAAATCCAAACGGAGATCGATTATACCGAAATGTACTTAACGTGCATGAAGCTCCGTTATGGAACGATGATATCTAGCACGATTGATGTGGATGCATCGATACGAAATTATAAAATTCCTAAACTCATGATTCAGCCTCTCGTCGAAAACGCCATTAAATACAGTACGAAAATAAGCCCTCCTTGGAACATTACGATTCGGGGTTCAACTGACCAAAATCGTTGGATAATCGAGGTTATGGATAACGGGCCTGGCTTTGACGACCATGAATTGTCGCGTTTCTATGAGAAGGTTAACGAGATGGAACAGCTTAATGTACTTCCCGCGCTGAAACTTCATGGGATGGGACTGCTCAATATTTACACTCGACTGAAATTGCATTACGGCAACCTCATGTATTTCGACATTCGGAATATTCCTGACCTTGGCGCCAAAGTGACGATCGGCGGTCCTATAAAACTATAAAACAAAGGGTGTGAACCCATGAATCCTATTCATTTCATCGTAGCGGAAGATGAGCCGCTCCTTCTAAGAACGCTAGTAAATCAAATACAAAGGGTAGACCCCTTATTTCATATCGTCCACGCTGCTCCCGATGGGGAAAGCGTGCTTCGATTCATTGAGAACTCGCAAGTACCGGACGTCCTTATAACCGATATCCATATGCCGGTCATGGACGGAATCCATTTAATCGGCATTATTGAGAAATACTATCCCTCCGTCAAAAAGGTTGTTATTAGCGGCTATAGCGAGTTTGAATATGCTCGACAAGCTTTAAAGAATAACGTACTGGACTTTCTGCTTAAACCTGTCAAAAAACAAGACTTGGAGGATTTGCTCTCGAAAATACAGATCCTGATCGAAAGCGAAAGAACGGACTTAAAATCCCCCATGCTCTTGAAAAATCGACAATACAGTTCGGAAGAAATCGTAAAAACAGTCGCGCAGTTTATTAAAACCAACTATTCTAAGGAATTAAGCCTTGAAGAAATGGCTAAGCAATTCAACGTGAACGCTCCCCATTTAAGCAAAATCTTCTTGAAATATGCCGGCGAATCGCCATCAAAATATATTATGTCGCTCAGAATGAACGAAGCGAAACAATTGCTCTCATTGAAAAAGGAGCTTTCCGTCAAAGAAGTCGGAGAAGCCGTCGGTTATCCCGATCCTTTTTACTTCAGCCGAATCTTTAAGCAGCATACACGCATGACGCCAACCGATTATAGAAACCGATTAGAATAAAGACCTTAATTCGTATAATTCTTCAAGTCGATCTTTAAACCCGTTCTAGAACTCTCGACGGCGCCAAGGACCATCGCGATGCTTTTGATATTATCGCGGCAATCCGTTTCGGCGGGCCTACCTTCCTTAAGCGCTGCGAACATCTCATCGAGACAGCCGGCGTGACCCAGGTTTCCTTCCCATATATAATCGCTTTCCACGCGTGTATAATCACGGATAAACTTATCCTCTTGTTCCCCGGGTGAAACAATCTCCGCATAAGGCGATTTATGACCATCCCATATTGCCGTCCCTTGTTCGCCGGTAACTCTCCAAGAAGCTTCCCAAGATGTAGGAGCGCCTTCCGCGCACCATGAACCCTGGTAACAGAAAACGGAACCATCCGACATCTCAAAAATGCATACAGCGGATGCGTTGCCTTTGTACCACGATCCCGGAGGATTGAATTCATGGCAATAAACGGAAACGGGATCCGCTCCGGAAATGAAGCGCGCTTGGTCAAACGTATGGATCGCCATATCCAGCACCAAGGGACTGTCCATCACTGCGCGGAAACCGTCGAAATGCGCGCCGATAAAAAATTCCGCACCGATATATCCCGGAGCGCCTATCGTTCCCGATTGCACAAGGTTGCGAAATGCGCGGATGTTGGGATCGTATCTACGATTTTGCATGACCGAATAAAATCTCCCGCTTTGTTCCATTTGTCTTATCATTTCACGGGCTTCTTCCATCGTTGCGGCCATCGGTTTCTCACTAAAGACGTTGCACCCAAGCTGCAAAGCAGTCGTGCACACGCCGAAATGGCTTGCCGGAATCGTCAAGTCGAACAAGACGTTCGCATTCGTTTGCTCAATTGCCTCAGCAACGTCAGTGAAGGTCGGGCATGTCAAGGCATATCGCTCAGCCATTGCATTCGCGGATTCTTTCCGAATGTCTACCAGCGCAACGATTTCCATGTCCGTCCGCGGAAGAGCCATTTTCATCCATTCATTTGCAATATGCCCGCAACCGACTGCTACCACTTTGAATTTTTCCATTTGATATAACCCCTCGACTTTATTTTGTAGGATTGGAGATTACGGAACCACCTCGGCATTGCTTCAAATAATTCAGCGCATGAACTTGACCTGTCATTTCCAACTCTCCCCGGTACACGGGATCGTGCCAGCCTTCAATATCAATCGTGCCCTTATAGCCGGCCTGCCTTAAAATCGTAATAATATCCGTCCAATTGCTATCCCCGAAACCGGGGTACGATGCCATGCAAACGTTTTCGGTCCGTGAATGCCATGTTCTTTCACGATATCCCAGGCAAGAGTCGCATCTTTTCCATGCACGTGAAATACTTTACCGACCCATTTGCGCAACTGAGGAATCGGATCGATCAGACTGACCAGTTGATGGGCAGGCTCCCATTCCAATCCGATATTATCCATCGGGACGGCGTTAAACATCAATTCCCAGGCGGCAGGATTATGCGCGATATTCCATTCCCCGCGATTCCAATCTCCGTCCATCGCGCAATTTTCGAAGGCGAGGCGAATGCCCTTGTCCATCGCCCTCTTCGATAGCTCCCCGAATACTTGCTTAAAGCGGGGAATGGATTCCTCGATCGGCCGATCCGCCAGACGTCCGGTAAAGCCGGTAATGAGATCGACGCCGAAATGATGGGCATTATCGATCAGACGTTCCCAACTGGCCAGCGTGTCCTCGCTGCTTCCTTCGCCCGTAAGCGCGTTACCGAATATCGAGAGGCATGAGATCGATGCATCCTTCTCCGATAATTGCTCTTTCAACCCCTTTGCCGTTTCGACTAGATCGGTATTTCCGGTACTCAGCCAAAAGGCGATTTCAAAGCATTCAAAACCGTGAGGCAAAATTTGAGGAATGACGTTTAACGCTTCCTCTCCCCACACCATTGTACCGATACGCAGTTCTTGCATGACGAAACCTCCCATAAATTAACGTTCCATTGAAACGATTGTTACAGCGTCAACTCTACTTCTCTCTGGCCTCTGAATAGGACTACGCTATACCTCGTGCCTTGGGGAACGGATTGGCAAATTCGTAATAGATCGTCTACCGTATCCACTTTATGTCCATTGATTTTCAAGACTACGTCCGCAACTTGAATCCCCTTCTCCATCTGCCAGCTACCCCAAGGGATAGATTCGATGATAACTCCCGTTTCTCCCGGCAACCCTGCCGCGGACACCTCTCCCATTCCGACGATGTTCTTTATTTTGCATCGATCCCACGAGGTTTGCTGGGGCAGACGTCCCGACTTGCTCAGTATATCGCCAAGTGTGGGGAGTTTAGGCGTCCTCGCGATCATCTTAAGCTCCGGCTTTCGTACGCCGAACCGGTCCATCGAGAAATTTCGGAATCCCAAACCGATAGCGGGAGAATCATCGCGAACTTGATAATTACCATTAGCCGTATCCACGAAAAGAGCATCCGCCATCACCGAATTCGTATCCGCGCCGCTGAGTTCTTGAAGCCGCACAGCAGGACGGGGCTCCAATAAGCCGGCTTGATGAAGCAGGTTCCGGTCGCACGCCTTTCCCCATGGCTTGGGGACGCGAATCGGTTCATATTCGCCGAATACGATATTATGTTGAAAACGATCCCTGCTTCCTTCAAACCAGACATGCGGATGAAACGAGTTGTTTACGATGACATTGTTATCGCAAACCCGGTAGAAGCCTTCCCTCAGCTTGATTCCTCCGCCGAGACACAAATTATTGTAAATATGGTACCAGGTAGAACCGTCGTCCAAGTCGATATCCCACCCGTAATCGCAACGCCATCTGTTATTTCGGAGGGTTACCGGTCTGACCATATCCAAAATCGGCAATAGGCTGTCTTCCTCATCTTGATTCGAATTAATACGATCCATTTCGACGTCTTCAAGCAACCAGTACCGATCTCTCCCCCAGGAGTTAAACGAACCATGGTCTCCGGTTTCAAGCACGGTATCGAATACATCGCAGTGCTCGATCACATGTCCGCCGAATGTTCCTTCGGATATATTGATTCCGGCTCTCGGCACCTCATAGATGCTACAATGTCGAATGGTAATATCCAGCGACATGGATATTTGAACGGGAGCCGATTGTTTCTCAACTCGACCGACTCTGGAGATCAGGCAGTCCTCTACCAGACACTGAGCGGGGTAATCATTCGTCTTGGGTCCGCGAGTTTGATCCATGTCTTGCAGCTTTTGGCGTTCATTATATTCGAATAAAGGACTCCGGACCGACCCTGGATCGCCTACAAAGGCAATGCCGTTTGCGCCGACATCCACGATATGACAGCCTTTGATCTCCACATTTCGGTTATAGCAGTCTACGAATATCGCGTTCCCGCCCAATTGCTCGAAAGTGCAATCGTGAGTCGAGCAATTCTCCGTCCCTTTAAATACGACCGCACCTCCTCGATAAGTCGTCCAATCGCTTCGCAAGAGGGGTTCCCGATTATCCATAAACGTTCTTGCCGAATGTCTAAAAGTAAAGCCTTTGATCCGAATATGGCGGACGGGTAAATCTTCGCTTCCGGAAAATTCGAAGAGGTGCGTTAAACGTACGCCTTCGATATCCGCATCTTCCAACTTCATATCCGGGTACGGATAAACATAAAGCTTCTCGTTAACTTCGTCGTAAAACCACTCTCCCGGCGCGTCCAACTCTTCGAAGATATTTTCGACGTAGCGATATTCGTCGTGCATACCCATTAGCCGATTGTTTTGCCAACCTCCCTCTAATGCAAGGACATTATTATTGTCCTTGCCCGTTATGCGATAACGGTAGTCCCCCCACAAATGCTTATGCATGGCGTGTACATATCCGCCGCGCGGGTTTTTCCAATTGGCGACGCGTTCCGGATCGATACAATCCTTTGCATATCCGTTCATAATCCTCGTGTGCTCATTAAAATTCGGATATCGGGCCATGTGCATCTGCCGGCCATTGACGAATAATTGATCCAATTTCAAGCCGGGAGGAATCGACTTGAATTGCTGAATTTCTCCTTTATGAACGCTCCATTGAAGATCAAGTTTCTTAGCCCCGCTGATGATGACTTTCTCCCCAGGTGCCGCCTCATAAATCACTAAAGCATCCGCTCTTCCTGAATCCTCCGGCGAAAAACGCAACGTCTCAGAAAGATAATAAGTGCCCTCATGTACCCATACTTGAACCGGGAATCCTAACTTCGCCGCTTTTCTGGCCTCTGTCTGCGCCCGCTGCAAGGTTGCGAACGGTTTCTGCTTGGATCCTGTCGCAGAATCATCTCCATGGAGAGAAACGTGTAATTGCACGGTCGTTTTATTCATAAGTGCCCCTTTTCTTAAATTCATCCGTATAAAACTCTTCTTGAGTACGATCATGATATAATCATATTATTATGATGATGACAATTCTAACAAAAAATTGCGTAATTCAAGCACAATATTATCATTGATAGGTGGTATATTCATGTACGAACACCGTTATCGGGAGATTTCGGCACATGGCTTTCCTGACTTTCCTTTTCATGTGTATACGAACGAACATCATGAAAACAATCATGCAATCCTACCCATTCATTGGCATAATGAAATGGAAATGATATATCTTGCCAAAGGTTCAGCAATCTTCAAAATCGAGGATCGGGAATATTCTTTACGAACGGGCGAAGCCGTAATCGTTCATCCGGGCGAGCTACATTCCGGAATTCGTACCGCGTATGGAGAAGTCGCTTACCATTCCATCGTGTTTAAATTTTCTTGGCTATCGTCCTTCCATAAGGATCGTATCCAAGAACGGTTTATTATTCCGATCCTGGACGGAACGAGCAGACTTCCCGCCTATTTGTCCGCTGACAAACAGGAGCACGATAAACCCCTGGAGTATATAAGAATTCTTCTTATGGAGAACGAACGAAAAGCGCACGCATACGAAATGAATTTGAAGGCCGCTTTGCTAAGGTTGATTGCCCATATGTATCAGCACGATTTGATGGAGTCTAGAATCGAAACAAAGGGAAGACAGGGTCGGGAGCTACATCAAAAAATGAAAAGCTTGCTGTCGTTTATGGATAGTAATCTGAATAATAAATTGGAATTAAACCAACTTGCGTCTGCTATAGACCTAAGCAATTCGCATTTTTGCAGATTTTTTAAAGATCAGACCGGAATGCGGCCAATGGAATATTTGAACTACATCCGGGTAAACAAAGCCGCCACTTTGCTTAGAACGGGAAACTACAGCGTTATCGATGCAGCATTTGAAACGGGTTATCAGCATGTAAGCTATTTTTCCAAATGGTTTAAAATCTATATGAATATGACACCATCTGAATATAAGGCTTATTACGCTTCAGGGATCTGACTCTGCAAATACTAGTTAAGGCCTTTTCTCCAGAGGAAGAAAAGGCCTTTGGGCGTATTCGAACTCGGCATGTCCGGTAAGCATCATGCAAACCGTCCTAGGCCAACGACTCTTAATGGCGCCGATCAGTTCTATACCGTTCAATCCGGGCATAAGCAAAACGTATTCGACTGACCATAGATCAATCCAGTAGCCTGTCATGTCCTCCTATGACCCTTACAAATGCACTTTGATTAGTGCGTTTTGTGAGGGTCATTCTACTTTTGTAAATAGTGACTATTTTGCAGCCCGAAAACATATGGACTTCAATGCGAAGCTTCAAGCCCCGGCCTGCTTGCCGGAGCTCACTTCCGGTAGTCTATCGCCCGGATTACCAAGTCTATTCCTGCCTCCCCGTCAATCGATAGCAGGTTACTTGCCTTCATTCTTGGCTCGCCAATGATGCCTTCTATAACCCAACGAACAGAATGGTCACAACGAATATGGTAAGTCCCCTTGCGATCCGGCCTCAGTATGGCCTGTCGGATTCGCCCATTCTCCCATGCGATATCTACCGTGACACCGCCGCGCGCCCGAAGTCCTCGGACTTCGCCACTCGGCCAAGCTTTCGGAAGGGCGGGCAGCAAATGAATTGTCTCTTGATGACTCTGAAGAAGCATTTCGGCTATCCCGGCCGTACCGCCGAAATTGCCGTCAATTTGAAACGGCGGATGGTTATCTAGCAGGTTCGACAACGTAGAGTGGGCCAAGAGCGCCATCACGTTGGCATGGGCTTCTTCCGCGTCTTGCAATCTAGCCCAGAAATTGATGATCCATGCCCGGCTCCAGCCGGTATAGCCTCCCCCGTGCTCGAGGCGGCGCTCTAGAGTTCGACGTGCGGCAGCGCTCAACTCCGGCGTCCTGTCTGGGGTAATCTGGGTTCCCGGATGCAAGGCGAACAAATGCGAGATATGGCGATGCCCCAACTCGATCTCCTCATAATCCTCGAACCACTCCTGCAGTTGGCCATAACGTCCGATACGGGGACGCGGAAGCTTGTCGATCGCTTGCCGCAGCTCGTCCAGAAAAAAATCATCTTCGGTTTGCAGCTTTTCTCCCGCGGCAAGACAAGCCTGAAACAGCTCGCGTGCGATCTGACTGTCCATGGACGGCCCGTAGCACAGCACGCCCGATTCTCCGTTCGGAAGCCGGTATGTATTTTCGGGCGATACGGAAGGGCAAGTGACTAATTCTCCTCCTGGAAGCTCCACTAGATAATCCAGCAGAAAGACGGCTGCTTCCTTCATCATCGGGTAAGCGTGCTGTAGGAAAACCCTGTCCTCTCCGAATCGATAGTGCTCCCATAGGTGAAGGGACAGCCAAGCGAGACCGAGCGGCCAATAGGTCGACGACAACCAAAGATCCTGCGGCGCGGTGTCCGCCCAAATATCCGTATTGTGGTGTGCGGCGCTCCCCCGGCATCCGTACATCGCAAGTGCAGTTCGGCGTCCGTTCGGGATCATGCGCTTGACTAGCTCGAAGAGAGGAAAGTGGCATTCGGACAAGTGGCAGCTCTCTGCCGGCCAGTAATTCATTTGAGTATTGATATTGATGGTGAATTTGCTGTCCCAAGCCGGAAGCATATCCTTGTTCCATATGCCTTGTAAATTCGCGGGCAGAGATCCGGGCCGGCTTGAGGCAATCAGCAAATACCGACCGTAATGAAAATACAACGCCGCAAGTCCGGGATCTTCGCGCCCTGCTTTCACGTTATCGAGTCGTTTCGAGGTCTCCTCGTTCCTTAGGCTTGACTCCGCGCCGATTCGTAGCCTCGTTCGATCGAACAGGCTACGATAATCCTCCGTATGTGAAGCCAGCAATTCCGGGAAGGACGCGTCGGCGACGCGCTTGGCGTTACCGAGAGCCTCCGCATTGGGATCCGGTTCGCGAAAATCCGTCGCCGCGGAAACGACTAACATAACGTTGTTGGCATTCGAGACGACGAGGTGTTCCCCGATCGTGCGCATGAGCCCCCCCTCCGGCTTGCACGCGAGAACTCCGCAATACCGAACACCCCCGCCGCTATCGCCACTCATCACGATCGAGTTTCCATCTTCCGTTTGAATATGGTCAACGTAGCGGTATCCCCCACGTCCCATTCTGGCGGTAAACGAAATTTGGCCAGGGACATCCGCCATCAGCCTGATCACTATCGCCTTGTCCGGATAACTTGCGAAGATTTCACGGCTAAACTTTACTTCTCCCGCCGTGTACGAAATACGAACGACGGCCTCCGACAAGTCGAGCCGCCGCTCATAATCCGTAATCTCCGTCACGTGATCGAAGTTTAACAGCAGGTCACACAGCGGAACATAATGACGCTGGGTTTCGGGAATGGCAGTTAGGGCTAACGAAGTAAGACGCTCGGCTTCCTGCAGCTTCCCTTCGAAAATAAGCCTGCGAATTTCCGGCAAATTCGACAGGGCGTCCGGGTTATGCCGATCCCTAGGGCCCCCGTGCCATAAGGAATCCTCGTTCAATTGCATGCGTTCCGCGCAAGGATCGCCGAATATCATCGCACCCAGTCGTCCGTTGCCGATCGGCAACGCTTCTTCCCATTGACGGGCGGGAGAGCGGTAAATCAGGCTGTCTTCGTATTCGGGGGTTTGCTCCTGCATCATTTTTCAATCCTTTCCATGTAAACGATCGTACCGTTCATCCGTCTTATTGGCTCCTTCTGCCCCGCTTTCCCTGTATGCGCCCGGAGTAGTCCCCGCGAATTTTTTGAACACCTTTGCAAAATAGTGCTTGGTGTCAAAACCGACCTGCCGGCTTATCGCGCATACGGTTAGATGAGACTGCGTTATCAGCAGCTTTTGCGCCTCCCGTATCCGAAACGAGTTCAAGTAATTGACGAAGTTGTCTCCTGTCTCCTTCTTGAACAAGCTGCTGATATAATTCGGATGGAGATTCATTCGGTTCGCAAGATGATCAAGGGACAGATCGTTCATGTAATTCTTCTGGAGGTACGCCAGAATCCGTTCGGCGTGCTGGCTATATTCAGAATCCGATACAGCCGGCAGCTCCTCCTGGACACGAGCTAGCAAGGCCGCGATTTCCTTTTTATCCAAAGGCTTCAGCAAATAATCCACTACACCCGTTCGGAGCGCTCGTCGCACATATTCGAACTCGTCGTAACCGGTAAGGATGATGAAGCGCTCGCATAAATTCTCCACTCTAGCCTCTTCAATTAATTCAAATCCGTTCTTCTCCGGCATATTAATATCCGTTATCGTTATATCGGGCATAAAGCGCTTCATCGCCACCAAAGCCTCGGGGGCATTAAAGGCTGCTCGTATGTCCGTACCGTCGGGAGAAACTTCTTCGACGACTTTAACCAATCCGTTCAGAATCAAAGGTTCGTCGTCCACGATCAATATCTTCAACGTCCGCCACCGTCCTTTTCGTGATGATGATCCGCAAGCAGGTTCCCTTGCCCAGCTCGCTGAAGACCTCCAGTCGAGATTCTCCCCCGAAGAAAGCTTTGACTCTTTCGTTGACGTTTCTCAACCCTACGCCTACCGGCTTTTCAGATTTCTTGTCCTCATCTTGCTTAGACAGTCGTTCGCGCAGTTCGATAAGCTTATCCGTCGGAATTCCGTTACCGTTGTCGGATATGTCGATCAAAACCTCCCTTTCCGATTCAGTGGCCTTAAGCCGAATATGAACGGGGCGCAGGACGGCGGAAGCGCCATGCACGATTCCGTTCTCCAGAAGAGGTTGCAGGAGAAACCGCGGGCAGGTCAAACGCTCGGCATCGAGATCAACGTTAATCTCGTAGGTCAATCTGCTTTGCAGCCGCATCTTATGAATTTTCATATAAAAGGAAACCATATCGATTTCCTTCGCAAGTACAGTCTCCTCCCGCTCGGAAGACAAGCTATAGCGCATCAGCTTCCCGAACCAAAAAGAAATATCGGCGACTTCCTTATCGTTGTTGGCTTCGGCGACCATCCGGATCGTTTCGAGCGTATTGTAGAGAAAATGTGGCTTGATCTGCGCCTGCAGCACCTGGTAGGCCGCTTCCTTGTTACGCAGCTCGGCTCGATGGACATTATTGATCAGTTCGTCCATCCGTCGGACCATGGAATTGTAGGTAACGGTCAGGAATCCGATTTCATCCTTTTCGAATCTGCCGTGCTTGATACTGTGCTGTCTCAGGTTATCGTCGTTCAGCGTGCGCATGTGCCGGGCCAGTCTGAGGATTCTCTTCGTAATCGTGGAAGCCAGCACATAATAGGCGACGGATAACGCAAGCAACAGCAGCACGATCATGGTGACCAGAACAACTTCCTTCTGCTTGACGGTACGGAATACGTCACCCACCTGTCCGGTCACGATTACCCGTACGCCTAACGGCTCGAGCTTCAGCTGATTGACGATCGTTCTTCGATTGATAAAAAAGGCTCGCTCTTCGGCTTGTAGAAGACCTAACGTCTTGTCGTCCAGTCCCGTCGATTCTTTCGTTAGCAGCTTGCCTTCCCCGGACAACAGAAAAGCTCTCCAGTTCGCTTCCACGCCCGCGGCTTCATAAAAATTTCGAATCAACCCGTTGCGAACCCGAATTTCAAGCAGACCGATCCGCTCCGTAATTTGCGTATTATAAATATACTGGTAATAAATCAGATCCGGGTCCGACACTTCCGGGTCGGCGCGCAGCCACATCCCTTGTCCGGCCTTCAGGGACGAGACGGTTTTCTCGATTCGCGGATCCAACATGGAGCGGTCGCGGAACTGATTCGTAATGGGTAAAACACGGTCCTTCATCTTATAAATGACGAGGGATTCGATCTCCGGGTTGGCAAACTGAGATTGCGTGTACAATGGCAAAATATATCGAATCAGCGCATAGACGCTGTCCGCGTCGGACTGATAGACGCCGTCCAGATAATCGGTCAGGTAAGGATTATACTGTAGTACCCGATGAACCGACTGGATTCGGGCAAAATCCGTTTTCATGTTGGCGTATGCCTGCTCCAGGATCTTCTGCCTGCTTTCCACGAATTGACGGGTCAGGTTGCCGTAGATTTGCGTGTAATATTGGTATCCGAAAGCGAGAACGGGGATAAATATCAGAATAACGTAACCAAGTACGATTTTACGCATGATGCTCATGGCAGCACATCCCCTCCGGCGCGATATCCGCATATCGTTAACGTACCACGTATATAAGAATTCAGATAGAGGAGTTTAGCTGCCGGAGCGATTGATTCGCGAATTACCGTTTGTCCTCCTCATAAGCCGTGCTGCCGTCCGCGGCGAAGGAAAAAGGGCGATAAGGCGTCGCATGGCCGGACCAATCCGTATACACGGAATAGGACTCCTCCTCTACTCTAAAGAGCGGAATGAATCGTGCCTGGCCCTCTCCATCCTCTGCGACGAATTCCAGTCGTCCGTCTTGAATCCTCCTTACGAATTTCTCCTGAACATTCCGGTCCGTTATTCCTTTTAAAGGCTTATCGTCCCCGATCTTAGCGAGCAGCAGGTTACCGTACATGAGAGCCGCCAATGCGTCATTTGAGCCCGGAAGCGGAACCCGCCGCAAGGACGCCCCGATTTCAATATCGATCCGATCCCCGCTGCGGAAAACGCGTTCGACAGCGACGAACCCGTTTTCTCTCCGGAGTTCGATTCGTTCGAAATTGACTTTAACCGCCTTGACGCCACTTTCCCGGAACAGAATCTGGAACTCCGCCGGCTCGTCGGTATCGATCAGCAGCGTGGATGTAAGACTCTCCGGAAAATCCGTCTGCTGAACGATGCGTATCCCCCTATCCGTCCATACGGCCGTTGAGGAAATAAAAGCGTTGAGTAGTACGGTATCCCCATTCCTGAACCAGATGTTTTTTTGTAGTTCGCTCATGGCCTCGATCCCCGACGCGGTACAACACCAGAACGAATCGTACGGTTCGCTGAATTTCTTGATCGCATGTCTCCCCATTGGCTGGTGGTACTGGGAAAGTCCCGTCTTGGCGCTTGCGCTGTTCAGGACGGCGTTATACTTGAGGCATTCCAGATGCTCGAGATACCCGACCTCGGCCGACCACTCCAACAAACGCTCCAAGATCCTTTCCGTATTGTGCGCGCAGCAGCTTTCGCTTTCTCCCCCGGTCAGCGCATCCGCCAGCCTGCCGTATACGCCCCAGTGCTCCGCTTTCTCCGATACCCCGCCACGAATGCAGGTCGTGGCCTTGGAGCTGTTGTTTCCGTTGGCAAAGGTTCTCCCCTTCATGAAGTCGTAGAAATGGAGAGCCGCCCTCTTGTAGTTGCTTTCTCCACTAATCCTGTAGCGATGCATAGCGGCTAGAATCATAGGAAGATGAGCGTTGGCGTGCAGATCTTCAAGCAAGTCCCGGCCGGCCGCAAGCGGGAGGATCCAGTAGTCCCTGTCGAAAATACGGGCCAACTCGAGCATTTTAGATTCGCCGGTCAGGTCGTATAAGTTATACAAGGCATCCCCCAGACCGCCAAACTCGTTAACGGGATTAACCTTCGTGCAGCGGAGAATCCCGTCGATTTTCCAGTAGGAAAGCTTCTCGAACCTTCCCAAAATATAATCAGCCAGGTTGACGGCAAGGGTTAGCGCTTTAGCATTCCCCAAGTACATATGGCAATCGATCAAGCCTTGCATGATTTTGTGAAGGGTATAGTACGGTGCCCACACGTTCCGGTTTTCCTCGAACTCCAGAACATCGAGCTTCTCCTCTTCGAAAGCGCTCAAATAACCGTTTGGCTGCGCGCATCTATCCATGACGTCGACGATCCCGTCAGCCTTGGACTTCAAGATTTCGTCGCGATCGCCAAAGGCGAATTTGGAGCACGCGGATAAGAAATGCCCTACGAAATGCCCTCTCAGGCCGCAATCGGGTGCCTCCCAGCCTCCCAGAGGCTCTGCGTCGGAAGGAATTCCCGCGTTGATCTTAAACGTATACATGAGACGTTGAAGGTCAAAATCGCGAATATACTCTTTAACCAGCTCCCTACGGGAGGCAAAGGAGCTGTCGGTCAGCCTGACTTCGTCAAGGCGGAATGAGGTAAACATGACATGCACCTTCCTTTCCGAAGCAGATTTCTGTTCCAGGCGGCTACCGACCGCGCGGCTTAGCGTGCAAAGTCCGGCAAGGACGCGCAACGCGTCTGCCGGACTTAAATTTATTCCTTGAACAGATCCTTCTTCTTCTGATACGTCTGATTGGCCCAATCTACCAGCCGATCCAGACCGATCTTCTCGGCGTTCTTCACCATGCTTTCGTAGCTTGCCACAGCTTCAGCTTCCGACTTCGCCAAGTAGATTTTGACCTTCTCGTTTTTGATCATTTCGTCGATCTTGGTCTTGACGGTCTTCTCGTCGGAATCCGGCTGCAATTGAATCAGGCCAAGCTCGGGCTTATAGATCGTAAACGCTTTTCTCTCCATCAAGGCCTGCGTCTTCTGCGCCCCCGGCACATACCCCAGCATCCCTTCCATGACGCCGTCGTTGTACAGGTACCACCATTTGATGCCGTTACTATTGACGAAATCGGCGTCGGACGGATCGTATTTCAAATTCGGATAACCTTCCTCGTTCCATGTCCAATGCTCGCCTTCGACGCCGAACATCGTCAATTTCTTCCCTTCGTCGCTCGCCAGAAATTGAATGAATTCGATCGACGCTTCAGGATACTTATTATTCTTGGTGATGAAGGTACCGGCAAAGCCCAGGCCCGAGCTGACAGCCTTCGTGTTCTTCGATAAGGCGCTGGGCAACATATTGAAAGTGAACGAACCGCCAGCGTTTTTCACTTTGATATTGTCAGTGTCCGCTATGCTGACCGTATGGCTATGAGCGAAAGCTTTCCCGCTTGTGGCATACTGATCGTCGATCTGATCGTTAGTGTAAGCGAAGTTTTCCGCTAGAATATATCCGTCGCGATAGAGACGATTCATAAATTTGAAGAATTCCAGCATTTCCGGCTGTCTGATCGCATAGTCCACCTTTCCGTCCCGCTCGTACCAGCCATCCAGAAGACCGTCGACGCCGAATTGCTGCAGGAAGTATTGCTCGATCCAGTCCTTGTCCATAATCAGCGGGATCATGTCCGGATACTTCTCCTTGACCATGCCCAGAACCTTCACGAAATTGTCCACGGAATCGATCGGCGGATTTCCAAGCTCCTTCAGAATATCCTCTCGCACCGCAATGCCGGGATTGCCGTCTCCTCCGACCGAGTATTTGTTCTGTGCCATTTCCTCCTGAGTCGCGAAGGCATTTCGCACGGTGTAGAAATTACCGTCATCCATTGTGTGAATCGCGATTCTCGTCTTGTCGATTTTAAAGTCCGGCGCGTACTGCTCGATCAGCTCGTTCCACGGATAAGACAGCTTCGAATCAGACATCCGGTCGATGTTGGCGTAGGTAAAGACAAGATCGGGGAGGTCTCCGGAGGCGATCATCAGCGGAAGCTGCTTGTCGTCCGTCGCGACCGTCACGTTCAGCTTGATACCCGTTTTTTCCGTAATTTTCTCCGCAACCGATCCCTTCCATTCCTTCACTGGGTACCAGGACGCATCAATGAATAAGGAAAGCTCCTTGATTTTTCCACTTTTCGACGGCGTCTCGGTGTCCGTACCGGTCTGGGTTGCCGTTCCTGCGCTTTCCTGTTGACCGTCGTTATCGTTTTTGCCGCAGGCGGACAGAAGCGCCACCGTCAGAATAACGATTAGCGACAGGAGCAGAGTCTTTTTCCTTTTGTTTCTGTTCAATATAACCCCTCCAACTTGTGATTTTTATATTAAAGCAAGCGCTTTAATACCGTAAGAATCGATCACCCCTTTACGGAGCCCAGCATGATTCCTTGAATAAAAAATCTTTGAAGGAACGGATAGACGCATACAATGGGCGCGATGGACACAACCATAGCTGCAACTTGGAGCGAATAGCTGGTAACGCCCGCGGATGCGCTGTTCGCTACGGCGATGGCATCCATCGGCGCATTGCTCTTGTTGATGACCTCCATCATCCGGAAAGCAAGCGTTCGCAATCCCTCGGATTGCACGAAGTAAGCGGAATCCAACCAGGAATTCCATTGACCGACCCCCATGAACAACGACATGGTTGCAATCAGAGGCATCGAGACGGGAAGGATGATCCGATAGAAAATAACCAGCTCGCTAGCCCCGTCCATATGCGCCGATTCTTTCAACTCGCCCGGAATTTCCCGGAAGAACGAGATGGCGATCAGCAGAAAGAACGTGCTCAGCATGGAAGGAATCACATAGACGCCAAACGTGTTCAACAGCCCGACCGAACGCAGCACCACGTAATACGGAATAAGACCGCCGGAAAAGTACATCGCAAAAATAATGATAGTAAAGTAGCTTCTTCGAAACATCAGATCGCGATGCGACAGTCCGTACGCCACAAGGCAGGTGAACAGGACTCCCAAGGCGGCCCCCGCGAGCGTTCTCACGATCGTCACCAGAAAAGCCCGGTACCAGTGCGGATCATCAAGAAATTGCGCGTAATTTTCAAAAGTAAAGGTTCTTGGCCAAAAATAGACGCCTCCGAGAAGCGAATCGGTTCCTTTGTTGAAGGAAAGAATCAGAACGTAATAGAACGGGTAAAGCATCGAAAGCATCATGATGAAAAGAAGCGCGTAGATCCAGGCGTTCATCATTCGGTCTTTTTGATTTTGGCTGAGCAACATCCTCGCCCCCCTCCTAGAATAGACTTGATCCCGACGTTCGCTTGGCGATGTAGTTGCTGGAGAAAATCAGGATGACGGAAATGACGGACTGGACCAGATCGATCGCCGCTGCGTAGGAAAACCTTCCGTCCCTCAATCCGACCTTGAACGCGTAGGTTTGCACGATCTCCGAGGTCGGATTGTTGATGCTGTTTCCGAACAAGAAAGCCTGTTCGAAGTTCGAGCCGACCAGTCCTCCACCGAGAATGCTACCGATCGTAAGAATAAGAACCACGACGATAGTTCCTTTCATACCGGGAAACGTGATATGACGAATGCGTGCCAGACGTCCTGCCCCGTCGATCTGCGCGGCTTCGTACAGCGCCGGGTTGATCCCCGCAATCGCGGCCAAGAAGATGATCGTCCACCAACCCATCTCCTTCCATACGGCACTTCCGACCGCGAGTCCCCAAAAATATTGGGGATTGGTCAGGATATCCAACGGCTTATCGATCATGCCGAGCCCGAGAAGCGCTTTGTTGACCATCCCGATATCGGCCGACAGGAAGGTGAAGGCGATACCGACGACGACGACCCACGAGATGAAGTGCGGTAAATAGCTGATCGTCTGGACGAAACGCTTGAATCGCATATTTTTGACTTCGTTCAATAAAATCGCCAGCAGGATCGGGGCCGGAAAAGCAAAAATGACTTTAAGAAAGCTCAGTGCTAAAGTGTTGCGAACGATCGTTCCAAACTGGTAGTCGTTCACAAACTCGTCGAAATGCTTTAATCCGACCCACTCACTCGTAAAAATCCCTTTGATCCCCGTGGAAATGGAATAATTTTTGAAAGCCATAATAATACCGAACATCGGCGTATAAGCGAAGATCAACAAGAAAATCATGCCGAGCCCTACAAACAGGTGCAGCGTTTTTTGTTTTTTTAACCGCTTCCAAAACTGCGCTTGTTGTACGTTCTTTCCTGTAATACCAGTCACCCGTGTATTCAACTCCATATCTGCTCCTCCTTCGCTTTAAGTGTAACTTGCGGGATATAGCAGTCGAAAGCCAATATTCTTAAGAAAGCGTTGTCATTTTTGAAGATCTCTCGGCTAACTCGAATTGCGTCTATAGAAAAAAAATAACCCGCTAGATTACGCGGGTGTAATATATTGTTACTATTCGATCATCTTGAAAGCGATTGAAATAATAGCTAAATAAAATATTGGACTATATTTCCAACTTCATTCCTGTACTCGATGACGGACTTGTTGGTTTGAAGGTTAATAAACAGGTTGCAGGACTGATCATCTTTTTCCCATGAAAGACGAACTTCATGCTTTAGAGAAGAATGAACGGTAAACTTCCCATTAAAAGCACCATACTCATTTCTAAACCTTATCAGCTTTAAAAGTCTCTGAACTACTTCTTTATCGAGAGCTTGGTTAATTTCCTCTATGCTAAAGTTGTGGCGATTGATTTCACGACCTTCTCCACTCTCCTTAACGCCTTCAAGATCATTTTCTCCTGCGAGCAGTCCAACGTAATATACCTGGGGTATTCCTGGTACGAAAAATTGAATGGCTCTGGCCGCTAAGTATGCGTCGTCATCGCAATTCAGAACGGAGTAATACGAGCATCTGATTTGATGAACATCGAATCCATCATCAGACTTATGCTTATCGGATAAAATGAGACTAAGGTTCGAGCCTCTTTCTAAGCAAATATCGACTAACTTTCTAGCTTCTATCGTTTCAACCAGATCATCCAGATCCGGTTTAACAGGAATGCCATCATGACAGTCCAGCATAGTAAACTGCTTTTCAGGACGCGTTCTGAGATACTGACAGAGATCCTCACTAGACTTATTGATCAAGGAATCAAGTATTCTATATGGAAGTATGAAGTCGTATATCCAGCAGCCATGTTCCGCCAGCTTATACTGGATGGTGTAGTGAGCGTGAACTTCGGGAAGCAAATCAATCTCTAATGAATCTGCAAGGTCCATGATCCAATCAAGGAAATCATATATTTCCGGTTCAACGAAAAAACAGCTCGTCCCAAGCTTCTTAATCACATATCCGACCGCATCTAATCTTACGATCTTTACGTTTTGCTTCTTAAAGTTCATGAAGAATTCAATAATCAGTTGTTTGAACTTCGGTGATCTTATATCCAAATCAATTTGTTCGGAAGGCTCCGTCTTACCGAACGTCGTCCATACCTTTTCTTCCTCGCTTGTTTCCTCAATAGTAAAAGCAGAATAAGGAGATGGTCTACGCAGAAACATTTTTTCAATATCTTCTTGAATGGGTTCGCCATCGTCCCATAGCTTGTCCAAAGTCAAGAACAAATCGGCAAATTCGGACGTTCGTCCTCTTTTAAGGAAGTCCTGAAAATATGGGGATTGCCTTGAAATGTGGTTAACCATTAAATCGACCAACACATCGAAATTTTCTCCAATTGCTCTTATATCCTCCCAAGTACCGAAACTCGGTTCGATTTCCAGGTAAGTCAAGGGGGCAAACCCTCTGTCTCCGGAAGATGGAAAAGGAGGTAAAATATGAACCCCGCCCTTAAATACATCTAAAAAATGCTCCATAAGGACTTGGTTAAGAGCCTTCAAATTTCCTCCCAGAGAATCGGGATAAGTGATCAGCTGAACCTGATTTTTAACGGTCATATGGGAGCCTCCTATAATCCATATCGTTCTTTTATGACTTCAAGCTTAGGCAAATCTACGATTGCACCGGTATATTTCAGTTGATAGGCACTGACAGCAAAGCCTAACGCCAGCGCTTCTCTTATGCTGTATCCTTTAATCGCTGCCGTATAAAATCCCGACCAAAATGCATCTCCTGCTCCTGTCGTATCTACGACATCTGTGGCTAAGGTGCTATATTTAACCGTCTCTACCCCATTAGAAACCATTGCTCCTTCCTTACCCAGGGTCATGATTACAAGTTTGGCACCCAATCTCAAAAATTTCTTTATCTGATTTTCATGCGTATCTTTGCCAAACAACCTTTCTGCATCATCCTCGGAAGGCTTAATGATATCGACCTTGCCTATGATGGATTTAACATATTCGATACCATCTTCGCCTTTTTGCCATATCATCGGATGATAATTGGGATCAAAACCTATCAGAATATGGTTCTCCTTTGCCTTTTCAATCACTTTTTCCAACGTATGGCGCACTGGCACCATCGATAAAGGCCAACAAGAAAAATGTATTATCTTTGAATTTATCAAGTATTCTTCAAGGACCGGAGTAAAAGCTAAATGATAGTCCGCCCCTCTATAAAATATAGGAACGGGCGATGATTTACTCTTTGTAATAACGACCATGCTCGTAGAGTATTCAGTATGCTGAATACCCTTCGTATCGATATCCGCATTTCTTAATTGATCGATCAAAAACGATCCTAAACCATCATCTCCCACTGCTGAAGCTACATGGGAGCGAATACCTAGTTTCTTTACGTTCATTGCGATATTGGAAGGTGATCCCCCGAAAAACTTAGAATAATTACTAGATTCGAAATTGTCGCCATATTCCGTAGATATCATGTCTATAAGAATTTCTCCTACGGTCAAGATATCATTGTTTTTATTTTGAAACATTATTTTATCGTCGAACCCAAACACGTCATGTCCTCCTCGTTAGCAAAAATCATGATAGGGAAAATGAAATTTCCCGATATCGTTTCCAAATGGGGACGGGATGCGCAAACAGCGCATCCCGTTCATTGGCAGGCAATATGACAAACCGGATCCCTACTTTAAAGCTCCCTCAGTAATGCCCTTGATAATATGTTTTTGAAGGAATAGGTAAAGGATGAGTACCGGAATAATCGTCATGATTAACCCAGCCATCAAAGGGGAATAGTCAACGGAATAGGTCGAGAAAAATCCATAGTTAGAAAGCGGTAACGTCCTCATGGAAGGAGATTGTAACAGCAAACTAGGCAAGAGATAGTCGTTCCAGATCCAAAGCGTATCCAAAACGATGAGAGTTACCATTACCGGTTTCAACAAGGGCACAACGATTTGAAAGAAAGTTCGAGCTCTTGAGCTTCCGTCTATAGATGCAGACTCTTCTAGCTCAAGCGGCACCCCTTTAATAAATCCATGGAAAGTAAATACGGCAAAAGGAATACCGAATCCCAAATACATAAAAAGCAACGTTGCTATCGAATTTAGAAGTCCAAGATTGCCATATATGACAACTAAAGGAATCATCAGCGCCTGAAACGGTAGCGTCATGGACGCCAACATAGAAAAGAATAAAATGCTGTTCGCTTTCCACTTGAAACGAACAAACAAATAACCCGTCATTGAGGAGAAAAAAACGATAATAATTACGCTTATAACCGTAATCATACTGGAGTTCAAAAACCCCGTAATAAAATCCATATCCTTAAACGCTTTCGCGTAATTGCTGAAATTAAATCGAGTTGGCCAGGAAAGCGGATTTTCTACGAATTGTTGGGTTGACTTAAACGTATTGAGTATAACCACTAAGAAAGGAAATAAAAAAGCCAGTAATAATATATAAAGGGATATTGTTTTCAAAAATATCGAAGTTTTAAAACCGCGCATTACTCCTCGACCTCCAATTTTTTCAAAAAGTAGGCTTGAGTCAATGCGATAATGGCAACAACCGCAAATAATACAACAGCTTCAGACTGCCCTACTCCATATTCATTTGAAAGAAAAGCTTTTTGAACAACATGATAGGAAGACAACTCGGTAGAATTGAATGGTCCTCCTTTGGTCAATGCCAAATTCAG
Organism: Cohnella herbarum; assembly: GCF_012849095.1. Lineage (NCBI taxonomy): Bacteria > Bacillati > Bacillota > Bacilli > Caryophanales > Paenibacillaceae > Cohnella > Cohnella herbarum. The sequence goes on from NZ_CP051680.1 coordinate 2,989,029, forward strand.
ATCGTAAGTCAAAAAGGAACGTGAAATCGAAATGAAAATACAAATCACAATCGCTGGCGCGGACAGCGGAAGGATGATTTTTAGAATCTTGGTGAGTCCATTGGCTCCGTCAATGCTGGCCGCCTCTAATACGTCAACGCGAACGCTCATGAATCCGGCAATGTAAATAATCATCAGGTATCCGATAAATTGCCAAGCCGACACGATAACCAATGCCCAAAATCCTTTGTCCGTATCTGTCAACCAAGAAGTTTCAAATAGGGTCCAGCCATATTCTTTACCCAGATAAGGCAGGACTTGAGAAAACAGGAGTTGCCAAAGATACCCTAGCACAAGTCCGCCGATGAGGTTGGGCGTGAAGAAGCCCGTCCGGAGAAATTGCTGACCCTTAAACCCGCTTGTTAACGCAAACGCAAGAAAGAATGCTGCGACATTAGCAAGCACAACCGTAAAAAAGACATACTTCAAAGTGAACCATAACTGGGTTAAAAAAACCTTGTCGCGGAATACTTCCGCATAATTGGCAAACCCTAGAAACGTATGATCCCCTATTCTTACGTCCCAATTCGTAAGCGTCAAGTAAAGTCCAAATAGGAATGGAATCAACACCACCGCAAAAAAAGCAAATATGGAGGGTCCGCCGAAGAGCAAAAAAGTCCCCGTATTCTGTAAAAATTTCTTGTTTGTCATGGCCATTACATCCTCTTGTCAATATTTAGTAAATAATCGAAGGGTATCGGCAATTACCGAATACCCTTCTTTTATTAACATACTAGTTGACTTTTATTTTCCGGCAGTTGATTTCCAATAATCTTGAACTTCTTTCGTAAATCCGGCACGATCGAGTTTGCTTACCAAATACTTCTGCATCGAAGCACCGGTCTTTGCCCAGTAATCCGAAGGTAAGTAGTTGATGACCCCGATATTAATTGTTTTACCGTCAGCTACGTATTTGGAAATGGCACTAGACATTGGATTCGTGCTTTCTACCTTCAAATTTTTATAAGGCATTGCTAGTCCGCTTTCACCAATAATCGCTTTTTGACTGGCTTCGCTTGTAATCATCCATTCAATCAACGCTTTAGCTGCTTCCTGCTGCTCAGGTGTCGATCCCGAATTGTCAATTGCAAACAATTTCGGCTCCGTATAGGCAACTTGTGAATTCCCAAAATCTGTAGCATTATCGCTGATCGGAACGGGGAGGATCCCGAAGTCTTTATCGCGACCTTCAAGCGTTCCAATAACTGCCCATGACCAATCTCCCATGAAATAGAAAGCAGCTTCGCCTTTTGCAAAATCTGCGCTATCTTTATTATAATCAGCAACTAGCGGATCGCTTTTACGTGCATTATATTTTTTCAGCATATCGAACGTATCCATCAAGCCATTGAAAGCTTCGTTCGTAGACAAATCTACAGTTCCGTTTTTCACGTCTTCTACGAATTGACGATTTTTCTCTATATCATTTGTTTGCAAAGAGTATGCCAAGCCTAGATAGTGGGCGCCCAAGGACCAATCCGCACCGTGAATAATGACCGGAGCCTTATCGGTAGCTTCGATTTTCTTAAATAAGGTCTCTAAATCACTGCGTGTTTGGATTGTGGATGGATCGAATGCCCCTCCGATTACTTCCTCCACTACGCGTTTGTTATATAACAGTCCGTATCCTTGTGCAGAATAAGGTACGCCGATAAACTTGCCGTCAAGCAATGCGCCATCTATCGCGCCGGGTAATGCGAGTTCTTCGTATTTGGCTTTATCGGATTCCAGATCGAGGAACTTGTCTTTATATTGGAAAATCGTTCCCGCATCTAGATTGGCGACCGTGGCCGGATTTCCAGAGGCGATAAGCGATTGGAATTTCTCAATCTGCGCCCCTCCGATCGGAGTCGGAATCAGTTCCACTGTGACGTTCGGATGTTCTTGCTTATACACTTTGAATAGGTTCTCGAATACCGTGTTTATTTCTGCCGACGTATTGAAAAATGTAATCTTTACTTCCTTGCTGGACTGGGATGCAGAACCGGTAGCTTGTTGTGATTCGCTAGGTTCACTTGAAGATCCGGAAGCATTGTTTTTTGTATTGTCTTTAGAGCAAGCCGCTAACAACGAAAGAACTAATGCCATACATACCCCTAATATTAGAACCTTGGATCTTTTCATATTTACTCCCCCATGATTGTATTGAAAGCGTAATCAACTCACTTTCAAATATATATTAACCGCTTGACATACAGTGTGTCAAGCGGTTGACATACTTTTCTTCATTAAAACAAAATCGCTCTGGCTATTCGACCGGAAACCGGACGAAGTGCCGAGCGACAATATTAGGTGTCGAGGTCGATGAATATTTGCCATCTGTTCGTACTTTTCTAAGTAGTCCCTCTTTCCATTAATGCGACTTCTAAAATGTACTTCCTTTCTATATGTTCTCCATTGATCTGTTTAATTATTAATTCGACCGATTGTTTGGCCATTTCCTCGATCGGTTGCTTAATACTAGTAAGTCCGGCTGGCGCAATTAGAGAAGCCAAAATAATGTCGTCATACCCAACAATCTTTACGGACTCAGGAATTTTTATTTTCATTTTCGAGAGAGCTTTAATTGCACAGGCAGCAATGACGTCACTTGTTGCGAATATTCCATCCACATTTTGATTTTCATTAAAAAAACCAATGATTTGGTCAACCGTGCTCTCTAGATTCGAATAATTATCGATTTCCACGTAATAATTCAAATAGGGAATATTGTTTCTTTTGCATTCCAAAGTAAATCCATCATACCTAAGTCCCGCCAATAAACTTTTATTTTTCAATAAATCTCCTGAGTAACCCTTTATTCCCCCATAAATAAACGCAAGTTTTCGGCTGCCCTTGCCTATCAATATTTGGGCTGCAAGTGCACCGCCATTTTTATTATCGGAGGATACTAATGGAATGTGATCAGCAATACTTCTATCAAAGGAAACCAACGGTAAGTTTAGTTCCAGATAATCAGCGGTTTCCTGCAACATACTTCCCATTATTATTCCATCCACTTGATTCTTTTTCAGCATATCTATGTATTCTTTTTCTTTTTCCCGATTATGTTCTGAATTACACAAAAGAAGCTTGTAGCCATTTTTGAAAGCATAATATTCTATATACTGCGTTAATTCACTAAAAAACGGATGTGCAATCTCGGGAATAATGAGGCCGATCAAATTCGACTTTTTCCTAAACAAAGATCGAGCTAGCTCATTGGGCTGATAATTTATCTCTTTCATAACCTGATATACTTTTTCTCTTGTAGCGCTGCTTATGTATCCCCGATTATTAAGGACGCGGGACACTGTCGTGACTGATACTCCCGCTTTCTTAGCCACGTCTTCGATTGATGGCATCAGAGTTCCTCCTTCGTTGTATTTAATTACTGTATAAAAATGAAAACGGCACCATTATTTAAGTTCTTAAGCGTAGGATCAACGCATGTTAAATTATAACAGGAACAAAAAGTTTATGTAGTACATTTCTCCTTCCATGTTCATACAAAAAATAAGCGGCAGCATAGGCAACCGCTTTGCGCGAGTCTCTGGTAACGGACAAATTCAATTAAGTCGATTGCCTCTCTATCAATTTAACTGGCAAAATATTTTCTTTCAATACATCTTGTCCTTCTATCTGCTCAATAATGAGCCTTACAGCCATTTTACCGATTTCCTTGGTTGGTTGCTTAATTGTAGTAATGCCCGGCGTGATGAGTTGTCCTAACTGTATCCCGTCATACCCAACGATCTTCATATCTTGCGGAACTGACTTTCCGATTCGGTAACATTCTTTAAGGACCTGAGCCGCGATGATGTCGCTGCTAGCGAATACTCCATCAATATCCGGATGCTCCTGAAACATTGAGGAGACGAGTTGTTCATATTCATCATAATTGAATCCGTTTAATTCTGTCTGCAATACGATATGCTCTATTCCTTTGTTCGTTATTACATTCTTAAAAGCATCGTGCCTTAATTTTGCCAATAGATTGAGATGGAGATTACCGCTTATATGCGCAATTTTCTTACAACCCTTTTTTATTAGTAAGTTAGTAGCCAGCTCTCCCCCTTTATAATTGTCCGATGAAATATACGGAATCGTATCTGTTATCTGGCGATCAAGGGTCACCATCGGCAACTTAATCGAAGTATAATCTTTGGTGTCCATCGTATGGCTACCCATAATAATGCCATCTACCTGGCTTCCCTTTAGCATATTGATGTATTCTTTTTCTTTAAGTTTGTTTAATTTCGAATTACAAAGCAACAATTTATATCCGTTCTTGTCCGCATAATATTCAATATATTTTGTAACTTCGCCGAAGAACGGGTGGGAAACGTCCGGTATGATTAGACCAATGATATTTGATTTTTTCCGAATTAAGGAGCGGGCAACCTCATTGGGTTGATAATTTAACTCTTCCATCGCTTCTTGTACTCTCTTCTTAAGCGTCTCGCTGATATACCCTCTGTTGTTCAAAACCCTCGATACGGAAGTGACGGTCACACCGACTTTATCTGCAATGTCCTTTATCGTAGCCATTAAATTATCCTCCATACTTGATCCAACTCAAACATATCATAGCCCAAGTATAAGTTTAACGCCTTTTTAGGTCAAGCGGTTGACATATATGAAGTTCTCTTACAACGACGGGTCAGCACGGTCAAACTGATATCCATATCCTAAAGCTTGTTCAGTTTACAATCACTTTATATGCACACATTCTCACCAATTCTGACACCGCTCACTGACACCGCTCACTTGACAGGACTGCTTATTCGATTTAACATAAAGATACTAACACCTGGTACTAATACCTAATGCTAAAATCGATTCAAAAGTCGGAGGAGGGATGGAATATGGCTAAAGAAATCGGAAAACCGGCTTTTCTATCCGAAGCGCGAATTTCCGCTATCGGTAGTTATGTACCCGAACAAGTGATTACGAACGCGGATTTGGAAACATTGGTGGACACCGATCACGAGTGGATCGTAAGGCGTACAGGTATCGAGCAACGCCACAAAGCGGCCGACGATCAATCGACCAGCCATCTGGCCATCGCCGCGGTTCACGATTTATTGTATAAATTTCCGGCCGTATCCGCTTCGGACATCGATGCGATCCTCGTTGCCACGACGACGCCGGATATGCCCTTCCCGTCGGTCGCTTCTCAGGTTCAGCAAGCCATTGGCGCTGCATCGGGTAGCCTCGCCGTAGACGTGAGCGCGGCTTGCGCCGGGTTCGTTACGGCCCTTCAGCTGGCGAATGGATTGATCCTATCGCGAAGCTTTCGCAAGGTACTCGTTATCGGCGCAGAGACGTTAACGAAAATAACCGATTATACGGATCGTTCAACGTGTATCCTATTCGGAGACGGTGCCGGGGCCGTTCTTGTAGAGGCCGCGGATCAAGGCGCTTTCCTCTCCTCCAACGCGAATACGGACGGTTCCGGAGGCATGCAAGTCTATTGCAGTGCCGATAATAAGATTGTTCAGAACGGCAGGGAAGTATACAAGTGGGCGTTATCCACCGTACCGGGCGGTGTCCGGGATCTCTTGCAGAAAGCCGGATCGACGCTTGAAAGCCTGGATTGGTTCATCCCGCACAGCGCCAATCTTCGCATGATCGAAGCCATCTGCGAGCGATTAGATATGCCTGCGGAGAAAATATTGCAGAGCGTCGTCAGCAATGGCAATACGTCCGCCGCTTCGATTCCCCTGGCTTTGGATGCGGCATATAGGCAAGGCAAGCTGCAATCCGGCCAATTATTGGCACTATACGGCTTCGGGTCGGGGCTTACCCAATCCGGATTGTTGCTTCGTTGGACGATTTAGGCGTACCAATAGGCGTACCAATCGTCGAATTCGGCCATCTATCATGTACAAAAACGTAGCAATAGCGTCACCCGATTGCGATGGAGCATACATCCTTCGCTAATCGAGTGACGCTATCTTTTTTCCTACAAATTCATTCCGCCCAGCAAGCGGCTAAGCCCTAACTCCAAAGGAATCGATGGTTTCCACCCCAATATCGACTCCGCGCGCGCCGACGATAGTCTGCTGCACCGAACGTCGCCGTTTCTGGACGGTTCGTAGATTCTGCCCAGACTGCCGCTCCCCGATAAGCGCTCGCAGCAATCGGCCAAACGGTTTACGGAGGTTGCCACCCCGGTCCCGATATTGCATACTTCGCCATCCCCTCGCTCCAAAGCCGCCAAGTTGGCTTTGACGATATCGTCTACGTGCACGAAATCCCTACTCTGCTCGCCGTCCCCATGTATAACTAGCGGAAGTCCATCCCTTATCCGCGCCATGAAACAAGCGACGACACCGCCTTCGCCTCTTGCCGTTTGACCCGGACCATACACGTTCGCGTATCTAAGAATCGTGTAGGACCCTCCCCACCAATCGCCGCTCTTGCGAATGTATTCCTCGGCCGTCCACTTGGACAGTCCATACGGCGCAAAGGGGAGCTTCGGACTCGTTTCCTTCAGCAAGCGTTTACCTTTACTTTCGCCGTATACGCCTGACGTAGAAGAGAATACAAGCTTGCTTCCCGCCTGCCGACAGCCTTCCAGAACGCGCAAAGTGCCGATTACGTTGCTGAGTCCGTCTTCGGATGGAGCTTGCAGCGAACTGCCCATCCCGACTTGGGCCGCCAAATGGAAGACGGCTCCCGGTCTAAGCCGCGAGATCCATTCCGTCGTTTCGGGAGCCTCGACTTGAAGCTTATACAGCTTAACGCCAGCTGGCAGCCGCCCCGCATCTCCCATGCTCAAATTGTCGATCGCTATCGTTTCATGGCCTTCTCCAACGAGCGCATGGACGAGACGACTGCCGATAAATCCTGCTCCTCCAGTCACGATGACACGCATTGGTTTTCATTCCTTTGCCATTTCCGGTTTACTACAATTTATTCCGATTAAGGATCCATGCTTGGACAAAGGTGGAAAATAGGCAATTCAGACAGGTTCAACCGTCGTGACGGCAACCGCCCTGTCCACATAAACTGGTACATATTATGATGCGATTCAGATATGGAGGTAGCTATGGCAAACGATCAGGAGTTTCCGCTCGTCAGCGTCATTATCCCTTTCTACAATTGTCCCTTCGTCGACCAAGCGGTAGCAAGCGTATTAAATCAAACTTATCCCAATATCGAAGTTCTCGTCGTCGACGATGGATCCACCATACACCAGAATAAACTCGATCCGTTCCGCTCCCGTATTCACTATTTCGGCAAAGCCAACGGAGGGACGGGTAGCGCGCTGAACTTCGGCCTACGCTGCGCGAGCGGTAAATACATCGCATGGCTTAGTTCCGACGACTTGATGTACCCTCACAAAATCGCGCGACAAGTCGCTTTCATGGAACAGCACCAAGCTCCTATCAGTTGCACCGATTTCCATCTCATTAACGAGAATAACGAGATCACGATGAGCGCGCTCGCCGTTAAATTTCCTAGTCTTCGTAAATTAATAGAAGCGTTGTTCACCTTCTGCCCGATCAATGGATCGACGGTTATGATGCATCGTTCGCTGGCAAGCCGCATCGGATATTTCAACGAAGCACTCGCTTGTACGCAGGATTACGAATATTGGCTTAGAGTTCATCTTGCCCGAATTGATTTTTACTTCATCAATGAAGTATTGACGCTCTATCGTTGGCACGAAAGTATGGGCACGGTTCGGAAGAAGGCTCTCGTAGATCAAGAATTCAACCAGGTGAGGGATCAGTACGCCCCCCAAATGCATGCTCTGTTACGGGTATTGTAAACATCCGATCGTCGATGAGGGAGGGAAGTAGGATGAAGAAAGTTCTGTTCATGTTCATTCTGCCAAGCGGCGGCGTCGATACCTTGAATCGATTGCGGTACAGGGCTTTGCTTCCCGTAGGGATCCAATGCCATTTCCTTTACTTCCGGGAAGGAAGCGGATCCACCGGCTACTCTCCCGAGATCCCGGTTTTCTACGCTTCGGAACCGCCGGAGATTCAGCATATTCTGAAGCATTATTCTTTCGATTGCATCGTCGTCACCTCGTTCTTCCTGCAAGTGCTGCTGCTTCGTCAGCTTGGCTTCGACAAGCCGATTATTTTCGAAATTCAAGGCTTCGGCACTCCGGATAACGCCAGGCAAAATCTGACCGAAGCCCAACCGTACCTTAGCCCCTATGCGAATGCGTTCTTATACCCGTCCACGCCTCATATCGGTGCTTTGCTCCAAGAGATTTATCCTCTTAAACCGAAGTTCTCGTTTGCCAATCCTTTCGATCCGGACAGCTTCGACCTCCCTCTCCCGCCGCCTCTCCCGTATCCGCCTCTCGTCTGGATCGGCAGGTTGGAAGACAATAAAAACTGGAGCGATTTCCTCCTCATCGGAGCCGAGGTCATCAAGCGGATACCGTATGTTCGGTTATGGATGTTTAGCGACCCCGCGCTAGCGGAACCTGGGGAAAACGAACGATTGCTGCTCCGGATGAATCAGCTAGGGCTAACGCCTTATCTCGATCACTATCACAATATCATAAGCGCAGAGATCCCCTTATATTTCCGGCTTATCGCGTCATCCGGAGGTGTATTGTGCATGACATCCAAAGCGGAAGGCGCGCCATACGTCGCATTGGAAGCTCTAAGCAGCGGCTGTCCCGTCGTCACTTCGAATTCCGATGGCGTTCGTTCCGCGATCATCGAAGAGGTTACGGGGCTCTATTACTCACATGGGGATATCGATGGGGCAACCGATCGGATCGTGCGTTTGATGACCGATAAATCTCTGAGGAAATCCCTTGTGTTAAGGGGAAAAAAACATGTGCGGAGTGATTTTTCGATGGAAAAATACGCAATAAACTTCTCCGATATGCTAGAGGCTGTAGGCGCGAAACCATGTTGACGAGCATCATCGTCCTAACGTTGAACAATATGGACCAGACGCTACGTTGCCTTCATAGCATCCGGACCTTTACGGATAGCCCTTACGAACTCATCTTCGTCGATAACGGTTCGACGGACGGAACCGTGGCTTGGCTCGCCCAACAATCCGATATCCGATTGATTGCCAACCCCGTTAACGTCGGGTTTGCTCCGGCCTGCAATCAGGCAGCCGCGATCGCGAACGGCGATCATATCTTGCTGCTCAACAACGATACGATCGTATCTCATCGCTGGCTGTCCGTCATGCTGCAATGCTTGCATTCCAGCGAACGGATCGGCATCGTCGGACCGAAATCTAATTTCGTGCTCCCCCTGCAGAAGATCCCAGCGGACGTAAGCAACGAAGGACAATATCATCTGTTCGCCCAACAGTTTAACCGCCATAACCCGGCGCTCTGGCAAGATCTAGCCGCGTTAAGCGGCTTCTGCATGTTATTACGGCGAAGCACCTGGCTCGCGCTCGGGGGATTCGATGAAGCCTTCGGGATCGGAGGCTACGAAGATATCGATCTCGGCTATCGCGTTCTGAAGGCGGGATTGTTCCTTCGTCTGGCGGGGGACGCGTTCGTTTATCACGAAGGAAACCGCAGCTTCGACTCTAACGCCATCGATATGTATGGGGTGGCCGCCGTGAACAGACGGTTATTTATTCGAAAATGGGGATTTAACCCGGAGCGGCTCATCTTACGGCATGACCCCGCCTTCTTGCCCGATCGGTACGCCAGTCCTCACCCCCATCATCCGCCGTTAAGCCCGGATTTGCCAAGCGGTTGGTACGCTCTTGCGGACGACGGTTGCGTCTTCCGGATGGAACGCGGGCTCAAACGGCCGGTAAATTCTTACGATACCTTCCTCCGATTGAAGCTTAGTTACGACAGAATCGCTCGCTGCGGAAACTCCTTCCTTCAAGGTTTGCCTTCCGGTCAGCCCCTTGACGCGATGAATTTCCCGCACGGTTATCCCGACGTATTCCTAGCCAGAGATCCCGGCGGCGGATTGCATAACGTCGGCAATGGCATCCGTTATCCCATCCGCAACGATTCGGTACTCTCTCAGCTCGGATTGAGATTGGACGAAGCCATTCCCGTCAGCTTCGAGCAAATCTGGAGCTTACCGGAGGGATGGCCGATGCAGGGCAACGCATGGGAAGAATACGAGCTGTACGATTATTTGCTCTACCGCGGCCCTAACGGAGGTCTTTACTACGGCGAAGGCCAGCGATTGCGCCCGATCGTCTGGGAGCAAACGCTCGGCAGGTTCGGTTGGAGCATGGACAGAGCCGTCATTATTCCGGTAGAGCTCTTCAACCGCGTTCCCATCGGATTCCCTATCCATTAACAATAAGACCGTCGGGGATTTTCCCCGACGGTCTTATTGTTAATGAGATCCCCCTTGCAAAGCGGTTATCAGGTTCCGAAGCCGAGGGATGTACATTTTCTGTAAGTCTTCCACTTCCTGTAGAACCGATTCTCGATACATCAAGGAGCCCATTCCGGAATGAATCCGGTACTCCGTTAACGGGATATTCAAATATCCGATCGGATAACCCGCAACGATCGTTCTTAGCCATAACTCGTAATCGTGGGTATACTTCAGTTGCTCGCTGAATCCGCCCATGCGGGTAAACAAAGCTTTATTCATCATAACCGTACACCCGTTCACCGTATTGCTTTCGAGCATCGACCGGTAAAAATGAACCATGGAATCGTCGTGAAGGACGACCGGTTGACGATCGGTCTCGCCGTCTCCGTTCATTTGCCAGAAGGCCGTATGGCTAATCGAGTGTCCGCTCTCCGTCATATATCGAACCTGCCGTTCGATTTTGTCGGGCAGGAAGCGGTCGTCCGAGCTTAACCAGGCTACGTATTGTCCTTTAGCGCTGCGGAAACCCGCGTTCAAAGCGCTGGCCGTACCCCCGTTAATCTTGTTGAGAACGCGAATTCGTCCCTCATAACGCTCCAGGAGGTTCGTTTCGCGCATAGATCCGTCATTCACCACAATGATTTCCAGAGGTT